>JBBIRF010000001.1:0-143510 GCA_037441905.1 Candidatus Aminicenantota bacterium
AGCGGCCCGCCTTGCCCCACCTGGCCTTCGAGACTTCCTCTTGTCCGGCGAAGGTTTTGAAAGAGCATCGGAACGTCAACGCTGAGGCCGCCATTCGTCGTCCTGGCATCGAGATAGGCGTTCAAACCTTCTTCCGCAGCCACCCTCACCTCAACCGAGCCGTTAACCGTTTCGATAGTCAAGTTTTCCCTTAAAGAAAGCAACCGACATTCGACACCGCCGTTTACAGTTTCTATCTTGGAAGGGCCGGAGCTCAAACTGGCCTCGATTTGGCCGTTGGTCGTTTCTAAGTTTACCGGGCCTTCGATGCCAGTCGCCTGGATATTTCCGTTAACCGCCGCGGCCTTAAGTCGGTGGAGGGGGCCGGTCACTCTTATCTGGCCATTCACCACTTCGAGACTCGTCTGGGCAAGCCTTTCAGGCAGACGAATTTCAAAATCGACGCTCACTCCGGTATTTCTCATCCGGGGATAAGTAGTTCTTACAGCCACTCGGTCGACGGCGCTCTCCACCTCGATCTTAACCAGTTGCAGGTTCTTCGGGTCGCGCCTGGTTTTCTTGACGGCTCTAACCTCAACTTTTTCCTCCGGCCAGGTGGTGACGACGACCAGGCCGTTGATGTTCCGGAGCTCAAAAGCCCCTTGCCGGCTGAGAGAATAGGTTTGGCTGAATTCCTCTTGATGCTCCTGGGTGGCTGGCAGGGCTGTTTTAGCGGCGAAGAAAACGACGGCCAAAGCGGCAAGATTAATAGCTAAGAGTTTTTTCTTCATTAATTGCCTCCTTGTTCTCTATAATAAACGAAGGCCTCGGCCGGAAAGTTCCCCCGTGGCACCTTAACAACGCCAGTTTTTTTGAGCTCCGCTTTCCTCTCCCCCGAAAAGAGCGAAAGAAACACCGAGCGGCCAAACTGAAGATTTTTCAATACCTCGGCTGATATTTCTTGTTTATATCTTGCCGGAATTTTACCGAAAAACCCTCAGCCTTCTGCCTGAAACTTTTCTGTTTCCAGCCGGAAGAAATGATATAAAGTGCCAAGAGTGAGAACCTTTCCGGCTCCCCGGAAAAACACATAGAGCTGTTCGAGCCCAAACACTGCCCAGAATGTCCAGAGAGACCCGGTCGGGATAACCCGGAAGAGGAAAAAGAAAACAAAAACGACTGCGCTCGAAACCAGCGAGGGAAGAAGAAAAACAGCCACCCCCCGCCAAAAACGGCGGGAAAGAAAAGAAGCACAGCGGCCGAGGCTATGAAGAACGCGTCGGCTGTCCGCCCGGACAAGGCGGGCCTTGGTAAAATCGAAGAACATTTTAAGCAGCGAATACAGGGCAAGCAGCAAGATTATTTTTACCCACCCTGACCAGAAGTTTGGCCAGGCCGAGTTAGCATTCCGGGTCCAGAGTTGAAAAACTGCCCCCAGGCTCCGGCTGAAAGGAACAAAGATAACCACGAGGGAGACCAGAAAAAGCAGGAAGACTCGCAGGAAACGGAAGAAATAGCGACCGCAAGCGGCCACAATGTCAGGGAAACGGTACTCTATTTCGCACCTGAAAGCACCGAAAATTCCGGCTGTCGTCGCGAGGGAAACGGCGATTCCGATGAGAAATATGGAAATAATATGGCCCAGGAGCAAAGGCGTCAGGTTTTGATAACCATAGAGCAGGTCTCCCAGGGAGACGAGGCCGATTCCCCTGGCGAGGTTCTCGGCCAGGAAGGAGTGAGAAAAATGGTGCCGGAGGAGGAAAAAGGAAGGCAGGAGAAAAACGAGCGCCAGAAAACTATTGGTTCCCCAGAGGAAAAAAAGCAAACGCTTATGTTTTAAAACAGCCTCAAACCCGAGCTTAAAAGAAGCCAAAGTGTTCATCCTCGCCTCCTTAAACCAGCCCGCTCAGAAACAACAGGATGTTCTGAAGACTGGAGAAAACCCAGGCCGTAACCCGCCAGATTCCTTTTTTCGACTCGTTAACCAGGCGGCTGTTATTAGCTAAGTTAGCATCTATGACCCAGGTTTGCTCCGGGTCAAGCCAGGCCCACTTTGCCCGTGCCGGCTTTTCAAAGGAAAAACGCGCCCATCTTTCCTGGCCATCCCAGGTTTTGACCTCTTCTGTCCCGTCTTCAAACCTTATTTTTAAGGTCAGCGGGAAATCAGGTGATACCCTGGCCTCGCCATACCTTCTGACGACAACTTCGGTTATATAAATTTCAGGCTTTGATTCCTTCTTTTTGTCTAAATAGCCGCTTTCCTTTGACGGGATTTCCTTTTTTTGGCCGCTTTCTTCGAAGACTCCGGTCAGCTTAGACGGCTTTGGCCTCGAACGAAGCGCGCTTATCCCATAGTCAAACGTCTTGGTGGAGAGAAGGAAGGTGTCGAAAAACCACTGAAGGTTATAACCGCTCACCTCGCTCATGACGTCGAAGAAATCCTGGCTGCGGGGATGACGGAAACGAAACCGTCGCTGAAATTCCCGCAGCCCCAGGAGCATTTTTCTCTCCCCGACCAGTTTTTCTAAGGTGCGCAAGCAAGTAGAGGCCCGTTGATAGACATTAAGGCCGTAACTCAAGCGGTTGAGAAATTTCCAGGATTCACGGACAACTGGGTCGAGAGAAACAATATGGATAGACGTCGCCCGGTCAAGTTCCCAATCGTAATAACTCGGAAGGCGCAGAAACCAGGCGAGAGGCAGGCCGTTGACCGAAAGAGATAACTTTCCCGGACCGTAAGCCCGGGCTAAAACCCGGCCAGTGCTGTAAGTGTTAATGCCTTCATCCAGCCAGGCTTCCTCGAACTCATTGTTGGCGACTAAACCGTACCAGTAGTTATGGCCAAATTCGTGGACAATCACCCCCTCGGGTGAAAGTACATCTCGGTCGAGGAAAAGCGACGTTCCGGCGGTAAAAAAAGTGGGATACTCCATCCCGCCGCTGCCCGTTCCGTAAGGCGGGTCGACAAGGGTAATCTGTTCGTAAGGATAAGGGCCAAACCACAGACCATAATACTTAATGGCCTGCTTCAGGGCTTGGAGATGCCGTTCAAGCTGGCTGACGTGCTCCGGTCGGAGCAAGATTATCATTTTGACGTCAGGCAGGCGGACCTCCTCGAGCTTCAGGCCCAAGAATTCGGCTACTGCCAGGAGCTCGCTTTCTTCGATTTCGGCGGCAGCGATAAAATCTTGCTCGAAGCGGTGATAATCGGGAGCGGCTGTCCAGGCAAAATCATGAATCCAGTCCTCCGCAAAAGTTATAGTCTGTTGCATTTTAGCCTCATCCAGCGTTCGGCTGATTTCTTTCCCCGAGGCGCCGACGACATAGCCCGCGGGCGTGGTGATAGCCACCCGAAACCGGGCAAAATCAGCAAAAAATTCTGAATTAAGGTGGTAAGGATGGCAGTTCCAACCTTTGCCGGACTCATAGACACCTGGCTTGGGAAACCATTGAGAAATGAAAAAAGCCTTACCCTGGTATCCTACTCTGATTCCTTGGTCTGGAACCTTGGCCTTGAAGGAAATTACGAGAGAGACTTTTTCTCCGGGCTTTACCGGCTGGGGAAAAACTACCCGGACTACAGTCTCGTCGCCGGGTGAGGAATCGTCGCCATGAACAAAACTCAGAGACGGTCGGAGGTCGCGGCCGTCAGCCAACCTGCTTGCTTCTATGTCGACCCAACCCCACTTGCCTAATTTCGGCCGCAAGGCAGTCAACCCGGCTTCAGCTCTTGCTTCCTGGAAAAAAACGCTGGCTTCGTTTTTAAAAGCGTTCCAGTAGAGATGGAAAAGCATGTCGGGCACTTCGTCCGATGTCCGATTTTCCCAGACAATTTCCTCCTCTCCAGTAATCATTGCTTTGTCCGGGTCAAGGATGACCCTGATGTCGTAGCTCACGGGCGGCGGAAACCCGGGTTTTTCCCAGGGATAGAGGTAAGGTCGAAGGAGGAAGAAAATCATAAAAAGAAAAAAAAGAGGGATCACCTTTGTCCTTACCCTGACCTTTCTTCTCATGGATTCCCCCCAAACAATAAGTTTAGTCAGAAGAATTATTTTTTGAAGATTCTTAGAAGACCGCCTCCCTCTAAAGCTAATTTAAGCCAAAAATAGAAAACCTGGTTTAACCCAAGAGAAAGGCATTCGGACTTTACTGACCCTGGACTCATGGCCCGGTTAAACGGGAAATATAGGGGGCCATTTTCTCTTCCCACAGGGCCTGGCGCGGAAAATACATGAAAAGAAGGATGACCGACACTATGCTCAGGACGTAAAAATCTCTCTGGAGTCCGGTGAGAAAAAAGAAGACAAGACCAAGGATAGCCGGGGTCTCAGCCAGGAAAAGAGGAATAAGCGTAGCCAGACTTAACCGCGACAGAGCCTGACTCCAGTCGAAGTCAGAAGGAAATCTACTCAAGATAGCTTGAAGCAGACGCATCAGGATTACCGTGCCGACAGCAACCGCGTAAAAGATATATCGCAACGAAGCTAACTGGTTAAAGCCAACACTCCCCCAGCCGTGAAATGGCTGGTATAAGTGCCTGACCAATTCTTCGATTACCAAGTAAACAATAAGGGATAAGAAAAGAGCTATGGCTATCAAAACTTGCACCCGAAAAGTTTGCCTCATCGCCTGCCTTATTTCTTGTTCGCCGTTCATGTGAATTTTCCTTTCATGCTAAGTATTTATTAAGTCCAGACTTTAGTCGGCCAAAACCTGATGTATTCGCTCCTGCATTAATCATTTTATTTTCCGTTTATTGCTCCTCCCAGGCTAAAAATCAGGGAAAACAACCTCTATTTTAGACATCCTGGTCTTCATTTCAATCTACATATAACAGAAAGCCTTTTAAATAATGGGTTTCTGGATGGAAAATACTCACCGGATGGTCAAAGCTATGTCTCATTCTTTGGAGGATACGGACAGAGCGGCCGGCCTCAAGGGCCGCCTGAAACAGGATTTTCTGGAAAAGCTCGTCGGTAATATAATGAGAGCAAGAGAAGGTTAAAAGTAACCCGCCGGACGGGAGAGCCGACATGGCCAAGCGGTTAATATCTTTATAACCGCGGCCGGCGCGAATAACGTCTGTCCTTTTTTTGGCGAAAGCCGGCGGGTCGAGGATGATAAAATCAGCCTCGATTTTTTTGCCGCGGAGGAAAGTAAAAACATCCGCTTCATAAAGCTCGTAGGACTCAGCCGGGAACCCGTTGAGCTCGAGATTCCGGCGGCTGAGCTCAAGAGAAGAAGCGGAGGCCTCGACCAGCTCGACTCGCAAGGCTCCGCCAAGAAGGGCGTTAACGCTGAACCCGCCAGTATAAGCAAAACAGTCGAGGACCTTTCTTCCCCGGCTCAGGCGCCGCACCAGAAGCCTCATTTCTCTTTGGTCGAGATAGAAACCGGTTTTCTGGGCCCGGGTGAAATCAATCAAGAAACGAGCCCCGTTTTCGCTTATCTCGGTTGTTGCCAGGGGTTCACCGTAGACCCAGGCTTCAACCTCAGCTAAGCCTTCCTCGGCTCTGGCTGGCGAAACTGACCTTTCTAAAACCCCACGAGGCCGCAATATTTTGACCAGGTTTTCCAAAACCCATGGTTTAAGTTTCTCCATCCCGAGCGTTGAAACCTGGATGACCAGGACGTCGTGGTAACGGTCGACAACCAGCCCGGGGAGATTATCTCCTTCGGCGTTGATTAAACGATAGGCGTCGGTTTCCTTGTTAAATAACGCTTCCCGGCAGCTGATGGCGCGAGTGAGGCTTTCAGTCAGAGCCTTTTCAGGGGAAAGCGCGCCGAAACTGACCATGCGACCGACAATCGACGAGCGACGGTTAAAATAGGCATACCCAAGGTGCTCTCCTTGATGATTTTTTACCGGAAGGATGCTGCCGTCTTCAAACTCTGGAAACCTTTCGACAGCCCCGGAAAATATCCAGTGATGCCTTTGGAGGATAGGCTTTTCCTTGCCTGGCTTGAGAATCACGGCTCGCCCGTTCGAAGTTTTCATCTTTTCCGCGACAGAAAAAGAGCTATTTCCCGGTCAAGCGGAGCGAACTCGGCCAGGGGAAAGTTATCCGGGCTAACCCAGCGGATGGCTTCGTGGTCTTTTGATTCGGCGGGAGACTCGGATATCGAGGCCATGAAGACTAACAGCCGCACTCCGGGCTCGATTTCGGGCCTTTCCCAGACGCCGACGAACTCGCCGATTTCGGCTTCAACCCCTAATTCTTCCTTCAGTTCCCGGCGCAGCCCATCCTCCGGTTTTTCCCCGGGATGAAGCTTCCCGCCCGGGAATTCCCATAATCCGCCCCTTTTTTTGTTTTTTTTCTTCCTGGCTATCAGGATTAATCCGTGTCTCTTGATAACCGCCGCCGTTACTAAGGTCATTGGAGTTTTGTTTTCATCTTAACCAGACTCACCTTTTTTAGCAACTCGGTTCGCTTGAGGGAAAAAGTATGCTAAAATCCTCTGGATGAAAGTTTCGTTCTTAGCTTCAGAGGCCGTTCCCTACGCAAAGACCGGGGGGCTGGCTGATGTTGTCGGTTCTCTTCCTCGGTATCTCAGCCAGCAGGGAGTCGAAATAACCCTTTTCTTGCCTTTTTACCAGGAGGTTCATAAAAAGAACCTAAGCTTGAATCCAGCGGGCGAGATTTATTTTTCATGGGAAAAAAAAGATATCATGGTCCCGCTGTGGGAACATCAGACTCCAGAAATTAGGGTCTATTTTATTCAAAATGACAACTATTTTCTCCGGGATGGAATTTATGGCACCCCCAGCGGCGATTACCCCGATAACGCGGCCAGGTTTGCCTTTTATTGCTATGCTTCCTTGGAGGCGATGAAAGCTTTGAAGTTTCAGCCAGACCTTATTCATGCCCATGATTGGCAGGCAGCTTTATCCCTGGCTTATCTTAAATACAAATATAAAGACGACCCATTCTTCCGGCCCAGCCGCTCTTTGTTTACAGTACATAACCTTTCTTACCAGGGCATTTTTCCGGCTGAAATTCTCGAGAAAATCGGCTTGCCACCCGAGGTTTTTCGGATGGAAGAAATGGAGTTTTACGGCCGAGTAAACTTTCTAAAAGCCGGCCTGGTTTATGCTGACGCCCTGAGCACGGTAAGCCCAACCTACAGCCGGGAAATTCAACAACCAGAGTATGGCTGCGGCCTGGACGGAGTTTTGCGAAGCAGGGCATCTTCCCTCTACGGTATTCTCAACGGGATTGATAATTCGGTCTGGGACCCGGAAAAAGACCCCCTTATTCCCTATCGCTATAGCCGCGGCAACCTCGAAGGCAAAAAAAAGTGCAAACAACAATTAATTCAAAATTTCGGGTTTTCGGCTTCCGCCCTTGAACAGCCTTTGGTTAGCATGGTCAGCCGTTTAGCTGACCAGAAGGGGCTTGACCTGGTGGTTGCCAGCCTGGAAGACCTTTTTTCCCTCGGGCTAAACCTTGTCATTCTCGGTCAGGGAGACCAGAAATATCACGACCTTCTTTCCGCTGAGCAACAGAAGAGAAAAGGCCGGCTCGGGGTCAAGATTGCCTTCGACGATGCTTTAGCCCGGTTAATTTTCGCCGGGAGCGACTTTTTCCTGATTCCCTCTCGTTTTGAGCCCTGCGGCCTGACTCAGATGTATAGCCTCCGTTACGGCACCATTCCTATTGTCAGGTCGATAGGCGGTCTGGCCGACACGATTGAAGAGTTTGATAGCGTCTCAATGAGAGGTAACGGGTTTAAGTTTAGCGAATATTCGCGGACCGCTTTAGTCGAGGCCGTAAGGTCGGCCCTCAAGATATATTCTCAACCCGACATCTGGCAACGATTGATCCAAAATGCCATGGAAGCTGATTTTTCCTGGGAGAGGTCAGCCCGCGAATATCTCGAACTTTATAAAAAAATTACCGGCGTCTAAAGGCTAAAAGAACAACGCCCCCCTCTTATAAATTTCTTCGGGCTGCCCGAGCCAGAAATCTTCTCCGGGTTTTAGCGACTGCCTGAAGACCGGGAAAGTTCTTCCCCCTTGCGCGCATATTCTTCGGAAAGTGCCGGCTTTCCCAAGCGGTTGTAAAGGTCGGCCAGAAGAAAATAACCCAGGGCAAGGTCCTTTGGTTCAGGCTTAAGCTTTATTCCCCGCTCCACTAAGGAAACAGCCTCCTCGTATTTTTCCCCGCGATTGAGCATTATCCTGGCTAAATAAAAATAGGTGAGCGGGAAAGAAGGTTCTTCCTCCAGACAGAGGCGCAACCAGCGCTCCTCTTCCCTGTCGTTTCCAGCAAGGCGATACAGACGGGCTAAGTTGAAGCTGGCTTTAAAATGACGGGGGCTGTGAGAGAGCTCCTGCCGGTAAGCTTCGATTGCCTTTTCTGTCATGCCTTTGAGTTCGTAAACTTGAGCAAGATTGTAATGAGCGTTGGTCAGCTCCGGGTTAAGCTCCAGAGCGCGACGAAGATGTTCTTCGGCCTTATCAAGCTCTTTTTTAACAGTATAGACAGCACCTAAGGCGTTATAGGCTGAGGCTGAATCAGGGTTAAGGGCGAGGCATTCCTGGTAATATTTTATGGCTTCCTCGTATTTCTCTTCCCAAAATTTTATGTTACCCAAAAGAAAATAGACCTGGGAATCGGGAAAGCCCTTCTGGATGAATTCTAAAAGAAAAGCCTCGGCCTCATCGGGCTTACCCGAGCGAAGGTAGCAATTGGCAATATTTAAAGCCGCAAAGATATCGTCTGGCTTAAGGCTTAATGATTGGCGAAACTTAGCGGCGGCCTCCGCGAAGCGACCTAAACGGAAATAAATATTTCCAAGGGTAAAATAGGCGTCTGAAATATCAGGGTCCTGGGAGATTATCCGCTCGATAATGGCAATAGCTTCCTCGGCGTTTCCTTCCATGCCTATTTCCCTGGCTCTGGATAAATCGTTAAAAACGTCAATCTTCTCCCGCGGATGGGCCAATTTCTTTCCGGCGGTGGCTTTTACGTCGATGAAAGAGCCAATGTAGCCCAGAGCGGCGAGCCTTTCTCTTGTTTCTTCGTCGATTTGAGTTAGGCTGACCTCGAAAGCATTCCGGCTGTAATGGGCCATATGCTCGGCCGCCTCCTTCTCGAGTCTTTTTAAAATTTTTGTTTCTTGGCCAGCGAGGTTGTTTCTTTCTTTAGGGTCAGTTTTAAGGTCATAAAGCTCGGGTGAAGAAGCATGGGGGGCCACGATTAGTTTCCAGCGGCCATCTTGAACGCTGGCCAATTCAGACCAGCCAAAGTGAAAGCGGGGGTAAAAGGTCTCAGCATACGTCAGGCGGCGGGCTGACCTCCGGGGTTTAAAAAAATACGGCCGCAGGCTTTTCCCCTGGACTTGGGGAGGAAGAGGAAGCCCGGCAATTTCGAGGACTGTCGGCATGATGTCAGCCAGGCTGACAGTCTCGCCTACCTCTATTCCTTGAAACCTCTCCTGCGGAAGGACAAAAATGAGCGGCACATGGATAGCCCCCTCGTAGAGAAAAAAGCCATGGGTTGCCTCTTTATGTTCCCCCAGGCTTTCTCCGTGGTCCGCGGTAAAAACGAAAAGCGACCGGGAAAGCAGGCTCCGGCTCTCCAGAAAATCCCAAAGACGGCGAAGTTCATGGTCGGTGAAAGCAATCTCGGCCAGATAGGGATGGTTGGGGTATTTTTTTGCCCAGTCTTCAGGCGGACTGTAGGGAGTATGGGGGTCATAAAGATGAACCCACAGGAAAAAGGGCTTCTGGTAATTGGCCTCAAGCCATGAGAGGGCCTGGTCGATGACTTCGTTGGCCGGTCTCTGGACCATGGAAAGGGAAATTTTCTCGAATTTGCTCAGGTCGAACTGGTCGAAATAATAATTAAACCCCTGGTCAAGCCCCCAGCGGGAATCGAGAACATAAGCGCCGACAAAGGCCGCGGTGGCGTAACCAGACTGCTGGAAGACCTCGGCCATGGTTACTAAATTCCTGGGAACGACGAACCCGCCGTTATCCCTGACGCCATGAAAAAGCGGCAGAGTACCTGTAAAAATTGTCGTATGCGAAGGAAGGGTCAGCGGGGTTTGAGCGACGCAATGGGCAAACTTGACCCCGTTGGCCGCGATAAGGTCGATGGTTGGCGTTTGGATATCTTCAAACCCATAACAGTGAAGACGGTCAGCTCGCAGAGTGTCCACTGTAACCAGAATCACGTTGGGGTTTTTTACTTCGAAAAGGCGGGAGGTCAAAAACATGGATGAGCGATTCCAGATGAAATAGAAAACAAAACTTAGGGAGAAAATTAGGGCGAGGCCGAAAATGAAAAGCAGCCGCCGGTCAACACTTCTCAATTTTGAGCCAGTTATTTCCTTATTTTTCTTGCCTTTTTTCATCTTATTTTTAAAAAAGCCACGTTTTCTATCTTGAATATCTTTTGGATTGACCGGCGAAAAATATTATAAATCTTTTTCCTTTGCTGACAAAGGAGTAAAAACGGCTGTTGGGTCTTTGAGCCCGCAGGAAGTCCTTAATTTTCTTTGGGAAGACTTAGCTGAGGAGACGTGGCCGGTTCTCAGGCGATAGGCCTAAGAACTTATGTTTTCTCAAAATTTTTTTACTAGGCTATCTTCTTGGCGAAGCACAAGTTAGTTAGAAATTTACTTCCTCTCGGTCGGCTTGGCAGAAAAAATCGGGTTTGAGGTTTGCTAGTTCAGTCTTGGCTTCCCGCCGGGAGCCTCAATATTGGGAATCGACCCTTCGCTTCAGGGTAAATTATTCCTTCCCTCTTAAACAGAAAAGCAACCTGAGGCGGGGCAGAGAAGAACCCCTGCCCCGCCATTTTTACTCAGAAGATCAAACGAAGACCAAGCCTTATCTGCCTGGGTCGCACAATGCTGTAGAGCTGGTGGCCGTCGGTCGATTCCCACTGGTCAGGTAGCCAGTCGTAACCTATTCTCGTCCCCCAGCTGGTTACTGTGTTGGCGTTTAAAACGTTAAAAATGTCGAGCATCACCCCGAACCGGTACTTTTCAGCGAAGCGGAAGATTTTTTCGAGCCTGATATCCAGGATCTTCTGCATCGGATAATGATTGGAACCTCTGGGTTCAACGAAGAAAGTAACCCTTCCCTGGGCCAATCGTTTGGTCCGGTAGCGGGTTGTCCAGGCATTTCCCGTAATCGCCCGGAAATAAGCACTTAAGCTGATGTCAAGCGGCAGGATGTAGGTTCCTTGAAGTTTGAGCATATGAGTTGGGTCTACGGTCGAGTGGCCGTCGGCGTTGATCCAGAAATTCGGGTCGCCAGTGTGTAACCCATCGCGGTCAGACCAGCCAATATCGTCGGCAAACCCGTTATCCATAGTCCCCCAGGCCTTTGAATAGACATAGCTCAGCATCAACTGCCAGCGATGCGAGAAGCGTTTGTTGAACAGAAATTCAACTCCTCGGTATTTCCGGTATGGGTCGAGCATAACCCAGGGTTGTCCCTTTTCGATGTTATCCAGGACGAAAGCGTGGGCGTCGCCGGTCGTAAGCTCATAAATATTGAAAGTCTTATTGATGTGGTAGCCGACTGAAATCGGAATCTGGCGATAGTCAGAGAGCGTATCGTAACGTCCGATGATGTTTTTCCATTCTCGGTAGATATAGGCCACAGAGAAAGAAGTGTCGGTAAAGAGCTCTCTTTCAATGCTGACAGTATACTGGTTTAAATAGGGGTGTTTAATATCGTCAGCGATGGAGTACAGCTCTTCGTGGGTAGTTCGCATGAATTCGACCCATTGCTTGCCGTCCCAGTAATAGCCGACGTAATCAGAATAGGCTGAAGCCGGGTTCAGACGGTCATGGTAGCTTGAAAGCATGGCTTCGGTAAACTGGCCGTAATGCGCCTTAAGGACGGTGGTCTTGTCGCCAAAAACATCCAGAGTAAAACCGATTCGGGGGGCAATTCTTCTGGTGTTATAAACGATTCCCTCAACGTTCTTGATCGTTCCCCAGTTTTGGCTGAACCTGACTCCGGCGCTTATGTTTAACCTCGGGGTGACAGACCAGGAATCCTGGGCGAAGGCTTCAAACCGGGTGTAGCGGGTGTTGGTGTCGTACCCCTCATACTGGTAGGCCAAGTAGTGTTCCCACCCCTTGCTCGGGTTGCCATACCCGAAATACTTCATATGGTTAGGGCCAGTGTAGCCATACCGGTTACGGACAGTCGACCGTTCGATTTCAACGCCGAATTTGAAGTCATGGTCGCCCTGGATGAAATCTTCAGCATAATGGGTTAAGCTGGCATTGGCCTGGAAGCGGGTGCGGTCCGCATAGAAGAAGTAGCCAGAGCTGTTATAAAGAAAGTTTTCATCCAGGCTAAAATACGAAGCCTTTTCCTTGCCAACTTCGGGGTCAAGGTAATAATAGCCCCAGAAATACGCGGCTTTGATGTCAAAAAAGGTTTTCGGGCTAAGGATCTTGGTCAAGCTGAAGTTACCTACAATTTCAGGGGATTTCTGGTTAACCACGGCATCAGGCGCTGTCGTGGCGCTGGCGCCCCTGTTCTTGCCATCATATGTATCCACTTCCAAGGAGAAGACCACATTAAGGGTCGGGTCGAGCTGGGAGGTAAACTTGGTGAAA
This sequence comes from Candidatus Aminicenantota bacterium, assembly GCA_037441905.1. Classification (GTDB taxonomy): domain Bacteria; phylum Acidobacteriota; class Aminicenantia; order Aminicenantales; family CALLJL01; genus CALLJL01. The sequence goes on from JBBIRF010000001.1 coordinate 12,574, forward strand.
AGACGGGGCTGGTTATACTGTCTTGGCTCGGGAAATCCCGTGGCCCAGTCGGCGAACTGCTGAAATTGGGTGCCTATATAGTACCAGTACTTATCCTTTTTAATAGGACCACCCAGATGAGCGTTGGCGTCTATCAGTCGATAGCGAGGAGAAGTTAACTCAGGAAAGTCTTCAGTATAGGCTTTGTTGTTATCCTGCTGCCAGAATCCCTTCGGCCAGTCGTTCTTTTCTCCCTGGAAAACAACTTCCATGTGACCGGCAAGGTTATTACCGCCAGATTTAGTTACCAGGTTAAAAATTACCCCGGTGAAGTTTCCGTATTCTGCCGGCAACCCAACACCCATAATCTTAGCTTCTTCGATGATGTTGTGGTCGAGAAAGACCCAGGCCGAGCCGGCTTCAGGGTCGGCGACGTTCACGCCGTCAACCGAATAGGCAATTCCGGTATTTTGCGAGGCCCCATAGGCCACGTTGGCAGTAACGGCGGGAGCCAGGTTAACGATGTCCGTGGTAAACTGGCTGTAAGGAATATTTCTGAGGATTTCGTTGGCCAGGGTAACCGAGGCCGTTTCAGTTGATTTGACGTCGACCGTGGGCGCTTTCGCCAGCACTGTAACTTCTTCCGCCAGAGTAGCCGGTTTCATGACCAGGTCAACGGTAAGTCGGATGGTAGTCGTCACCCTGATGTTTTCTCGGACGACAGTCGTAAACCCCTGGAGTTCAGCTTTAACCGTATAGTCTCCGGGAGGAAGAGCCGGAAAGCGAAATTTCCCTTCCGCGTCAGTGACGAATGTCCTGACTCCCATTAAGCTTGGGCTAGAAATGGTGACCGTGACTCCTGGCAGAGGGTTTCCCTGGTCATCTCTTACTGTTCCCTCGATGGCCCCTGTTTCCCGTGACTGAGCGAGGCCAAAAGAAATGAGAAGCCCGCTTAGCAAAATGGTCATAAATATTCTTTTCACTTTAACCTTTCCTCCTTTCCTTTTTTTGATGTGTCCGGTGCCCTTTGGACTCTAATTTTTCGCATTTTTTCTGCTTTCTTCTTCACCTCCTTTCGTTTAATTGAATAGCAAATTTCGTGCCAATTTTTAAGTTGAAAAAATTCCATAATTATCAACAAGATAAACAAGGCCTCCCTATTTCTGGCTGCCTAAAATTCAATTATTTGAATTATATAATCCAAAAAAATGAATTAAGGAGGCAGGTCTTATGCCTTTATCATTATTTAGCCCTATATCCTTGTATAAAGTATACTTAACCCGGGAAGACCCGAAAGGCCGGGCGCCTATTAAATCCTGGCTTCAGTATTGGTAGTAATAAGCCTTAAGGGAGACAATTCTTAGAGAACCCCCTTTTCCTTGCTTCTGCCGGGATTTCCAAAGATTAACCGCGATTGAGAGGCCGCAAGAAGCAATCAAAGAATAAAAATGCAGGATAACTCTTAAGGTCCTAAACCAGGGGTCGAAAGATTAAGCGGGCAGCCAGGAGTAAAAACAGGAATAAAAATTGGTAGTAATCGAAGCTGCGCAAAATTTTCTCCTTCCGTCCGTTCGTCCGGCGTTGCCACCATAATAAAATTATGTTAATTTATTGAGCTAAGGCGGCTGTCAAGCCTGAGTTTAAATGTCTCTCTTTAAGAAACGATATTTTTTTTCTCTTACCCTTTTCTTTAGTTTATTTTTCGAGGTCAGCTTCTCGGGGGGGGTTAGCCAGGAGCTTGCGCCGCGGTTCAAAGAATGGTTAGACCTGGTAAAACCTATTATTACGCCAGCCGAGAAGGAAGTTTTCAGTCGGCTTCGAACCGACGAGGAAAGGGATAAGTTTATCGCCTTCTTCTGGAAGCAGAGAGACCCCCTGCCGGATACCCGGGAAAACGAGTTTTTCCAGGAATACATGCAGAGAGTGAGCCAGGCCGATTCTCTTTTCAGAGGGAGCGCGGGAAAAAGGGGGAGTCAAACCGAAAGGGGTTATTATTATCTTCTTCTGGGGCCTCCCTTAGAAAGGCATCTTTTCACCACATACTCTGAGCTCTGGCCTCTCGAGCTCTGGTTTTATCGGGGGGATGAGCGGTATAACCTCCCTCCCTATTTCTATCTCATCTTTTATCAACCCCGGGGAGAAGGTAATTACCGCCTTTATTATCCGGGAGTTGACGGCCCGGAGAAACTGCTCGTTCCCTCGCTTTATGGCCGCACTTCGAATCAAGAGGTGGCTTATAATCTTATCCGGAAAATATCACCGGAATTAGCCAGCGCCACGCTCAGCCTCATCCCCGGAGAAAAAGCGCCGACCGCCACTTCCCTATCTTCCCAGACTGTGCTTGCCTCGATTCGTTCGCTTCCGGAGAAAAAATTTAACGACGCCTATGCCCGGAATTATCTAAGTTACCAGGCCCGGGTTGAGGTTGATTATGCTGACCGGTATGTCGAAAGCTATTTTCGAGTCCGTGTTTTTCGCCACCAGGGACAAGCCTTCCTCCACTGGGCTTGCGAGCCGAAACAGATGAGTTTTATGCCTGAGGAAGCAGGGATGGCGAGGGCCATTTACGAGCTTTCCCTGCGAATCGAAGCTCTCACGGGCGAAACCATCTGGGAAATGACTCAAGAAATTCCTGTCCGGTTGAAAAAGGAGGAATACGAATCCCAGGCCGGCCGGATTTTTTCCTTCCAGGATCTTTTTCCAGTTATCCCGGGAAAGTTTCGACTGCATTTTCTTTTAAAAAATAAGACGGTTAAAGAGTTTACCTCCTCGACGGCCGATTTCGCCGTTCCTTCAGCTTCGAGTGAGCTCAGCCTGGGAAAGCCCTTAATTTATTATCAAAAAGAACAAGCCTCGCCGGCTCAGCCGGCAGGACTTCAGGCTTTTGCTTTCGGCGGCTGGCGTTACCTGACGAATGCTCGGCCAGAGGTACCTGGAGGCATATCGGTTGGTTTCTTGACCCCGGTTTTCCTGCCTGAGGGAAAGAAATTACCCGCTGATGGCTGGCTGCGGCTGGAATTGCATTCGGCCTCAACCGGAGAAGTCGTCCGGGCCGAGGAATTGCCGCTTGCCAGGGCTCTGGTTTCAGAAGAAATTTTAGACTCGGGCCCGGTTTCCTTAGGCGACCTGAAACCAGGGTATTATTATGGCGAGATTTTTCTGCTTGACGAGAAAAAGCAAACGCTTGCCAGGAATACAGAAGAGTTTGTGCTGCTAAACCAGTATTATCCCGCTATTCCCCGTATCTTGGCCCGTGTCCACCCGAGCTTTCCTGACGTGGACAGCCTGAAAATCTTGAGCTCTTCTTGGCCGGCCGCTACTCTGAAACCCTGGAGTTGGCTCGAAAAGTTATGGAGATACAAGATGACTTAGAGACAAAGCTCTTGATGGCTAAATCACTCTTTGGTCTGGGGCGTTATCAAGAGTCCTTAGCTCTAATCCTTCCACTCTATGAATCCCAACCCTCGCCGGAAATGGCCAAGGTTATCGCCCTAAATCTTTTTAATCTCGGAAAATGGGCTGATGCTCTCCCCTTCCTTGAAAAACTTCTTCAGGCTGCCACGGAATTGAGCGTCCTCAACCTGACTGCCGAGTGTTATCTGCGGCTCGGCCTGGCCGCTAAGGCTTTGCCGTTGATTCAGAAATCTCTCGAGCTCGACCCGAACCAGCCAGAGGTGAAGAAAATGGAAGAGGTGGCCAGGAAAAAAATAGGCCGTTAGATTTAGTAGAAGATTAGACAAAGAGCTAAGGAAGGCATGAATAAATCTCTGAATAAAAGGAAATAAAAACATGAGGCAATTTTCTCGGTCTCGGATAAAGATGGCTAAGAAAGCTATCTTTTTCTTCGGGGTAATAAGCTTGCTCTGGCTGGCCGAAGTTGGGCCTGCCCGGGCTCAGTATCAGGGAAAGATTGAGGGAGTGGTCGTGGATGCCGCGGGTAATCCTGTGGACAGGGCAGAGATAACTATCATCTCTCAATGGTCGACAGCCGTCACTTATCACTTGCAAACAGACTCTCATGGCCGTTTTGCGCAAATCGGGCTTAGACCAGGCTATTTCATCATCCAGGTTCGCAAACAAGGGTTTATGCCCCGTTCTTTTGAGGTTAAGGTTAGCCTCGCCGAAACGACGAAAATCGAGGTCAAGCTGGAAAAGTCCCAGGAAGTCGCCGAGAGAAACTTATCGAACGCGGATAAGCTCTTTCTCCAGGGAAACAAGCTTTACGCCGAAAAGAAATATGAAGAAGCGGCCGCGGCGTATGAAGAGGCGATTAAACTTAGTCCAGCGCAGTGGGGGTATTATTTTAATCTTGGGCTTGCTTATAAAAAAATCCAGAAAGAGACCGAGGCCCTTCAAGCCTTCATAAAGGCTCAAGAGCTTAACCCGGAAAGTTTCAGTGCTAATAAAGAGCTGGGAGAGGCCTTGGCCCGGCAGGGTGATTTTGGTCAAGCTCGCGTTTATTATGAAAAGGCCGTCGCTTTGAGTCCAGATGACCCGGATGCTAATTACAACCTGGGAGTCTGCTGGCTTAATCTCAGTGAGCCGGAGAAGGCCTTAACCTATTTTCAGAAAGCCGTGGAGGCAAATAAGGATTACGTTGATGCTTATTACCAGATGGGGACGGTCTTGATCAGCTTAAACCGACCCCAGGAAGCAATAGTTAGCCTGGAAACTTTTATAAAACTTGCCGCCTCCTCCGACTCCAGGCTCGAAACCGCCAAGCAACTCTTGGCTTATTTAAAAAAATAAGCCAAAAACATCTTTACCTTCACCAGAGGCCATCATTCTTCAAGCTCAGGACAGGTTGACACCTCAAAGACATTAAGATACAATTTTTGAATGTATTTAGCGCTTTTCTGGCACCATCACCAGCCTTTATACCGTCATCCGCAAACGGGTCAATACCTCCTGCCCTATGTAAATTTTCATCTGACCAAAAACTATTATCCGATGGCCAGGATAGCCGAGGAACAGGGATTTCCCTGTGTTTTTAACCTGACCCCCTGCCTTCTTGCCCAGGTTGAAGATTATGTTTCCGGCACTGCTGCTGACCCGTGGCAAGAGACGCTGGAAAAAGATGCTGACCAGTTGACTCCAGCCGACCTCAGGCGCCTTGCCCTTTTTTTGTCACCCGGGGAAACAGAAACTCAACCGCAAAAAATTCAACAGTTGGCTCTTTCGCGCTTTTTGCCGTCGCTCGATGAATCAGCTTCTCCGCTGGCCGCGAACCGGGAATTCCTGCTTAGCCGACAAAAAGAAATCAAAAAGAAGGTTATTCCTCTTTATAAGAGGCTCTGGTTCGACGGAAAAGCTGAGCTCACGACCTCAGCCTATTACCATCCGCTTTTACCGCTTATTATTGATTTATCCATTGCTGGCGAGCCGTTAATGCCGTCTCTTCCCTTTTGCTATCCTGAGGATGCCAGCCGGCAAATTCAAGAAGGCAGAAGTTATTTTGAGAAGGTTTTCGGGAAAACTCCCCCAGGTTTTTGGCCTTCCGAAGGCGGCATTAGCTCGGCCGTTGCTCAGGCTGTGGCTGAGGCTGGCTATACTTATGCGGTCACGGATGAAAACATCCTCTGGAAAAGCCTGAAAAGGCCGCCAGACGTGGATCTTATCGGCCGTCCTTTTACCTGCCACAACCTGAAGATTTTCTTCCGCGACCGGGAACTTTCCGACCTGATAAGTTTTGAATACCAAAGGTGGCCAGTCGAGGAGGCAGTTCGCCACTTTCAAAGTAAACTGGGCGAGCGGCGAAAAATAGTTGGCGACGAAGGAATAATCGTCCTGGCTCTTGACGGCGAAAACCCCTGGGCCGGTTATGAAAAAAACGGCGTTCCTTTTCTCAGGCGATTTTACGCTTGTTTGCTCGAGACTGAGGGGGTTACGCCGGTATTGCTCAAAGATTATGTCCAGAATGCGCCAGTTTCGGAAGAGATAGAGCTTGTGCCCGGCACCTGGTTGGGCAACTTTTCCCGCTGGGTAGGACACCCGGCGAAAAATGCCGCCTGGGAAAAACTGAGCCAGGTGAGACAAGAATTCGGGGTCAGCGAAGCTATTTTAGCCGCCGAGGGCTCGGACTGGTTCTGGTGGTTTGGCGAGCCGGGAGTTGACGAGTTTGCCGAGTTGTTCGCCGCTTTTCTTTCTCAAGCGGCTAAAAAACCAGCCGGAAGTTTTATAAGTTGAACCAGCTGATTTTTTTATTCGTGGTCCATAGCCATCAGCCTGTGGGCAATTTTCCCTCTGTTTTCGATAAGGCCTTTGACGAATGCTATCTTCCGTTTCTGGAAAAAATTGCTGAACATCCGCGGGTGAAGTTAAGCCTGCATTTCTCCGGCCCCCTCTGGGAGTACATCGAGGCTAAAAGGCCTGAGGCCAAGTCTTTACTTAGGCTGATGGTCGAAAGAGAACAGGTTGAACTCTTAGGGGGTGGTTTTTACGAGCCGATTCTGGCCGTCATTCCTGAAGCCGACCGGCTGGGGCAGCTTCAATTGATGGCTGATTATCTGGCTGAAAAATTCGGCCGAAGACCTCAGGGAGCGTGGCTGGCCGAGAGGGTCTGGGAACCTCAGCTGGCTAAGACTTTAGCCCGGGCCGGATATAAGTATACCCTTCTTGACGAAGAGCATTTTATCTCGGCCGGAATCGTTAACCCCAGGGCTCCGTTTTTGACTGAGGACGAGGGCTACCCTGTGGTCATTTTCCCGATAGATAAAAAATTGCGGTATCTAATTCCGTTTGAACCCCTCGAGGCCGTCGAAGAGTATTTTGGCGAAATCAGGAAATCGGGAGCCCTGGCCATTCTCGGTGATGACGGCGAGAAATTCGGGCTCTGGCCCGGCACAAAAAGATGGGTTTATGAGGAAGGCTGGTTAGATAAGTTTCTCGACTTCCTTTCGCAAGAAAATATCAGGACGATGTGCCTGGCCGAATACTTGCACACAAACCCAAGAATGAAGCTGGTTTACCTGCCGCCGGCATCTTATGAAGAAATGACAGAATGGGTCTTAGAGCCCGAACAATTCTGGAAGCTGCGTGAGCTAAAACAGCAGCTGCCGAAGGAATTCAAGAGGCTCGTTCGCGGCGGTTTTTGGCGCGAGTTTTTGCTCAAGTATCCCGAGAGCAATCATCTCCATAAAAGAATGCTGGCTGTTTCCCGGGAGCTCCGGAGCCTGCCGGCGCCTGACCCTGATGCTTTAAGAGAGCTCTACCGCGGCCAGTGTAACGACGCTTACTGGCATGGGGTCTTCGGAGGGCTTTATCTGCCGCATCTCCGGCAGGCGGTCTATTATCATTTGCTCGAGGCAGAAAAAAAGGCCGGGGTCAAAACAGGCTGGGTGAAGGCCGATTATGATTACGACGGGAAAGATGAATTATTTTTCCGGCAGGAGCTTTTCGCTCTGCTTATCAAACCATCTTCCGGCGGCAGTTTGGTCGAGCTGGATTACATGCTCCTGTCGCGAAACCTCACCGATGTTCTGTCGCGGCGGCCCGAAGCTTATCACCTGAAGGAAGAAGCGAGCGGCGACGGAAAAAGCATTCATGAGCTCAGTCGCAAAATTCCGGAGGAGGCTAAAAAACTTCTCCGCTATGACCGCCATCCTAAACTCTCATTGCTCGACCATTTCTTCCCGCCTGAGGTGACAGAAGAAGGCTGGAAGCTGCAGGAATGCGAGGAAACCGGCGATTTTATCGGCCAGGAATATGCTTTCGATTTAAAAGAAAATACCCTCCTTCTGGAAAGGCAGGGAACGGTGGGCAAGGAAACAAACACTCATCTGGTAAATATAACAAAAGAGATTATCCCGAAAGAAGAATGTGTCCTTATCGACTATCGGATAAAGAATCTCTCGGCCCTCGAGCTTCGGTCGGTTTTCGGCGTCGAGTGGAATCTTTATCTGCTTCCTTCGGAGTGGCAAGTTGATTCGCACCGGCTTACTTTGCTAGACGGCCGGTTGACTATGGAGTTTTCTTCCGCCCCCCGGCTATGGGTTTCGCCCGTCGAGACTTTCTCCCAATCCGAGGAGGGCTATGATATAATCCCTCAAGGGTTCACTTTCCTACCTCATTGGTCGCTCCATCTGGCTGGAGGCGAGGAATTTTCTTTTTCTATCGTTTTGAGATTTAAGAATGAGTCATAAGTTCTTCTGTCTGGTTCTCCATTCTCATATCCCTTTTGTCATCAACCACGGTGGCTGGCCGCACGGGACTGACTGGCTTTATGAAGCCGCGGCCGAGAGTTATCTTCCGCTTCTTAGAGTCTTAACCAGGCTGGCGGGCGAAGGAATTAGCCCTCGAGTTAACATTTCTTTTACACCGGTTTTGATGGAGCAGCTAAAGAGCCGGGTTTTTATTTCCGGGTTTAAAAAATACCTGAGGATGAAAATTGAGATAGCTCGTAATGACCAGGTTCATTTCCAAAAAACCGGTGAAAGTTATTTGGCCGAGCTGGCTTCGTTCTGGGAACGCTTCTATCAGCAGGTTTATGAAGATTTTGTTTTAACCTGGAAAGAAGATATTCTGGAAGGCTTTAGGCGACTCCAGGATGAGGGCCAGGTTGAAATCCTGACTTCAGCCGCCACTCACGCTTACCTCCCCCTTCTTAGTCGTGACTGGAGCATCCAGTCTCAAATTGCTCAGGGGAAAGTCTCTTATCAGCAGTACTTCGGCCGACCGCCTGAGGGATTCTGGCTTCCTGAGTGTGCTTACCGGCCTCGCCGCCTCTGGCAGCATCCGTTTAATAAACGCGAACCTCAAGCGCTGCGCCCGGGCTTGGACCAGTTCCTGGCTGAAGCAGGGCTGAAATATTTCTTTGTCGAGAGCCATCTGCTCCGCGGTGGAGAGGCCAAAGGAGTATATCTCGAGCGATTTCCGGCCCTCCGCCGGGTTTGGGAAGGAGCCAGGAAAACCTCTGAAGCCATGGCTTCAGAAAAAAGCCTCACTCCTTATTGGCCATACCTTTCTGAGCCCGGCAGAATAGCTTTTTTTGCCCGCGACCCTAAGTCGGGCCAGCAAGTCTGGAGCAGCAAGACGGGCTACCCGGGCGATGGCTGGTATCTGGAATTTCATAAAAAACATTTTCCTGGAGGGTTACGTTACTGGCGAATTACAGGAAGCCAGACTGACCTGGGAGAAAAGCTGCCTTATTTTCCGGAAAGAGCGCAGGAAAGGCTGGAAGAGCATGCTTCTCATTTCGTTGAGACCCTTGTTCGCGACCTCGAGGCGAAAACCGAGGCGGTCGTGGCCTCTCTTTACGATACGGAGCTCTTCGGCCACTGGTGGTTTGAAGGCCCGGAATGGCTTTACCGGGTGATAAAAAAATTAGCTTCGGCCGAGGTTAAACTGGAAACAGCCCGCGCCTGTCTTGATTTTCTCGCGCCCAATCTTATTGTTAGCCTTGGCGAGGGTTCTTGGGGGGCCGGCGGGTTCCACTGGACATGGCTTAATGAGGATACGGCGTGGGTGTGGAAAAAGATTTATCAGCTGGAACAAGAGCTGGAGGTTGTTTCGCCCGACCAGGTGAGGAAAAAGAAAAGAGTCTGGAAGCAGTTGGCGAGGGAAAAATTCCTCCTCGAGAGCTCTGATTGGCCGTTTCTAATTTCCACCTGGACAGCCCGGGATTATGCTGAAAACAGGGCAGCCGAGCATTATCAAAGAGCGAAGGCCTTGCTCGAATGGCTCCGCCGTCCCGAGCCTTTAAGCGAGGTTGAAAAGAGGCAGCTCTCCCGGTGGGAAAAAGAAGATAATTTGTTTCAGCGGTCTGTCGTCGACCCCCGAGGCTTTGCCATCTTAGAAAATTCCTCGGAAAATGGAGGACTGGAGAAAAAGCACAATGTCCAGGGAAATATCTGAGGCCGTTTTAGCTTTTCTTGACGGAAAGAAGGCATGATCGCCAGATACCATCCTTTTCTTCATCAATTTCCGACGAGCGGCTCGAAAGAACTCCAGATATTTTCGATCTTGGCCCAGAGTTTTTTTCAGCCTTTCTCCCTCCTGGACAATTTGCTGGTTATCCTGACGGCCTTGACCGCGGGTTCAGGGTTGGGTTTTAACCGAGCGATGCTCTTCCTGGTCGAGTCCGGAGAACTAAGAGGAGAATTCTGGCTGGGGCCGGCTTCTGTCGAAGAAGCGGCTTCTTTGTGGGAGATGCTTTCCCGGCCCGGAATCAGTTATGCGGAAATAATCGAGTCGAACCGCCGGTTGGTAACGGATGGAGTTAACCCGCTCCAGCAAAAAATAAAAAAACTGAGTTACCGGCTTGATTCTTCTGGCCTTACCCTTCCGGCTCTGGCCGCTTCTTCCCGGCAAATCATCCATGTTCAGGAAGCATCTCAGGAGCCTTTAGTCGACCGACATTTCCTCGACCTCATCGGCGTCGACGAATTCCTTTGCATTCCCCTGCTCTCCCCTGATGAAGTCTTCGGGGAAATTATCTTAGACAATGCTATAACTAAGGAGCCGATTAAGTTACGGGATATTGAGCTGGCGAGTCTTTGCGGGCTGGCGGCTGGCAACTATATTTATGTTACTAAACTCCAGAAAAGAATTGTCGAGATGAAAAAGCAAGCCGCCCTGGGAGAAATGGCTCTTTTTGTCACCCATCAACTTCGTAACCCGATGGTGACTATCGGCGGGTTTGTCGACCAGCTTCTTGAGCCTGAGCTTGATGAGGCCAGGAAGAAACGGAACCTGAAGATAATCAGGGAGGAAGTCAGCCGCCTGGAAGAAGTAGTCTCCCGGCTCACCCGCTTCTTTCACATCGAAATCAAAGAAAAAGTCCCTGTAAAACTCCAGGAAATATTCAAGCTAACGGTTGAAGCGGTTAAACCTCTCACGACCGAGCGCCGGGTGGCAATAGAAACCGAGGTTCAGCCAGGAGTCAGCCACGTTTATTCTGACCCGGTTTATCTCGGCGAGGCCTTGCGTAACCTGGTAGAAAACGCTATCGAGGCGCTGACTGACGGAGGGACGGTCAAGCTTAAGGCCTTTGAGGAAAATCAGGATTGGATAGTCATTGCGGTGGAAGATAACGGCCGGGGAATTCCCGAGTCAATTAAAGATAAAGTTTTTGACGCTTTTATCACGACCAAAGAAAAAGGTCTTGGTTTGGGCCTGGCTTATGTCAAGCGGTTCATCGAAGCCAACAACGGCTGGATTAAAGTGGAAAGCCAGGAGGGAAAAGGAACTGTGTTTAAATTATATTTTAAAGCGAGGCCGGAATGACAGAAGAAAAGAAAAGAATACTCGTGGTCGAGGATGAAAAGAACTTATGTTTGCTCTACCAGGAAGAGTTATCCAAGGAAGGATACGAGGTAGTAACGGCCAACACTGCAGCCGAAGCTTTAGCTTTAATCAAGGAGCAGAATTTCGACCTGGTTATCACCGATATTAGAATGCCGGCTAAAAACGGAATCGAGCTGGTCAGCGAAATCATGGGAGTGCGGCGGGATATTCCGGTGATAATTAACACCGCCTATGAGAGCTATCGCCATGATTTTATGACCTGGGCGGCTGACGCTTACCTGATAAAATCGGCTTCCCTTGATGAGTTAAAGGCCAAAATTAAGGAGTTAATAGGATAAAACCATGTCTGAACTGCGCCAGGATATCTTCAGCGGTCGCTGGGTGATAATTGCGGCGGAAAGAAGCAAAAGGCCGGATGATTTCCGGCCAGCCTCCGAAAAAAAAGAAATACCGTCTTCGGGGTTTTGTCCGTTTTGCGAAGGAAACGAAAGCAAGACACCTCCTGAGGTCTATTCTTACCGAAAAAACTCATCCAAGCCTAACCGTCCGGGCTGGCTCGTCCGGGTTGTCCCGAATAAATTTCCAGCTCTCAACCGAGGCGGGGCTCCTCTCCTGAGGGAAGAGGGAGACGGACTCTTTCGCTGGATGAACGGGGTGGGTGTACATGAGGTGGTCATCGAAACCCCGGAGCACGACAAAGAGCTGCCGGATTTGTCTCTATCTCATCTCCAGAGGGTTATAGAAGCCTATCGCCAGCGAGTCAGGCAAATCGAGGCTGAGCGCCAGTATAAGTACGTCCATGTTTTCAAGAATAAAGGAAAGGAGGCAGGCGCCTCGCTGGCTCATCCTCATTCACAGATTGTCGCCACGCCGATAATCCCCAAAAGGGTCAGCGAAGAATTGCACATATCCGGTGAGCTATATCAGCGATTCGGTGAATGCGTTTTTTGTCGGCTGATTAAAGAAGAGATAAAAAGAGGTGATAGGCTTATATATCAAAATGACCATTTCTGTGTGGTTACTCCTTTTGCCCCCCGGTTTCCGTTTGAAATGCGGGTTTATCCCTTTCGTCACGTGGCCTGGTTTTCTGAACTCGGGGTTTCCGAAGCCTTGAGTCTGGCCAGAGCTCTGAAAACAGTTTTAGGGCGGTTAAGAAAGGCGCTTTATGACCCCCCCTATAATTTCTTTATCCATCAAGCTCCTAACCCGAATTTAGAAGAAGAACATAATTCAGGCTGGGCGCTTGCCTTTCACTGGCATATGGAGATTATTCCTGTCCTTACCAGGGTAGCCGGTTTTGAATGGGGAACCGGTTTTTATATTAACCCCGTGGCTCCGGAAACCGCGGCCAGTTTTCTCCGGCAGGCGGCTGACGAAGAAAAGACATAAGGAGTTGAAACCCGGCCGTCATTCGCCGGTTTTGCCAGTTTGAGGTTTTTTCGCCTTTAGCTTAAAAAAGAGCCAGTTCTTGTTGCTTCCATCTTTCGTTTTAATTTTAATCAAAGCGAAAGTTCCCCGGAGCTTTTCTCCCTTAATCTCAACTACTTTGCGGTCGGCCGCTGATTCCAGGGGAAAATAAGTGCCCTTGTCCCAAATCTCCACTACCCCGGCACCGTATTCGCCTTCAGGAATGACTCCCTCAAATTCCTCATAACCCAGGGGGTGGTCCTCAGTCTGGACAGCCAGGCGTCGAACTCCGGCGACTGAAGGCGGTTCTTTGGGGATTGCCCAGCTCTTCAGCACCCCGTCTTCTTCAAGGCGTAAATCATAATGAAGATGGGAAGCCTGGTGCTTCTGGATAACATAGACCAGCCCCCTTCGGGTTAAACGGGGTCGCTCGCCGCCGTTAGGTTCGGGCGTGCGGGAAAAATTTCTCTTTGAATGATACTCTTTTAATCCCATATCATTCGACCTTAGCGGTGGAGGAAAGCTCTTTCCGAATCAACCTGCCCTGGCCGTCGCGTTACCATGAAAGCCAGGTTGAGCTCGTCGGCTCGCTTGATAACCTCTTCGTCCCGGATGGACCCCAACGGGGCTATTACCGCGGTGATACCGCTGGCGGCGGCTAATTCCACCACGTCGGGAAAAGGCATAAAAGCGTCTGATGCCAGGACGCATCCCTTAGGCCCGTAACCCCGCCGGGAAAGCCTGATGGCTTGTTCGGCCGCGTCAATTCGCGACCTCTGGCCAGAGCCGATGCCATGGACTTTATCCTTTTTCCCGATGACGACGGCGTTAGACCGGGTAAAGCAGGCCACGACCCAATTAAAAATCGCTGCCTGGATTTCCTCCGGCGACGGGCTTCGCTTCGAGACGACGTCAACCTCTTGCGGGCCGACAATTCTCGAATCAAAACGTTTCTGGACCAGGAGCCCGCCGGCCACTCTTTTTATTTCTATTCCGTTATCGCTAGAAGGAGCTTCGTGGGGAGAAGGCATCCGGCAAACCCTGAGGGTTTTGCGCCGGGAAAGAACCTGGAGAGCCTCGGGTGTATAACCAGGAGCATAAACTACTTCTATGTTGCGGGCCGACTCGGTTAGGAGCGTGGCCAGCTCGCCGTCTACTTCGAAATTGAATACGTTAACACTCCCGAAATTAGAGAGCGAATCGCAGCCCCACGCTCGAAGGAAGGCTTCCTTGGGGTTTTCAGCCTTGGCCACGCCGCTCGGCATTTCGTGCTTGACCATCACGGCTACTCGCTCTCCGGGGTAAATGGAAGTGAGCTTCAGGAGAAGTCGCTGTCCGAGGTCCATGTCGGCGACGTTGATATAGCTCAATCCCTTGGTGCCTTCCTGCAAAATTTCCATCGTGGCCATGTTGGCTCCGGTGGCGCCCTCTTCGACGTAGAAAGCTGCTGGATAGCCCGGGTTTTCGCCGTAGCGCATCGAAATCTTTTTCACAAACCTTGTTTCCCCGACAAGAAGAGTCTCGGGAAACTCCTCCTTGACTTTGGTTAAATACTGACGCCTCGCCTCTTGACCTGGTTTTGAACTCATCGGTTTCTTGCCTCCCTCGATTCTTGGTGATTAATTATTTCCACCCCGTCAGGCTTTCCGTCTGGTCGGGAAAATGTCAGGGCCACCAAAGCGACCCGCAAATCCTCTTTTCCGCTTTTGGGGGCAAGGGCCTGGTCAAGTTCGTATAAAAGCTCTCGCGGCCTTGAGTTAGGTGTAAAAAATTCCCAGGGCGGGGCGCTGAATGGCGGTGGCGGGTTGATGTTTGATCCCTGATAGGTCGCCAGAAGAAAACCCTGGCCCTGGACAAGAGGAAGCGGGAAAAAATCACGTTTGCTCTGGCCATCCTGGCCTCGGCTGATTACGCTCATCGCCAGACGGCCGTCAACCGTGACACAGGCGCTGATGCGAGGGGTGAAGGTGGGAACGTCGGGCTCGTAATCCCATCCCTCCAGCGCTCTTTGAAGAACATCGACCGGGTCGGATTCTCCTTGCGCCAGAGCCTGAGCAATGGAAATTGTCTGCTGACCGTTGCTTACAGCCACCCCGCGGCTAAAAAGCACTGCCGGATATACCAAAAGCTCTCTCCTCCCGGAAGAAACCTCGGCTTCGCTTATTGGCTCGGTAAAGACGCCGTCGGGTTTGGAAACAAGTCTTCGCGCCCGGCTGGCAAGCGACCGACCCGTGACGGCATAAAGGACAAAAAAGCCTTTTCCTTCGAGAGGCTGGCCGACGGCTAAAACTCGGCCGAAATATTCACCCTGGCTTAATAACTGGGATAACCTTGGTTTCACGGAAAATCTACTTTTCTATTAAAACATACGATTCTAGCTAAGTCAAAAATGATTTTTTGTTTAATCTACTGCCAAAAAGAGAGGGGCGGCTTCGGCCATTTCTTCTGGCAAATGGATTCCATGCTTGTTTAGGAAAGGTTTATAAGATAGAATTGACTTCATGAACGAGGAGAAGCCGTATTTTCCCGAAAAAGCCTACGAGAATTTAGAATTCCTTCATTCGGAAGAAGCCAGGACTATCCGCATTTTGAGTGAAATCCTCGAACCCTGGTACCGACTGGCCAAGCATAAAGTGCACACGACCGTGCTCTTTTTGGGCTCCTCTCGGGTTAACCCGCTCGAAAAATCAGAATTGGCCAAGTATTACTGGGATGCGGAAGAGCTGGCTTATCTTTTGGCCCGCTGGGCCATAAAACTCCGGCCAAAGGGCAAGAATTTTGTTATCTGTACGGGGGGAGGCCCAGGCATAATGGAAGCCGCCAACCGGGGCGCAGCCAGGGCGGGAGGCAAATCCATAGGGATGAACATATCTTTGCCCCACGAGCAAGTTCCTAACCCTTATATTTCGCCCGAGCTGGCGTTTGTTTTCCATTATTTTTTCACCCGCAAGTTCTGGCTAATCTATAAGGCCAGGGCAGTGGTTGCCTTTCCAGGCGGTTTCGGGACGCTGGACGAACTTTTCGAAACTCTTACCTTAGTTCAAACGGGCAAGATAAATCGCGACGAACTGGTTATTCTGCTTTACGGAGAAGAGTTCTGGCGCCGGGTGATAAATTTTGATGCTCTGGTTGAGGCTCGGTTGATTTCGCCTGAAGACCTGGAACTTTTCTCTTTTTGCTCCCGGCCTCTTCAAGCTTTTCGGTATCTGCGGCGTCGTCTGATGGCCTTCCTTAAAGAATAATTTTTTAAAATGATATGGCCTCGGATAAAGGGGCTTGACTTGCCTGGGAATAAAAATAGCTTGAGTTTCTTGCCGCGTTTTTTCCCTTCATTGACAGGCTTATTAACCCTTGCTTTTATGCTTACTCATATGTTTGGCTGCGCTACCCTCCGGCCTCGGTCCGCTTCTGCCCCTTTTTCGCAAGAAGGCCTGGCTTCCTGGTACGGGCCTGAGTTCCACGGGAAGCCAACTTCCAGCCGGGAAATTTATGATATGCACCAGATGACCGCGGCCCACCCCACCCTTCCGTTCGGGACCTATGTTATGGTGACTAACTTGAACAACGGACGTTCGGCCGTCGTCCGGATTAACGACCGCGGGCCTTTTGTTGCCGGCCGAATCATCGACCTCTCTTATGCTGCGGCCCGAGTGCTTGACGCGGTCGGGCCAGGAGTTATTCCGGTTCGAATCGAAGTCTTGGCCGGGGTCTCGTCCGAGCCCAAACTCCCGGTTTATTATCTCCAGTTAGGCGCTTTTGTTGTCGAGGCTAACGCAAGGGCATTGTATGAGGAGCTTATACCAAAATATCCAGATGTTTTTATTTCTCCTTTCGTTACCTCCCAGGCAACCTATTTTCGAGTAAGGATAAAAGCGGCTGACCGAGAGCAGGCGATGCGGCTGGCTCAGGTCTTGAGCGAAGAAGGCCGCGTAGTGCTTCTGATTGAAGAATAGCCAGAAGAAATATTAAGACTTTTCAGCCTCGCTTTTTTATGAGTCTAAGTGCTTCTAAGAAATTAATTCACGGATGAAAGAAAAACCCCACCGGCCGCGGCGCTTAACAAGGCGAATATAGCGTAACTTTTCCGTTAAAGCCAAGAAAAGTTTTGATAAAAAATCAAAAATTACGTTAAGGACGTATTTTTTTATTTTTTCCTCTTAAACAGGTAAGCTGCTTCCCGGCGCCTGTTTTCGGTCCCGTCGTGGACGCAGTAATAACCGCCGCTCCACATGCAAGCCGACCCGAATTCCCCTTTCTTGTTGATAGCATAAAAATTGAGGCTAAACCGAGGTAACCCGTCGCTGTCAAGCAAGTACGGCTGCAGTTTGGTTTTCTGAGCGATTTTCTCGAGAGTTTTCAGGCAGGCTTCTTCCGGGGAATAGCCTTGGGCCATAAAATTGACCACCTGGAAGCTGCCGCAGTTTAAAATATTGGCTTCGCCTCTTCCCGTAGACCCGGCCGCGCCGACTTCGTTATCGACATAAAGCCCCGCTCCGATAATAGGCGAATCCCCCACTCGACCTGAGAGTTTAAAGGCAAGACCGCTGGTTGTCGTTACTCCGGCAAGATTACCCTGGCTATCGATTGCCAGACAGTTAATGGTTCCGTAAGCCTCGACGAAGGGCTTGATTTCTTCCGGAAGTTTATCCACCTTGGGCGGGAACCAGTTGTCACGGTCAGAAAGCGTTTCCTTCCACCGCAGCCAGGCCTCTCTTGCCCTGTCTGTCAAGAGGTCTTCTTCCTTAAATCCGTGGGCTCGGGCGAACTTAAGCGCTCCCTCGCCAACGAGCAAAGCATGGTCGCATCTTTCCATTACTAATTTGGCCACCTTCGACGGCGTCTTGATACCCCGGAGGGCAGCTACCGCGCCGGCGTTATGCGTCGGGCCGTGCATGACGGAAGCGTCAAGCTCCACCACTCCCTCCTCGTTTGGTAAGCCACCATACCCAACTGACATGTCGTTCGGGTCTTCCTCGACAATGTTTACTCCGGCGATGACTGCATCCAGGGGGTCAGCCCCCTGTCTTAAAAGCTCCATCGCTTTTTCGGTGGCTCTAAGCCCGTTGCTCGAGGCCACGGCCACCATTTTCCCCTTTGGTTGAGCTTGAAGGAAGAAATTCGAGCCGCCAACAAAGCCTGCGGCCCCAAAGGCTAAGCTTGTTTTCATAAAGTCCCTGCGCGACCATTCTTTCATTTCTTTACCTCCTTTTTTATTCCTGAAGCTAAAACGTAACCGAAGCCTGCAAAAAATGTCAACCATCTTTAGGTTGATAAATAAAGGCGGGATAATCAAGTTGACGATGATAACGTTAGTTAAGTTCTAAAAGGCAACTGGCGAAAAGGTTAATAGCGAGCTTAGTTTAAACCTTCAAAGGGTTATTTTAAATTGGCGCGTAAGAGCTTTATTGCAAAAAGGAAATTTCAGTTATTTCAGGATTTTCCCAGAGCGGACAAAGAATTAGCCATGGTTATTGACACTGCAGTGGGTTAAAGGTATATAAGCCCTTCATGAAGCCAACCCGCGTTTTAGCTTCATCGGCCATATTTCATGCGCTCAACGACGGCGCGACAGTGGCTGTCCCGATGATTTTTCCCGTGCTTCTGAGCCAGGGTTATATCCTGCAGAATTACTCGCAAATCGGCATAATTTCTTACCTGGGGTTGCTGACAACATTTCTTTTCCAGATAATCATTGTCCAGACCGCCCACCGTGTTCGCTACCAAAACCTACTCCTGGCGAGTTTCCTGGGTATTAGCTTGACCTTATTCTTGTTCTCCCGGGCGAAAACCTTGCCTGTTTTTGCTTGCCTTTATCTTCTTTTCCGGCTTTGTGATAGTTTTTACCATACCTTAGGCCTTGCCTGGGTTTCCCGGGCCCATGAACCGGGAAGGATGAACCTGGCCATGGGTATCCAGAGCGGTTCGGGGAATTTCGGAGTCTTCATAGCCTTTCTGACAGCCGGCTCTTTAGCCCAAAAATTCTCCTGGAAAGCCCCGCTGTCTTTCTGGGCAGTCCTTTGTTTTCTCGCTGGAATGCTTAGTTATCTCCTGGTGCGGCCCCTTGACCTGCCTCATGAAAGAGACTCGGCCCCTTCGGTTGCCAGCTGGAAACAAACGTTCTCCCTCGTCCTCCCCTACTTACCGGGTTTTATCTTTGCCGGCGGTGGCTGGGGTTTGGTCGTGTATTATGCTCCTTCCCTCCTTAACCACCGGTTTGGCGTGGCCATGGCTCACACAGGAATTATCCTGGCTGCCTGGATCGGGTTAGGCACGCTTGTGACCTACGCTTTTGGTCCGGTCAGCCGGTTAATCAGCCGGGAAAGGCTGGCCGTAATAGGACTCGCTGGCTCGGCAGTTTCTCTATTCCTGATAGGGCTGGCGCCCGCTTTATTCCTGGCTCAGGTTGGCCTTTATCTCTTCGGCCTTTTTCTCTTTTTAATCTTTCCGGCTTTGCAGGCGAGTGTTGGCGTCCAGGTGCCGCCCGAAAACCAATCCCAAGCGTTCAGTGTAGCCTCGAACATTCAGATAATTGCCGGCGCCTTCTTTTCGCTGGCTTCGGGTTTTCTTTCCGACTGGCTCGGAATCCAGGCGCCTTTTGTCATGATGGCCGGCTGGGGTCTGGCTACCTATGGGCTGATTTCCTTTCTCCGCCGGAAAAAACTCAGGGAATTATGAATTACCTCTGTTTCTTTTCTTTGCCAGGAAAGATTTTTGCGTTTTCCCTGCTGCTAAGAACTGAAAGGGTTAAAAGAGTTTAAAAAAGCTTTCCGTTTTGTTTATTTAAAGAATTTCTTGTTCCTGATTAATATTCAGAAAAATAAAGCGACTCTCTTCACCTTACTGGTTTCTCCGCTCCCAACCCCAGGAATCTTTCCGGCTTTCTTTACTCCTCAAAAATTCATCAGGTTTTCCGCATGAGAACCTGCCCAGGAAGGGCTCCGGTAAATTTTCCGTTATCAATAACCTGCTGGCCGTTAATCAACAGATGAATTACTCCCCGGGCGTACTGATGAGGGTTCGTCACTGTGGCTGGCGTATCGATTTTCTTCAGGTCGAGAAGAACTATATCAGCTTTGGTCCCTTCTTTGACCCAGCCTCGGTCAGGCCAGTTCATGATGGCTGCCGGAAGCGACGTCTGCGACCGGATGGCGTGGGCTAAAGAAATTATCTTTTTTTCCAGAGCATAGCGCTTGATTTTGTAAAGGAAGGTGGCATAAGAGCGGATATGGGGCAAATCAACTCCGAAAAAGGCGGCTTCGCCGTCGCTTCCCGTCCCGACATAATCCTTCTTCATGATATATTCGATATCAGCCTCACTCATCTGAAGCGGCAAACATTTAGCGTCCATCAGGTCGAGCTCGATTGCCAGGTCATCGACGTTCTTTTTCAATCGAGCCGCAGCTTCGGCGAGAGTCTTGCCCTCGATTTCTTTAAGCGGGCAAATAGCGATGAGGATATTTTCTGGCCCGTAATTTTCTATGCTCTTGCGGACCGCCTCGCGGATTTTCTTTCCTTCTTCCGGATGCTTAAGCCTTTCTAAGAATAGCCGGCGCTCCCGCAGGTTCGTCGGTCCCTGAAAATCCCGCAACCGCAGGAATTGGTTAGCCACGAAGCTTACCAGCCTTTTCCGGGGAAGCTCCTTTAAGAACTGCTGATGATGAGGCGACAGCGGAAAATAGGGAGTTACCTTCTGGTATAGGTCAATTAGCTCCGCGTCTCTCAGGTAATCGAATATCTTTTCAATATCTTCCTGGCTCAGCCGCGGCGCCCCGCTTCCAGCCCAGACACTCCTGGGGATTAAATTCTGATAAGGATAATTGTTAGAAAACCGGAAGGGATACTGGTCGGCGGTGACTTTCATTCCCCTGGCCCTCGCCTGTTCAATTAAGGCGGCGGCTTTCTCCACCAGCCCCCAGTTGGCTTTTCCCAGGACCTTAAAGTGGGAGATATGAACAGGCAGGCCGGCTTTTTCGCCTATGGTTATGGCTTCGCTTACTGCTTCCAGCAGCCGTTCCCTTTCGTTCCTGATATGGGAATGGTAGATGCCCCCGTAAGAAGCCACCACTTTGGCTAACTCGATGACTTCATCCGTTTGAGCATACGAGCCGGGAAGATAAATCAAGCCTGTCGACATCCCGCAAGCCCCCTGTTCCATGGCCTCGCGGACAAGGGCTTTCATCTTCTCGAGTTCTTCCGGGGTGGGCGGCCGGTTTTCCATGCCGAGAACAAGTTGCCGGACTGAACCATGACCCACAAGCAGGGCCGCA
The DNA here is from genome assembly GCA_037441905.1 of Candidatus Aminicenantota bacterium. Taxonomy (GTDB): domain Bacteria; phylum Acidobacteriota; class Aminicenantia; order Aminicenantales; family CALLJL01; genus CALLJL01. The sequence goes on from JBBIRF010000001.1 coordinate 33,471, forward strand.
TTCGGGCCTATCCCTTCCTCTCTCCATAGCTGAATAACGTCGGCCGCTTTTTCGAAGAGCGGCCAGGCGCTCGAACCGCATTGACCAACCACTACTGTCGTTACACCCTGAAAGAGATAGTTCAGGCACGCCCGGTTTTCGAGAAAATACATACCGTCATCCACGTGGGTATGGAGGTCGATAAACCCGGGCGTGGCCACAAGCCCACGGGCGTCGATAATCTTAGCGGCTTTGACGGAGAGAGACCGGCCGATTCGGGCGATGGTGTCACCTTTGATGGCGATATCAGCTTGAAAAGGCGGGTTGAGTGAACCATCATAGACCAGGGCTTGGCGGATAAGGAGGTCGTAGGTTTCTTCGGCTTGAGCCCAGAAAGGAAACGCCAGCAAAACCAAAGCAAGAAGGCAATAAAAAACCAGACCGGATAAAGAATTTGTTTTTCCCCTCTTCATTTGTCCTCCTCCTTTTGGGTCTATTTTATTCGGGATGATTTTTCTTCAAACAAATAGCCGCTCTTTTGTTTTTAAAATAACTATTCCCCGCCTGAGCTTATCCGTGAGCTTATCATTTTATTTTACCGGGGTTAACGTCGTATTTCTCACATTTATATCGAGTCGTTGGCCGTCATCGCGGCGAGAGACACCTTCTCTCTTATTTTCTGCCCGTTAAACCCACTCAAGCAAGCAATTAAGCAAAAGCTCTATTCGTTTTTTGTATTCCTTTTTTTATATTTATCGAGAAGCTCCTCATAGATACTCGATAGGCTAATTTCTTTCCCGTTGATAAAAACATGCCGGATAACTGTCCTCAGCTCCAGAATGTCGCCTTCAGCCAGGACAATGTTAGCCAGCTTCCCCTTTTCCAGACTTCCTATAAGATTATCCACGCCCAAAATTTCTGCCGGATAGATGGTGACTGCCTTGAGAGCTTCCCGCTTGTCGAGACCAAAGGCGGCTGCCTTAGCCGCATGGTAAGGCAATTCTTTGGCTAAACTGGCGCTCGAAGAAGAAAAGGCGATTTTGACCCCGGCTTGCCTTAGAACCCCGGGATTCCGGTAGAGGGCGTCGTAGCCGTCTTCCCAGCTTGGCGGCAACTCGTAGAGTGAACCGAAGATGACTGGAATTCCTGCGGCCGCAATCTCCTTTGCCACCATCCATCCCTGACTGACTCCGGAAAAAATAGCTTTTAGTTTTTGTTCCTGCACGAACTTGATGGCCGCCCGGATGTCCTGGCCGGAATGGACAGAAATAATAACCGGCAGCTCACCATGAACCACAGGAAGGAGAGCCTCGAGCTTCTCGTCAAAATCAGGCGGGCTGATTAGCTTATTCTTAGAAGCTACTATCTTTCTTTTTTCATAAAAGCGAGCCTCGTCAAGAACATTCCTCACTTCCTCCAGCAGCCTCGAACCCTCCTCCCGCTGAGCTGCCTGCCTTCTGAAACCGCCCCGGGCGATGGCCGGAAGTTCGATATGCATGGCTACGGGGCTTTTAAGCACCATTTCGGGCGGCGTTGACCCGACGAGCTGAATCAACCCGCTCCGGCCGGCAATCAACCCGCCTGAAGGCATGACTAAGGCCGTGGTGATTCCGTTAGCTCTGGCTACTGGAATATGCATTGAATCAGGCCGCAATGCTTCGGTGGCCAAAACCTGAGGGTTAATCCTGCCGGTTTCTCGGTAATCAATCGTCGCCTGGATTGACCCGATTTCATACAGACCGAGGGTGCAGGCGGCATCGGTCATTCCCGGGTAAGCCGTTAGCCCGCGGCCGGAAATAACTTTGGCTCCAGCGGGAATAGAGAGCCCGGCGCCGACCGCCTCGATTTTATTCCCGCGAATGATAATCGTTCCCTGGGGAATGTCTTCTCCTACTACAGGAACAATTTTGACATCAGTAATAGCGGTAAGCTCTTCCCGGTTCGTCTGGGCTCCAGCGAGGTTGAGCCCCAAAATCAGGAGAAACAACAGGAAATAAAACCAACGCCGTCTCATTGTTCACCTCCCCCTAAGTTAGGTTTCGAGTGAGTTTTCTGGGCCTCCTGTCTTTCTTTGAGATAGGCTTCCCGGTCGAAATAAACATCGCCTTCGATAACTGTAAGGTCGCAACGAGTGTAGGCTGAAAGAGGATGTTCACTAAACACGGCCACATCCCCGTGTTTCCCCACTTCAAGCGAGCCTACCCATTTATCCACGCCAAGCTGGATTGCCGGGTTAAGAGTGACGAGTTTCAGGGCTTCTTCTTCCGAAAGCCCGCCGTATTTGATGGCCTTGGCGGCGTCGTTAAAAAGGCGTCTAATTCTTTCGTTGCTGTCAGAATTAATCGAAACCAGCACTCCCTGCTGAGCGCAGTAGGCCGGCATAGTGGCAATTCCTTCGGCGGCTTCGACTTTATAGGCCCAGCTATCCATGAACACTGAAATCCCGATTTTCTCGGCCGCTAGTTCTTTGGCTATTTTGTAAGCTTCAGGAATGTGCTCGAAGCAGGCAATCTTGAACCCGAATTCATGGCTCAGCTCGATGAATTCGATGGTTTCATCAGCCCGGTAGCTATGGCATCGGGCGACCAATTTTCCCCGCAAAAGGTCAGCGAGAGCCTCCAGCCGCAAATCTTTCCGTGGCGGCAAAAGGGGTTTTTCAAAAAATTTCTTTTTCTGAAGCTCAGCATAACGGTCCCATTCCGCCATATAATTCCGGGCTCGGGTGAGCTCCCGTCGGATGATGGCCACGACGCCCATCCTGGATGCCGGGTAGCGCCTTTCCTGTCCGACATTCTGCTGGTTGGCCTGGGTGACGTTTTCCCCTAACGCAAATTTGAGGGTTGGCCAGGCCTGAGAAAAAATCATTTCCTCGGCCTTCCTTCCCCACTTGAGCTTCAGGGTTATGTTCTGGCCGCCAATCGGGTTGGCGCTACCGTGAAGGGTGTGAATCGTGGTTACTCCCCCGCTGATTGCCGTAAAAATTGATGGGTCCTCAGCATGGAGGACATCCCTCATGTTGACTTCGGCGGTAATAGCGTCTCCGGTTTCATTCGTCCCTGAAAGAGCAATGTGGGTGTGAGAGCCGATAATTCCGGGAATGACGTATTTGCCGCTGACGTCAATAACTTTTACTCCGGCCGGCGGCGAGATGTTTTCGCCAATTTGCTTGATTATCCCGTCAATGATGAGGATGTCACCCTTGGGAATAGTGCCTTTGGTGACGGTAAGAATCGTGCCGTTCTTGAGCAAAAGATTCCCCCCGGCCCAGAGCGGAAAAGAAAGCGCCAGGCTGAAACAAATGCTTAATAAAATAATCGCTCTTTTCATCGTCATCCCTCCCTCAGAGGTCTCGAGGAATCCGGGTCGCCCGGAAATCAGCCGCCCCGCCTGGAACCTCGACTGTTCCTTCGATTACATCTTTTTCCACTCGGCCGGAGAAGGCAACACTCATGGTCTGGCCGGAAATCGTAACCGAGATGGTAAAACTTAGCTCCTGACCTGAAAGGTTGCCGTCGAGAATCTCCCATCGTCCGTAGCTTCCTGTGAGCGCTCCCCTGACTCTGTTTCCTTCCTGTTCAAGCTCCATGGTCATTTCCATTCTTCCCATCGGCCCAGAAATTTCCACTTGCCAGGAGCCGGCGACTGATGTGGCCGCTGGCGTCTTGGCCTCGGGCTGCTTTTCCATTTTGAACAGCTTACCGTCGACCCAGACCTTTTCTATCTGGGACTTCGGGTCAAAAACATCACCCTTCGCGAGAACGACATTGGCAATTTTGCCGGCCTCGAGTGTGCCCAGGTATGAATCGACTCCGAGAATCCGGGCCGGAATTATGGTTAAAGCCTTCAGCGCCTCCTCGGCGGGCAACCCGGCTTTAATAGCTTGCTGGATATTTTTCAGGAATGAAGCTGGCTCCGAGAGGCCTAACGAGGTCAGGCCAAAGCTAAGCCCAGCTTTGTGAAGCTCGGCGGGGTTTGCCGGATAGATTTCTTCCTCGGCCTTTCTCCGGACAGCCTCGCCCTGGGCGGCGTAAAAGCTGGTTGCTGGGGGGCGGAAATTCACCGAAATGAGAAGCGGCACCTTCGCCTGCTTGAGCTCATCAATCACCCGCCAGGCCTCAGTCGCGCCGCTGATGATTGCCTGGAGTTTGAACTCCTGAATCAGCCGGATGGCTCTTTTGATGTCTTCCTGATTATTACAGGTGAAAATAACTGGTTTTTTTTCGCTGACAAACGGAGCCAGAGCCTCGTGCATCTGGTTGAAAACAGGTCTCTGGAGGAAGCGAGGGTTTTTCTTCCATAAAGCCAGCTGGTCAGCGTAGTAAGCCGCGTCAAGCAATGACTGACGGATAAAGGCCATGGTTCCCATAAGGCTATTAGGGTAGCGACCTCTTTCCGTTACAAATTGAACATGGAGAGCAACCGGGTTTTTAACTACCATTTCTTCCAATTTTTCACCGTTGAGGTTGAGCAGGACGCTCTGGCCCGCAAAAATCCCTCTTTCAGACGCGGCCAAGATTGTCGTCACGCCTACCCGATGAAGGCTGTCGACAACGGCTTGCCTGGGTCTCAGCTGAGTCAGAACAGAGAAGTCTGCGGGCGAAGGCCGCCTCTCTTCTGGCTGCTGCTGGGGGGTGGGCCTTCCAGGCTGTGGTTGCGGCTGGGCTTCAGCGGTTGTCTCGAGAAAAAAGGTCGTATGGGCGTTGATGAAACCAGGATAGGCTGTCATCCCTTCGGCTTCTACCACCTGCGCATCCTCAGGAATTGGTACTTTCTCTTTTGGTCCTATCGCTTCGATAATCCCGTCCCTGATGATGATAACGCCCTTTTCAATTACCGGGAGAGGCGGTGATAGCACCCGGCAGTTGATAATGGCATAAGTAGGGCCTGTGGCCGCTAAACCAGCTGAGACCACGAAGAAAGCTAACCCTAACAGGATGAAAAACTGTTTTAGCCGCATGTTCCTCCTTCCGGCGCTAGAAATTCATTGCTCGCCGAGCAATAAATTTCCGCTCGAATGGATAAAATAGGAAAAATAGAAAAATCATAAATCAGAAGTAAATTCAAGCGTTTTTATTGGCTGAAAATTGAAAGTTTACCCCCCCACCCGTTTATTCCTCAGGCTGATGATTTCAAGACCCTATCTCCGGAAAACTCTTGACCAATTTATTTTTGCCCCAACGGAAAGCCGAGAATGAACGCCGAAAGTCAATTAGTGACTTCAGGTACCCGCGGCCTCTCCTCCGCCTTCTTATGTGCTAAAATAGACGCTTCTCTGGATGAAACAGGATGGAAAAAAGAGAGCGAGCCATAGCTAAGCTTTTCGGCCACGTGGCGCCTACTTACCAGCTGGTTAATCATGTCCTGACCATGGGGCTTGATTTTTACTGGCGCCGGAAAGCGGCGGCCAAAGCTTCCGAAGCCGGCGGTTCCTTATGGGTGGACGTTTGTTCGGGAACAGGCGATATGGCCAAGAATCTGGCACGCCAGGTGCCGGAGAAAACAGCCATCCTGGCAGTTGATTTCTGCCGACCGATGATAACCAGAATACGGCTAAAAAGATATCATAAAAGTATCATTCTTCCTATTCAGGCTAACAGCCGGATGCTGCCTTTGCGGGACGAAACCGCCGACCTTGTGACCATTTCCTTTGCCACCCGAAACCTTTATCATTCCAAAGAAGCCTTGCTTCAAAGTTATCGCGAGTTTTATCGTGTTCTGCGGCCTGGAGGGCTTTTCTTGAATTTAGAAACAAGTCAGCCTGAAAACCGTTGGCTCCGGCGGCTGTTTCACGCTTACGTCAGGTCGGTGGTTAAACCTGTGGGCCGGTTGATTTCAGGCAATTACCCGGCTTATGCCTACCTGGCTCACACCATCCCCCGTTTTTTTTCCGCCGCCGAGCTTGCCAGGTTGCTCGGCCAGGCCGGGTTTTCCCGGGTAGAGGTTATCCCTCTTTGCGGCGGTATAGCCGCTATTCACTTAGCGCAAAAGTGACGCCTGGAAAAACACATGCCGAGGAAAAGTTACATAAAGAGAAAAGAAAAAGTAAACCTTTTGGCTCCCGGGTATTGCCATGGAGAGGGCAATTCATTATCCTTCTATCTTCATGATGTTAAGCAAGCGCTAAAATGAAACCCCAAGAGCAAGCGTTGCCATATCGTTTAGGAGTCAAGATTCTTGCCTGCTGTTTTGGCCTGGCCTCAAACCGAGAGGAGCTTCTTCCGGCTCTGCCTGGCCCGGTGGAGGTCCCCTCGCTCTTGACCGACTTCCATGAAATTCTGCCAGTTGCCTGGCCCGGGGAAGAAGCTGACGGATATATTTTTGTGGAGGATGAAGCTCTTGCGGAGCCCGAATATAGAATTGAAGGGAAGAGCTGGTTTTTCCGGGGCCCCTTTGTCCAGCTCAGCCAACGAGCCTCAGACCGCCGGTTTTCCTTTTGGGGCAACCAGGGGTTTCTCTACCGATTAACCTTAAGGGAACTCGAGAGAAACCACGGAATATACAGCTTCCATGCCTGCGGCCTGGTCGATGAGTCAAAAAACCGGCTATATCTGGTCGTCGGCGGAGCCGGCAGCGGGAAAACAGTTTATCTTTTGAGCGGTTTGGGCCGGGGGCTGCGGCTGTTTTCCACGGAAACCGTCCATTTTAAATTGGAGAATGGAAAAGTAAGGTGGTTCAAAGGGTCGTTAATCGACAATATCCGCTTGGGCACCCTCCGCCATGATTTTCCCTCTTTTCTGCCGCCAGACCTGATTAAGGAAGAAGATTTATCCGGTGAGTGGCAGAAAAAAATTGCCTTCGATTTATCAGCTTACCAGTCGTCTTCGTCCAGCCTGGTTTCTCCTGAGTGCCTTATTATTTTCCCCCGAATTGAACAAGGCCGGGAGGGGTTTAAGGCCTGGCCGATTGAAGACCAAAGAAAGGCCGCTCGGCTGTTATTCGCCAACCTGACTGAAAAAATCGCCGCTTCCTTTGTTCTTTATGACGTCCTCGCTATACCTGGTCTCGACTCGCGGGAATTAGCCGCCGCCAGACTCAGGGCGGTTTTTAACCTCCTGGCCCAGCCCGAACTTCAGCCTCCGGTCGAAGTCCTTTCTAACCCCAGAGATTGTTGGGGAAACATTTTAAGGGATTAAAAAGGGAGATGAACAAGAGGACGGTCTTAGCGCACCCGGGAAAGTTTTTTGTTTTAGGAACTCAGCCTGTTCGTTTTTTCGCTATTTTCGGGCTTGGTCGATGCCCATTTCCAGGATGGAAAGAAATTTTTTCGCTTAATATAGATATAAAAAGAGGAGACGGTTCATGAATATCAAAGCCTGGGACGGAGTGATCGAAGCTCCAGAGAGCGGCCGGAGTTCTAAACCGCGGTCGACGGGAATTACTATGGTCATTGATAAAGGCTTGGGCTTGAACCAGGTCGACGACTTCGTTGCTACGGCCGGCGATTACGTGGACGTGGTGAAATTGACCTTCGGGACGTCGGCCTTCTATGATTTTGGCTTGCTGCAGGAAAAAATACGACGGTTAAAAGCCGGCGGAATTCTCGTGATGCCCGGCGGAACTTTTTTAGAAGTGGCCGTATGGCGGGATGTTGTCGAACCCTATTTAACCCGCGCCAGGGAACTTGGTTTCACAGCTATCGAGGTCTCGGACGGGACAATCGAAATCCCGCTTGACCGCCGCCGAGAGGTTATCCGTCAGTGTTTAGATTGGGGTTTTACCGTGATTACTGAAGTCGGGAAAAAGGACCCGCGAGAAGCTCCTTCCCTTTCGGAGCTAATCGATACTGCCCGACATGACATCGCCAACGGCGCCTTTAAAGTAATTGTCGAGGCCCGCGAGGCCGGCCGCGGGGTGGGAATTTTCGACCAGCAAGGGAAAACAAAACCAGAAGAAATGGAGAAGATTGCCTCGGGAGTCGGTGACCCCGACCTTCTTATCTGGGAAGCGCCTTTAAAAAATCAGCAACAGGACCTAATCCTTCGCTTCGGCCCGAACGTGAACCTTGGAAATATTCCGCCAGAGGAAGTCCTGGCCCTCGAGGCTCTCAGGCAGGGGCTTCGCGGGGATACGCTCAAGAGAGCTGTCGAAGCTTCGCCAGCTCCAAGAAAATAGCCTTTGCCACCAGCTATCCCTCTTCGAGCATCTGAATTAGCACCGAATGATTCCCCTCCGGAACAGTGAAGCTAACCTCATCACCCCGGAAAACCTGGCGGACAACGTTATCCAGGGAAAGTTGATACTTGCCTTTTTTTATAAACTTAACTTCGATTTTTCTTTCTTTTAAAGTATGAAGGTTGAAAGAGACCTCGCTGTCAGAATATAGAAATTGACGGAAGACGGCTCCGCCGTTAGTTTTTATAATTTCCCGACCCTCTTCCCGCAAAATAATTTTCTTACGAGAGACCTCGACCTCATAGTGGCGGCCTTGAATCGCCAAGCGAGAAAGCTTTCCCTCTTTTTCGGGGGCTATCATTCCGAACCTAAACCCCTCCCAGGGAGTAAAGTCAATGTATTCTTCCAGAGCAATTAAGGCAAAGAGAGGCCCCCAGCTCTGGTATTTCTGGCCGCCTGCCTCGCCGGTCCGGGAATCGAAATTTTCCGGGCAGATTTGAAAAGTCTTCCAGGCTCGCAGAAAAAGGTCGGCGCTTTTCTTGGCGAACTCAGAGGCGATGGCGTCAAAACCGTAGGCCTTCAGACCCTGATAGACTAAGTAATTCGTCGGCGGCCAGATAGTGCCTCTCCAGTACTGCTGGTCCTGGAAGGCTGGGTCGTCGCGGGAAATCGTCGGCAGGACGTAATCACCCCAGAACTCTTTTGGGTTAAGAAGGCGGCGAACCATTTTGAGAGCCCTCTCTTCATCGGGAATCCTCGCCAGCAGGGGATAGAAATTCGAAGCTGCCTTGCGTCGGGAAAACTGGCCATTCCAATGACGGTCAAAGTAGAAACCCTCGCTTTCATTCCAGAAAGTGCGGTTAATCAGGTCGCGCAATTGATTATATTCTTTCATGTATTCGTCATAGGCTCGAGCATCCTGGAGAAAACGGGCGATTTGGGCTAAGCACCAGGCATCAAGAGCATAAAGACAATTCAAGTCCAGGCAGTTCATGGTTAAAGTGCCGGTGGCCTCGTCAAACCCGGCTTCGTCCCAGTTTGGCAGGTCATCCTGACCGCTTTCCCACATGGCCCGTTGCTTACCCGAGGCATTCTCTTCCCAGGTTGGATATTTACGCGCTGGCACGAGGTCTTCGTCTGAACCCCATTCAAGGAGGCCGTCGTTATTGCCGTCGCGGCGCGGGGTGCCGCGAGCTCCGGGTTTTTTCCAGAAGGCATGCCATCTTCTCAAATAGGGATAAGAGCGACGAAGAATCTCAAAATCCCCGGTCTTCAGAAAAAGTTTCAAGACGACAAAAGAGCCTACCGGAGGCTGGGAACGGTCTGGTGTCCCGTTTGTCCGGCTTCGCCAGTTAGGAATATTTCCATTGGGATACTGGGTTTCGAGGACGGCGGTCACAATTTGCTGGGCATGATAGCTACTTTCAACCGAGGCCTCCAGAGCGTTGAAAAAGGAGTCCCACTCGAAGATGGTCCAATCGTCGGGCGTTCCCTCCGGGTTGGGAAATATCCATTTCCGGCCGGCCGGCGTGTAGAGGCGATGGGCCCCGGGCTGGTAAAGAACTGTCCAGAAAATATTATTGGTTATTGCCTCGGGGACTTCTTCATAAAGACCGGTTATTTTAAGCCTTTTCCGCTGGTAGCGTTTTGCCTCCTCCTCGAGGAAAGTGTCGATCGTGCCCCGGTTGTGGTAACGATAAAGCCTTTTTTGCAAGTAATCAGCTTCCGAATCTATGCCGGCGACAAAATAAACGCTTGAATTCTTTTCCATAGAGAACGACTGGGTAATCTCCACTCCCTGGGTGGGCGAGACGGTTGTCCCGGGTCTATCTGTCCAGAGGTAATAATAAAACTTGGGAGCTTCGCGGGTCTCGCCGGTGATTTCTCCCCGAGAATTCACCCGATAAGTACCGCTCGTATCCCAGGGATAATAATGGGTCAGGTGGAGGTTGACGAATGAAGGAGCTGTTATCCGGCCGATAACCGTTTTTTCGTCGAGCCTGGACCACTCGAGAGTCAGGGTATCGCCCTTGGGCGGAGGCTTAATCAGGAGAGGGGTTTCGGCCCCCCTCTGGAACGGGAGCTGGACGTCGAGCTTCAGCCGGGCATACTGACCGTCAGGCGAGTGGGGTCCAACCTCAGCCAGCAGGTCGAGCATATCCAGGTTATCGGCCACCTGGCCGTTTTTGGTCACTTTCAATCGCCAGGCAAACCCCTGCCCCGGGCCGACCATAAAAACCAGACCGGTCAGGGCTTTGCTGTCGAGGGCGCCGATATAGACTTCTTTCCAGGGGTAATAAATTTCGGGACGAAGGACAAGCGGCAAAAAAATAATCAAAATGATTATTAAAAAAAAATTAATAAATATACCGGCAACTGACAGCCGACGCGAGCTAATAGGCCTGACCTTTTTCATTATATTGACGGGTTAAAATTTAAGCTATTTATCCGCAGAAATCAATCAACAGAAAAACTTTGTTTAGCTTCGAGCCACCCTTTTTAGCCCAAACTCCTTCGCCCAAGTCAGGGCCTCCTGGAATTCGCTTCTTTTTAGCCGCCTGGCAATTTCAGGAAAATCCTTAGCGCGGTATTCAGGCCGGTACTGGTCCATCAGGTTGACATAGGTTGTGGGTGAAAGCTCTTCAGCTATAAACTGGATAACGGCCCTGGTTCCAGCTACCCCGTTAGGCATCACCAGATGCCGCAGGATTAAGCCTCGCCTGGCTACTCCCCGTTCAGTCGTGACCAGGTCGCCGACCTGACGGTACATCTCTTTTATGGCCAACTTAGCATAATAAGGATAATTATAAGCTCCCTCGGAATATTGAGCCGCCTTAGCTGGCTCGCTGTACTTTAGGTCTGGAAGGTAAATATCAACAATGCCGTCAAGAAGCTTTATGACCTCCGGGTTATCGTAACCACCGGTATTGTAGACAAGCGGTAGACGAAGGCTTTTTTTCCCGGCAATCCTGACGGCATTGACGATGTTCGGGACATAGTGGGTTGGCGTGACCAGGTTAATATTGTGACAACCGAACCCTTGGATTTTAAGCATCGTCTGGGCGAGCTGCTCATCCGAGATTTCAACTCCTTCTCCCTCGATGCTGATAGTATAATTCTGGCAAAAAACGCATCGCAGCCCGCAGTTGGAAAAAAAGATTGTCCCCGAGCCGCCCTGGCCAACCAGGGGGGCCTCTTCTCCGAAATGCGGAAAGGCACTCGAAACTTTGACCCGGCTTGTCGCCCGGCAAACGCCTGTTTCTCCCCGGAGCCTGTTGACCCGGCAGTTGCGCGGGCATAGATGACAATTCTCGTAGATGGCCATCAGGGCCTCGATTCTTTCTTTAAGAATACCTTCTTTTTCTGCCTGGAGATAAGAGGGATACAGGCGGTCAGTTTTTTCTTCTCCCAGGAAAGCCAGGCCTTTTCTCCCCGATGATAAAAAGTAAAAAGCTCCGCCCGCTGCTTGGGCAAGAAAATCCCTTCTTTTCATCCTTTAATATCAATATCGGAACAAATCAGGAGGCTGTCAACTAGATATAATTTCCTGGCGCTTCATTTCTTGGGAAGTATGAAGCACTCGTTTCAGGATTTGTTTTTAGTCCAGAGTTATTATGCCGGCAACCCTTTCTCGATATAATGACTTACCACTTCGATGAAGAAGTCGAGCTCTTCCCGAGTCGTGTAAATCGAAGGGGTGATGCGCATGAAGGGCACGTTATCAGGCAGGACGCCGGCCGTCGTGTGGATCTTGTGCCTTTCCATCAGAACCTGGGCCAATCGCCCCATGTCCATTTTCTCCACCGTAAAAGAGCCCAGGCCGCAGGACATCTTCGGGTCAAGCGAGGTCAAAATTCTTACTCCTGGTAGCTTGGATAAAGCATTGGCCCAGTAATCCTTAAGGTAACGGAGCCTTTCCTCTTTTCTCTTTGGGCCAAGGCTATGGTGAAAACTCAGAGCTTCGCCGACAGCCAGCCAGATGGGCTCCGGATGAGTGCCGTAGGATTCGAACTTCCGGATGTCATCACTCTGAGGGTCGGAGGATGGAAAGAGCGGCCAGATTTTTTTTATCTTCTCTCTTTTTACATACAAAAACCCCGTACCAATCGGAGCCATCATCCATTTGTGGAGGTTTCCGCCGTAGATGTCGCAATCGAGGTCCTTTTGCTGGTAAACAAAGTGGCCGAAAGAGTGGGCGCCGTCGATGACCACCTCGATTCCTTTTTCTCGGGCCAGCTGGCAGATTTCCCGTACCGGAAAAATTTGGCCTGTAAGATTAGTTATGTGACAAACAAGAATCATCCTCGTGCGCGAGCTAAGGTTGCGGGCAAAACAATCAACGAGCTCGTTCATCGAAGCTGGTGGGTAAGGGAAAGGAACTAACTTGACTTTAACCCCTTCCCTTTTCTCCCGTTGGAACAAAGCATTTTTCATCGATGGATAATCATGAGTCGTCGTCAGAATTTCATCACCGGGCTTGAGGTCGATTCCCAAAAGGGCAATCTGCAGGCTTTCGGTCACATTTCTGGTGATAGCGATTTCCTCGGGAGAACAGCCGAAAGTTTCGGCTAACCGCTGCCGAATGTATTCTTTGCGCGGCCTGATATAGCCCCACGAGTTCTGGGTGGGCGCGCCGTTGGCAAAATCAAGGTAGCGATGGAGGGCTTCCATGACCACGCGCGGGGCAGGATGGACGCCTCCGTTATTGAGGTTAATTATGCTTCTATCAACATCAAAAGCTGCCTGAACCTGAAACCAGAAGCTCTCGTCCTTGGCTACCTCTTTCGGGTCGAGCCCGGCTATCTCTTTAAGCTTTGTCTCAAGGGGAAAGCCGGAGGCTGGCTCCTTAAGCCCGTTTATCCCCAAGCTTCCCAGGGCAAAACCAAGCCCTTTTAAAAAACCACGACGGTTTAAGCTGGTCTTCATTTGGCCTCCTTTCTTAACCAGCTTTTCCTATCTCACAAGTGATTAATCGTGTCAAATATTTGAAACCCCTTCCTTATTGTTTTTTCACCGTCCTCTTTGTAGAATGACCGATGGCTGATGAGCGCCGTCGCTATCTCCCGGGCTAACACTTATGATTCAAAAACCTTGGGCGCCTCTCTCGAGAAAACCCTGGCTCTTCTCGGTGACCTGGATGGGCTTTTCAGGGGGAAAATCAGGGTCTTTATAAAGGCAAACCTACTCTCGCCTTTTGCTCCGGTGGAAAAAGCAATATTTACCCACCCTAATTTTGTGAGGGAAGTGGTTAAGTTTCTCAAGAACTGGAATGTTTCGGTCGTCGTCGGCGACGATATTTCTTTTCGCCAGGGAGACGCCTTTTCGGCCTGCGGTTATCGGGCGGTCCTGGCCGACCTCGGCGTCGAGCTAAGCAGTCTTAAAGAAAAAGGATTCCGGGAAATACCAGTAAACGGCGAAATTCTCGACAGAATTCATTTTTCTCGGGAAGCCCTGGAGGCCGATTGCTTGCTCAACTTACCCAAACTCAAAACCCATTCTTTCACGATTTATACCGGTGCGGTAAAAAATATCTTCGGCCTTATTCCCCACGGCCTCAGGCTCAAGTGCCATCGGGAGCATATCTGGAACGAGGATTTTTCCAACGTCCTCGTGGACATCTTTTCGGTCCGGCCGCCTGATTTAAACATAATGGACGCGGTGGTGGCGATGGAGGGAGAGGGGCCTTCATCCGGGAATCCCCGGGAGGTGGGTCTAATTCTGGCGAGCAGGGACGCCGTGGCGTTAGACGCGGTTGCCGGAAAAATCATCGGGTTGGCTCCCGAGCTGGTTTTTACAACCAGACATGCCTATCGCCGCGAGCTCGGGTTAGGCAAGGTCGAGGAAGTGAAGATAAAGGGTGAGCCTCTGGCTGACGTGCTGATTCCTGATTTTAAGCTGTCGGCGGTCGCCGTCAGCCTGTTCCGGCGGCACTGGCCATCTTTCCTTTATGCTTATTTTCAGGAGCAATTAGCTTTCCTGCCGCGAATCAACCGAGCGAGCTGCACGGGGTGCGCCGATTGCCAGCAGGCCTGCCCGGCTGAGGCCATCAACATGGTCGGCGAGCGAGCGTTTATTAATCTTGAAAAATGCATTCATTGCCTTTGCTGCCATGAAATCTGCCGCTTCAGGGCGGTTCACTTAGGACAGCGGCCATTAGGCCGCGTAATTCGGGCGGCAGGCCGACTCTGGCACCGGACCCGCACCCTCGTTTCCTGAAAATGTCGGCGAATCAGGGGAATCAGAAAGTAAGTTGAATACCAAGATGATACAAAATCGGCGCAAATTTGAGACTCTGTGTTGTTTTGATAGTCCCCAGGTTGAGGTCGACGACCGTGGTTTCGACCTTAAGGTTGCTCTGGTAACGCTCGGCTTGTAACCAGAGGCTCAGCCTTCGCGAGAGCCGGACAGAGATTCCGGCGCCAACTTCCCAGTTAAAATTTCCCGCCACTTTTTTCGAGAGTTTGATAATCTCCGGGATAGTTACTAAACCTTTCTCGGCCGGACGATACTGGGAAAAAAGATACCCGAGGCCACAAGAAAAGATTGGCGACACGGTCGACCGGGGGAATAACAGAAAATAAACCCCTGAGGTTAAGGGAGAAAGCGTCAGTTGGCCGGCTAAGAGCCTTGTATCCTTAGGTGAGATGTCAAAGCGCCAGCGGCTGTAATTCAGGAAAATAAGGAAGTTCCTCGTCAGGGGGAAAGAAGCCCCGAACCCGGCTGCCCAGAAATTTTCCCATCCTTTTTGCCTCGCCTCGACTCGGGCGATATCGATAAAAAAAATTGACCTTATTGCGGCCGAACTTAGACTGAAATTCGCCAGGAGAATTACCAGAAAGCAGAAAGCCCAGGTGGCCAAAACCTTTCTTTGCCTCATCGTTTTTCCCTATCGAAACAAATATTAAAGATTTCTCTCTTGTCCAGACAAAATCTTTATTCGGTTCTTCCTCTGAATAATTATAATAAAAACCTCATTCTAAATAGACGGTTTTTCTCTCCCTTATTTTACAGCCAGCCTCTGGCTCTGAGGCCTATTCTCTTTAAGTTCGAGGCTTGTTTAGCCAAATCTATTAGACCAACCATACTGATATAACCTTAGCACTCTTAGCAGTTTTAAGCTTTTTTAAACATAATCATTCGCCATACCCAAAGCTTGTTGACTCTAGGCCAAAGGGTATTTTCAGGTTGCAAGCGAATCAAATTCAATTTAATATAGAAATGGTAAAAGGAGGCTCAATGGATTTTGTCCTCTATTTTCGCTCTCAGCAGGGGGAAATGGTCCAGCTTTTGAAAGAGCTGGTCCACCGTGAATCCCCTACCCAGGATAAGAAGGCCGTTGATGCTTGTTCTGCCTTTTTAACTGAAGAATTCAGGAAGATTGGCTGTCGCCTGAAGCGTTTTCCGCAGAAAGAGGTGGGCGATTTCTACCTGGTTCAGTTTGGAGCCAAAACTAAATCTAAGGCGGCTGCGCGGCCGGTTCTAATTCTTACCCACATTGATACAGTATGGCCTGTTGGCCAGCTTAACCAGATGCCTTTTTTTATTTCAGGCGACAAAATTTATGGACCAGGAACCCTGGACATGAAAGCAGGCCTGGTAATGGCTTTTACCGCCGTCAAGGCGTTGGCTGATTTAGATATACATTGCCCTCGACCCATAGAAATTTTCATAAATTCAGCCGAAGAAACTGGCAACAAAGAGGCTCATGATGTTATTCTGAAATTAGCCCGGCAAGCCGGTTTTGTCCTCTGCCTCGAGCCGGCCTTGCCTGGAGGCGGGCTCAAGACGGAACGCAAAGGAAGGCTGGTCGTCCGTTTAGAAGCTTTCGGTAAGGGGGCGCATGCCGGGACACCCGAAAAGGGCGTAAGCGCGGTCGAAGAACTCATCGCTCAATTGCGGAAACTCAATCAGATTCGCCGGGGCGGAATAACAGCCAACATCGGGCTTATCGGCGGCGGGGAAAAACCGAACATCGTGGCCGAAAAAGCCTGGGCGGTTGTCGACCTTAGGTTCTGGAAGAGTGCTCAGAAGGAGAAAATCTGGCGATTTTTCCGTGATTTGAAGCCCGGTCTCGCGGGCACAAAGCTCAAGTCCTTCCAAGAAAGTCTCACCCCGCCTTTAGAAAAAACTCCGGCAAGCATCCAGTTCTTCCGTCAGGTAAAAACCATTGCCGAGGGAATGGGAATCATGCTTACCGAAGGAAAAACGGGCGGGGGGTCTGACGCCTCGATCGCTTCGAGCACGGGCGTGGCCACCCTTGACGGCCTGGGACCGGATGGCGACGGCATCCATGCAAAGAATGAACATCTCTTGCTTCCTTCCCTGGTCGAAAGAACAGCTCTGCTGACCGAAATCCTCCGCCAGATTTGATTGACTCCCTATAAGGATTCTGTTAATTTAAGTGAGTTAATATTTTCAAAGGAGGAATAATATGTTTAAAAAGTATTATCTCCTTTCTCCGGGACCAACTCCTCTTCCTGAGGATGTCCTCTCGGTGGCGGCCGAGCCGATTATTCACCACCGGACACCCGAGTTTTCCGCCATTTTTATGGAAGTAAGCGAGGGCCTCAAGTATGTTTTCGGAACTAAGCAGGATGTGTTTATCCTGACCTCTTCCGGCACGGGCGCGATGGAGACAGCTGTGGTTAACACCCTCTGCCCGGGCGATAAAGTGATTACCATTAATGGCGGCAAGTTTGGCGAACGCTGGGGCAAGATTTGCCGGGCATACGGTGTCGAAGTAAAAGAAATCATCCTCGATTGGGGCGAAGATTTTACCAGGGACCAGCTGGCGGCCGAACTCAAAAGCAACCCAGGAGTGAAAGCTGTTTTTGCTACCCTGTCGGAAACCTCTTCCGGCGCCGTTTATGATATCCAGGGTTTTGGAGAAGTGGTGGCCGCGACTGAGGCCATCCTCGTAGTCGATGGGATTTCCGGTCTGGGGGCGACCCCCTGCCCGATGGATGACTGGAAGGTGGACGTCTTAGTTACGGGCTCGCAGAAATCTTTGATGATTCCGCCTGGACTGGCTTATATCGCTTTTAGCCCCAAGGCCTGGAAATTGGTCGAAAAAGCTACTCTCCCCCGGTTTTATTTTGACGCCAAAGCGGCCAAGAAAAACTTAGAAAAGCAGACGACTCCCTGGACGCCGGCGGTCTCGCTCATCATTCAGCAGAAGAAAGCCCTTGACCGGATTAAAGCTATGGGGCTCGACGCCCTGCTCGAGCATCACCGGATTCTGGCCGAGGCTACTCGGGCTGGAGTCAAGGCTCTCGGTCTGGAGCTTTTAGCCAAGCGGCCCGGGAACATCTTAACAGCGGTCAAGGTTCCGGCCGGCGTCGACGGGGTGAAATTGGTTAAGACCATGCAGAGCAAATACCAGGCTTACATTGCCGGTGGTCAGGACCCTTATAAAGGGAAGATCTTTCGGATTGCTCATCTTGGTTATATGGGCGGCTTTGATATCATTACCGCCCTGGCCGCTCTCGAGATGACTTTGCTCGACCTCGGGTTTTCTTTCGAGGTTGGTCAAGGAGTGGCCGCCGCTGAAAAAGTCTTAAGGGAGAATTGGAAATGACCAGAATATTATTAGCCGACCCTCTCGACAAGGAAGCCTTAGAAGAGCTCCGGTCAATCCCTCAATTCGAAGTTACCCTGAAAACCGGGATGGACGAAGCCGAGCTTGTCCGAACCATCCCTGACTACGAAGTGATTGTGGTTCGCAGCGCTACTAAAGTTACCAGAAAGGTAATCGAAGCCGCGGCTAACTTAAAACTAATTATCCGGGCTGGCATTGGCCTGGATAATATTGATGTCGAAGCCGCCAAAGAAAAAGGAGTGGAAATCGCCAACACGCCGGCGGCCACCTCAATTTCGGTGGCCGAATTGACCTTGGGGTTGATGCTGGCTGCAGTCCGCAAGCTCGGCCGGGCAAACCAGTCGCTCAAGGAACATAAATGGGAGAAAAAAGCCCTGACTGGCACCGAGCTTTACGGCAAGACACTCGGGATAATCGGGTTTGGCCGGATTGGCCAGGAGGTAGCCAAGCGAGCCCTCGCTTTCGGGATGAAAATCATCGCCTATGACGTGGTTGAACCCAGGACTGATTTGCCGGTAGAAATGGTTGACCTGGATAAACTCCTGGCATCAGCCGACATAATTTCGCTCCATGTTCCCTTGACCAAGGAGACGAAATACTTAATCGGGCGGGAACAAATCGAGAAGATGAAAGACGGCGTGGTCATAATCAACGCCGCCCGGGGTGGAGTTGTCGATGAAAAAGCCTTGCTCGAGGGCTTGAATAAAGGCAAGGTTAAAGCAGCCGCCATCGACGTTTTCGAGAATGAGCCGCCGGTTGATTTTAGTCTTATCGACCATCCCGAGGTGTTTGTGACGCCCCATATTGGCGCGGCGGCGGAAGAAGGCCAGAAAAGAGCCGGCGGTGAGGTGGTAAAAGTACTTAAAGCCAAATTTATAAATTAGACTGGCCGGCTGAAGCCTCTGGATTTATAATTTATTCCTTCTCTCCTGGGCAAAATTACCAGGAAAAGAAGCGGAGGAAGAGATGGTTTATCTTGATAATAACGCCACTACCCCCCTCGACCCGCAGGTTATAAAAGCTATGGCGAGCTTCATGGAGGAGCACTTCGGCAACCCTTCTTCCCTTTATCCGCTTGGCCGCCGGGTTAAGGAAATATTGACCGAATGCCGCGAGGTCATCGCCGCCGCCATAGGGGCTCAGCGGTCGGAAATAGTGTTCACAGGCTCGGGGACAGAAGCTGATAACTTTGCTATCCTTGGCGTAATGGACGCTTTCCCTGAAAAAAAAGCCTTCATCACCTCAGCCATCGAGCATCCGGCCGTGCTGCGGACCGCCCAGTACCTGGAGAAAAAAGGCTATAAGGTGACTTATGTCCCGGTTGATTCTCAAGGAGTTATTGACCTCGATTTCCTCGAAGATGCCATCACCCCTGATACGGCTTTGATTTCAATCATGCACGCCAACAACGAGATTGGCACCATCCAGCCGATTGAACAGGTGGTCGCCATAGCGAAGAAAAAAGGAGTCCTTGTCCACACCGACGCCGTTCAAACATTTGGTAAGATTGAAGTTAACGTGGCCAAACTTGGGGTCGACCTGCTTTCGGTTTCAGCTCACAAGATTTACGGCCCCAAGGGGGTCGGGGCCCTTTATATCAAGAAGGGAACTAATATTCATCCGTTTATTCATGGGGGACATCAGGAAAGAGGCTTGCGCGCCGGGACAGAAAACACTATCGGGATTGTGGGGTTTGCCGAAGCGGTCAGGGTTCTCAAGGAAAGATGGAAAAAAGATAAAGAAAAAGTCGAGAAGCTCGCTTTGAGGCTGAAAAAAGGAATTGAAGAAAAAATACCGCATGTGAAGTTCAATGGCCATCCCGAGAACAGAGTAATGGGAACTCTCAATTTTGCTTTTCCGGGGCTCGAGGCTGAGGCCATCCTTCTTGCTTTAGCCACCAAAGAAGTTTATGTCTCTACCGGCTCTGCTTGTAGTGAAGAATCCGAAGAGGTTTCTCATGTGTTGTTGGGTATAGGGCTTAAACCGGAGATTGCCCGTTCCTGTATTCGCTTTTCCTTGGGCCGGTTTAACCGCGACGAAGACATCGACGTGGTGTTGAGGGAGTTGCCTGAAATAATCGATAAACTCAGGGCGATTTCAGCCTTTCATCCCGAGGAAGGGAAAAATTGAACGACCAGGGTTTCTTATCAAGATTAAGGCAAGGACGTCTGCTTTTCGACGGCGCCATGGGGACTCAGCTAATCAGACGAGGTCTGGCCCGGGGAGAATGCCCGGAGACCTGGAACCTTACCCATCCTGAAGCCGTCCAGGAAATTCATCAGAGCTACTGGCAGGCAGGTTCCCAGGTGGTGACAACCAACAGCTTTGGCGCCCATCCGGTTAAGCTTGAGGCGCATGGCCTGGCCGGTCAAGCGAAAGAACTGAACCTGGCGGCTGCCTCGCTCGCTTCAGAGTTAAAAAAAGATGGCCAGTTTGTGGCCGGCAGCATGGGTCCGGCGGGCAAATTCCTAAAGCCTTACGGGCCGCTGGAAGAGAACGAGCTCGAAGCCGGGTTCAGGCTCCAGGCCGAGGCTTTGGCTGAGGGAGGAGTTGATGTTCTCCTTATAGAAACGATGTATGATTTGCGGGAAGCGGTCTGCGCCCTGAGAGCGGCTAAAACGGTCGTCCCTTCGGTTCCTGTTCTGGTCACCATGACCTTTCAGCGAACCGGCCGGGGTTTTTTCACCCTCATGGGTAATACGCCCGAAGCTTGCTTGAAGGCTCTCGAAGCTAACGGGGCCGACGGCGCTGGGGCTAACTGCACGTTAACCAGCAATGATATGGCCGACCTGGTACCAATCCTCCGAGCCGCAACTTCTCTCCCTCTGCTGATTCAGCCGAACGCCGGCCAGCCAGAAATAGGCCCGGACGGCCAGTTAGTTTATTCTCAGACGGTTGATGAATTTGTCGCTCCTTTTGAAAAAATCCTGAAAGCGGGAGTCGAGGCCGTTGGCGGCTGTTGCGGGACTACACCGGAACATATCGAAAAGCTTAAACGATTGGTACTCCCGCAATGATCATCATCGGCGAAAGGCTGAATTCCAGTCGGCTTCCCGTCCGGGAAGCGCTGGAGAAAAAAGACGCTTCTTTTCTTTTAGAGGAAGCTCGGCGCCAGAAAACGGCAGGCGCTGATTTCCTGGATTTGAATGCCTCCGCCCTTCCCGACCAGGAGGTTGAACTCCTCAAGTGGGCTGTTCCTTTAATCCAGGAAAAAACCGACCTCCCGCTGGCGATTGATTCACCCCATCATGAAGCCATCGAGACAGGCCTTAGCGTTCATCAGGGTCGAGCCGTGCTTAACTCTCTCACCTTAGAAAAAACAAAATGGCCTAGGCTTATTCCTCTCGTAAAAAAATACAAACCGCTTATCATTGCTCTTTGCCTGGGAGAATCCGGACTGCCCCAAACCCCGCAGGAGGCCCTGGAAGCCGCCCTGAAAATGGCTCATTCCCTCGAAAAGGAAGGCATTAACCCGGCTGATGTTTTTCTCGACCCGCTGGTCAGGCCAATTGGCGTTGATTACAGGGCAGGTTTGCTTTTTATTCAATCGTTGCGGGCCATCAAGGCCAGGCTTCCCCAGTACCGGACTGTGGCCGGAATCAGCAATGTTTCCTTCGGGCTCCCCCGTCGCTCGCTCCTTAACCGGACGCTGCTTGCCCTGGCCGTAGAAGCCGGGCTGGACGCAGCCATTATCGACCCCTGCGACCACGAAGTAATGGGCTCCCTGAGAGCGGCCGAGGCCTTGCTCGGTAAGGACCCGAACCTCAAAGGTTATCTTCGTTTTATCCGGCAAAAGGCCGAAGGAAAAAAAGAAAGAAATTTTTCTCCGGTGTAAAAATTTTCCTCGTCGAGCTCGAGAGAGGACGGCAACAGCTGCAGCAAGAATTTCCCGTTTAAACCCTGGCTTCTTTCAGCTGGTTTAGATAGAGTTTTCTCGCTTCGAGAAAGAAAGGATAATACAAGTTTATCCTGAAATCAGGATAGGTCCATTCCAAAGTTTTTACCGAGCCTTTATGGAAAATAAACTCAAGATGCCCGTAGATTCCTTTCTGCAAGGGAATCCGGTGGGAAAAGTTCTTGGCCGTGGCCATGATGAGTGAGGCTGGAGTTAAGATACCAGGGTCCAGGTTAACCACGCGGCGGGAGGCGCCAAAAAATTGTCTGAGCTTATCTTCCAGGGAATTGGTTTCGTGTTTAATAAGGCTGAGCTCTGAGGGGTCGCGGAGGCGGGAAAAACTCAGGAAGCGGCGCTTGAGTCCCGGTCCCATCTCCCTTGTGTAATAATCAGTATACTCGAATGGAAAAGCCTCGCTTTTAAGGTCAACCGGGCCGTAGAGTTTAACCAGCTCTTGTTCGGCCGCCTCGAAAAAGATTTCTTTGCCGGCGATTATGCCGCAGATTAATTTCGCCGGCAAAAAATCTTTGATTTCAGCCATGTCTCTTCCCCAGCTTAGAACAAATCACCTTTAAAGGCAAACCTGACCGCAGGTTTGAAATTAGCGACTTTCGCCTCCTTCCCCCAGCCTTTTTTTGACCGCAGTACTCCAAGTTAATCTAATTCAGGGTGTTTTTTGGTTTCCGGGGCAACCTGACAGCAACGCAATTGACTCGACCCGGATGAATTGACCACGGCCACAAGATGGCCTATAATGCAACCAACATGAAGCGAGTTTATGTGGAAGACATAGCCTCATGGAAAGACCAGTCGGTTGAGGTCAGAGGCTGGGTTTATAACAAAAGGTCGAGCGGCAAAGTTCGCTTTCTTCTGGTGCGCGACGGCACAGGAATAATTCAGGCGACAATCTCGAGCCCCGAAAAACAATCGCCGCTTTTCGAGCTTTTCGACGAGCTAACCCAGGAATCATCGGTTATTGTCCGTGGCCGCGTCATCGAAGACCCGCGGGCGCCAGGGGGGTACGAAATCTGGGTTACTGACTTAGAAAAGGTCCATATTGCCCAGGACTACCCGATAACCCCCAAGGAGCACAGCGTGCCTTTTTTGATGGAAAACCGTCACCTCTGGCTGCGTTCGCGAAAACAACACGCGATTCTTCAAGTCCGCTGGGAAATCATCCGGGCGATCCGAGATTTTTTCGACGGCCGCGGGTTTCGTCTGATCGATGCCCCCATCCTCACCCCGAGCGCCTGCGAGGGAACGACCACCCTGTTCGAGACTCAGTATTTTGACCAGAAAGCTTACCTCAGTCAGAGCGGCCAGCTTTACATGGAAGCTGCCGCCATGGCTTTTGGTAAAGTCTATTGCTTTGGCCCTACTTTTCGCGCCGAAAAAAGCAAGACCAGACGGCATTTAATCGAGTTCTGGATGGTTGAACCGGAAGTAGCTTTCGCTACCCTCGAGGATATCATCGATTTGGCCGAAGACCTAATTCTTTTTATCATCGAAAGGGTACTGACAAAAAGAAAAAGAGAGCTCGAAGAGCTCGAAAGAAACCCGGCGCCGCTTGAAAGAATCCAGAAGCCTTTCCCCCGATTGACCTATGAGGAGACCGTGAAACTCCTCCAGGAAAAAGGTTCAAGCATGCAGTACGGAGATGACTTCGGAGCACCTGAAGAAACGCTTCTGTCGCAAGTTTTTGACCTGCCGGTATGTGTTACCCACTTTCCGGCAAAAATTAAGGCTTTTTACATGCAGCCTGACAATAAACGGCCGGACCTCGCCCTTGGTGTCGATATTATGGCTTCTGAAGGGTACGGAGAAATTGTCGGCGGCGGCCAGCGAATTCATGACTATGACCTCCTTGTGCGGCGGGTCGAGGAGTTTAACCTGCCGCGCTCAGCTTATGAATGGTACTTAGACCTGCGGCGGTACGGTTCTGTGCCCCACGCCGGTTTTGGCCTGGGCCTCGAGAGGACTGTGGCCTGGATATGTCAGCTTAAGCACATTCGCGAGGCTATTCCTTTCCCCCGTCTTCTCTACCGGGTTTATCCTTGAGATTTCTTCAAGAACAAAAATAATTAGATGCTTTCGTCTACCAAGCCTACGGTTTGTTTACTCAACCTTGGTTGCGCCAAGAATCTTGTCGACAGCGAAGTCATCCTGGGGAAGTTGGCTGCTTCCGGGTATGTTCCCTATCCTGACCCGAATAAAGCAGACATCATCTTAATAAATACTTGCGGCTTCATCCAAGCTGCTCGCCAGGAAAGTCGCCGGGTGATTAGACGCGCGCTTAAAATCAAACAAGAAGAGCCAGCGAAATTTATTGGGGTTATTGGCTGCTTTGTCGCCAAGGAAAGAGAAAAGCTCGTCCAGGATTTCCCGGAAATCGACCTCTGGCTGGGGGTGAAAGAGCTCGGCCAGATAGTCGAGGCTCTCGAGGGAAGGAAATTGCGGGCGCAAAGACATACGTTTCTCTACGGAGACGAGACGCCCCGGCTTCTTTCAACGCCAAAAGGGTGGGCCTACATAAAGATCGCCGAAGGCTGTTCCCATGCCTGCTCGTTCTGTACCATTCCTCAAATCAAAGGTCCTTATCGCTCCCGCTCGGTGGCTTCAATCGTCAGAGAAGCGGAAAAGCTGGCCGAGGCCGGGGTTAAAGAGGTCATCTTGATTTCACAAGACACAACCTATTTCGGGCGAGACCGTTCGCCGAAAAGCGAGTTGCCCCGGCTACTCCAGGCATTAGTTAAAATCCCCAAGTTAGTCTGGGTCCGCTGGCTTTACGGGTTTCCCGAGGAAGTCGACGACCAGCTCCTCGAAGTTATGCGTGATAGCAAAATATGCCCTTATTTTGACCTGCCTTTCCAGCACTCCCACCCCGGGCTGCTGAAGCTCATGCGCCGGGGGTTTGACGGCTCCCGAGCTCTTAAGCTGATTGAGAAAATTCGCCGCCGGATTCCGGATGCCGCCCTGCGAACTAGTTTGATTGTTGGCTTTCCAGGAGAAGGCAAAAGGGAATTCCTGGACTTGGTTAGGTTTGTTCGCGAGGCCAAGTTTGACCATTTGGGTGTTTTCGTCTATTCCGCCGAACCAGGGACAGAAGCTTATTCCCTGGGCGACCCGGTGCCCGCCGCGGAAAAGAAACGACGCCGCCGAGAAATCATGGAGCTTCAGGCTGAGATTTCCCGCGAGCGACTCCGCCGTTTTCACGGCCGGCCGCTCGAAGTCTTGCTCGACGGAACGACTGACCCCTGGGGAAAATTTTATCTTGGCCGAACAAAATACCAAGCTCCTGAGGTTGACGGCCAAGTCAAAATCAGGCGGGATAGCAAGAAACCTTTTCTTAGTCCGGGTATATACCAGGTTGAAATCACCCGGACAAGCCAATATGATTTGCACGGTCGTTTGTTAGGATGAAAGTTATCAGCCAATCTATAGCCACTTTTTTTGGCCTGGGTTATTTTCCTTTGGCCCCCGGAACCCTGGCGAGCCTGGCGCCGATTGCCATCTGGTTTTTTTTCAAACCTCAGCCCGCTGCCCTGGGGAAAGAAATAATCATCTTATTTTTCTTGATAGCCAGCGGCGTTTGGGCGAGCCGCCGCTTTTCCCGGTCCGTGGACAAGAATGACCCCAGGCAGGTGGTTATCGACGAGGTTTGCGGCCAGCTTGTTGTTCTTGTCGGCTTGCCCTCGTCCCAGGTCAACCTCTTCCTGGCCTTTCTTCTTTTCCGAGCCCTGGATATAATTAAACCATTCCCGATAGGTTATGCCGAAAAACTCCCCGGAGGCTGGGGAATAATGGCTGACGACCTGGCGGCCGGCATTTTAGCCCGGGCTTTACTCGGGCTTATTCTCTGGATATTTTGAGGCAACATGCGCGTAGGCATTGTAACTGTTGGTTCAGAGTTTCTGACCCCGTATTACCAAGATACTGATTCTCTTTTCCTCACAAGGCGGCTTAACGAGCTCGGCCTGAGGGTTGATTTCAAGGTTATAGTCGGCGATGAGCGAGAAAACCTCAGGCTCGTTTTAGAAGATGCCATCAGCAAAGCCGACCTCCTATTCATAACAGGCGGTCTCGGGCCGACAGAAGATGACCGTACCCGAGAGATTTTATCCGAAGTCTTGGGCAAAAAATTGACCTTCCATCCAGAAATCCTGCGAGCGATTGAAGAAAGGTTCCGGCGTCGGGGGATGGAAATGCCCGTTTCCAACTGGAAACAGGCTTACCTGTTAGACGGAGCTCAACCGCTGGCCAATCGGGTCGGTACCGCCCCCGGGCAATGGGTGGAAGCCGGCGGAAAAAAAATTATCTTGCTTCCTGGTCCGCCCCGCGAACTTCAGCCGATGTTTGAAGAATCAGTCTGGCCGAGGTTGCAAGCCTTCCGAAAGGGATGCGTCTACCGCCGGGTTTTGAAGATAACCGGTTTGACCGAAAGCCAGGTTGAAGACAGGATTCGTGACCTCTATCCTCAAGAAAAAGAGATAATCATTACGCTTCTCGCCTATCCCGGTCAGATAGAGGTCCATCTTAGCTGTTCGGCCGAGACTGAACCTCAAGCCAAGGAAAAGCTGCAGCCTTTAGTAGCCAGGCTGGAGGAGCGCCTGGGAATAAATATTTTTAGCCGCAAGGGCGAGGAACTCGAAGAGGTGGTCGGAAGCCTTCTCAGGTCGAGGCAACTGACAGTAGCCGTGGCTGAATCTTGCACCGGCGGCCTCATCGGCCACCGCCTAACCTCGGTTCCGGGTAGTTCGGCCTATTTTCTCGAAGCGGCCGTGGTTTACAGCAATTCAGCTAAGGTTAAGACTTTAGGTGTTTCTGAGGCTACAATCAGCCAGCATGGCGCCGTCAGCGCCGAAGTAGCCCGAGATATGGCCGCAGGAATTCGGCAAAAAAGCGGGGCTCACCTGGGGCTTTCAGCCACTGGAATTGCCGGACCGACTGGCGGGTCGACCGAAAAGCCTGTAGGCTTAGTTTTTATCGGCCTGGCCTCAGCCTCAGAAGTTCAGGTAACCCGGAATCAATTTCTTGGGTCGCGGGAGCAAATTAAGCTCCAGGCATCCCAAAAAGCCCTTGACCTCCTCCGCCGCTACCTTTTAAGCCAGAGTAAGGTGGGATAATGAGAGCTTTTATTGCGGTTGACCTGGCCTCTGAAATTAAGGAAAGCTTAAATTCGCTCCTTGCCCAGCTTCGCCAGCTCAAAGCCGATGTTAAGTGGGTCAAGGAAAATTCGCTCCACCTTACCCTAAAGTTTCTCGGAGAGATATCGGAAACAGAAGCTGCTAAGGTCATTTCAGTCCTTCAAGCGATTGGTCCCAACCATGCTCCTTTTCAGCTGATTTGCCGGTCGGTAGGCCAGTTTCCGGAGAAGGGGTCACCCCGGGTTTTCTGGGTGGGCATCGACCCTTCGCCGGCGTTGCTGCGCCTGCAAGAACAGCTGGAAGTTGCCCTGGAAAAGGAGGGATTCCCGCGAGAGCCAAGAGCGTTCCATCCCCATCTTACTCTCGGCCGCGTCAAATCGCTCCGCGGCTGCGACCTGGTCCGCCATGAGCTCAGGAAGCACGAAAACCATTATTTCGGCCAGATGGAGGCAAACGCGGTGACGCTCTACCAGAGCATCCTCCGTCCCGAAGGCCCCGAGTATAAAATAATTCAACAGGTTAAGCTTGGTCGATGACGACGCCTGTCTTTTTGGGCTTGCTGGCTTACCTCAGCGGCTCAATCCCAACGGGGTTTTTGGTCCTTAAATTAAAAGAAAAAAAGGACATCCGCGATTTTGGTAGCCAGAGCACAGGAGCGACCAACATTCTTAGAGTGAAAGGCCTGGGGTGGGCACTCCTGGTATTAATCCTGGATGTAGCCAAGGGATTTGTCCCCGCTTTAATCTCCCGGACGTATCTTCAGCCCCTTTATTTAGCTCTGGCCATTTCTTTCTTGAGTGTTGTCGGTCATTGTTTTCCTGCCTGGATCGGGTTCCGAGGAGGGAAAGGGGTGGCGACGAGCGTCGGCGTGATGGCCGCTTTTTGCTGGCCAGCGCTTCTCCTGAGTGCTATCGCTTTCATCCTGGTGGTGGCCGCGACCAGGTATGTCTCAGCCGGGTCGCTTTTGGCCTCGCTAATTTTTATTCCAGCACTATATTTTGTCAGCCGCGACCCGTATCTAACTATCATTTCTTTGCTTTATACCGGACTCATCTGGGCAAGACACCGTGCTAACTTGCGCCGGCTTCTTCTCGGCAGCGAAAGTCGGCTGGGCGAAAAAAAAGAGAGGCCTAAGAAAAACCAATGAGGAACCGGGTTTCTGTAGTCGGGGCCGGAAGCTGGGGCACGGCTTTTACCCTTCTTCTTTTTCGTCAGGGGTTTTCTCCCAGGCTTTGGGTGAGAGAAAAGGAAATTTACGAATCGATTCTCAGGCAGCGAGTTAATGATGTTTTCCTCTCTGGTTTCGTTATTCCGGCAGAAGTTTTGCCGGTTCAAGACCTGGCGGCGGCAGTCGACCCGGCCGAGGTCATTTACGTTGCCGTCCCCTCCCGGTTTTGCCGTCAAGTTTTTTCCGAAATGGCTTCGTATCTTAAACCCGGTCAGGTAGTCGTCAGCTTGACCAAAGGAATCGAAGAGGGGTCGCTCATGCGAATGACCGAAGTTATGGCCGAGCTTTTTCCTCCCGAAGTTGAGCTGGCAGTTCTTTCCGGGCCAAGTTTTGCCCGCGAAGTAGCCGCGGGTTTACCGACAGCTGTCGTTTGTGCCAGCCGGACGCCGGAGGTTGCCGGACGAATTCAACGGGATCTTTCCGGTTTGAACTTTCGGGTATATACGAGCGAGGATGTAATAGGAGTTGAGCTGGCTGGCGCCGTTAAAAATGTTATTGCTATAGCTGCCGGGATTTCAGACGGGCTTAGTCTTGGTCATAATGCCCGAGCCTCGCTCATTACCCGGGGATTGTTCGAAATAGCCAAGTTAGGCCTCAAGCTGGGAGCAAGGCAAGAAACCTTTTTTGGCCTCGCTGGAATTGGTGACCTGGTTCTAACCTGCACCGGCCATCTTAGCCGCAATTATCAAGTTGGCCGGCAACTGGGCCAGAAAAAGAACCTGGCGGAGATTCTGGCCGGGATGAGAATGGTGGCTGAAGGGGTCTCAACCGCCATCTCGGTTAACCAGCTGGCTCTTAGAGAAAAGGTAGAGATGCCAATCTGCCAAGAAGTCTATCAAGTCCTGTATGAAAATAAGGACCCTCTTTCTTCGTTGGTGGACTTGATGAGTCGGACTCTAAAACCCGAGGGTTTAACCGCGCCATCCGCGGGCGAATAGGTTAGCCTGGTTTCAAGCAAAAGCAGATAAAAAAGCATTCGACCTTATTTCCCCAGGCTAATATAATATATAACGTTTAGAAAACTTGCTTGTCAGGAGCCCCGGATGAAAATAAACCTTAAAAGAAACTTTCAGCTTATCGGGTGCTTGGTTCTTATCGCTTCGCTCCTCGCCCAGTGCGCCTCGCCGCAAAAAAGAATTGAAGCCCAAAGGGAGAAAGACCCAAAATATCAGTATAACCTCGGCCTTTTTTACTTAAACAACAATGATGTCGACCGGGCTATCCAGCATCTCAACCGGGCCATTGCTCTCGACCCGCGGCATTATCTCGCTTATAACGCCCTCGGCCTGGCCCAAGCGATGAAAGGAAACCTCCAGGAGGCCCTGGCCGCTTATAACCGTTGTCTCGAGATTAACCCCGGTTTTTCCGAAGCCAGGAACAACTTGGGGAGCCTGTACCAGGAAATGGGCTATCTTGACAAAGCCGAAGAAGAGTTCAGGAAAGCCCTGGCCGATGCCAATTATCAAACCAAAGAACTCCCGGCCTATAACTTAGCCCGAATGTATTTTTTGCGGGAAGACTACGAGACTGCCTTAGGTTTGGTCCAGAATGCTCTCCGGTTTAACAGCCGCCTGGCGATGGCTCACAACTTGCGCGGGTTGATTCTGGAAAAGCTTAACCGCCTTTCTGAGGCTATCGAAAGCTACGTCAGCGCCGTCAAGCTGGTTCCTGACGATATCAATTTTAATTTTAACTTGGCCGTAGCCTATTTTAAGGATAGACAATATACAAAGGCGAAGGAGGGGTTCGAGAAAATCCTGCCGCTTATAAAGGACCAGGCTCTTAAGGAACAGGTGGCCTCTTACCTTAAACAAATCCACGAAAAATAAGGCTTAAGTTCCTTCCCTCCATTCCGATAGATATTTTTTCTGTTCGGCCGTAAGCCGGTCAATCCTTATCCCCATCAGTTTAAGCTTTAAGAAGGCGACGGTTTGGTCTATCTCAACCGGCACTGGATGGACATCCTTGGTCATTTTCGGGCCATGTTGGCTCAAGTGGACGACGGCGAGGGCCTGGTTGGCGAAACTCATATCCATGACGGTCGCCGGATGCCCTTCGGCGGCGGCTAAATTGATCAAACGGCCTTCACCAAGGAGGTAAATTTTGCGGCCGTCAGCCAGCGTGTATTCATCGACAAATGGTCTTATCCGCCGCTTCTCGGAAGAAAGAGCCTCAAGACCCGGGATATCGATTTCCACGTTGAAATGACCGGAATTAGCGACAATGGCCCCGTCTTTCATCCGCTGGAAATGGCGTTTGGTGAGGACATTTTTATCCCCTGTCAGGGTGATAAAAACGTCGCCGATTTTAGCCGCCTCTAAAAGAGGCATGACTTCATAACCATCCATCACAGCTTCGAGCGCCCGGAGGGGGTCAACTTCGCAGACTATCACCTTGGCGCCAGCGCCGCGCGCTCGCATCGACACTCCCCGGCCGCACCAGCCGTAGCCAATGACGACCACATGAAGCCCTGCCAGAAGGATATTTGTCGCCCGCAGAATACCGTCAATCGTACTCTGACCTGTACCGTAGCGATTATCAAAAAGGTGTTTAGTATTGGCGTCGTTAACCGCGATAATCGGATAGGCCAGAACTCCCTTCCGGGCCATGCTCCTCAGCCTGATGACGCCGGTGGTCGTCTCCTCGGTCCCGCCGACTATCCCAGAAAGGAGGTCCCGGCGTTTCGTATGGACTGTCGTCACCAGGTCGGCGCCGTCATCCATCGTGATCATCGGCCTGATTTCAAGGGCTTGCTGGATATGCCGGTAATAGGTTTTGTTATCTTCCCCTTTGATGGCAAAAACACTCAGGCGATGATTCTTCACAAGAGCGGCGGCGACATCATCCTGAGTGCTGAGCGGGTTGGAGGCGGTAAGAGCCACCTCTGCTCCGCCGGCTTTAAGAGCGAGCATCAGGTTAGCGGTCTCGCTGGTTACATGAAGGCATGCGGCGATTCTTACGCCTTTAAGAGGTTGGCGGCGCCGAAAATTTTCGGCTAAGTTCTTGACCACGGGCATAAAGCGAGCGGCCCATTCGATTTTTTTCTCGCCCTGACTGGCAAGAGTAATATCTCTTATTTCAGCCTTAACTTTCTGATTCATGATATCTCCTGTTTTCTGTATTTGACAGGACTAATCCAACCCCGCCTCTTTGCGGAGAATGGCCGCCTTGTCGACTTTTTCCCAGGTAAATTCGGGTTCGTGGCGACCAAAATGCCCATAACAGGCTGTCTGGCGGAAGATTGGCCTTCTTAGCTGAAGATGCTCAATCATTCCTTTTGGCCTCAACGGGAAATGAGCCCGGACAAGCTCTTCGATGACCTCTTCGGGTATCCTGGCTGTTCCAAAACAATTGACCATTACCGAGACCGGGTCGCAAACGCCGATGCAATAAGCAATCTGGATTTCCACCCGGTCGCAGAGCTCGGCGGCCACAAGGTTCTTGGCAATATACCGGGCCATGTATGAGCCAGACCGGTCTACTTTTGTCGGGTCTTTGCCAGAGAAACAACCGCCGCCATGACTTCCCATTCCGCCGTAAGTATCAACGATAATCTTGCGACCGGTCATGCCAGTATCGGCCATCGGTCCGCCCAATTCAAACCGGCCTGTCCCGTTTATAAAAATCTTGGTTTTAGAATCGATGAAATCAGGAGGGATAACCCGGTTGATTACCTCCTCGCGGATTTCGTGTTTTAATGTTTCGAGTTTGACCAGGTCGTCGTGCTGGGCAGCAATAACAATCGCCTCGACTCGTTGAGGTATACCGCTATCGTATTCAACAGTCACTTGGGTTTTACCGTCTGGCCGCAGGTAAGGCAATATCTTTTTCTTCCGAACCTCGCTCAATCGCCTGGCCAAGCGATGGGCTAAGATTATCGGCATCGGCATCAGTTCAGGCGTTTCGCGGCAAGCATACCCGACCATCAAACCCTGGTCACCCGCGCCGAGCTCTTCGGTTCCTTCTCTTACTCCTATGGCAATATCGGGCGATTGTTCGTGAATCGAAGAGATTACAGCGCAAGTCTTATAATCAAACCCATAGATAGCTTCCGTGTAGCCGATATCTTTAATCACGCCGCGGACAACCTTCTGAAAATCGCAATAACCATCAGTGGTAATTTCTCCCGCTATGAAGACCAGGCCGGTAGTTGCCAGCGTTTCACAGGCAACATGGGAAGTTGGGTCCTGAGCGATAAGGTCATCCAGGATGGCATCAGAAATCTGGTCGCAAATCTTATCAGGGTGACCTTCGGTCACCGATTCCGAAGTAAAAAAATATTTTCCGTTCCGACTCAAAGGGACCTCCTCCCGAAAATTATCCCACAACCGGGTAGCGAGAAAGATTAGCATATTGGCTCCTGATTTTCAATCAGCCGGCTGATAAGCAGCCAGCCGTCCCGAGAGGGAAAGTCTCCGCTAAGGACTGCCGGGGAGCTTGTTTCCTTTCCCAAAAGACAATATGATATTTTATAGTCCTATGAAAGAATCATGGCGTCTACGAGGTATCGTCATTGGACTTTTCTTCTTACTGTTTTTCTCCCCTCGTCTTCTCGGCCAGGTTGAGGAAAAAACAGTTTCTCTTCCGTTTCCTTTTATATATTTCCAGTTAAAAAACGGCCTGACCGTGATTCTCTCTGAAGACGACTCTTTGCCGGTAGTCTCGGTTGTCGTCGGTTACGGCGTCGGGTCGGTCGACGAGAAACCTGGTCAAGCCGGGCTGGCCTATTTAATCGAGAACCTAATGTTCCAGGGTTCGTTGAACGTCGGCCCGATGCAGCACTTCAGCTATATCAGTCGTGTTGGGGGGCGGCCCAACGCCCGGACGACATCAGACCTGACCCTTTTTTTTGAAACTGTTCCCGCCCATCAACTCCCGCTTGTCCTGTGGCTTGAATCTGACCGAATGATGAGTTTAGTCATTTCCGAGGAGCATCTGGAGAGCGCCAGGGCAGCCGTTTTAAGTCAGCTGGCTCAGCTTCGGTTTCAAGAATCATTCCTGGATAGCTTTCTTCTTTTTAACCAGATGATCTATCCCGATTTTGCCCGGAATCACCCGGTCACCGGGTATGAAGATGACCTCCAGAAGCTATCGGCCGAACAGGTGAGGGAGTTTTATCATACCTATTATGTTCCCAATAATGCTGTTCTTTGCCTCGTCGGCAATTTTAACCGACGCCGGGCCAAAGAGCTTATCGAAAAATATTTTGAAACCATCCCGCGGGGAAAGGAAATTTCCCGGTCGCTGCCCGACTCGCCGGAGTTAAAGGGTCCTTTCATTCGGTCTTATGTCGACCCGTTAGCGTCATCCCCGGCGGCGCATGTGGCCTACCGGGTACCCTCCCCCTTCTCGGCTGAGTATCCGGTTTTTCAGCTGATCGATTATATTCTAATTAAAGGAAAAAGTAGCTGGCTGCAAAAGCGACTGCTGCAACGGGAAAAAATCGCCGTGCGACTCGAAGGGGGATTAGAGAATAATAAAGGCGTAGCTTATTTGAGGTTTTTTGTCGTGGCAAATAACGATATTATGGTCGAACGCTCCCTCAGGGCCATTGAAGCTGAAATCTCCCGGTTGAAGTCGTCTCTCGTCTCCTCAGAAGAGCTCGCCCTGGCCAAGACTAAGTATCTGGCCAGCCTCAAAAGGCGTCAAGCTACCTCCTTAGACCGGGCAATCATGTTAACCGAGGCTTATTTTACCCATCCGCCTCTGGAGGAAATCGCGGTAATTCAGGAAAAACCGCTTAAAGTCGGGGCGAGCGATATTGTTGGCCTGGCCAACCGATATTTTATTCCCGAAAACCTGGCGGTCCTCCAGGTGAGGATAAGATGAAAAGGTGCCTCTCCTTTTTTCTGACGATTTTATTTTTCCTCCATCCGACCTCTGGCCAGGAGAAATTTCGACGTCTTCCTCCTTATCCTGACCCGCTTACAGAATGGCGGCCTCCGAGGTTAGAAACGGCTACTTTGAGTAACGGGTTAACCGTGGCTGTTCTGTCGCGGAAGAATTCGCCGTTTTTGAGCCTCCAGCTTCTAATAAGGGCCGGAGAGAGCCTATCGCCTGAAAACCTTCCCGGGTTGGCCACGGCGACGGCCAGGCTACTAAACCGGGGAACGCTGCTGTTATCAGCTATGGATATCGAAGACAAGCTCGAAGCTATCGGCGGCCAGTTAGAAATCATCACCACTTATGACCGAACTTTGTTTTCGCTTACCTCGCTCGCAGAAAACCTCGACGCCGCCCTTTCTTTGCTCAGCCAGATAGTTATGCAACCTTCGTTTCCGGCCAACGAGCTGGACGCGGTTCGCCGCCAACTATCCTATGATTTTTTGGAAAAAAGGGAGAACCCTGATTACTTAGCCCAGAAACAGCTGCTTCGTTTTCTTTTTGCCGGCCATCCATACGAACGTGGCCTTTTCAACGAAGACTCTCTCCGCCGGATTACCCGCCGGGATATTCAGCTTTTTTTTAACCGTCACTACCGGCCGGAAAATGCCGTAATGGTTATCGGCGGCAACCTGGGGCTCAGCACTGTCTCCCGAAGAGTCAGTCATTATTTTAACACCTGGAAAAAAGGGGATTTGCCTCGACCGTCGGTCCCGGGGTTAACGCCTTCGGCCGAGAAGATTTTTGGGTTTGTTGATTTGCCCCGAGCTAAAGAAGTCACTGTAGCTTTAGGAAACATAATATCCGGACAGCTGACCGACGACATCTTTCCCTTTCTGGTGTTGAATCAGGTATTGGGAGGCAGCCCTCATAGCCGACTATTTATGAACTTGAGAGAAACCCGACAACTGGCCTACACGGCTTTTAGCGAGGTTGAAATCTTCCAGGGAGGGTGGGTGTTTATGATTCAAGCGAAATTCCCGCCGGCGGCTGTGGCCCCAGGTTTAAAAGAAATCGAAAGAGAGCTGGCCCGGTTGGTCGAGGAGAAAATCCCGACAGCGGAAATCGAGCAGGCGAAATCTTTCCTGATAGAAAGTTTTCCTCTCGACCTTGAAGCGCTGGACTCGATGACGCGCCGGGCAGCCGAGATGCTGGCCTTCGGGCTTAGCGAAACCCACTGGGAAAGATGGAGCGAGAACATCCTTAACCTTGATACTAACCGAGTAACGGACGTTGCCCAAAAGCTGCTAACAGTACCTTTTTCTGGGGTTATCGTCGGTGATAGTCGCCTGCTGACCAATTTTTTTCAAGAATACGGCGAAATCAGAGTTTACGACCGGAAAGGTCAATTCCTTTACACCCTTTCTAAAGGAGAGGCGAAATGAAACTTGTGGAATGCGTCCCTAATTTCAGTGAGGGTCGAGACCGTGACAAGATCCAGGCCATCGCCAGAGAAATCGAGACGACGCCAGGGGTGAAACTCCTGGACGTCGACCCGGGAGAAAGCACCAACCGAACCGTAATTACCTTTGTTGGTTCTCCTGAGGGGGTTAAGGAGGCCGCCTTCAAAGCGATCAGAAAAGCGGCGGAGTTGATTGATATGACGAAGCACAAAGGAGCTCATCCCCGGATTGGGGCTACGGACGTCTGTCCGTTTGTCCCCGTATCCGGAGTAACGATGGAGGACTGCGTCCGCATAGCCAAGGAAGTGGCAGAAAGAGTGGGCAAAGAGCTCGGGATTCCGGTTTATCTTTATGAAGAGGCGGCCACCAGGCCAGAAAGGCGAAACCTCGCTCATATCCGGGCGGGCGAATATGAAGGCCTGGCTGACAAGTTAAGAGACCCCGACTGGGTCCCTGATTACGGGCCGGCGGTTTTCAACCCAAAAACCGGCGCTACGGTCATCGGTGCCCGGGAATTTCTCATTGCTTATAATATAAATTTAAATACCCGAGACCGCCGTTTAGCCCAGGAAATTGCTCTGAACCTCCGGGAAAGCGGAAGAGCTAAACGGGATGAGTCCGGCCAGGTGGTGCGTGATGCTGACGGTAAGACGGTGATGATTCCTGGAAAGTTTAAGTATGTTAAGGCTGTCGGCTGGTATATCGAAGATTACGGGTGTGCCCAGGTTTCGTTGAACCTGACAAATTATAAGGTGTCGCCGCCTCATCTTGTCTTTGACGAGGCGGTCAAAGAAGCGGAAAAACTTGGGTTAAGGGTCACAGGGAGCGAGGTAGTCGGGTTGATTCCTAAGGAAGCTTTGCTTATGGCTGGCCGATATTACTTAGAAAAACAGGGGAAGTCACCAGGTGTGCCAGAAGAAGAGCTGATTCAAACGGCGATTCGTTCACTCGGGTTAAATGACGTTGCCCCCTTCGACCCAAAGAAAAAAATTATTGAGTACACAGTAGAAGAACCGGGAAAACCTCTTTGGCGTCTTTCGCTGCGGGAGTTTGCCAACGAGCTTTCCTTAGACAGCCCGGCTCCCGGCGGAGGGAGTGTCGCGGCTCTTTGCGGGGCTCTTTCAGCTTCTTTAAGTTCGATGGTAGCTAACCTTACTTATGGCAAGAAGGGCTATGAGTCGAACTGGGAGGAGATGAAACAGGCGAGTCTGGCGGCTCAGGTATGC
Source organism: Candidatus Aminicenantota bacterium (assembly GCA_037441905.1). Classification (GTDB taxonomy): domain Bacteria; phylum Acidobacteriota; class Aminicenantia; order Aminicenantales; family CALLJL01; genus CALLJL01. The sequence goes on from JBBIRF010000001.1 coordinate 69,939, forward strand.
AAAGACGAGCTTTTAAAGCTGGTCGATGAAGATACGAAGGCTTTTAACCGGGTGGTCGAGGCTATGAGGCTGCCGCGAGCGACGGAAGAACAGCAGAAGGAAAGGGAGGCGGCTCTCGAAGCCGCTAATCAAGAGGCGACTCTTGTTCCTTTTGATGTCCTTAGACTGAGCCATCAGCTGGTTAACCTGGCTGAGCTGGCGATTGCCAAAGGGAACAAAAACTCCTTTTCCGATTCCGGCGTGGCCTTGCTTACAGCTCTCGCCGCGGCTGAAGGAGCGTTTTATAATATAAATATAAACTTGCCCAACATCCGCGACGCTGAGTTCAGGGAAAAAGTGGCGGCCGAAGCGGCCAACTTATTTTATTCCCTCGAAGCCAAGGCTAATAAGCTAAGAAAAATTGTCTGGGAAGAATTAATCCAGGGAGGAAATAAAAATGAAGCCAAAGAATAAGGCTAAAAGGGCTCTCCTGGTAATTGATATGCTCCGGGATTTTTTAGAAAAAGACGGGTCTCTTTTCTGCGGCGAAAAGGCCCGGCGGATTATTCCCTTCGTTGTTGACCAAATCAATTCATTTTATCAGACGGGCGAGCCGGTCATCTTCATCCGCGATTCTCATGACCGACGAGATAAAGAATTTAGCCTTTTTCCGCCTCATTGCGTTAAAGGAACAAGGGGGGCTGAGATAATCCCTGAACTCCCGGTAAAGAAGGGGGCGATTATGGTGCCAAAGACCCGCTATAGCGCTTTTTACGGGACTAAATTAGCGGCCATTCTCAAAAGGATGGGGGTGGAGGAAGTCTATGTCACAGGGGTTTGCACTTCCATTTGTGTCATGGATACGGTGGGTGATTTGCGCAACCGGGATTATCCGGTTTACGTCTTCCGCCGGGGGGTGGCTGATTTCGACGCCACCGCCCACCGTTTTGCCCTTCGTCGGATGGAAAAAATTTATGGCGCTAAAATAATTTAGACAACGGAGAAAGCCCATGAGGGAATGGAAGCTTGGCTCAAAAACCATTCGGCTGGTCGAAGGAAACATTGCCCTCCTGGAAGTAGAGGCTATTGTCAACGCCGCCAACAAGAATTTGCAATTAGGGGGTGGAGTTGCCGGCGCAATCCGCAATTTCGGCGGACCATCAATCCAGGAAGAGTGCGACCGACTCGCCCCTATCGAGGTCGGACAGGCGGCGATCACCGGCGCTGGTAAGTTGAAAGCGAAATATGTGATTCACGCTGTCGGGCCGGTATACGGTGAAGGGGATGAGGAAAGGAAGCTGGCTTCGGCCACAAGACGCAGTTTGGAAATCGCCCGCGACCGGCAAATCAGGTCAATTGCTTTCCCGGCAATAAGTACAGGCATTTTTGGTTTCCCGCTCGACCGCTGCAGCCAAATCATGCTCAAGGAAGCTGTTGAATTCAGCCGGGCTAACGATTACCCCCAACTCATCATCTTCTGTTTATACGGGCAGGAAGCATATAAAGTTTTTGAGGCTACGGCCGAGAAACTGCTTGGGGCTGAGGGCTGAATCAAAACAGGCGCCGCCTTCTCCGGAGAAAGGAAACCATAAAAAAGCCGAAAGAACAAAGAACAATCGTGGCTCCGGCTGGTAGGTCGGCCGCAAAGGCCAGGGAGAGGCCAATTATTACCGAGAGGATGGCGATGCCAGGAGCCAGCAAGCAAGCGGCCAGAAAACTCCGGGACGTTTGAAGGCTGGCGGCTGCCGGGATTACCAGAAGAGAAGTCATAAGAAGAAGGCCAACTATTTTCATTCCAAGAACGATAGTGATAGCGGTAAGCAGAGTCAGTCCTGCCTCGAGCTTTTCTGTCTTAAGTCCGGAGGCTTTAGCTGTTTCTGGAGAAAAAGTAAAAAAAACCAGTTGGTGATAAAAATAGCCGATAAAAAAAATCACGGTTAAAGATAATAAGATAGATAAGATTGTCTCCCCGCGGTCGACGGCCAGAATATCACCAAAAAGGTAGCTTAATAAATCAACACCAAAGCGGTTAACGAGCGTGACTAAAAGAACGCCGGCGGCCATGCCGACGCTGCTAAAAATCGCGATCGCCGTGTCACCGTGGAGCCCGGCTCTTGTTTTCAGCCTTAGCATGGCTCCGGAAGCTAAGACAGCTGTTCCAATGGCTACTGGTAAAGGGCTCAACCTGAGGAAGAAAGCCAGAGCCAGAGCCCCGAAAATAACATGGCCCAGGCCGTGTCCGACCATGGCTTCCCGCCGGAGTAGCAGAAACAACCCGAGCAAGGCGGAACAGATGGCGATAGCGACCCCGGCTAAGAGGGCTCGTTGCCCGTAACCGTAAGTCCAGAGAAGAGTCAATTGATTCATCCTGAGCTCAGTGTTGATGAGAAATCACATGGTTTCCCTGACTGACCAAGTCCTTAAAAACTTGAGAGCGGCAAAATTCATCATGAGTCCCATGGTAGATAAGGTTTTCCTGAAGGCAGGCGACTTTGTTTACATGACGGTTAACAATGCCGATATCGTGGGTGACCAGGATAATGGTGATCTTTTTTTCCAGGTTGAGATAATGGAGCAGGTTGTAAAACTGCTCATGAGTTTCGGCATCTATTCCGGTAGTCGGCTCATCCAGAAAAAGAATCCGGGGCTGGTTGACCAAGGCACGAGCGATAAAAACTCGCTGCTGCTGGCCGCTCGAAAGCCGGCTTATGGGTTCATGTTTCCTTTCTTCCATTCCCACTACTCTCAGGGCGGCTAAGACCCCTTCTTTTTTACCCTCTTTAAACCTGGCCCATGGCTTTTTCTTGGCCAGCAGGGCCATGGCCACCACTTCCCAGACTGTTGCCGGAAAGAGAGGGTCGAAGTGAGTCGCCGTTTGGGGAACATAACCTATTAGCTCCCATTTCTTGAAGGCGTGAATCTCAGTTCCGAAGAGAAAAACTTCACCCGCCGTCGGCCGCAAGAGGCCCAGCATGATTTTAAGCAGGGTTGTCTTTCCGGCTCCGTTAGGGCCGAGTAGAGCCAGAAAGTCTCCAGCCTGGACTATCAGGTTAATATCTTTGAGGACAGGTTTTTTATCGTAGGCAAACCAAACATTCTTAACAACAACCTGGGCTTCTGGCTTACTCACAAGCTAACCCCTCCTTAAGCCGCTCAAGGTTTTCTCGCATCAAGTCTAAAAAGGTTTTCTTGGCGGCTTTTTCTTCTGGTCGCAAGTTGTGGCCGGGATGAAGAGGCAGGAATTTCAACTCGGCCTCTCGGGAAAGCTGTCGAGAGAAACGCGGCCTAGACCCGGCTTCATAGAAAATAGTCTTAATTTTCTTTTCTTTGATAATTTCCAGAATTCGACTGAGTTGCCTCGGCCTCGATTCGGCTTCAGGGTTAATGCCCTCGAGACTTACCTGCTCCAGACCGTATCGCCTCGCGAGATAGCCAAAAGCAGCGTGGCCATCAATAATCAGCAAGCGGTGTTTACAGGAACTAATGGTCTGCTGGTATAACTGGTCGAGCTCGATAAGCTTGGTCTTATAAGCTTCGGCATTGGTCGAGAAATAGGGAGCGAGCTCTGGCCGTCTTCGGGAGAAGGTATTCACTAAACGGTCAACTATCTGGAGGTCGAGGCTAAAATCCAGCCAGATGTGGGGGTCCGTTTCTTCCGCCTTCTCCTCTTCCTGAAGAAAAGCCAGGTCCTCGAAAGAAACAACCGTCAGTTTCTGATTCTTAACCGACCTCAAAAGGTTTGGTACCCAGGGCTCCAGGGAGGCTCCTATGTATACCAGGACATCCGCCCGCTCGAGGCGTCTGACGTCCGAAGGGCGAGGTTGCCAGTGATGCGGGCTTGTCCCGGGGGGAAGCCAAAGCTCGACGGCGAGCTTTTCTCCGGCTACGGCGGCGGCAAATTCATAAAGAGGAAGGACTGAAGCCAGAACATAAGGGCCATTTTTTTCTTGAACTTCCTTAGCTTGAAGAGCTAATAAGAATCCGCTAAAGGAAATTATCAGGAAGCTGGAGAGAAGCCACCTCCCCTTCAATATTTTTAGTCGGGCCCTTTTTCCCGTTTCCATTCTGATACCCAAGCTCAAACCTTAATTAGCGGTTAAAAGCAAGACGGCTGCTGCCTTAAGAGGCATACCGGCTCTCAGCCCCGCACCCGCTTGTGGCCACAAACATCTGAGGTCGGGGATAATTTCTCCTGGCAGTTTCCTTTAAGGCTTCAGCCATCAAAATTTGTCCTGCCTCCTTCTTGACCAGAGCTATGGCTGACCCGCCGAACCCGGCGCCAACCATTCTTGCACCGTAGCAACCAGGCGTCTGCTTGGCGATTTCGACAAAAAGGTCGAGCTCAGGGCAAGAGACTTCGTAGTCGTCGCGGAGGCTATAGTGGGAGGCGAAAAGAAGGTTGCCCAGGGCCTGGAAATTAGAATTTTTAAGGGAATTCTTGGCCGCCAAGACACGATTATTTTCAGTGACAACGTGCCTCGCTCGCTTAAACTCGGTCGGGTCAAGATACCCACGGACAGCTTCCAATCGTTCGGGGGACAATTCTTTGAACGAGGCAAATCCCAACCTCTGGAGGGCGCTCAGGGCTTGCTGGGCTTCCTGACGGCGCTGGTTGTACTTAGAGGCAGCGAGGTTACGCGGGACCTTGGTATCATAAACCAGGAAAGCCAGGTTCTCTTTTTCCAGGTCGAGGGGAACGTACTCGAAGTCAAGAGTTTCGCAATCAAGAAAGATGGCGGTGTCTTTGCGGCCGAAAACAGCGATGAATTGGTCCATCAGGCCGCAACGGACGCCGACGAACTCATTCTCCGCTTTCTGGCCAAGTCTGGCAATTTCTTCAGGCTTATAAGAATCGGGCCAAAGGGTTAAAAGCCCGGTAAGCAGGCTTATCTCAAGAGAAGCTGAAGAACTCAGCCCGGCCTCCAGCGGAACATCGCCCCAAATAAGAATATCAGCGCCACGAAGTTTATGGTTTTTTTCGGCTAGAACCCAGAAGATTCCTTGAACATACTTGACCCACTTTTTTCCGTTTTCAGGGTGAAGGTTGTCTATTTGGAAACTGGCGCTGTCCCCAAAATTATGACTTATGACTCTGACTTTATTGTCGTCCCGCGGCCGAAGAAGACAATGAGTCCGGAACTGCACTGCCATCGGGAAAACAAACCCGTTATTATAATCTGTGTGCTCGCCAATAATGTTTATCCTCCCGGGGGCCGAGCTGTGAACCACGGGTTTCTGGCCAAAGGCTTTTTCGAATTCCGCCGCTAATGCTTCAAACATCAATTTTTAATTTTAAGGGAAAGGGGTGTTTTCTGCAAATTTGCCTTCTTTTTTGCCCATTTTTTCCCGGGGGCACGCCCCGGCCGGATAAAACTCTTGCTCTCGTTGATATTTATATGGCAAGATGAAGCTGGTCTAGAAAAGAGAAAGGAGTCAACTGATGAATGAGCATCTAAAAGAGCTTGAGCCGGCGCCCATCTGGAAGCATTTCAGGGCAATCTTAGAAATTCCCCATAGTTCGGGCAATGAAAAGGCGCTTGGCGATTATATTTTGCGAGTGGCCGAAGCCAACGGACTTAAGGGAAAAAGGGATGCTGTCGGCAATGTCGTCGTGACTAAGCCTGCGTCGCCGGGAAAAGAAAACAAACCGATTACTATTCTTCAGGCTCACCTGGACATGGTTGCCGAAAAGAACTCAGACGTCGCCCATGATTTCTCGCGCGACCCTATTCAAAGTCGAGTGGAGGGAGAATGGCTGAAAGCTTCGGGGACAACCCTTGGAGCTGATAACGGAGTCGGCGTGGCGGCCAGCCTGGCGGTGATGGAAGCTAAGGACCTTGTCCACGGTCCCCTCGAATTTCTGTTTACAGTCGACGAAGAGACGGGTTTAACCGGGGCCAACCATCTCCAGCCTAATTTCCTGACAGGCCGGCTGCTGCTGAATCTTGATAGCGAAGAGGAAGGCACTTTCACCATCGGCTGCTCTGGCGGCGGCGATTCAGAAATCATCTTTCCCATCCACCGGACCGAAGCGCAGCCAGGGTTGTTGTTCGAGGTGAGAGTTTTCGGGCTGCGGGGCGGTCATTCTGGCCTGGATATTCATCTCGGCCGCGCGAACGCTATCAAGTTTCTTGCCCGGTTATTGGATGCGATCCGGGAAAGATTGCCGTTCGGGCTGATTCAAGTTGAAGGCGGAAACAAAAGGAACGCCATTCCCAGAGAGGCCTGGGCCCATCTGGTCTGCGACGCCTCGCATCACTCCGACCTGATTTCGACGGTGGAAAGCGAATTTAACTTGATTAAAAGAGAATTCCGGGCGACAGAACCTGAAGCAAGCCTGAACATCAAACAGGTCTCAGAAGTCAAGGCAACCCCTTTGGCGCCGAAGAGTGCCCGTGGGTTGATTAACCTGCTCCTGGCGATGCCGCATGGCGTCCTGGCAATGCACCGGGAAATCCCCGACCTGGTCGAGACTTCATCTAATTTAGCCATTGTTAGGACGGAGGAAAACCAGGTTCAGGTTATCGCCAGCAGTCGGAGCTCGGTTGACTCAGCTTTGAAAGCTACCAGGGCCATGATCAGGGCTATTGCTGAATTGGCAGCGGCCGAATGCCGTCAACCAGCCGGTTACCCTGGCTGGGAACCTAATTTAGCCTCGCCTCTTCTTCAGGTGGCCAAACAGGTTTACCAGAATATTTTTAATCAGGAGCCGCTTCTGAAGGCTGTCCACGCTGGCCTCGAATGCGGTATTATCGGTGAAAAATTTCCGGGGATGGATATGGTTTCTTTCGGCCCGACGATTCACAACCCCCATTCTCCCGAGGAAAAAGTAAATATTCCGTCTGTAGCCAGATTCTGGAAATTCCTGACGTCGCTTCTTGAAGAAATTGCGACAGGCTAAGCGGGGTGAGAGGCGCGGTTATCTTCTGTCTCTTGTCTGGGGAAAGATAGACAGAAGAGAGCCCACTGGCCAAGATGGCAAAAGAAGGCTATAATTTAATCTGGCTATAATTTAATCTATTGAAAATAAGCGGGCTGGCCTGACGATGGACCGCAGAGAGTGGCTGAGAATGGCCGGCTTGTCTTTTCTTTTCTGGAAAAGCCGACGGCTTAGAGCAGGTAAAAAGGAGGCAAGGATGAAAGAGGTAATCAAGACAGACAAAGCCCCCCAGGCTATTGGCCCCTACTCTCAAGGAATAATGGCCAACGGTTTAATCTTTGTCTCGGGTCAGATTCCATTAAACCCCTCAACTGGAGAAATGGTCTCCGGGTCAATTCAAGACCAGGCAAAACAGGTGTTCGAAAACCTTAAAGCAATCTTAGAGGCAGCCGGAAGCTCGCTTGACCAGGTGGTTAAAACGACGGTTTTCCTCCAGGATATGAATGATTTTGCCGCCATGAACGAAGTCTACGCCAGCTATTTTAAGCCGCCATTCCCCGCCAGGTCTACCATTCAGGTCGGTAGGCTTCCCCGGGACGCCCGGGTTGAAATTGAAGCGGTGGCGTTAGCCCCGGCCAAAAAAGGTTAAAACGAATTTCGACGGAGAATGATTTATGCCGATATACGAGTTTATTTGCCGCCAGTGCGGACAGAGGTTTGAATGTTTAACCAAAATCGGCGGCGAAAAGGAAGTTACCTGTTCCTCGTGCGGTAGCTCTGAGGTAACCAAGCTTTTCTCTTCTTTTGGCATCGGCGGCAGCCAGAGAACCGCCACCTCTTCAACAACAAGCTGTAGTTCCTGTTCCTCCCGTTCTTGCAGTACCTGTCGCTGAAAAAGCGGTCGATTTCGCCGCCGGCGCTTCTTCCCTTTCAGCCGCCATAAAAGGCCGCGATCCTGTCGACTACATAAGTCACTTGTTCGGTTGTAAGCTCGGGATAAATCGGCAAAGCCAGGACCTCGCGGGCCGCCTTTTCGGCCGCGGGAAAATCCTTTGGTTTGTAGCCCAAGGAGGCAAAGCACTTCTGCAGATGAAGCGGTTTTGGATAGAAAATCGCTGTCTGGATTCCTTTTTCCTCGAGGAAACGTTTTAACTCATCTCTTTTTTTGGCCCTCACCACAAACTGGTGGTAAGTATGATAATTTTCTACCCCGCGGTCGCGGTAAACAGCCCGGGGACAGACGACGTATTCCCGAGAAAGCAACCCTCTTTCTTCGAATAGCTTTTCATACAGGCAAGCTAATTCCCGGCGTCTTTTTTGCCAGCCGGCAAGAAAGCGTAGCTTAACTCGCAAGATGCCCGCCTGGAGGGCATCAAGCCGGAAATTGCCGCCGATTACTTCATAATAATATTTCTTTTTTTCTCCATGAACCCGCATCATCCTGATGAGTTCGGCTAACCGGGAGTTATTGGTGAGAACAAGCCCGGCATCGCCATAGGCGCCCAGGTTCTTGGTGGGGTAAAAGGAGATTGTCCCTAAGGTTCCCATCGACCCAGCCTTCTTGTTTCCGTGGCGCGATGGGTACTCGGCGCCGATTGCCTGGGCCGCGTCCTCGATAACTGGCAAACGATAATGGCGGGCAATATCGGTGAGCTGGTCCATGTCGGCGCACTGGCCGTAAAGGTGAACTGGAATTAGCGCCCTGACTGGTCTCTTTTTCAGTTTTTTCAAAACCAGGTCAAGTTTTTCCGGCGACAGGTTGAAAGTCTCGGGGTCGATGTCGCAAAAAACAGGAATAGCTCGCAACCGAGCGACGACCCCGGCGGTGGCAAAAAAGGTGAAAGGAGTGGTTACGACCATATCCCCCGGTTTAATATCGAGAGCCATTAACGAAACCAGCAAGGCATCAGTTCCTGAAGAAACCCCGATGGCGTACTTCACCCCGCAGAAGGCGGCTAACTCTTTTTCGAGGCTTTCGACTTCTGGCCCTAAGGCAAATACCTGGGAGGTCAAAATCGAATCAACCTTGGCTTTGACCTCCGCTTGAATTGTCTTATATTGAGCTTTTAAATCCAAGAAAGGAACTTCCATCGCTTCTACCTCACTCGTGGCGTTTTTCCGAGCTTCTGCCGGCCATAAACTTCAGGCCTTCGGTCGGGAAGAAAATGTTTCTTAGCCGGGGCGTCGTTGAGGAGGCTCAAGTCGCAATCGACAATTAAGACAGCCTCCTTTCGGGCTGGCGCTCTCGCTAACACCCTTCCCCAAGGGTCAACTACGTATGATTCGCCGGCAAACTCGACAACTTCCTCTTTACCCACCCGGTTGGCTAAGGCGGCAAAATAGCCGTTTTGGAAAGCAGCCACTTGCAGCTCGGCCTCAAATATTCCAGGTGGCCACTCCCCTACAGCTCCCGCCTGGGGAACGACAACGATTTCCGCCCCCTGAAGAGCTAACGCCCGCATGTATTCCGGGAAATGACGGTCGTAACAGATAGCAACTCCCACTCGGCCCACCTCAGTCGGAAAGACCAATTGAAACCGGTTGCCGGGGTAGTAGTAGCCTTTTTCATGAAAGCCTGGTCCTTCCATGATATGAATCATTCGGACAACTCCGGCAATCGTTCCGTCCGCTTTGATTACGGGCGAAGAATCATAAGTCGCGCGGCCGTCGCGTTCGTAAAGATTAAACACAACTACCAGATGAAGCTCTTTCGCCGCGGCGGCAATAATTTCTGTGGTCGGGCCAGGGATGGTCTCGGCGAGCCGGTGAGCGGCGGCCTCCTTGGGTTTTTGCGGAAAGAAAGGGAGAAAGCTCAGCTCGGGAAAAACAACCAGGTCAGCCCCCTCACGGGCCGCCCTTCTGAGGGCAACAACCCCTTTTTTTATATTCTCTTCCTTAGAAGCCAAAGCCCGGAATTGAATCAAAGCTATCTTCATTTCTCCACCTGACGAGTTGTCTCCAATTTTATTAAGCCCACCTAATATAACTTGCTTTAAGCTGAAGATGCAATAAGGCTGGGCAACAAAACCTGATTGCTAATTGACTCCTGAGGTGAGTATCATAGTTTCTTATGGCGGGAATGAGAATGCTTTTCCGAAGGTTTTTCCTCAAGTTCCTTGACCTGCCTTTAAGGACAAAATTTATTCTCAGCTTTTTAGTTGTCATCCTTTTGGGCGGTCTGGTTTCGCTCTTTTTCGGGACCAGGCTTGAGCACCGGACAATTTTTTCCTTGGCCGAGGCCAAAGTTCGCCATGACCTTGCTTCTGCCTGGACGGTTTACCAGGAAAAAATAAATGATATCCGTGACATCATCCAGCTCAATTCAATTCGCGATTCCATCCAGCAGGCAATTCTCCGTCGTGACCGAGAGACCCTCCACCGACTGTTAAACCGTATCCGCCAGGAATTCGGCCTGGACATTCTGAGTGTTACCGATGAAAACGGCCAGGTCATTCTAAGGACAAGGAGTCCAGAAAACTACGGAGATGTCATTTCCAACGACCCTCTAATCAGGCGGGCGATTAAAGGCGAAATAGTGAGCGGCACAGGAATTATGCCGCGAGAAACTCTCGCTCGGGAGGGAGAAGACCTGGCTGAGAGGGCCTATCTTAAGTTTATTCCAACCCCCCGGGCTGCGTTTCGGCCCGAAGACCATGAGGAGGACGGGTTGATGCTTCTGGCCGCCGCTCCGGTCAGGGATGCTCAAGGTCAAGTCCGCGGAGCATTGTACGGCGGGATTCTGCTCAACCGAAATTACGAAATCGTTGATAAGGTTAAAGACATAGTGTTTAAAGGAGAAAAATATAAGGGAAAGGAAATCGGCACCGTTACTATTTTTCAACACGATTTGAGAGTGTCGACCAACGTCACTGATGAATCGGGGCAAAGGGCGATCGGCACCAGGGTTTCTCAAGAAGTGGCGCAAACAGTCCTTAAAAACGGCCAACCCTGGATAGGCCGGGCTTTTGTCGTGAACCATTGGTATATTGCGGCCTATCAACCTATCCGCGATATCGAAAACAGGATAATCGGGATGCTTTATGTCGGCATGCTGGAAAAACCCCATATCGACCTCAGGAATAACGTCATGCTTACTTTTGCCGGGATGGCCGGGGCTTGTACGGTCATCTTGCTCCTCATCCTTTCAGCCATAACATCGACCATCATTAACCCCTTGCGGCGAATGGTTCAGGCAACGCAAAAAATTGCCCAGGGAGAGCTTGACCATAAGGTAAGCCTGGAATGGCGGGACGAGCTCGGCCAATTAGCCGAATCGTTCAACCGAATGACCGAAAATTTAAGAATGGCCAATGAAAACCTCGTCCAGTGGAGCCGCACCCTGGAAAAAAAGGTTGAGGAGAGAACCAGGGAACTTAAGGAAATGCAGGATTTCTTGATTCAATCGGAGAAATTGGCTTCTCTGGGAAAAATGGCGGCTGGCATCGCCCACGAAATCAACAACCCTCTAACTTCTATTTTGATCAACACTCATCTCCTCCTGGAAAAGCTGGAAAAAACCGAGAGAAGAGACGAATTTCATGAGAACCTGAGTCTTATTGCCGAGGAAACTTCTCGTTGTTCCCAGATTGTCCGGGGGTTGCTTGAATTCGCCCGGCAGAGCCCGCCCCAGAAGGTGCTCACTGTTATCAACGAGCTTGTTGAAAGGACGGTGCTCTTATTAGAAAACAAAGCATCTTTTCAAAATATCCGTATCCTCAGGGAGCTGGAGCCGAGTTTACCGGCGCTCAAAGTTGACCGTTCAAAAATCCAGCAAGTTTTTTGGAACTTGATGGTTAACGCCTGTGAGGCCATGCCCAAAGGCGGCCAGCTTGTCATCTCCACCCGGCTTTCTGAGGACAAAAAATATATTGAAATAAGGTTTGTCGATAATGGCGTCGGCATCCCGGCCGATTATCTGAACAAAATCTTTGACCCCTTTTTCACTACCAAGCCGTCTGGCACCGGGCTTGGTCTGGCCATTTGTTACGGAATCATTCAGCAGCACGAGGGAAAGATTGAAGTAAAAAGCGAACCGGGAAAAGGCACGGTCTTTACCTTACATCTGCCTTTGGAGACCAAAGAAAATAATGTCCATAAGAAACAATAATAAAGGAGGCAATCATGGTAGAAAGAAAAACAAGAAAAATCTTAGTAGTTGATGATGAAATCACGGTTTGTAAGAGCATCCGGCAGGCCATCCTTTCGGATGAAAACGAAGTGGACATGGCCTTTAGCGCCGAAGAAGCTCTGAGCAAAGACAGGGAAACTGCTTATGACCTGGTCATCACTGACTTGATGATGCCCGGGATGAGCGGGCTTGACTTGCTTAGCCAGTTGAAGGCGTCCCGACCCGAGGTTAAAGTCGTCATGATTACCGGTTACCCGACGATAAGAACCGCAGTCGAGTCGGTCAAGATGGGCGCTTTTGATTATATTCCCAAACCCTTTACACCCGCCGAGCTCCGAGCCCTCGTCGCCCGGGCGCTGAAGCCGTCGGAGACCGGGGCCGCGGCCGAAAAAGCTGCACCGGAGCCAAAAATACCAGCGGGATATTATTATCTTTTAGGGCACACCTGGCTGAAGCTGGAGGGAGAAAATACCGGTGTAGTGGGCGTGATGTTTGATTTCTTGAAAACCGTGGGTATTGTTACTCTAATCGAGCTCCCCAAGGTTTCTGATGTCATCAACCAGGGAGAGGTATGCGCTAAAATAACTGATGCTGACCGCTTTACTCATCGCATTTGGTCGCCGGCCTCTGGCCGGTTAATCGAAATCAACTCTAACTTGCTGGCAGATTTCTCCCTGTTGCGGCGCTCCCCCTATCAAGAAGGCTTCCTCTTCCGGCTTGAGCTTTCCCGGTTAGAGGAAGATATAAAGGGGCTTCTCCAGGCCTGACGTTTTCGCCTGATGGACCCGACCAAAAGGGCTGAAGAAGAAAAAATCAGTCGGATTATCGTCTGTCTCCTTCAAGAAATGCCCGCAAGGGCCATTTTTTTCCTGAGTCAATCTGGCTGCTGGCAAAAGAACCCTCTTACCTGGAGAGATATGGCGGTTCATGAATTTTTATACCGAATCAGACAAGACCCAGAGGCTCAAGCCAGAAAGTTCGGCCGCGCCGTTTTTACTCTGAACGAAGAGTTTGGCTATGAGCTTTTAAATAAAATTAGACTTGGTTTATCCCGAGAGACATTTTCCCTGGGAAGATTGGTAATAAGCCAGGAAGAATTGCAGGCTGAATTTGAGCCAGCGGCGGCGAACCTAAGCCTCGAACCTGAAGACGGTCGTTTCACCTGGAGCCTTTTTCTGAGTGTTCTGGAAGTTGTCGCCCAGTTAATTTTATACCGGGCTTTTCGAATGAACGCAGCTATTTCGGCGGCTGCTTGGGACAGTGAGGCAACCCGAGTCAAGCTTCATTTCCAGGAGGAAGCCAGCCGATGGGAAAGCAATTTAGCGCAAGCCTTAAGTGAAGCGGAAAAATCCTTATGGCCCAGCCTGGTGCAGAAGATAGAAACCAGCCTTGGAAGAATTGTTGCGGAAACAGCTTCCTTTCTTGCTGAAGAGCAACGATTTTGGGCAGCCCTCGGTCATCTTCTGGATAGGTTGCGTTGTTCTGGGGGCCCTGATGAAATCTATAGTTTGATAAGGGAAAAATTCCAGCCACCCGGGGGTATTGTGAGCGAGATGACGGCAGCGGGTTTTTATCCCGCGCTCTGTCTCCTTCTCGACCCAAGAGTGGATGTTTACAGCGGCATTCAGTATGCGGCCGCCGTTGCCTTGAGTCTTTTTCAGGATAAGAGGTCTTGCGATTATCTGGTTTTTTGTCTGGAATCGTTCCCCGTATTCTGGACGAAAATAAGAGAAAACATTATTTACACATTGGGTCAGCTGAGGGATGAACAAGCGGTTTGGGCCATTGCCCGAATTCTTCAAGAACCAGATTACTGGCAACCCGGAACTGGCGAGGAAGGCCATTTTTTCCCACTGCTTGAGCAGAAAGAGGAGGCCATCTGGGCTCTGGGAAAAATTGGCTGGGAAGCAGCCAGGACGATTCCCTTGCTCAGCTCGTATGCCGAGCATCCGTCCGCCAGGCTGAAGGCTTATCTTGCCTGGAGCTTAGGAGAAATCGGTAAGGCTCAGAAGCAAAGAACCGGAGGAGTCAAGGCTGACGTCCTGATTGCCCTCTTGAAATTGTTGCAGGAAAAAAATAAAGAGGTATTCGAGGAAACAACCAATGCTCTTAATAAGCTGGGGTTGCCCGACTTTATCCATTCGCTCTACCTCTACCATGTCGGCGCGGTGAGCCTTCTCGGGCTTAAGCCGGCAGCTCGCGGTCTGAATGAGCTCGCAGCCTCGCTGAGTTTTCTCCTGACGGCCAAAAGACAGACAGTTATGGCGGTGACAGGAGATTCGGGTACAGGTAAAACCTATTTTTGCCAGGTCCTGGCTTCTGGTTTTTCTGGCATCAGCCAGGAAGAAATATTATACCTGATGAGGGATTCAAAAGACGGCCGGAAAGTCTTCAACAACCTTCTCGGCCGAAACTGGCTAAAAAAATACATCGACCCCACATATTATGAGGCCGATGTTGAAGACCAAACTTGCCAGTCATTCTGGGACCGTTTTATCCAGGAAAACCGCCAGAAGCGCTTGATTATATTGGATGGCTGCCGCGACCGCCATTATTTCCAGCGCGTCGTCGACCTGTTTTATGAACGGGGGGAGCTTGATGTTGTCGTCAATTTCAGGGCCAATTTCTCGACCAGACGGCTTAACCTCGAGGCAAGAGAGGTCGCCTTAGAAAGTGTCCGCCTGCATCTTTCTTTTCTTGAAGAACCTTCTCTTGAAAATACTTATTTTTATCATGAAGGGAAAATTATTCTTTATGACCTTGATAACTCGGTTTCTTCCCGCCTCGGCCAAGAGGAGATTCGGGAGCTTTTTTCCGGTCGGAAAATCTCTCGTTGGGAAGAATTCATTTATCTTGGGTCCTTCGAGCCAGAAGAGAAAGTAGAGGCAGAATTTCAGGAGAGGTTAAGCTTAGAAGAAAGGCCCTTGTCTTTCGAAGAAGATCAATGGCCAGAAAAACGGACGCTCGCAATTTTCTATAAAGAGCGGCTCTTAAAACCAGGCCTGAATGAGGACTTGGGAGAAGAGCCGCACCTGCTGTCCACGGTCTTTCTCCCAGAATTGAGGCCTGAAAAGATAGGCTTTTATGCCCAGGAGCAGGCTGCCGGAACAGATGAAACAGGGAAAATATTCATCTATACCCTGAATGATAACCGGCTTTTCTTTTTGAGTTTGCCGCAAAGGGTGCAGAACTTTTGCCTCCTGGGCCGCACCTTTTTCTTCCCAGAAGGACAGACAAATTTAGTTGCTGTCTCATTAGAAAAAGAAGAAATGTCGAAATACTCCGGGGGCAAATCGGCCATCCAGGCGATGGCCTCAATGCCGTCTGACCAAATCTTGACCGCCGAGTCCGATGGCTCGGTCAAACTGTGGAACTTGGAAGAAAAAAGGATAACGACCTTAAGGCTCGGGAATGACCCGCTTACCTCCGTGGCTGCTGACCCGATGGCCAGAATATGCTTTGTCTCGGCCAACCGGGCTGGCCTGGTTGACAGCCAGGAAAGAATTTTGCTGCTGACAGATCCTTTTGCAGAAGAGCTTCTCCTGGCCCAATTCCTATCCCGGGGAGAAATAGTCGCCGCAGTCAGGAAAAAAGAAAATAACTTGTGGGGAATCAGAATATTGAATTTTCATCTGAAGACAACCCGCCTGTTTCTTTTTCGTGGCGTCGAGGCAATAAGGAAAATGATTGTCGGCCGCGATGGCCGGATAATTTTCATCGGTCAGGAAAAGAATCCTGACTCATCCCCTGGTTGTTTTCTGTATATTCTTACCCCTGAAAACGACGGCTTTTCTTTGACTCGAATCAACAAGAACCCTTCCGACCTAAGGGATGTCATCCTTTTAGGGCCAAAGCTCTTGACGTGCGGGCTTGGACCTGGGGACGAACCGTGTTTTCAGGTATGGGGAAGCAAGTTTTTTGTCCAGGCCGAACTAAGCAAGCTAAGAATCAAACCCTATTAAAATAATCAAAAGCAACCAGCCTTTAGCCTACTCCCCACTAATCCTAAGGCCGAAGACCTTCGATTTCTTTAACTTTCTTCGGAATTCTTTTTCCCAAAACTCTACGGCCATCGGTGGTTACCAGAACATCGTCTTCTATCCGGATGCCGCCGAAGTTAATGAACTCCATCACTTTTTGATAATTGATAAACGCCTGGTGTTTTTTCTCCTTTTTCCAGCTGGCGATCAGGGCGGGAATAAAATAAATTCCTGGTTCGACCGTCAAGACGAAACCGGGATGGAGAGTCCGGGCTAAGCGAAGATAAGCCAGCCCGAACTGCTGGCTTCGTTCTACCGTTTCATCATAGCCGACAAATTTTTCGCCCAGCCCTTCCATGTCGTGGACGTCCAGCCCCAACATGTGACCTATCCCATGGGGGAAGAAAAGCGCATGGGCCCCCTGCTGGACAGCTTCTTCAGTGTCACCTTTCATTAACCCCAAGTCCTTAAGGCCAGAAGCAATTACCCGGCAAACTTCAAGATGAACCTCACGATACTGAATACCGGGCCGGATAGCCGCGATAGCTGTTTCCTGGGCCTGGAGAACGAGCTCGTAGACGTCTTTCTGCTGACGGGTGAATTTCCAGCCGACGGGTATGGTTCTGGTTATGTCAGCGGCATAGTGTTCACTCGATTCGGCGCCGGCATCGATGACGAGCATCCGCCCCTTTTCCAGACGGTTACTATGGTCATGGTTATGCAAGATTTGTCCGTTTATGGTTAAAATCGTCGGAAAAGCTAAACGGCACCCCCGGGCTAAGGCTATGCCCTCCATTGCCCCGACTAATTCCCATTCCAATTTTCCTGGCCTGGCCATTTTCATGGCCGCAAGATACATATCGCAGGTAATGTTCAGGGCCGCCTCGATTTCCTTTATCTCGGCTTCGTCTTTAACCGACCTTAGAGCGACAACAGCTTTGATCAAGTCTTCCGAGGCTCCAGCTTTGACCTCGGCCGGAGTTTTGCCCAGGAGAGAGGCTAAATCGAGAACAGTTTCCGGCCGATAGGGAGGCAGGTAGTGAACCCGGCGCCCGGCTTCTACGGCTGACTTTAAGTATTCTTCGGCCTGCTTGAGCGGGGCCACTTGCTTAACCCCTGACTTCTTGGCCTTTTCAGCCAGCTTTGGCTGGTGGCCCATCCAGATGATATCCTCGAGCGAAAGGTCGTTGCCAAAAATAATCTCTTTATCTTCGTCGATATCTACAATGCCGACCAGGTCGGGCGTGTCCAACCCGAAAAAATATAAAAAGGAACTATCTTGCCTGAAATGATAGGTGTTCGCCGGGTAGTTCATCGGCGTTTCTTTATTTCCGATAAAAAGAGCTACCCCTGAGCTTAACTGTTTTTTCAAAGCCTCACGTCGTTGGCAATAACGCTTAGTATCAAACATGAGTGCCCTCCCTTTTTTTAATTAAGGAGCCTTCTTATATCAAAAAAAGCGATAAATAGCAACCCAATTAAATATTGTCGAAAAAATATCAGGCCTCCCTATAAACCATCTTATTTTCTAATCTTAAAAATTTAAAGGCAAAAATCAAATAAACCTGATGGAGTTGTTAGGAAATTTTTTGCTACTGGCTCTTTTATTAGAGCGCTTTCAAATTAATTTTAATTAAAACGATTGGTGCTCGGTGCGTCTGATTATCTCATTCTGGAGTGGCTCGCTCAAGTCGACGAAATAATCGCTGAACCCGGCCACCCTGACGATCAAGTCGCGGTATTTTTCGGGGTGCTTCTGGGCTTCCCGTAAAGTCTCGGCGGTAACGACGTTCAGCTGGATGTGATGGCCGTCAAGCCGAAAATAGGTTCTAATCAGTCGGGCGAGATTTCTCAGCCCTTCCTCAGAGGCAAGCAACTGAGGTGTAAATTTCTGGTTAAGCAGCGTACCGCCTGTGCGGAGGTGGTCAATCTTGGCTACGGACTTGATCACGGCTGTCGGCCCCTTCCGGTCAGCGCCCTGGACGGGTGAGACACCCTCAGAAAGCGGCTCGTGGGCTTTCCGGCCATCGGCTGTCGCTCCGGTCTTCTTGCCAAAATACACGTGGACGGTTGTCGGCAAAAGGTTAACCCGGTAGGTTCCGCCTTTCAAGGTCGGCCGGCCGTTAATTGCCTGGTAATATATCTCGAAAACTTGCCGGAGGATGGAGTCCGCATATTCGTCGTCGTTTCCGTACTTGGGAGTTTTATTGACCAGGATTTGCCGCCACTCCTCGTTTCCTTCAAAATCCTTTGCCAGAAGGGCTAACAATTCATCCATCGAAATGTCTTTCTTATCGAACACATGAAATCGCAACGAGGCCAGGGAGTCGGTTATCGTCCCCATCCCTACTCCCTGGATGTAGGAAGTGTTGTACCGGGCACCGCCCGCGTGATAATCCTTCCCCTTGGCAATGCAATCGTCGATTAACAACGAAAGAAACGGGGCCGGCAAGTATTCGGCATAAATCCTTTCGATGATGTTATTTCCGCAGATTTTAATATCGACAAAGTGCTGGACCTGTTTTTGAAACGCAGTTATCAGCTCATCGAAGGTAGTAAATCGCCGCGGGTCGCCAGTTTCTAGCCCAATCTTCTTTCCGGTCTCGGGATCGACCCCGTTATGCAGAGTTATCTCGAGCACCTTGGGTAAGTTGAAATAACCGGTCAGAATATAAGCTTCTTTCCCGAAAATTCCGGCCTCCACACATCCGGAAGCACCTCCTGACCGGGCATCTTCCAGGGATTTCCCCTGCCGGAGCATTTCCTGAATGATGGCGTCCGTGTTAAAAATAGACGGCTGGCCAAACCCGGTCTTCAAGATTTTTAGGGCGCGGAGCAAAAATTCATCCGGCGTTTTCTTACTTATCTGAACCATCGAGCTCGGCTGAACCAGCCTCATCTCTTCGATAACATCCAGGATGAGGAACGAGAGTTCGTTGACGGCGTCAGAGCCATCAGGTTTCACTCCGCCGAGGTTGATCAAACAAAAATCGGTGTAGGTAGCGCTTTCCTCGGCCGTAACGCCAACTTTGGGCGGAGCCGGCTGGTTATTGAATTTTATCCAGAAAGCCTGAAGGAGCTCGCGGGCCTTTTCCTCTGTCAAACTTCCATCTTCTAAACCCTTACGGTAAAAAGGATAAAGATGCTGGTCAAGACGGCCGGGGTTAAAGGAATCCCAGGTGTTGAGCTCTGTAATAACACCTAAATGGACAAACCAGTAATACTGGAGGGCCTCCCAGAAATCCCGCGGCGGGTTCTCGGGAACGTGAGTGCAGACCTCGGCAATCCGCTCAAGCTCAGCTTTTCTCTGGGGGTCTTTCTCCTTCGAAGCCAGCTCGCGAGCCTTGGCCGCATGGCGATGCGCGTAAATGACCAGGGCATCAGCCACTATTTCCATCGCCTTAAGCTCTTCTTTTTTCTGCAGGACTTCAGGGTCGTGGAAAGGGTCAAGGCGGCGCCTGGATTCTTCAATCTCGCGCTTAAAATCTTTGAAACCCTTGCGGTATATTTTATCGTCTAGAACAGTATGGCCTGGAGCTCTTTGTTCCATAAATTCAGTAAAAATGCCGGCTTCGTAAGCATCCTTCCACTCGGCGCTCATTTCGGTAAAAATCTTCTCCCGGATTGTTTTGCCCCTCCAGAAAGGAATTATCACTTCTTGGTAAACCTTTTTTGTTTTCTCATCGACGATAAAGGGGGTCTTGGGCCGGCTGTTGAGAATCTCGAGGTCCTGAAGCGAGTGGCAGGTTACTTCAGGATAGGTTGGGGTGGCCTTGGGCGCAGGTCCTCTCTCTCCCACGATGAGTTCTCCCTCGCCTATCCAGATTTCTTTATTCTCCAGCAAGTAGCGGAAAGCCAGGGCCCTTTTAACAGCGGGTGACATCGTAGGGTCGTTGGTTTGCTGATAAAACTGAGTGAGTAAAAGCGCCCTTTCCGGGGATATGTAAGGCTTGGTGTTGACGCTTTGCTCTCTTAAGCGCCTTATTCTTTCATTCATAATTAACCTCCTATGGATACATTAAGGTTGGCTTCTCTGAATATGCTGGCAACCCGTTCCATCTCTTCAGGTGACGGTTTGGTGACCGTCGTTAGTTTATACTCCATCCCTACTCGGGCATATTTATCCTTGCCCAATTCATGATAAGGGAGCAGTTCGATTCCCGCGACCCGGCCTATGGATTTAATAAAAGCCGCCATTTGCCTCAGGTTAGCCTCGTCGTCATTAATCGTGGGAATAACCGGTATCCGGACCACAATTTTGTCTGTAAGCGAGGCAAGTTTCTTCAAGTTTTCGAGAATAAGGTCATTCCGCTGACCTGTAACCGAGCGGTGTCTCTCCGGGTCGATTAATTTTAAATCATAAAGGAAAAGGTCGACATAAGGCAGAATCCTTAAAAAAACAGAAAAGCTCGCTTGGCCAGAAGTATCGACTACGGTGTGCAGGTTATTTTTTTTGGCCAGAATCAGCAAGCTTTCTAAGAAATCTGGCTGGAGCAAGGGCTCGCCGCCTGAAAAAGTAACTCCTCCCCCTGACTCCTCGTAAAAAGGAAAGTCTTTCATGACTTCAGCCATCACTTCCTCAGGCTTCATTTTTCGGCCGACCATCTCCAGGGCTTCTGTCGGACAGACTTCAGCACAAACACCGCAGCAATCGCAAAGCGCTGGATTAATATGAGGCAATGGACCGGTTTTAGTTATGGCTAACTTAGGGCACGCCTCGACACACCGATGACAATTTTCTAAGCAACGCTGCGGCCGAAGAATAATTTCCGGGCCGGGGCGCTGACCTTCGGGGTTATGACACCACAGGCACCGGAGGGGGCAGCCCTTAAAAAAAACTGTCGTCCTGATCCCCGGGCCGTCATGCAGAGCATATCTCTTGATGTCGAAAACGATTCCGTCGGTCAAACGAACCTCCTTTTAGCCTTTTCCGATGATGCCTCAGGGTAATATTTCAGAATAAACTCTTTTTGCACCTCGAAAGACCAGTGGACATCCCGGATGAAACGGGCGGCCTCCTCGTATTTTCCTTCCTCCAAAAGACGAAGCAGCTGTTCATGCTCGCCGATCGAGCTTTCCTCCCACTCCCGGACATAAACAGGTTTACGAGGAAAATCGTAAAGCCTCTTCTTCAAAGTGGTAACAATTCGTTTGAGCTCAGGATTATCGCATAAATCCAGGTAGACTCCGTGGAACTCAAGGTTGCGCTCATAGTAAGTGTCGAAGTCGTCGCGGGATATCGCCTTTCTCATGGCTTCAATCATCTTACGCATGGTTTCGAAGTCTTTCGGGGTAAGCCGCGGCGCTGCCTTTAAAATGGCCAGGCTTTCCAGGGCGCCTATTATTTCATAAGAATTTTTTATCTCCTCGAGAGTCAACGGGTTTACGATAACCCCCCGACGGGGAAGTATCGTCACAAAATTTTCCATCGCCAGCTGGAGCAGAGCGTCCCGCAGTGGGGTCTTGCTAACGCCCAGGTTTTCGGCGGTTTCGTCCATCTTGATCTCAGAGCCCGGCTGGATATTTCCCCGCCGCAGCTGGAAGCGGAGATAATCATATACCTGTTCCTTTAGGGATTTGGTGTTAATGGGCGGCACTTTTCGGGGCATTTTGCCCTTCCTGATATGTAAAATATCAGATATTACAGCCCGTGTCAAGCTTTTTTTTAATTTCTATGATTTCTATTAAAGAACGGGAATAGCCGATTAGGATGAACGAGCTTGAACTATGTTCATTTTGAATCAACGCCTCATCTTTTGGGAAAAAGATCGTTCGTCTTAAAAGAAGTTGCGGTCCTCATCCGGCTAAAAATTAAATAGAAAAAGAATGTAAGGGGAAGAAAAAAATCCGGTGGCTTCAGGAGCTCAGCCGACTGATCAGCCTTTTGACGTCGGCGGGGACGAACGGCTTGTTAATGATGCCCAGGTGGGGAACTTGCCTGGCCCGCTCTAAGGTTGATTCATCGTTATAGGCGGTTATATAAACGAGAGGGAGGGGGTCATTAGATTGAATAATTTCTGCTAACTCCACGCCGTCCATAACTCCCTTGAGTTTGATATCGACAAAGATGATGTCTGGTTTGTGCTGGCGGAGGCTTTGGAGCCCCTCCTCCGCCGAGGCAGCGGTCGCTACTTCCTTAGCCCCAAACGACCGGAGCATCAGGGCTAAGTCCATGGCTATCAAACCTTCATCTTCGATTATTAGAACCTTCATGGGAGAAGAACAAAAAAGGCGAGATAGCAAGGTAAAATAATCCATCCTCGTTTCACCACTTATTAAGTCGGAGAATGATGCTGGGAGCCGGAAAAAAGGTAAAAAAAATAGCGGGGGCTGGATTTGAACCAGCGACCTCCGGGTTATGAGCCCGACGAGCTACCTGACTGCTCTACCCCGCGACCAGTTTAAAATTATACCACATCTTAGCCTGATGTCAAAGGCATTTGGTCGGAGATAATAATCTCTTTTAAGAATTTTTGTTGACAAAATTTCTTGACATGGATTTTAAATCGTAAATATAATTGATGGCCTAAAAATGGCAATCTTCTTATTTTTCTTATTGGCAGCCTTGAGCCTGGCCGCCGTGGCGGGCATGATTTTCTCCCGGCATCAGGCCTATAACGCTCTGCTCCTGGCCGTTTCTTTTACCGCCTTAGGTGGAATTTTTGCCCTGCTTGATGCCCCCTTTATTGCCGCTGTCCAGATCATTATCTATGCCGGGGCCATTATGGTTCTTTTCATTTTTGTTATCATGATGATTAACCTGCGGGAACCAATGCCCCCACTTAAAAAGAAGTGGGTTTATGGCCTGGGAGCAATTCTCATCATGGTTATTTTGGTTGAGCTTTTCCTGGTGCTGAGGTCGATTCCCGGCAAAAACTTCGCGGCCACGGCCGCCCTTGGCTCGGTTCGCTCGCTCGGCCAGATGCTTTTTACCAGGTATCTCTATCCCTTTGAGATTACCTCCATCCTGATCGTGGCGGCGATTGTCGGTTCTCTTTATTTAGCCAGACGCAAGGAGAAGGATTAATGCCACCAGTTGCCTTTTTTATCCTCAGTTGTCTCCTTTTCAGTCTGGGGGGGCTGGCTTTCATCATCAAACGCGACTTGATTACGCAGTTTATGGCCATTGAAATAATGCTCAACGCAGCTAACTTAGCGCTGATTGCGGCGGCTAAATTTAGCGGGACTTTGGACGCGCAGATAATCGTGTTTTTTGTCATCACCGTGGCGGCAGCCGAGGCAGCGGTAGGGTTGGCTATTATTCTTTTGATCTATCGACAAAAAAAGAATATCAGGTCAGAAGAAGTCAATTTACTAAAGGGTTAGGATGAGCGCTTATTTCTGGCTAATCCCCTTTTTCCCGGGTTTAAGTACACTAATTCTTGTTATTTTCGGCCGCTGGCTGCCTAAAAAATATGTCTCTTTCCAGGCGCCGTTCGCTGTTTTCCTTTCTTTCTTGTTCGGCTTAAGTTCATTCCTGTCGCTTCCCTCCACGGCCGCTCATCATGGGGAAGAATTTCTCTCCAAAACTTTATTCGCCTGGATTTACGCCGGCAGCTTTCAGGTTGATTTCACCCTGTGGTTTGACCCGCTGACAGCCATCATGGTGCTGGTTGTCACCGGAGTCGGGTTTATCATTCATGTTTATTCCATCGGCTACATGGCCGACGACCGGAGCTATACGCGGTACTTCAGCCTGCTTAACCTCTTCACTTTTGCCATGCTCATCCTGGTTATGGCCAAGAATCTCGTGCTGATGTTTGTCGGCTGGGAAGGGGTGGGTTTATGCTCTTATCTTTTAATCGGGTTCTGGTTCGAAAAACATGCGGCAGCTAATGCCGGGAAAAAGGCTTTCATCGTTAACCGGATTGGTGACGCGGCCTTTATCCTGGGAATTTTCTTTATAATCCTGAACTTAAAGACAGCCTCTTTTCCAGAAATCAACCAGGCGATAGCCGAAGCAAGCCTTTCTCCCGGGCTGGCGACTTTGATTGCCCTTCTTTTATTTGTCGGCGCTACCGGAAAATCAGCTCAAATCCCTCTGTATGTCTGGTTGCCGGATGCGATGGAAGGCCCGACTCCAGTGAGCGCTCTTATTCATGCGGCGACAATGGTTACGGCCGGCGTCTATATGGTAACAAGGCTTAATCATCTTTTCACCTTTGCTCCCTTGGCTTCAGAAGTCGTCGCCCTTATCGGAGCCCTGACTGCCGTGTATGCAGGGACAATCGCTCTTACCCAGAATGATATTAAGAGAGTCCTGGCCTATTCGACCATCTCGCAAATTGGGTATATGTTCCTGGGTTGCGGCGTGGGGGCCTACGCGGCGGGCATGTTCCATCTGTATACCCACGCCTTTTTCAAGAGCCTCCTGTTCCTGGCTGCTGGGAGCGTAATGCACGCCCTTTCGGGCGAACTCGACATGAGAAAAATGGGCGGGCTAAAGAAATACCTGCCTCTCACCTACCCCACCTTTCTCATCGGGGCTATAACCATTGCCGGCGTGCCTTTCTTCTCGGGGTTTTTCTCGAAGGACGCGATTTTAACCCAATGTTTTGCCCGCGGGAATTATTTTCTCTGGGCTCTGGGACTGCTCGGGGCCATCATCACCGCCTTCTACATGTTCCGGTTAATTTTTCTGACTTTTCATGGAGAGGAACGTTTCAGCCAGGAGGTGCGGCATCATCTGCATGAATCCCCCCCGATAATGACCGGGCCGCTGGTTGTCCTCGCCTTTTTCTCGGTGGTTTCCGGTTATGTTGGTCTTCCGGTCGTTTTTGGTAAAAACTTGAACTGGTTTGAGCGCTTTCTCGAGCCGGTTATTAAGTCTCACGAGGAACATCACCTGACTCTTAACACCGAATGGATGCTGATTGTCGCCTCAGTGGCCGTGGCCCTGACCGGAATCGCTATCGCCTATTGGCTTTACCTGAAATCTCCCGCGCTCCCTCATCAGCTTGTCGCCCGCTTTCCCGGAGTATACCGCCTTTTGGTCAATAAGTATTACGTCGACGAAATTTACAACGCCGCTTTTGTCCAACCTTTGGTCAAAGGTTCTGAAGCAATTTATTATAACTTTGACCTGCCAGTCATCGACGGCGCCGTTAACGGTTCCGGCCGGTTGATGAACTTTGGCGGCAAACTTTTGAGCCTGCTGCAATCGGGACAGGTTAGAGATTATGCGTTAGTTTTTCTTCTCGGCGTGGCCATTATTTTAGGGTTGGTTGTTTTCTAAAATGAGCTTTCCACTGATAACTTTGATGACTTTCTTGCCATTGGCAGGGGCTATCCTGTTAATTTTCATCCCTAAGGAAAGAAAAGATATCCACCGCCTGTTTGCCCTGTTTGTTTCTCTCTTAACTTTTGCCTTATCGCTATTCGTGTTTTCTGCTTTTGACGCCTCCCGTCCAGAAGCGCAACTGATTGAAAAAGGGATGTGGCTCGGCTACGGGATTAATTACCATGTTGGAGTCGACGGGTTAAGCCTTCTTCTCGTCCTCCTGACGACTTTTCTCTTTCCGGTGGCGGTGCTTTCTGGGTGGCACTACATTGACCAGCGCGTGAAGGAATATCATATTTTTCTGCTTTTCCTCGAGACAGGGATATTAGGCGTTTTTGTCTCCCTCAACCTCTTTCTTTTTTATGTTTTCTGGGAAGTAATGCTCATCCCGATGTATTTCTTGATCGGGCTTTGGGGAGGTCCTCGCCGAATTTACGCGACGATAAAGTTTGTCCTGTTTACCATGCTTGGTAGTTTATTGATGCTTGTCGCCATCTTTGTGCTCTACAGCTATTATTACAAGGCCACCGGAACCTATTCTTTTGAAATTGCCGACCTTAACCGGATGGTGCTTTTGCCCGGCGTCCAAACATGGCTTTTCCTGGCTTTTGCTCTGGCTTTTGCCATCAAAGTGCCGATGTTTCCTTTCCATACCTGGCTCCCTGACGCCCACGTCGAGGCGCCGACAGCCGGCTCAGTTATCCTGGCCGCGGTTTTGCTGAAAATGGGGGTGTATGGCTTTCTTAGATTGGCCATCCCGCTTTTCCCCGAAGCCGTCGCCAGGTTTACGCCTCTCCTGATGGTTCTTAGCCTTATCGGGATTATCTACGGTGGCATGATGGCCCTTATTCAGAAAGACGTCAAATCCTTGGTCGCCTACTCGAGCGTCAGCCACATGGGCCTCATTATGTTGGCCCTTTTCTCCTTAAACCAGGAAGCCATCCAGGGCTCGATTATTCAAATGGTCAATCATGGGCTGAGTACTGGTGCCTTATTTCTCATTGTCGGTATTTTGTATGAGCGAGCCCATACCCGGTTAATCAAAGACTACGGAGGTGTCAGCCGGCAAATGCCAGTCCTGGCTGCTTTCTTTCTCGTTTGCCTGCTCTCTTCGCTGGGCCTTCCCGGGCTTAACGGGTTCGTGGGCGAAATTCTCTGCCTTTTCGGCGTCTTTCAAGCGAACAAGGTTATGGCTTATCTTGCCGTCACCACGGTCATCTTAGCCGCTGCTTATCTTCTCTGGATGTACCAGCGAGTCATGCACGGACCGATAGTCCATGATTATGTTCGTTCTTTCCGCGACCTTAATTTGCGGGAAATTGTTTATCTGGCGCCAGTTGTCGTCCTCATGTTCTGGGTCGGAATCTTTCCCAACTTCTTCCTCCGGAATACAGATGCTTCGGTCCAGCTGCTCCTGCGCCGGGTTGAGGAGCACAGAAAAGTTTTTGTCCTCAAGGACAAGGCGGTTCAGCCGGCGATTATTCTTCCGGCAGATTACTCTCAGGAAGTCAAACAGGCTGCTTCAGCCGTTTTTTCTTCGAACTTAACGCCTGAGGTTAAAGAAGCAAAATGAATCAATTGGCCTCACTTTTGCCTCTGCTCATCATAATCGCCGCCGGGTTAATTATTTTAATCATGGAGGCCTTTGGCCGAGGGGGAAGCCGCCTCCCTCACGCCGCTCTTGCGGTCGTCGCTCTCATCGGAGGCCTTATCTATTCGTTTAGCTTTTTCGGAAAAAACGCTGGTTATTTTTCCGGCGCCTATGTCTTGGACGACGTCGCTATTCTTCTTTTTGCGATTTTTTCTCTTGCCGGCATTCTGGTGGTTCTCCTTTCTGTGACGGCCATGGTGGAACATGATTTTAACCGGGGAGAAGTTTTCGCCCTGCTTCTTTTCGCCGTGGCCGGCCTGATGATCATGGCTTCCTCCCAGGACCTGGTGGTTATTTTCCTCGGCCTGGAAACTCTCTCGATTTCCAGTTATGTCCTGGCCGGACTTAAGAAGCAAGACCAAAAGAGCTCAGAAGCTGCCATCAAGTATTTTCTCCTCGGCAGCCTGGCTTCCGCCTTCCTGGTTCTCGGCTTAGCTTTTATTTATCTTCAGGCGCAAAGCCTTTCCCTGAATGAAATTACTCATCTTTCGTCGGCTGACTTGGCCTCGCCTGTTTTCCTGGTAGGTTTATGCCTGGTGCTCATCGGGTTCGGGTTCAAAGTAGCCCTTGTTCCGTTTCACATGTGGACACCCGATGTTTATCAGGGAGCCCCAACTCCGATTACGGCCTTTTTTTCCACCGGGCCAAAAGCGGCTGGGTTCGTTGTCCTCTTGAGGATTTTCTGGCCTATCCTCAGGAGCGAACTATCGCCGAGCAGCTTCCCGCTTATTCTCTGGATACTGAGCGCTTTAACTATGATTGTCGGGAACTTGGTCGCTCTAAGACAGAAGAACGTTAAGCGGCTTCTTGCCTATTCTTCGATAGCTCATGCCGGTTATTTAACCGTCGCCATCCTTAGCCGTGATGCGAGGGGGCTAATTTTTTATTTATTGGCCTATCTTTTTATGAATATAGGAGCTTTTGCTATCCTCGTAGCCTTGAGCTCAAAAGGACAAGAATTTCATGAGCTCGATGATTTTAACGGTCTCAGCCTTCGGGCTCCGTGGCTGGCGGCCTCGATGTCTCTGTTCCTTTTCTCGCTGGCGGGTTTTCCGCCGACAGCCGGTTTCCTGGCTAAATTTTATGTTTTTAGCCAGGCCGTCAAACAGGGGTTAACTTCGCTGGTAATTGTGGCTGTCCTCGCTTCTCTGGTTTCGGTTTATTATTATCTCCGCGTAATTGTCCATATGTACATGGTCAAAGAGACGCCGGCTCAGGTGGCGGTCAAAGGTGACAACCCGCTGCTTCTCCTGATTGTCTTTTTCTGCGTCTATGGAGTCCTTTATTTAGGACTTTTCCCCCGGGCGATAATCGGCCTTCTCCAGAAAGCAATCTCCTCTCTGTCTCTTCTTTGAGCTCTTCAAGCCAAAAAAAAGGGTTGGAGCTGACCGTAAGCCGAATCCTGTTCTCGTTCGGGAGAACGAGGGCGGTTATTTGTCTTACCGCCTGATTGCTCAGGAGGTTAAGCGACCTACCCGCCCCCAGGAGACGGGCCATCTCATCGGGGGCCTGTTTGGTCTTGCTCCGGATGGGGTTTGCCGTGCCCCTGATGTCACCATCAGGGCGGTGAGCTCTTACCTCACCGTTTCACCCTTGCCTGAGAAAGGCCTTTAGCCTTCCCTTCGGCGGTCTGTTCTCTGTGGCACTTTCCTCCGGTCGCCCGGAGTCGCGGTTAGCGACCATCCTGCCCTGAGGAGTTCGGACTTTCCTCCCCTCCCCGCAACGAGGGAGGAGCAACCGCCTCATCAGCTCCAACCACTATTTTTATACCATACTGAGCCATTTTTTTGTAGAGGTTGCTCCGGGGGGTGCCGATAGCCCGGGCCGTCTGCGAAATGTTCCAGTTATTTTCCTCGAGTTTGGCCAGGATGAAAGCCTTTTCTGCCGCCTCGCGAAACTCCTGCAGCGTCTTCGCCTGGCGGCCGTCCGGCAGCTGCCACGAAGTTTTGCCTTGAATAGAGGGAGGCAGGTGGTGGGGTTCGATAATGTCGCCCTCCACCATGATCATCAGTCTTTCGACCAGGTTCTTTAGCTCCCGGACATTGCCCTTCCACGTGTATTGCTCCATTAACCGGAGAGCTTCAGAAGAAAAACGCTTCGGCCGGAAGTTATTCTCTTCGGCCAAAACCCGACAGAAATAATCCACCAGCAAGGGAATATCTTCTTTATGTTCCCGGAGAGGTGGAGAAAAAATAGGAATCACGTTCAGCCGGAAATAGAGGTCCTCTCGAAACCGGCCAGCCTTGATTTCCTCGACAAGGTTTTTATTCGTGGCCGCAATTACCCTGACGTCCACTTTAATCATCTTGCTCGACCCAACCCGCTGAACTTCTCCCTGCTCCAGCACCCGCAGAACTTTCGATTGCGTCCTCAGACTCATGTCGCCGACCTCATCCAGAAAGATTGTTCCTCCGTCGGCGAGTTCAAATTTACCGAGTTTTTTCTCGGTGGCGCCGGTAAAGGCCCCTCGTTCGTGGCCGAAAAGCTCGCTTTCGATCAGCTCCTCAGGAATAGCTGCGCAATTTACCTGAACAAATTTAGCTTTGGCCCGGAGGCTGTTTTCGTGGATGGCCCGGGCGATTAATTCTTTCCCCGTCCCGCTTTCGCCGGAAATCAGGACGGTGGCGTTAGTCGGGGCTGCTTTTTTGATTTCTTCCCAGAGTTTCTTGATTAAGGGGTGGTTGCCGATGAGCTCGTATTTTTTCTCCGCCCGGCGTCGCCAATCCTGACATTCTTTCTGCAGGCGGCTCTGGTTAAGGGCGTTTCGAAGGCTGAGAAGCACCCGGTCTCTTTCGAGCGGCTTTTCTAAGAAATCAAAGGCCCCCAGCTTGGTGCTTTCTACGGCCGTCTGGATAGTTCCATGGCCAGAGATCATGATGACCTCTGGCGGCAACGACTTCTGGCGGATTTCTGCCAAGACCTCTAAACCACTCCGCCCCGGCAGCTTGATATCAAGAAGAACCACATCTATTCCTGGAACTTCCTCGAGAATGGCCAGGGCTTCTTCGCCGTCGGCTGCCTCGAAGACTTCATAATTTTCATACCTAAGGATCATCCGTAAAGTGTTCCGGATACCCGGCTCGTCATCTACAATGAGCACGCGGGCGAGGGGTCGGCTGGCCTTCATTCTTTTCCTTTTCCCGGCCTTCCTTAGGCCAGAAAAAAATTTTTAGTTGGCTGCAATCGTAAGCGAAGCAATTTTAGCATAATTTTTTTTAAAAATAACAGCCCTGTTCAGAAGAGAACAATTTTTCCTGCCAAATAACTGCGGGCCATACCCGAAATAGACCAGAAAGTTTCGAGATTTAACCGATAATTCCATAGAAATTAAAAGCAAGACGCCAAAGTCAGGAGGGGCAAAAGTCATCGTGGTAGAAATCCCCGGCTGGGCTCGAGGCCCATCGGCGCAGGTTTTTGCCCGTCGACAACTTGATTTTCCAGTCGTGATTGACAAGGGCTTAAGGGAAGGATAAAGTTTTCTTAGAATGCACTCAAGTCTGGCCGTTTCCTAAATGTTAACCAGTCCTGTTAAAAGGGCCGCCAGTTTATGACCGAGAAACGTCGGTTATTTTTCTTCATGATAGGGACAGCAGCTTTCTTGAGCTGGCTGACTTCTCCAATTTTCGGTTCGAGTTTTCCGCAAACTTCACCCGAAGCTTTCTTCAAGCTGAATAACGGACTAAAGGTCCTCATCATTGACCGCAAGGCCTCGCCTTTAGTCCATGTAGTCCTCGCCGTAGGGCTTGGGTCGAGAGATGAGAGCCCGTCGACTTACGGCCTGGCCCATTTTCTTGAGCATGCCATCCTTTTCCGCGGCGAAAGAAGCAAGCCGGTGGAGGCCATCCAGCGGGAATTAAGGAAAAAGGGCGGCTGGATAAATGGGCATACGAGCCAGGACCTGACCCTTTTTGAGCTTTCCATTCCCGCCCCTGAGCTCGAATCAGGAATGGCGGCGCTTTGCGACCTCGTTTTTAACTTAAAGCTGAGCGAAGAAGACGTCCAGAAGGAGAAGGAAATCATCTTGGAGGAGATGAACCTTCAGGCGGCCGAGCCTTTTCCGCTGGGAGTTTCTCTGGCCTACGAGCACTTGTTCCCGGGACATCCCTATGGTCATCCGATTATCGGTACGAGAGAAAGCTTAACCGGGCTCGGCTGCGATGAAATAATGGCCGCTTATCATAATTTTTACCATCCGAGCAATTGCGTTTTAGTCGGCGTCGTTGATTCTTCTACGGGAAAAGCAAAGGAGTTGGTGGAAAAATATTTTGGCCAACTGGAGGCGAAAAAAGTCGAAAGGCATGCCCCAGAAAAAGTTCCTGCGTTGCCAAAAACGCCGCGGATAGAACGACAGCTCGACATCCAGCAAAGTCACCTCTTCGTGGCTTGCCGGGCTCCTGATATTACAAGCCTCGACCAATATGCTTTTGATTTATTAACGACTATTTTTGGCCGCGGGCCAAACCCGTTACTTCCCTTGGCCCTGGCCCGTAGACGGGTCCAGGTTGCCGGTTCCTATATTTCTTATTATTCCCATCGATATGCGGGAGTATTGCTGCTCCATTTCGTCCTTGACGCCAAGCAATTGGCCTCAGCGGAAAGAGAAGCTATTCAGTTTTTACGCCAGGCTTACCGGGAGAATTATTCTCCGGATGACGTCCTGGGTGAGGCAAGGGAATATGTGCTGGATTTTATCGGGAGCGCCAGAAATATGCTCCGGCTGAACGCGGAAAAAAACCTGGCCGATGGCCGGAACCTGGCCTCGGTAGCGGCGACTTATCTACTGCTTCTCGAAGGCAGCTCGCTACCATCTTATTCCCAGGCTGTTGAGAGCCTCGAATCAACCGACTTGCGAAAGGTGGCTTCTAAGTACCTGGCCCGGCCAGAACTGGTAACTATTATCATCAATCCCCTTCATCCAGCCGGGAAGAAAGTCGATGAGAAACCATAATCACCGGTCGCCAGGGCTGAAGCCAAAGCTCATTTGGGTTTTGTTATTCTTATCAGGGTCAGCATATTTCCTGAGAGGAACACCGGGCCTGGCTTTCAGCCAGTACGATTTGCCCAATGGTTTATCGCTGATCATTGAAAAAAACGACCTGAGCGACCATACTTCGGTTTGTCTTATCATCAGGGGTGGACGCGTGGTCGAGCCCCCCGGAAAGGAAGGGCTGAGCTACTTAACCGCCCGGCTGAGCCTGGACCCGCCGGACAACGACTTTCTTCATCGGTTGATGAAAACCGGTTCGGAGATAAGAATCGCTTCCCGCGGGGATTTTCTGGTAGTAGCGGTGGAGACGCTTTCTTCCGAACTGGAATCAACGATGAAGCTGGTCGAGCGGACTCTCTCTCGCCCTATTTTTTCGGGAATCAGAGTAGGCAACCTCAAACGAGTCCTGGAAGAAAACCAGAAAAAAGAGACGGATGATATTGATTCTCAAGCCGAGGCGACTTTGCTGGCCGCCTTCTTTGGACCTCACGGCTACGGCGCCAGCGCCTATGGACAGCCGGCTTCTCTCGAGGCCATCAAAAGTCAGGATGTTTCGGCCTTTCATCAAAAATATTTTTGCGGCCAGAATTCTGTTGTCGCCGTGGTCTCTAACCTCGAGGAGGAATATATCCGGCGAGTTATCAACGCGACGCTGGGTAAGCTTCCTCGGGGTGAACGACAGGCTGCGGAAACCCAGCCACCCCGTTTGCCCGAAGAGCGGGATATTTTTATCGAAAAAGACAGCCAGACTGCCTATTTAGCCGTGGCTTTTCCTCTTCCCTGTCTGACGCCCGATAATTTTATCCTGAATCATCTCCTGGCTAATATTTTGGGGGCAACGCCGGGGTCAATCCTGTGGCCGCTTCGCATCACCGAAAAAATAGCTTATGAGGTCGGCTCGAGGCTAATTCTGCAGAAAGGCGGCGGTTGTTTCTGGGTTTATCTCAAGACTTTTCCTGGCAAGATAAACGAAGCCAAAGAGAAAATCAGAACGAGCATAACCCGTTTAAGAGAGAATGGCCTTTCTCCTGACGACTTGGCAATGGCGCGGCAAGCATACCGCCTGTCTCTCTTAATGACAGGAGAAAACAAAGCTAAACAAGCTGAAGCTATGGCCGTCTATGCAGCCTGGGATTGGCCGGTTGATTTCAACCAACAAATCTTGATGAAACTCGAAGCCGTCAGCCTTGAAGAGCTAAGTTCTTATGTTCTTTCAGTTCTCGACCCGGAAAAAGCTGTATTTTTACAAATCGGACCTAAGACTTAGGCTGGTTAAAGATTTTGTGCATCTTAAAGGGTTAGAACGAAGAACAGCTCTCGACTAAAAACCCCGGGGGTTGCCGCGGCCGATTTTTTTTGCCACCTCTCTAAAATCAGCCTGGGTGCCCTCGAACTCCAGAAAAATTGTTTTGTTTTCGCCTCTTAGCTTAAGCTGTAATTCCAGGTTCAAAGCAACCCAGCGCGCCTGATAAATCAGATGGCCTAAGCTAACAGCGTATCCCCAGCTTAGCTCGTCATACCGGAAAGTCGGGTTTTCCCACCTGACTGAATCCTCAAACGGCGGCCCGAACTTGGCCGCCAAGAAATTTTTGATTTGGTCGTAAGACCTGAGGGAGTCGTTCTTGGCTCCAGACACCTGTTTGAGTTCCAGCCTGACCTGAATCAGCTGGTTGTCGCTGAAGATATACTCAAGCGAGGCTTCGTAGTCCTTAAGGCTCCGGTGATATTCGAACACTTCTAAGTTCTCAAAATTCCTCTGGTCATCGGGCTCGCCTTCGAGCGCCATTATTTTTTCCTTCGAGGAGCCCCAGAGCCCTGGCTCCAGATGAGAAAGGGGTGAGGTGGAAAAAAAGGTCAAGCCTTCTCCCTTGATAGTAATTATCTTTTGGGCTTGAAATAGCGGCTCGACGTTTTCTATCTTGATGTAACCCGATTTCAGGCTACCCGAACCCGACTGATAGCTAACATAATACCAGACGGCCTTCATCCTGACGGGCGAAAGCAACCCGATAATTGTTCCCCTGCCTATAACGTCAAGCACAGGACTTTTTTCATCCGGGTTAAGATGAACGGGGGCCTGGTCGACCACCACCCTCAGCTTTTTTTCTGCCGGATAAAGAGACCCGACCAAAAATAATAAGCATATCAACGCTGAGACGAGAGCCGTCCCCCTCTTTGCTTTTTTAAGCATCGAAAGACTCCTTTTCCTTGAGTAAAAATTCAGGCCTTTTTTATGTTGGCAGGAAAGAAATTTCCGGGAAATAGCCTTTGGGGGTGATTCGAGGGGGGATTTTAGCCGCGTTAGCCCCTGCCTGAGCTTATCGCCGGGGCCTGCTTTTCAACGGATTCGGCGCCCTCTTTCCTTGTCCACTTAATTTATAAATTTAGGGTCAACCCTTCACGAGGGCCCCTATTTTCTATTAGAAGAAATGCCCCGCCTCCGACGCGTTCAGAAGTAATAATAGATTGAGAAAGACTGCCTCCCCCCTTCAGCAGTTTTCAGCTCTTCCTTTTTCGGCTAATAAACCAGAATCTATTCTTTCTTGAGCTCGGCCAATTGATTCAGTTCTTCCCACTCCTCATCCACTTTCTTCTGAATAGCTTCAATCATCCAGGCGTTTTTCTCCTGGAAAAGATGGCGAAAACGGCCCTGAGGTTTCAGCCACTCGGTTACCGGAAGTTTCTGTTTTGGTTTGTAATTAATCTTATATTTATTGCCGTTTTCGACTTCATACAGCGGCCAGACGCAGGTGTCGTTGGCAATCTGGGCCAGCTTGATTCCTTGCGATTCTTCGTATTTCCATTCAGTCGGACAGGGGCAAAGCACGTTCAAGAAGGCGGGGCCGTCCGCTTCGAAGGCCTTTTTGGCCTTGTTGTAAAGGTCTAACCATTTATTCGGGCTCGCCTGGGCGACGTAGGGAATCTTGTGGGCCGCCATGATCCTTGTCAAGTCTTTTCTCGGTTGGAGCTTTCCTGGACTGGCTGCGCCGGCCGGCGCGGTTGTCGCCGAAGCGCCGATGGGAGTGGCTGAGGACCTTTGACCTCCCGTGTTGGCGTAGACGTTATTATCATAGCAGACATAGACAAAATTGTGACCTCTTTCGACTGCACCCGAAAGCGCCTGAAGCCCGATATCGTACGTACCGCCGTCGCCGCCAATAGCCAGGAATTTTATTTTTTTATCCGCCGGAATTTTGCCCTTGTTTTTAAGAGCCCGGTACATAGCTTCGATACCAGCGGCGGTGGCCGCGGCGTTTTCAAAAGCGCTGTGGACCCAGGTCACATTCCAGGCAGTTCGGGGAAAGATAGTGGTGCAAACTTCCAGGCAGCCTGTGGCGTTGGAAACAATCAACGGGTCCTCCGTCGCCCGCAAGATTATCTTAAAAATAATGGGAATGCCGCACCCGAGGCACATCCCGTGGCCGGCAACCAGCCTGTCTTCCATCTTGGCTAAATCTTTGAGTCTTACAGCAGCCATCACATCCTCCTTCTACTCTCTAAGGTTGAGATAGCCACAATATGAATCTACTTTGCCCGTAGTGGCAATCCGGACGAGTTTCTGGGCTACCTCTTTAAAATGCTCGACTTTTATGTCTCTTCCTCCGAGGCCGTAAACATAGTTAATTATTTTTGGCCGGCGCTCATAATCATAAAGAGCCGACCGAATTTCGGTAAACAAAGGAGCCCCGAAAGCACCCGGACTCGAAGACCGGTCGAGAACAGCCACCGCCAGTTTGTTTTTCAGCGCCTCGGCAATCTTTTCGTGCGGGAACGGCCGGAAAACCCGCGGCTTGAGGAGGCCAATCTTGAGCCCTTCTTCTCTGAGCTCATCAACCGCATCCTTGCCTGTCCCGGCGGCCGAGCTCATAACCACGATGGCCAGTTCAGCATCATCCAGGCGATAAGCCTCGACGAAACCGTAATGACGGCCGAATTTTTTCCCGAACTCCTGACCGACGGCCTCAATCACCCGGGGGGAATTCTCGATTCCCTCGATCTGACTCCTTTTATGCTCGAAGTAATAGTCGGTAAAATCAATCGGCCCTACCGTGAAGCGGCGACTCGTATCAAGAAGAGGATAAACAGGCAGATATTCACCTACAAATTTCCTTACTTCTTCGTCATCCTCCACTTCGACGACCTCGGTCGAATGGCTGATGATGAAGCCATCCAGACCGACGAGGACAGGGGTCCTGACGTCTGGGTGTTCGGCAATCCGGAAAGCCTGGATAAAATTGTCGTAAGCTTCCTGGCAATTTTCGGAATAGATCTGAATCCAGCCAGAATCACGAGCTCCCATGGTATCGCTATGGTCGCCATGGATATTAATCGGCGCACTGAGAGCCCGGTTGGCAATGGCCGCCACAATCGGCAGGCGCAGGCCGGCAGCAATATAAAGCATTTCCCACATGAGAGCTAATCCCTGCGAAGACGTGGCCGTCATCACTCTTCCGCCGGCGGCCGCCGCGCCGATACAGACGCTCATCGCCGAGTGTTCGCTTTCCGGGCAGACAAATTCGCCTTTAAGAATACCGTCAGCTTTAAACTGGGCGATGGTTTCGACGATGGCCGTCGAAGGAGTAATCGGATAAGCGGCGACAACGTCCGGGTCGACCTGTCGCGCCGCTTCAGCTATCGTCTGATTGCCGTTTAGGGGTTTTAGGGTTTTCATCACTTCCTCCCTTCAGCCAGTTTGAATTCCTCCGCTAACATGATTATAGCCTTTTCTTTTGTTGGACATTCTTCGGAACAGAGACCGCAGCCAGTGCAATAATCATAGTTGATGCCAACCACTTTGTCGCCTTCTACCTTAATGGCAAAATGGGGACAATAAACCCAGCAAAAAAAGCACTGGATGCAGTGTTCTTCCCTGAACTCGGGCTTGCGGCCAGAGCGCCAGGTTCCGGTGAGGTTTGCCACCGAATTTCCCGCGTTTAAATTAATCGTCCCGATGGTTAACTCTTTCCAGGTTTCTTTTTTCATCCTTCCCTTACCTCCTTGAAAGCTCGGGCGACAGTTCGAAGGTTTCCCTCGACGACTTCCTCTCTGAGCTTCTTGCTCAGGGAAGCGCGAAGTTTTTCCATAAACTTTTGAGGGTCAAGAAGCCCGGTTATTTTGACCAGAGCCGCCACCATGGGCACGTTGGGAATCGGCCGGCCGATCTCTTCCCGAGCAATCGTGTAGGCGTCGAGGGCGTAAACTTTTCTCGAACCGAAACCTATTTTTTTCCGCAGCAAGGAAATGTTGAAGGTGGTGTTAAGCAGAAAGAGAGCGTCGTCCTTGGCTCCTTCGGTAATGTCTATCAGCCCGAGCAGGCTGGGGTCGGTAACTACGACGATGTCGGGTTCATAAACCTGGCTATGCGTCCTGATTGGTTTTTGGCTAATGCGGTTGAAAGCCAGGATGGGCGCGCCCCTTTTTTCCGCCCCGAACTCAGGAAAGGCCTGGACGTATTTTCCCTCTTCTGAAGCCAGAACATCCGCCAGGGTGACGGCTGCGGTTACGACACCCTGGCCCGCTCGACCATGCCAGCGAATCTCGATGGTTGACTTCATCTTGCCTCCTTAATGAGTCTTAATAAAGGGGAAGAGAAAGGATAAGATTATTATTCCTTTAGCTCGACTCTTCCCTCTAAAGCTCGTCTGATGGTCACCTGGTCAGCAAAATCAAGGTCAGAACCAACCGGAAGTCCGGTGGCCAGCCGCGTCACGCGCAAAGGCATATTTTTTAACAAGTTAGCCAGATAATAAGCCGTCGCTTCTCCCTCCGCCGTTGGGTTAGTCGCCAAAATTACTTCCCGAAAATTTCCTTTTTCCACTCGCTTCAGCAGCTTTTCCAGCCGCAGCTCATCCGGACCTTTGCCTTTAAGCGGCGAGAGCGTCCCGAGAAGGACGTGATAGCGTCCGTTGAAGATGCCTGTTTTTTCGATGGAGGCAACGTTATACGGCTCTTCGACCACACAGAGGACTTCATCGCTTCTTCGGGGGTCAGTGCAAAGCGGA
The DNA here is from genome assembly GCA_037441905.1 of Candidatus Aminicenantota bacterium. Taxonomy (GTDB): domain Bacteria; phylum Acidobacteriota; class Aminicenantia; order Aminicenantales; family CALLJL01; genus CALLJL01. The sequence continues at coordinate 107,826 of JBBIRF010000001.1, forward strand.
CACGGGTCGACATGAGTAATGCCGTTACAAACCGAACAATAGAAGATTTTTCTCTTGGCTTCACGAATAGCTTCGCTTAATTTATCAGCCTCTTCCTGGGAAACGGAAAGCAGATAAAAAGCCATCCGCTGGGCTGATTTGGCTCCCACACCAGGAAACTTTTTGAGTTCTTCTATTAACCGGTGAAGAGGTTCGGTATACTCAAACATCAGAATAAACCTGGAATTTTAAAGCTACTCCCGAGGGCTCCCAGCTTGGCCGCAACCTGTTCGTCGACTTTGGCCGCGGCGTCGTTGAACGCGGCCAAAATCAAATCCTGCAGCATCTCGCAATCCTCCGGGTTGACCACTTCGGGCGCGAGGCGGACTGAAATCAAGTTTTTTTGACCATCAAGAACAACCTGAACCATTCCTCCACCGCTCGACCCTTCTACCCGCATGGCGGCCAATTCCTCTTGGAGTTTTGCCTGCATTTCCCTGGCCGACTGAATCATGCGCTGCAAATCCCCGATATTCTTAAACATCATGACACCTCATCGGTATTTTGAGGCCTGGCGATGGGGTCGATGGAGACCAGCCTCGCCTGAAAAAGAGACATAAATTCTTTGATGACCGGGTTGGCCAGAATTGCTTCTTTTTCTTTTGCCTCCAGGTTCGGCCTCGGCCGCGACTGAGAAACATCGTTCGGCATCGGCTGGCTGCCCTCAGCCGGTTGCGATGCGGGCTCAATTTTCTGTTTATTTTCAGCCGCCTCGCTCGCCAGAGCTTTTGGGGCGGTGGTAGTTTCCGCCGCGGCGCTCTCGCTTCGGCCGAGGCTTAAACCGGAAGAAAGCTTGCTTTCCCCGCCCTTTTCTTTCGGGATTTCGTCTTCAGCCTGCGGAAAGTCGAAAGATTTTTTTATTGACGGGAAAAAGTTTTGAACGCTTCCCTCTTCCAGCGCCTTCATAATTTCTTTAAGGGAAACGAGGTGAGGCAAATGGCCAAGCCGGACGAGCAAGGTTTCTAAATATATTTGGGGGTGTGCAGTGTAACGCAACCCGGCCTCCGCTTGAAGCAACGCCTGAAGATACCGGAGTAAGTCCACGGTTGAAGCCTTGGCGGCCTCTTTCTTAAGCCAATTAATCTCCTCGCGGCTGAGCGACAACAGACTTTCAACCTCATCCACGCTCTTAACCATTAACAAGTTGCGGAAATGACGGACAAGCTCGTCATAAAAGAGCTTTAGGTCATAACCGGCAGAAACAACTTTATTCACAAAAGAGAAGGCCTTTTCAACCTGCCCGGATAAAATCAGGCTCGAGGCTTCGAACAAGATGGCTCTGGGGACAATTCCCAAAATTTCTTTTAGCCCGTCATCGGTGACCTGGGAACCGCAATAAGCAATCGCCTTATCCAACAAACTTTGAGCGTCCCGGAGACTTCCGTCGGCGGCCTCGGCCAGAAGCCTGGCTCCCTCCTCCGAGAGGCTAACCTTTTCCTTAGCCGCGATTAAAAGCAAATGGTCCTTTATATCCTTGGGAGAAATTCGCTTGAATTCAAAGTGCTGGCAGCGGGAGACGACGGTGGCCGGCAGCTTGTGAAACTCGGTCGTGGCAAAAATGAAAAGGATGCGCGGGGGTGGTTCTTCCAAAGTCTTAAGAAGAGCGTTAAAAGCTGTTCTCGATAGCATATGAACTTCATCGATGATAATAACTTTGTACCGGCTCTGGATTGGCCTTACCTTGGCGGTATCGCGGACCTCGTCGATTTCTTCGACGCCCCGGTTGGAAGCCCCGTCAATCTCCAGGACGTCAACCGCCCGGTCATCCCGGATGGCCAAACAGGAAGGACATTGGTTACAGGGGGTGGAGGTTGGCCCATGGACACAATTAACCGCCTTGGCCAAAATCCTGGCCACTGTCGTCTTGCCTACCCCCCGCATTCCAGAAAAAATATACGCCTGGGCTATCCTCCCTGAATCGATAGCATGGCGGAGAGTCTGGACGACGGCCTTCTGACCTATAACTTCATCAAAAGTCTGCGGCCGGTATTTGCGCGGGATAACCTGATAAGCTTCCATTCTTCATTCTATACGGCTGGAAGGGTATTTCCTCTTCCTTAATTATTAAGCTATATGATAACATAGCCAGCCGAGGTTTGAAAATACTTGGGCGAAAAATTTAGCGGAAAAGCCGCGGGGAAGAGAAAGCTTGATTTTTTTTTACCCGGAGCCTTAGAGGCCCATGCGGCCACCCTTCTCTTTGGCCTTGCCGGGTTGTTCGGAAAATGGGTCGAGCAGCCGGCTGAAGTTATCGTTTTTGGCCGGGTGCTTTTTGCCAGCCTCGCCTTGAGCTTAATTATCCGCAGACGCCGATTGAGCCTGAAACCTCAGTCGGGGTTCGACCGCCTTAATTTCTTAGCCCTCGGATTGCTTCTGGCCTTTCACTGGACAGTTTTCTTCCGTTCGATCCAGGTTTCAACCGTGGCCGTAGGTTTACTGGCCTACTCTACCTTTCCTGTGTTCACCTCTTTTCTCGAGCCGGTTATTCTGCGCGAGCGCTTTCACCGAGAAACAATTGCCGCCGCTCTCCTATGTCTTTGCGGCGTTTTCTTGCTCATTCCATCCTTTGAATGGCAGCAACCCTATTTCCAGGGAGTAATTTGGGGAACTTTAGCCGGGCTGAGTTTTTCTATTCTTTCGGTTGCCAACCGGCGGTTAACTGCCAGGTATAATAGCCTGGTAATTGCTTTTTATCAGGATGCGGGCGCTGCTATATTCTTGACCCCTTTAGTCTTTCACACTTTCACCCTTCCTCGTTTTCTAGATATTGCCCGGCTTGCCTTTCTTGGCGTCGTTTGCACTGCCCTGGCTCATTCGCTTTTTATCCAGGCGATGAAGAGAATTACTGCGGCCAGGGCTGCGGTCATAAGTTCCTTAGAACCAGTCTATGGTATTACGCTCGCTTTTTTCTGGTTAAAAGAAACGCCCGGCTGGCGGACGCTCCTCGGCGGGCTGATTATTATTCTTGCAGCCCTTTATATTACCTGGCGCTGCCGACGTTAAGTTCAAGCTTTTCCTTGATTTCAGCCGGGATTATAATTTTGCCTGGTTTTCAGCTATTTCTTCTTCCTTAGCGGCGATTCGGCTGCCTTCTTTTTCACTTCTTCTTGTCTCTTCTCGAATTCAGCCTTTTCTCCTTCGTGCTGCTTCTTGAGTTGTTCGAGCTGCACCTGATAGCGTTTTTCTACTGCTTGCTTTTCCTGCGGGTTTCGGCTTCGGGCTTTTTCTTCTTCCATTTTCCGTCTCAAGTAGGACTCTTCTTCCCTCTGGGATTGTTCGAGGTTCCGGCGTTCAACCTCGAGCTCCCTGGGGTCGAACCTTCGGGCTCTTTCGGTTGAAATTTCTTTCTCTGCCTGGTCTTCCGGGAGAGCTTGCTTCGGCCTGGTTAGTTCTTCTTTAATAATTGTCGGCCGAAAAACGGTAATTTCTGCCGCTCCCAGGACCTCTCTCGTCTGACGCCTGGCTTCTCGAATCTCATATTTTCTGACTTCCGTCTTGGTCCATCTTGCCAGGATGGCAGGCTCTATGCCTTCATTAATAATAGAAGAACCCCGAGGGGCCAGGCTTTTCTTCGTCACCATGAAATTAAGCACTGTCCGGTTCCGCTCGAACGGCAAAACATAACGGTCTAAATAATTAGAATGGAAGTACCTTCCTTCGATAATTACCCAAGCATACACCGGAGGCTCCAAGCGCCAGACAGAAAACCCAACTCCTGGAATCCATTCAACTTCCGGCGGAATGGGCGCCCAGCCGATGTAGACGTCGCCCCAGGTCCAGACTACCCAGGCAGGAGCCCAAATTGTTCCTGGCACCCAGAACCAGCCGAGCCGGCTGTCGTAGCCCCAGCGGCCATAGTGGAAGGTAAGCCAGCCCCATTCAAAATTAGAAACCCAAAACCAGCCGAGGTCCGTCCATATCCAGCGGCCGTAAGTGTACGGTCGCCAACGATAAGGAACGTGTCGCGGTACCCAGACATATCCATGAGGGCTTAGGCTCACCCAATATCCGTGGGGCAAAAGATAATCATAAACAAATGATAGGGAGAATTCGGCCGAAACCCTTTCCTCCTGCCGGGAAGGATACGACCCCCTGCCCCTTTCAGGCGTCTCTTCATATGGAATATAAATTACGCAGCCAGCCAGCAAGCATAAAATCCCAGTGAGCCCCAGAGCCAAGGTAACCCTTTTTTTCATTCTTGCCTTCCTTTCATGGGCGTCGCATTTGTCAACCCAAAAAAGACTATTGCAAAAACCAGGCCAAAATTCTTAGAGCTTTTTCCCCTAATTTTATTTAGCGTTGTCCTCTTTTTAGGACAACCGGCTAAACTTTGTCTTTAACGGAGTCGCTTGAAAACGTTCTTCACTTTTTTATAAGCCCAGCGAAGCTCGCTTTCCTTGACTACCAGGGGTGGAGCAAAGCGGATAACGTGGTCGTGAGTCTCTTTGCAAAGCAAGCCCTCTTCTTTTAAGGCCTCGCAAAATCGCCGGGCTCCGCCAGCTTCGGGCTTAAGCTCGATACCGATAAGGAGTCCTTTGCCCCTGACTTCTTTAATGTGAGGGCTTTTTATCGTCTTTAGTTGATTGAGAAAAAATTCACCCAAGCTTGCCGCCCTTTCAATCAATTTTTCTTCCTTGATTATTCGCAGGGACTCCCTGGCGAGGGCACAGGCGAGCGGGTTGCCGCCAAAAGTCGAGCCGTGCTCTCCTGGCTTGAAGACACTCATTATTTCTCTGGTCGAAAGGGTGGCGGAAATAGGAATCATACCGCCTCCGAGGGATTTGCCGATGGTCACTACGTCGGGCTTAATTCCCTCTTCTTCACAGGCGAAAAGCCGGCCCACTCTTCCAAGGCCGGTCTGGATCTCATCAGCGATAAAAAGGACATTATGGCTGCGGCAAATTTCCCAGGCTTTCTTTAGATAGCCAGACGGCGGAATGACGATGCCCGCTTCCGCCTGAATCGGCTCAACCAGGAAAGCGGCTGTCTTCGGGGTAATAGCTGAGGCCAGTGCCTCTATATCTCCATAAGGAATGACTTTGAACCCTGGAGTAAACGGGCCAAAATCGTTGCGATAAAGGGGCTCGGTCGAAAAACTGATGATAGTAATCGTCCGACCATGGAAGTTGTTGGCGCAGGCGATAATTTCAGCCTGGTCGGGCGGAACCCCTTTTTTCTGATAAGCCCATTTGCGGGCAAGTTTGAGCGCGGTTTCGACTGCCTCGGCTCCCGAGTTCATCGGCAAAACCATCTCATATCCGGTAAGCTCGCACAGCTCCTTCGCCAGCATCGGCCACTGGTCGTTCCGAAAAGCCCGCGAGGTGATGGTTAGCCTTTTGGCTTGCTTTTGTAAACAGCGGACAAGCCGCGGATGACAGTGCCCTTGATTTACGGCTGAATAACCGCTCAAGCAATCGAGGTACTTCTTGCCCTCGACATCCCACAACCAGGCGCTTTTTCCCCTGGTGAGGACAACGTCGAGCGGATGATAGTTATGAGCTCCGTAAATGTCTTCAATAACAATATAATCTCTTGTATCCATAAAACTCTCCTTTTAGGATTTTTAGCGGGAAGCTATCCAGCGCCGCCGGGCCTTCGCTCGGATGGCGGAGAGGGCGGGATTCGAACCCGCGGTGCGCCTTTTGGACACACACACGCTTTCCAAGCGTGCTCCTTAAACCACTCGGACACCTCTCCGCAGCCGCTTTTCAGGGCTTTCGGTCATTCGAGGCCAGGTTTATCAAGTTATCAAAAATTAACTCACGGGTCAATTTCCTTCTCAGCTGCTTTTTCAGCTCTGAGAGCGGGGAAAGATCAAATCAGGCGCTCCCTCGATTCAGATTAAAAAAGGAGCGAATACCCCTTTTCCCCATTTTCCCAAGAATATCGACACCACTTTTAACGGTAATCTGATGCTATGTTCTATGCGGGCGAAATACTCTTGCGGCCGAAATTGGTTATCCGGATTCAAAAATGATGATAAATATTAATGATATCTTTTAGCAAGGCGGCCGCCGCGGCCTTAGGGTCGGATTGGCCCCCGCTCAAAGTAATGATTCCCATCGTATCAGTATAAAAAGAGATACCCTTATTGGGGCCGTCGACGAAATAGAGGGGATGAGAAGGGTCGAGCCTTTCAGGTTGAACTTGCGCCCTGATGGCATCGCCGTCTCTCCAGAGGCGGCCCAATAACTTTATTTTCTGCCCGGCCTGTTTCGCTTCGTTTATCTCTTTGACAGAAACCTGATTAATCCCGGTCAAAGTAAATTCTTTTAAGGCGACTCTTACCCCGAAAATAGCGAGCGACAACAGGACCAGCTTAACAGCTGTATCCCAGCCTTCCACGTCATAACGCGGGTCCCTTTCGGCGATACCCTTTGCCTGAGCTTCGGCCAAAGCCTGGCTGTAAGGCAGGCCGTCAGCCATTCTGGTTAATATATAATTGGTAGTGCCGTTCAAGATACCCTCAATCTTGAGGACTTTGGCCCCGGCAAGCGAAACCAGGCCCACATCGAGGGTTGGTAAGGCAGCCGCGGTGGCGGCGCTGAATTTAAGCTGCAGCCCGTTTTGGCGGGCCAGATTCTGTAACTCCTCGAAGGAAACGAGGAGAGGTCCTTTGTTAGCCGTCGCCACATGCCAGCCGCGACTTAGAGCTTGCCTCAGGTGAGAGAGGCCTGGTTCTCCAGTCTGCAGGTTAGAGGGTGTCACCTCCACCCAGGTACCTTGAGGTTCCAATTTAAGAAAAGTATCTGGGGAGGGTTTATGGCTCCAGGCCGCAGGGTCTTCAATCCTGGTCAGCAGGTTTTTCTCGGGGAAAAAAGAGGTTTCACCCGCTTCCGGGAGAAGAGCCTGAGAACTCCGGAGGATGCCCCTGATTTTAAACTGAAGACCGTACCTGGCCTTAACTTCAGAAGATTTTTCAACCAGCAGCTGGATAAACGACCGACCAACGGGTCCAAAACCGCAAACAACCAGATAAACAGTCGTCATCTAAAACTTCCTCTTTGCCCGGAAAACACCATTCGGCTGCTTAAAAAGCGGCTCGATGACCGCTCCCTTCTCATCCTTGATAAATTCCACGCTGAAGTTGGGAAGGTTTTTTAAGTTAAACTCATTGCCTCGATAAGGCAACAGTTCAACCTCAGGCTGGCCGGAAGATTGAATGGCCAGGGAATTTTCACCTTTCAGATAAACTTTAACCACAGTCCCCTGAACTTCGTACTCGCCACAGAACTGCTCTAAGAAGCTCTTTTCTTTCATCTTTTTCTCGGGTTGGCGGGTAAAAATTAGCTCCTTCACCGCTGGCTCGAGTTGAATCGCCAGCGAAGCGATATTGCCGCTTAAATCAGTCTGAAAGCTCAGTTTTTGTTCGCCGATCAAACTCCTGTTCTCAGTGATAAAAACATCATAATGAAAATGATTCAACTTAAACTCGAAACCGTGAAACCGGGCTCTAAGCTGATTACCCTCTTTTACGACCGAAATTACCCCGTAACCAGGATGCTCGTAATCGCCGACATATTCATCCAGAGGATGAGAAGGCTGGGTTCCTTCCTTTTTCCCCTCAAGTCTTTCTTTCCTTCTTTTTTCCGCCTGCTCTCGGGCTTTCTTAGCCTCGTCTTTAAACCTCTGGTTCCAGGGAATTTCAGGGAGGTTGAGCAAGCGGTCAAGCAAAGTGTAGCTCAAGATTTGCGGCAGTGGCGTTCCGTTCATGTTGGTCAGGATAACCAGACCAACCCGGTCAAGCGGTAAAAAGGCAACCAGGGCCGTAAACCCGTCAATCCCTCCGCCGTGGGAAAGAAGCAGATGGCCCCGGTACGGAGTAATCATCCACCCTAAGCCGTAGCTTGAATAAAGAATCTCAGGAAAGCGGATTGGCCCGGGAATAACCATTTGAGGTGAATGAATCTCGTTTAGCCTGGCTTCGGAAATAATCTGTTTATCAGCTACCTTCCCTTTGTTAAGGTTGAACAGAAGCCATTTCGCCATGTCGAGGACATGAGCGTTTATCGAGCCAGCCGGACCGATTGGCTCAATCGGCCGGAAAGGAATTTCCTCCACTTTGCCGTCCATCTCCTGGTAAGGGAGAGCATAATCGGGCGCTTTCTGAGAATCAGCCACGGAGAAATTAGCCTCTTTTATGCCCAGAGGCTCGAAGATTCTTGCCCGAACGAACTCTTCCCACGATTGGCCGGTAACCTTTTCAATAAGAACGCCGGCTGTCATGAACATCAAGTTCTGGTATTGCCATTGATAGCGCAGGTCGGTGCTTGGCTCAAGGTAAGCCAAGCGAGCGAAAAGTTCCTGCCGGGAAAACGAAGACCCGTACCACATCAGGTCGTGACGGGGGAGGCCGGAGCGATGGCAGAGCAAGTCTCGGACCGTAATTTTTTCCGTAGCTATCGGGTCAAAAAGCTTAAAAGTGGGCAAATAATCGCGGACGGGCTTGTCCCATTCGACCTTTCCTTCATCCACCAGAAGGCCAACGGCTGTAGCCGTGAAAGCTTTGCTGCACGAACCGATGGCAAAGATCGTCGAAGCCGTAACCGGGAACTTTTCTTTGAGGCTGCGATAACCGAAGCCGTCAGCCAAAATTAATTGGCCGTCTTTGACTACGGCTATGGCCACTCCTGGAACATTCCATTCTCTTCTGGTCTGGTCGACGAAAGAGGCAAAATTGCGTAATTCCTTAGGGAGCTTAACCTGGCCAAAAAGAGGGCCTAAAAAAAGGCTCAGAACTAAAAAGAAGAGAAAGGGAAGACGCTGTCGGTTCGACCGTTTCATCCGCAATCCTCCATGGCTGTTTTAAAGGGGGTATTTTAGCCAAAATCAATCAAAATAAACAGGACAAAATATGAGTGGTTAGGGGGTTAACTAATTTCTTAGCTATTGGTCCCATCTTAGGTCAAAAATGGCGGAGAGGGCGGGATTCGAACCCGCGATCCCCGGAAAAGGGATAACGGTTTTCGAGACCGTCGCCTTCAACCACTCGGCCACCTCTCCTCTATCCGCTCTCAATGTAGCATTCAGTCGAGCTGAAATCAACGCTCGCCGCTTCCTCGCTTCGCTCGATGAGCCTGGCTTTGCCTCATTGCGTTGGGAATAAAACGGGGGAAGCGGCCCCAAAAACCTTCATCCAGCGGCAATATAGGCTGGAAGGTTTCTTAAGTTTTTGAGCCTCCTCGGGACCTTTTTGCCTTGAAAAAATCCTGCAAAAGCTTACGGGCTTCTTCCTCCAGCACCCCTCCCTGGATTTCCGGTCTATGGTTTAGCTTTTCCCAGGGGAACTGAATAACTGACTCGACCGCGCCGGCTTTGGGGTCGGGAGCGGCGTAGATTATTCGTCTTATCCTGGCCTGGACCGCAGCCCCCAGACACATGGGACAAGGCTCAAGCGTCACATAAAGGTCGCAATCAGGAAGCCGGTAGTTTTTTCTCTTCCGGGCGGCCTTTCTCAATGCCAGAACCTCCGCGTGGGCCGTCGGGTCGTGCCGGGCCCGAGGCTGGTTATGAGCCCTGGCCAGGACTTTCGAGCCAGCAACAATGAGGGCACCAACAGGAACTTCCCCCCGCAAGACAGCTTTCTTAGCTTCTCGCAGGGCTAATTTCATCACGGCTTCGTCGCTTGAGATACTTTTTTTCTGGGCGCCCATTGTCGTTTTCTGAATAATTCTTTTATTTTACTTATTTGTAAGCAATAACGAAAATTCCTTTTTGCCAACTACATAGTTTCGCCACAAGGCCAAAAAATGCGCCTTGCTTAGGGAGAATAACGTTGTTCTCTTTCGATTGGCGATTAGAAAGGTAAGCGTAGTTCTGGTTTCATCCCAGCCTTGAGGCAGGCTCCACGCCGCCCGAGTCAAGATGCCAGAAAGGGAGCCACAGAAGGCCCGACCAGCGGACAGCAATGTCTTTTTTCTTCGGTCGGAGAGCCAGGGTTTGGAGCTCCTCCCGTTCTGGGTCGTAGATGCGGGTGATGTTTTCGGCTTCCCTCTCAAGCTCCCGTTCCATCTCATCGAGCCTGGCTCTAGCCAGTTCCACCTGCTCCTGAGCTCTCCTGATGTCGAGCTTTTCATAATATGCCCGGCTGGCACTCCGGGCGGTGGTTGTAGCCCGCCCAACCTGGTATGACTTTCGACCCAGGATGGCTCCAAAAATGGTTGCCCCCATGGAAATTGCGCTCTGGGCTACCCTTTCTTTATACTCCTCCTGTTCTCTCTGGAGTCGCTGCTGAGCCATAAGATATTGCTTCTCAAGAGAAGCAATTTTTAGTGCATATTTCTGTCGGAGTCTTTCCAGGGCCTCGTCCCTTTTTTCCCGTGCCAGAAGGCTTAGCCTTATCCGGAAATCGCGCTCTGATTCGCCGGGTTGAGAGATTGCCTGGAAGACATTACTTTTCCAAAGATTCAGTTGATAAGTTCTGGCGAGATAATCCAGGTAATCATTTTCAGCCGACTTCAGCATTGAAAGAAAACGCGCCGGCAGAGCGACAAAGCTAACTCCAGCCTTTGGCTCTCGCTCTAATTCTTCAACTTTGATGGAGACAGGAATTGATTTGTCCCAGAGCAACCCGATAACATCCTCAGATAATTCAAGATAATGTCCCACATCAGCCATCTGGGAAACACCCAGCCGGTTATCAAAGATGGCCACCTGAGCAAAAACGCCAACGGCCGGATGGTAAATTAAGCGACCCGCCGATGATGGTTGGGTATGTATCGGAAAGTAGAGTTCGTGAACTCCGGGGGGAAGCGGTGGTTTTACACTGCTTATGCTGGCTGTAGGACTGAGAGTTGTTCTCGTTGGCACCGCCCCAGGAGCAGGCGGCGAAACCCCGGCCTGAGCTTTTCGCCCTTTCATCACTTCTATAATCTGCTGCCGCGTCAAAGGGCCGCGCAGATAAGATAGAGCCCATCGGGAACACATTAAAATCGGCTTGTCCTCATGGACGTTGTGCATCAAGAAGATTCTCTTTTTTAAGCTGCTTATCTGTTCCGAGACTTTCTTGAGGTCTATATTTCCAGCCACGCTGGAGAGCCCTTCGAGGAGTCGTTCCTTGTCGCGTTCGGTCTGAAGTCGCCCGATAAACCAGGTTCCAGCGTTAGCCAGCCCTTTGTAATCCAGGTCAACGGGGTTCTGGGTGGTCAGAACCAGGCCCACTCCGAAAGCTCGGGCTTGTTTGAGGAGCGTCAATAGCGGCCTCTTGGCCGGCGGCTCGCTGATAGGCGGGAAAAACCCAAAAATTTCGTCCATATAGAATAGCGCTCGCAGCGAGGAAGTCCCGGGTTGTGTTCTGACCCAGCCCAGAAGCTGGTTCAGCAGGATGGTTACGAAGAACATCCTCTGGGCATCAGAGAGATGAGCGATGGAAATAATACTCAATCTTGGTTTGCCCGCCCGCGTATAAAGAAGGGAGCTGATATCCAGGGGTTCTCCAGACAGCCATAAATCAAAGCCTGGGGCTGCCAGCAAATTGTTCAACATCATGGCCAGCTTGAAACGGTCCTGGGCCGGGTAAAATGAATCCAGTTCAAAAACACCGACTCGTTTTAAGGGCGGCTTCTGAATTTGTTGAATAAGAGATGGCAAGTCCAATCCTTGACCTGCGTTCCAAGCTGCATGGAGCAGGTTAGAAATAAGAATATGTTCCCGGCTTTGTAGAGGGTCAGCTTGAATGCCGAGCAAGCCTAACAGTCCGGAGACAGTGGTTGAGACTTTTTCGGCAATGAGCTCTGAATCTTCGAGGAGAGCTGGCGGCGGGGCCTCGAACGATTTAAGAATGGATAAAGGAATTCCAGCGTTGCTTCCAGGGGTATAGATGCATATATCGACAGATTCCAGAAGTCTCCGGATGCGGCTGGCATCCTGTTCCCATTCGGCCAGACCGTGCCGCCAGAGTTCAGCCTGATGACGGGCATACTCATCTGGAGAAAGCCCTTTTTGCGCGGCTTCATCTTCGTTAATCCAGGGCCGGAAATCTTCAGGCCGGAGCTCGGGAAAGAGCAGCATCAGGTTTGTCAGGTCGCCTTTGGGGTCAACGATGATAGCTGGAACCCCGTCAATACCGGCTTCTTCCAAAAGGGCTATGCCCAACCCGGTTTTCCCGCTTCCGGTCATGCCTACGCAGACCGCGTGAGTAACCAGGTCTTTGGAATCATAGAGGACATATTCCGGGGTGATTGATAAATTTTCCGGGCCTACAGTCTTTCCCAGGTAAAAAATGACCAGTTTTTCATAAACATTATTCATATCATAACACCTGTGTTCTTTTGTGAAATCATGAATTCTTTCCTTTGTTTATCATTTATAAACCTTTTGTCTTAGTATTATAAGATTTTTTTGTAAAGCCAGGGAAAAATATGGAGTAAAATCAACAAGAGTCTCCTTATCTTCAGTTTCGCAAGAAAAGTTATCTGAATGAATTGAATGAATTCAGGAAGCTGTTTAATTCAATTTGAGTCAATTTAACGTGGCTTTGAGCTCCTTTACCCCGGTTTATCTTTCCCTGCGAGGAACAGAGGCAAAAGAGCGGTCGAGAGGTTATACGGCCGACCGAGCTAAAAACTAATTTCTCATTCGCACCCATAACGTTCTGCGGCTTGATTTCCGGGTGAACAATTCACCGGTTGTCCACTTCGGCCACTCCATTTGCAGCTTACTGGGCATTGGAGATAGTCCTGCCGTCCGGCATCTGGCGGATGTTGCGGTTCAGGCGCTTTAGTTTTCCCGCCGGCACCAATCTAATAGTTGGCCTCGATTGACGCAGTAAAGGCAACGCCTTATAATTGCGGTCAGAGCTTCACGAGTCTGGTAATGAGGCCAGGGGGGGAGTCTTTTTTATCTAAACATTACTGCGGAGGGATTTATGCTCAAAGAATTTAAAGAGTTTGCTATGCGGGGGTCGGTCCTGGACATGGCTGTCGGGATTATTATCGGGGCGGCCTTCGGGACAATCGTTTCTTCGATAGTCGCCGACATCCTTATGCCACCAGTCGGCCTGCTCTTGGGAAACGTCGATTTCTCCGACCTTTTTATGGTCCTGAAGGCCGGAGAGCCGGCCGGGCCTTACCTCTCCCTCCAGGCAGCCAAAGAGGCGGGGGCAGTGACCTTAAACTACGGCCAATTCATTAACCACGTCGTCAGTTTCCTGATCATCGCCTTCGTCCTGTTCCTCGTTATCCGGGGAATGAACCGACTGAAAAGAAAGACAGAGGCGCCGCCCGCCGCTCCGACCACCAAGGATTGCCCGTTCTGCGCTACCGCCATCCCCATCAAGGCCATCCGCTGTCCGCACTGCACTTCCGACCTCGGGATTCAGAGATAACAAAGAAAAAAATCGGATTGATTAAGAGGAGTCCATAAGCCGCCGCCGAGGAATCTATTGACGATTTTGGTCTATCAGACCAACAGGCGCTCGTAGTCGATTCTTTACCGCTTTGGGGTGAGTTTTATATTATAGAAGAACCAAGGAGGCCAAATGAAGACTCTCACCGGAAGCGTTGTAAAAGATCAATCGTTTATCATGTTAAGCTTTGGATTGCTGATGGGAGTAATTTTTCCTTTCTTCACCCTCTGGCTTCTGAAGCTTCCAGCCTCAAGAGTCCTCACGCCGCTTTATTTTTCCATGTGCATAGTAGCTGGCCTTATTGTCGGGATGTGCAACTATTTTATTTTTCGTAAAGTGGTCTATAAATTTCTTTCCAATATAGCGGCTCGCATGGCTCTTTTTCAAACAAAGCTGGAGGCTCATCGGAACTCAACCGACCTTGAGCAGAGCTGCCGGGCGGATGATTGTTATGTCGATAGCTCCTCCGCTGATATCCTGGGAAAGATTTCCAGCCAGTTTAACGAATTAATTTCCTCAGTGGTCCATTTTGTTGAAACCGAACGAACAACGGACAGGTTTTTAGAAAGGTTAAAAAAAAGCCTTAGACTGGAAGATGTAGCGGAGATTGTACTGGGCACCTTCAGCGATTATTTTGGCGGCCAAGGAAGTTTTCTAATCGTCCTCGAGCGAGGCGAGCTTCGGTTGGTGCACAGCCAGGCCGTGGAAATTGATAAATCTCAGATTGAGGATAAGTTCTGGTTTGAGTTGATGAAGCAAAATAATCCATTGGTCTTAAACGAGATTGAAGGGGACAGGATCCACCTAAACATTGGCATCGGCAAAATAGACCCCCGTTACATTGCTCTCATTCCACTCAGGTATCAGAACCAAGAGATTGGAGTATGCGGGCTTATTTCCCAGGAGCCTTTCCGCCACGATTTTCATAGTCTGGAGGCTAAGAATTTTATCTTGCAAGCCACGCCTTTCATCTATAACGCCATTATCATGAAACGGCTGGAAATTATGGCGGCCATAGATGAATTAACAGGAGTTTTAAACCGACGTTTCGGCCTTAGACGGCTCAACGAGGAATTTGAACGCTCCCAGCGTCACCGCATGCCGATTTCGGTGGCCATGGTGGATATTGACCATTTCAAGAAAATAAATGATACCTACGGTCATCAAGCCGGCGATTTTGTTTTGAAAACTCTGGCCAATCTTTTTACTCAAAACGTTAGGGTTTCAGACCTGGTCATGCGCTACGGAGGCGAAGAGTTCTTGCTGGCTTTTAACGGAGCTTCAGCCGTTGATGCTTATCAGATAATGGAAAAATTGAAGTCGATGACTCAAACCATGAAGCTACAATATGGCGCTTTTGAATTGAAAATCACCTTCAGTTGTGGAATCGCTAGTTTTCCCTCGGAAAAAGTCAATGATGTGAATAGTCTTATTCAAAATGCGGACGCGGCACTATACAAGGCTAAAGAATCTGGTCGCAACCAAATAGTTTTAATCGCCTAATATTTTTTCCCCCGACGCAGCAGGAGAAACCTCTTTTATCTCGCTTCGTTGTTTTTTGAAAATAGTAAAATCCAGCCTGACACGCTAAGTTGCTTCCGTTGACAACCCAAGCTGTTTTTCCCTAAATCAATAAGATGAAAGCCATACGGATTTTAAAAGTATTTTAACAGCCCTTACTCGGGATGAATCAATGAAGCCGCTTCCTTCCTCATGAAAATATCTATATGAGGCCAAGGGCATTGCCTTTTAGTTAAATAATAGATAAACTCGGCTACGAGAAGAACCAATGGAAACCTGGGAATGTTTTTTTTGTGAGCAGCCCCGAAAAGAAGCCTTATTTTATCCCTTTTGCCCTGAATGCGGCCAGCCTCTTATTGTTTCCCCCAGAAATAGAGCCCCGCGTTTTCGTCTGTCGCGCTTATCCTCCCTGAGTCAGTTCGCGGATTTATTACCGTTGCCCGAAATAAACGAACAATTGAGTCTAGGTGAAGGCGACACCCCCCTGTTGCGGTTGGGCCGGCTGGAAAAAAAAATGAAACTCAGGTTTTCTCTCCACGCCAAGAACGAAATGGCCAACCCGACTCATAGTTTCAAAGACAGGGGAACGGCGGTTGTGATTCAGAAAATATCTCTCCTGGGGATAAAAAGGCTGGGAACTGTTTCTACCGGAAATATGGCAGCTTCAACCGCCGCCTACGGAAGCAAAGCTGGGTTAAAAACATATGTCCTTCTGAAAGAGGACGCCGCCGCAGAAAAAGTTATTTCCACCGGAATTTACGGAGCCCATCTTTTCCAGGTCAAAGGGGACTATGGCGAGTTATTCAAAGAAAGTTACCGCCTGGGAGAGAAATTAGGAATATATTTCGCCAATTCATGCGACCCATATCGGATAGCCGGGTACAAAATCACTAGCTTTGAGGTCTATCTTCGTTCCGGTGAGCTCTGCCGGACATCTAGTCGGTCTTATTCTCGGGTTCATCGACCTGAAGAAAGCGGGGCTTATCTTCCGCCTGCCCCGTTTTATCGGCGTTCAAGCCAGGGGCTGCTCGCCTCTAGTTAAAGCCTGGGCTAAGCAAACCGATGATTTTGTAAGGGAGAAGCACCCGCAAACCTTAGCCCACGCAATCTCCAACCCGGCGCCGCCAGCCGGCCGCTTGGCGCTTAAAATGTTGAGACACTACAAGGGAGCCTTTGTAGCCGTCAGCGACGATGAGATAATAAAAGCTCAGGTTGAGCTGGCTACCACCGAAGGACTATTTTGCGACCCGGCCTCAGCCACGGCCTTGGCCGGCCTCAAGAAATGGCTTCGCCTGAACCCTGAATTTTCTCCCGCCAGGGTTGTCCTGATTATAACAGGCAGCGGGTTAAAAGACATGACGCCCGTTAAGGAAAAGGGTAAGATTAGCCTTATCCCCGTCTCCCTTCCTTGCCTGGAAGAAGCCCTTTCTTCGCTCTCAGTCTGAGTTTCAAGAGCTTAAGAGGCGACGGAGGCTTTCAAGGCTTAAGTTACCTCCAGAAAGAACCAGAGCCACTTTTTTCCCCTTTAGCCTGTCCTTTATTTTAAGCGCGGCGGCTAAGGGAGAAGCGCCGGCGTGCTCGCTCAGAGTCCTGATGTTCTCCAGATAAACAAGAATCGCTTGTTCCATCTCTTCTTCTGTAATCAGGATAAAATCATCGAGATAATCCCAGAGAATGGACTGAGTTAATTCATAGCCCATTCTTGTCTGAAGACCTTCTGCCGCGGTTTCCATCTTCTCCTGAATAATCTGCCGCCGCTTCCAGGAAAAATAAGCTGCGGGCGCCTTTTCCGCCTGAACCGCGATAACCTGCGCCTTCTGACCCAAGAATTGGTTAACCAGGCAGCAGCCGCTCGCGCCGCTCCCTCCACCCACCGGAACGATTATCACTTCGACGTCGGGGTCGTCTTCGAAAATTTCCAGGGCGTAAGTAGCCACCCCGGCGATTAAATAAGGTTCGTTAGCCGGATGGATAAAGCGGGCTCCATTTTCTCTGGCCAGTTCCTGGGCAAAATCCTTAGCTTCATCAAAAATACGGCCATAGAAGATAACCCTGGCTCCTTGGGTTTCGACCGCCTTTACTTTCACCGGGTTGGCTCCCTCGGGCATAACGATTGTCGCTTGAAGACCAAAAAGCCGGCTGGCATAAGCAATTGAAAGAGCGTGGTTTCCCGTAGAAGCGGTGACAACGCCTTTTTTTCTCGTTGCCTCATCCAGATGAGCGATAAGGTTTATTCCTCCCCTCACTTTAAACGACCTGGTCGGCTGATGGTCTTCATGCTTGACCAGGACTCTTCCACCGATAAGTTGGTCAAGCTGAGGGTAAGCATAAAGAGGAGTCCGGGGCAAATAAGATTTAATTATTTTTCTGGCCTCGAGAATGTCTTTTAAGGTAGGTCTCCAGGTTTCTTCCATTTATTTTTCTCCCTTCTTTACCCGGCTGAAGCGGCTTTAAGCCTGAAATTCACCCAGAATTTCGAGGATTCCTGGCCGGAGGGCGAAAAGGCCGGGAGAACCGCCGGTGTGAAAGAACAAGACTTTGTCTTCCCGCCGGAAATAACCCTTCGCCGTCAGGTCAATCAGGCCAGTCATGGCTTTCGCGGTATAAACGGGGTCAAGGACAAGGCCTTCCATTTGAAGAAGCCTTGTTAGCGTCTCGACAACTCTCGGGGAAAGAACTCCGTAGCCGCCCTCAAGGTAATCATCCAGGACGATTATTTCTTCGGCCGCAACCTTAACCTGAAGCCCCAAACGGCGAACTGCCGCCTGATAAATTGTAAAAACTTCTCTGGCAAAAGTTTCGCGGTCATCAGAAACGCTAATGCCAATTACCCGGCAAGTTGGCTCGAGAATCCTGGCTCCAAGTGCCAACCCGGCTTGAGTCGCTCCGGAGCCGCTCGCATGAACGACATGGCTGAAGGCAAGCCCCAGTGCTCGGGCCTGGTTCCAGGCCTCATGAAACGCCAGGATATAGCTGATAGCTCCTAAGGGGGAATCCATCGACCCCATAGGCATCGACCCGCCAACCGAAACGATGTAAGGCTTGAGCCCCCGCGCTTTAAGTTCAGGCACCACTTTTTCAATCTCTCCCAAAGCCAGTTCTCGGCTGACAACTTTTCCCGCTGGAGCCTGACGAAAATGGATTTCCGCCCCGGCTAACCGGTCGAGAAAAAGGTTGCCGTCGGGAGGAGGCGGCTGCTTTTCAGGGGTGAAAAGAAAAAGAACTGGCCTCAGACCGAATCGCCGACAGGCTAACGCTGTCTGGAAACACCAGTTCGATTGGACACTTCCCCAGGTAATAATGGCATTACAGCCCTTAGCGATGGCGTCAGCGACGATGAATTCCAATTTTCTGGCTTTATTCCCGCCAAACCCGGGGCCGGTTAAGTCATCCCTTTTTACATAAATCTCTGGCCCTCCAAGCTCCCGGGTCAGGTCGGTAAGCTTCATAAGAGGCGTTGGCAAAGAAAGAAATGACAAACGGGGCAGGGAGGATATTTTATTCAGCAATTCCATTTCCATTTTCACAGGTTTTTCTTCTCCCCACCGACTTGACGCTCGGAAGCTAATTGCCCGGCCATTCCCCACCGGCTCTTGGGAATTTCGTGAATAATGACCCGGACGGCTTCGGGCGGCGTCCCCAGGTCGGTAAAAACCCGGGTTATGCCGGCGATTATTTTCCGCGCCCGCTCATCATCCACTCCTTCCCACATATAAGCGTGGACGATTGGCATCTCCACCTCCTGAACTATTGGAACTTGATTTTTTTAACCTTGGCGCTTTTCTCTCAGGGCTTGTAAAACCCGCTGACGGTTTAAAGGGAGCCGATTCAGTCTGACGCCCGTAAGGTCGAAGAGAGCATTGGCACAAGCCCCGCCGACATTAATGATAGCCGGCTCCCCCCCTCCTTGAGGCGGCATTTCGGGGTTGTCGATGACAAAAGCCTTAATCTCTGGTAGCCAGGAAAATCGCGGGATTTCGTAACGGTCGAAGTTCAGGTCTAAAATCCGGCCTCCCCGAAAATGAATTTCCTCGGCGAGAGCATAACCGAGGCCCATCATCAAGCAACCCTCTATTTGTTCTTTGGCTCCCTCGGGGTTTATAACTTCGCCCATATCCTGGACACCGACCATTCGCTTGACTTTTATCTCTCCTGTTTCCTGGTCCAGGTCAATCTCCACCATGGCGGCCACATAAGTTCCAAGGTAATCAGCGCAGGAAAGACCAAACCCTCGTCCGCTCGGTGTTCTGGCTGGTTTCCAGCCAAACTCCTCGGCAGCTTTTCGCAGGACTTTTTGCATCCTCTGGTTGCCCGCAAGATGACGCAACCGGAACTCGAGCGGGTCCTGACCGCAGGCCGCAGCCAGAGAATCAAGGTGCGATTCGCGAGCAAAAACATTGGTGTTACTGCCTGGAGCGCGCCAGGGTCCGACCTCGAAAAGATGACCTTTGACGCTTCCGGACCAGCCGCCTCGGGAGACAACGCGGCAATGGGGAATTTCATAAAACATCTGGGAGCTCCGGTCTCCTGCCCAGTAAACCGTATAATCCCAGAAAATCACCCGGTTGCTTCCGTCCAGGCCGGCCCGGACCTTGACGACAGCCGCGGGCATGAAAGTGTCATAGAAAAATTCTTCCTCGCGAGTCCAGACAACCATAACAGGCTTGCCGACAAGCTTGGCCAGCCGAGCTGCCTCAACGGCCTGGCGATTCCGATTCTTACCGCCAAACCCGCCACCGACATAAACAGGATAAACCCTAACTCTATTCGTCGGGACACCCAGGACATCGGCAACTTCGCTCTGGACGCCAAAAGGTCTCTGAGTAGAGGCCCACACTTTGACTTCTTCTTTTTCAATCGCCACTAAGGCAGTGTGGGTTTCGATGGGAGCATGGGCCACATAAGGGTTGAAATAAACCGCCTCCAAGGTTTGCCGGGCTACTTTCTCTCCTTCTTCCAGGTTTCCTCTTTGGTCGACGACGTTTCCAGCCGGGGCCATGGCCTCGAGATGCTGGTGAATATTTTCATCGGTCAGTTTTACCTCTGGCAGGTCAAATTCCGCTTTAATTTTTTCGAGAGCCGCCGACGCGCCGTCAAATGTCGGGTGGAGAACCGCAACCAAGTCGCCATCCTGAATTACTCGCACCTCAGGGATGGTTTTTACCTCCTCTAAGTCCAGGGATTTGAGCTTGGCTCCATGAGCTGGAGGCCGCAAAATCCTGGCATAGAGCATCCCGGGCAAAAAGACATCACCAGCATAGACAGCCTTTCCCGTCACCTTTTCCTTAGCATCAACTCGGGGGAATGGTTTACCCGCGATTCGGTGGCTGGCCACAGGTTTGGGAGTCGGTTTTGGTGTTAAATGTCTTTCAATCCTTTTCCCTTGGGTCAGTTCGGCGTAAGAAACTCGGCGAGAAGGTTGATTTCGGTCAAAAATGACGCCGTTTTCGGCAGAGAGCGAGTCGACTGGCACAGCAAGTTTCTCTGCCGCCAGCTCTAATAGAACTGCTTTAGCCTCAGCCGCGGCTTGTCTGAGCGCCGGGCCAAAGTACTTGATGGTCCGTGAGCCAAAAGTACCCATATCCCAGGGACAGAGCGCGGTGTCTCCGAGAACCATGTCGACCATCTCGACCGAGACATCCAGCTCTTCTGTCAGAATCTGCGCCAGCGAAGTCTTTATTCCCTGGCCGAGTTCAACCTTGCCGGAAAAGCAGGCAATTCTTCCGTCCTCTTTGACCAGCAAGTAGGCGTTAAAATCTTCCGGGTTTTCCCGTGGCCTTTCCTGCCTCTGGCCTAAAGAAAGGAGGTTATCCGGGTCGCCAACCAAAAAAGTTATCAGGATGCCGCTGCCTGTTAATTTAAGGAAATCCCGCCGGGTAAGAGTCCCTTCCGCGCTCGAAGCAATTTCTAATATTGAGCTATTCTTTCTTACTTCCGCTTCTTCCCATTTATTCGTTTGGCTCATTGCTCACCTCCCCCCTCGGATGTTGCCGGCAGCTGTTTCTACCGCCTGGACAACACGCTGATGAGCCCCACAACGGCAAAGATGGTCTTCCAGAGCCCTGAGGATTAGCTCTCGGTCTGGCCTCGGGTTTTTTTGAAGCAATGCCAGGGCTTCAAGAATCATCCCGCTCGTACAAAACCCGCATTGGAAGGCCTCATGCTTCAGGAAAGCTTCCTGGAGGGGATGAAGCTTTTCGCCTCTGGCGAGACCCTCTATGGTCAAGACCTTACGGTTGTTTACCCGGCCAACTTCAAACTGGCAGGACCGAACCGGCTCATCGTCAACAAGCACGGTGCAGGCACCACAGTAGCCCTGGCCGCAACCAAATTTGGTCCCGGTTAACTTCAAATCATTCCGCAAGACCCAGAGCAAAGGCCGGTCAGGCTCGGTCTCAAGGCTGATTGCCTTACCGTTTAGGTTGAAGGAAATTTTTTGCTTCATGGCCTCGTCCTTCCCTCTTTTTTGACTTCAAAGCTATTTTATTCAGGCCGACAAAAAAGAAAAGCCCTTTTGTCGATTTTTTAATTCTTTTTTGGACTAAAAATAAATAGAATAAAAGACAAGGAGGCGAACTCATGAGAGACTCCGTTTATAAATTTTTATCGAGGGGCTGGCTCTTAATAATAATGGCAGTCATCATTTTATCCTGCGAGCCGGCGAAGAAACCTCAAGTTATCGGTTTGTCGGGCGAAGAAGCTCCCTGGCCAGCGGCTTTTCCTTGCCGGGTTGAAGACGGGGCGAACCCGGATATTTTCTTAATGTCGCTGGGGAAAGTGGAAACTCCTTTGGCTCGCGCCACCTATGACCCCGAGAAGGATACGGTCACCCTGGAGGACGGGACGATAATTGAGCGCTACTTTCAGGATAAACTCAACATCAAGTATTTTACGCCGCTTGACAAGAGCGTATTTCCCCTGCCTCCGTCAGGGTGGTGTTCATGGTACTATTATTATCGGGAAATCAACGAAGGGGAAATCGAGAAGAACGCCCGCTGGTTGGCTGCTAACCTCAAACCTTTTGGAGCGGTTTATTGCCAGATTGATGACGGCTGGCAAGGCCGGGGAAGCGAAAAAGGCAATTACCGGGACTGGTCGACGATTGACGCCCGCTTTCCGGCGGGAATGGCGAGTCTGGCCGCCAAAATAAAAGCTCTCGGGTTGAAGCCTGGAATCTGGTTAGCCCCGCACGGCCAGAGCAACCCCGAGGTGGTGAAAAAATGGGATGCTTTTCTCTTGGACGAGAAAGGCAATTCTCTGTCGCGAACCTGGGAAGGGGATTATCTTCTGGACCCAACCAGACCTCAGACTATGGATTACCTGGCTGACCTGTTTCGGACGTTGGCCGATGGGTGGGGCTATGAGTATTTTAAAATCGATGGTCAACCAATTGTTGTCCGGGAATACCGGAGTAAGCTTTCTTTGATGAAAAACCCGGCCGCCGACCCTGACCAGCTTTACCGTCAGACAATCAAAGTCATCCGGGATGCCATCGGGCCTAACCGATACCTGCTTGGCTGCTGGGGAACGCCACTCGAAGGAATCGGGTTGATGAACGGTTCCCGAACCGGCGGCGACGTTGTCATCCCGTGGGAGGGTTTTCTTGTGGCTCTCCAGGCCACAATGCGCTATTACTTTTTACATAATATTGCCTGGTACTGCGACCCTGATGTTTTACTGGTCCGGTATCCTCTGACCTTGGACATGGCGCGAGCCTGGGCTACACTTCAGGGGTTAACCGGCCAGGCCTTGATGGCCTCCGACCGACTCTACGACCTTCCGCCTGAAAGAGTTGAATTGTTGAAAAGAGTCTATCCTGCGGTTGACATCAGGCCGATGGACCTTTTCCCGGCTGAACAGAATAAGTCGGTCTGGGACCTTAAAATCCGTCATCTTGGTCGCGATTACGATGTCGTCGGCTGTTTTAATTTTCAGGAAAAAAGCCCTTCGTCCATCGAGCTTAAATGGGCCGACCTCGGACTTCCGGCTGAGGCTCTGGTTCATGTTTATGATTTCTGGAACCAGGAATACTTAGGTTGCTGGGAAAAGGGTTTCTACGTTTCTCTTGCGCCGGCGAGTGTTAGGGTTTTCGCCCTTCATGTCGCCAAAAAAGAACCCCAGCTAATATCTACCTCTCGTCATATCACCCAAGGCTGGGTAGACTTAGTGGCTCTCGAATACGACCCCACCAAGATGACCATGAAAGGAAAAAGCCGGGTCGTCGCCGGCGACCCGTATGAGCTGCGTTTTGCTTTTCCAAGACAGGCGAAGCTTTCGGTCTCGCGGGCGAGGGTGCAGGGAAATAAGGCAGAGGTCAAGAACTTCCACAATTGGGTCACAGTGAGTTTTGTGCCGGCGAAAACCGGGGTTGTCTCCTGGGAGGTAAAATTCAGCCTGGCCGAGCTTTATTCCTTCCCGCCGCGTTCTCCCAGTCGGGTTCAATATGAAGCGCGCGGCCTCGACGCTCTTTTCCTCAGGTGGTCACCGCTGTATTATCTCTGCGCCGGGTATCTTGTCAGCCTCAACAACGAGCCGGCTATTTACACGCCTTTGCCGGAGGCAATTATCTCTCCTCTTGACCCCAACCAGGAATACGAGGTGAAGGTGCAATCAGTTTGGTGGGATGGAAGCACCAGCCCCGACCCGGAAGCAATAAAAATCAAGTTAAGCACCATCCTGCCGAGAGAACTTTTTCTCGACTCCCTCCGACCAAAAAAGATGACCTCGGGATGGGGCCGGGTAAGATTTAACCGCGCGGTTTCTGGGGCTCCGATAACGGTCGCCAGCCGGTCCTTTGACCGGGGCATCGGGACGCATGCGCCTTCAGAAATTGTTCTCGACTTTTACGGCTTGTATCGCTGGTTAGAGGCTGAAGTAGGCGTCGATGCTGCCTCCCCGCGGAAAAGAGGCACCGTCGAATTTCTGGTCCGGGGCGATGACCGAATTCTCTGGCGAAGCGGCGTGATGAAAGCTGGCGACCCCGCCAAAAGACTTAGAGTTGATATCAGTCAGGTTAAACTGCTCAAGCTTGAAGTAACCGATGCCGGAGACGGAAACGAAGGCGACCATGCAGATTGGGGTTTAATCCGACTGGTCAGGTAAAACGTTAACGCCCGGTTCTCTTAGGGAGCTTGAGGCCGTGACCTAAAGGAAAAAGGTCGGGGATCGAAACCGGTAGCTTGCCGCTAACGTCTATTTCGCCAAAGATTGCCTGCGCGGCGGCCGTCTGAGCCTGGGCTGCATTACGATAAGCACAGATATAAACCGGGATTTCAGGAAAGTTACGGATAAAATAAGGGCTACCAAAAGAAATAACAACCATAACTTTGCTAAGGGCGGCAAGCTCTTTGACCAACTTAACGTGCTTCTCTTCCAGGCCCACGCTTCCTTTGCCAGCTCTTAAAGTCGAAAAAAGACCAACGATAACTATCTCTGCTTCGGCCGCCAGATGTTTTGCCTTTTCGAGCTCCTCGCTTCCCGTGTCAGCGTCGGCGTAAAATTCCTTGGCTTGCGGGTTCCTTCTCTGAACCTCCCTGACGAGCTGCCGGCCGGCGAAATAATCTCCCGGGTCGGAGCTTAGAGAAAAAACAGCAATTTTTTTCCCGGAGGCATCGAGCGGCAGCCAGTTCTTTTCATCTTTGACCAGGGTGATAGCCGCTTCAAAGGCCCGGGCAGCCGTTCGACCGCATTCCTGGCGGCCAACCCGAAAAGGAAGATACTTAATATCAACCTGCTTCTGCTTATGAAGACCAAGCATAGCCTTCGCCTGAAGAATCCGACGGACTGATTCTTCCAGCCTACCCCGGGAAATTTCGTTCGATTCACAAGCTTCTTTAAGAGCTTTAATTGCCATGTCGATATCGGGAGGAAGAAGGAGACAATCCGCTCCCGCTTTAATAGCCTTAACCGCGGCTTCTCCGGGAGGAAAAGACCTGGTTATCCCGCCCATGGTCAAGGCGTCAGTGACGATTATTCCCTGAAACTTTATCTGGCGCCGCAAGAGTTCGGTCAGGACCAGCGGCGAAAGAGTGGCTGGCAGGCCCGGAGTCGAATCAAGGGCCGGGACGTGGAGATGAGCTGTCATGATTGATTTCACTCCAGCTTCTACCGCCCGCTTAAACGGCAAGAGCTCCACCTTTTCCAGCCTTTCCCGGTCAACGGCGATGGTCGGCAATAAAGTATGAGAATCCAGGTCTGTATCTCCGTGGCCGGGGAAATGCTTGGCTGTGGCTATCAGGCCGTTTTCCTGGCATCCCTTAATGAAACTTATGGTAATCCGGCTGACCCATTCGGGGTCTTCGCCGACCGACCTGGTGTTAATAATCGGGTTTTCCGGGTTAACGTTGACATCAACTACCGGCGCGTAAGTCTGATGAATACCAAGCGCTCGAGCTTCCAGAGCCGTTACCCGCCCCATTTCGTAAGCCAGCTCCTCAGAATCAGCGGCGCCGAGCGCCATTAAGGGCGGAAAAACTGTAGCTCCGTTTACCTGGTTGCCGGCGCCTCTTTCGAGGTCAGAAGCCACGAGCAAAGGAATCCTGGCCCAGTTCTGAAGCTCGTTGAGCCACAGGGCTGTCTCGTAAACTTCGCCGCCAAAAAGAATCACTCCGCCTATCTTCTTTTCCCGGACGAGACGAAAAAGTCTCTGCCTTTCTTCACTATCAGCTGGATAGAAACGCCCGCTTACTGAGACGAAGATAAGCTGGCCAATTTTTTCCTCCAGGCTAAGGCGGCGTAAAGTCTTTTCTACCCACGGGTCGGGTTTGGCCGCCAGCGTTTGAGCCTGAGGTTCAGTGGCTGGCCTCGGCAGACAACTGGCCAAAATAAACGCTGAAAGAATTAATAAAAGCCAAAAGCCCTTTTTAGCGGCTTTAGCTGCAAAGAAAAAAGTCATCGACCTCTCCGTTTTAGCTCAGTAAAGAATATAGCGCAGGATAAAAAGAACGGCGAAAAAGTAAATTATCCAATGAACCTGTCGGCCCCGGCCGCTGATAAGCTTCAGCAGACAATAAGAAATGAACCCAAAAGTAATCCCTTCGGTAATGCTGACCGTCATCGGCATCAGGATGATCGTCAGAAACGCTGGAATAGCCTCGGTCAAATCATCCCAATCAATCCGGGTCACGGCTTTCATCATGAGATAACCCACGACCACCAGCGGCGGCGCGATCACCGGCCGCAAGACGAGGCTACCGTAGGTAAACTCACCGCCCACCATCTCCGCCAGAGGGCTGAAAAAAAGAGCCACCAGGAAGAAAAACGAGGTGAAAACGTTGGCCAGGCCGGTGCGGGCTCCCTGGGCAATCCCGGTCGCACTTTCAATATAACTGCTCACCGTAGAGGTCCCAAGAAGCGCGCCGGTAGTCGTTGCCAGGCTGTCGGCCAACATCGCCCGGTTGGCCCGCGGAAGCCGGCCGTCCTTAATAAACCCCGCTGGACTGCTAACACCAATCAAGGTGCCAACAGCATCAAACAGGTCCAGGAAGAAGAAGACGAAAATTACAGTGAATAACCCCACCTGGAAGGCACCAGCGATATCGAGTTTGAGCAGCGTCGGAGTCAGGCTCGGCGGCGGAGCCAGAAGGCCTCTGTAGCTAACAACCTTCAAAGGTATGCCCACAAGGGCCGTGCCCAGGATGCCGAGCAAAATAGCCCCTTTCACCTTTAATACCATAAGGCAGGTTGTAAGAACTATGCCGAAAAGAACCAAAAGCACAGGCTTGCTGGTGAGGTCACCAAGACCGACAAGCACGCCAGGCGCGTCAACGACAATCCCCCCGTATTCGAGACCTATCAAAGCGATGAGCAAGCCTATGCCGACGGCAATAGCTTGTTTTAGCGAATCGGGAACAGCCGCCACCAGGCTTTCCCATACTCCGAGGAGCGAAAGAATAACCTGAATGATTCCGGAAATAAAAATAGCCCCCAGGGCGACTTGCCATGAATAACCCATGACGCCGCAAACGACGACGGCAAAAAAGATGTTATGGCCCATGCAGGGCGCCAGGGCCACCGGATAATTCGCCAGTAACCCCATGAGCAAAGTCCCAATGGCGCAGCTGAGACACGTGGCCACCATGACCGCGCCCTTGTCCATACCCGCCTGACTCAGGATAGCTGGCTGGACGAAGATGAT
This sequence comes from Candidatus Aminicenantota bacterium, assembly GCA_037441905.1. GTDB lineage: Bacteria > Acidobacteriota > Aminicenantia > Aminicenantales > CALLJL01 > CALLJL01. Next base: position 134,867 of record JBBIRF010000001.1, read on the forward strand.
GTAAGACATGGTCATAAAAGTGGTGACCCCGCCGAGAGCCTCCACCTTGACCGAAGTGTTATTTTCCTTCAGGTGGAAAAATCGCTCGACCCAGGAAGACATGGGTTATTTCCCTCATTCGTTCAGTTGCACCAGAGCCATCACGTCAACTTCCGGATATGCTTTCTTGATATTCTCCAAACCTTTCAAAAATGTGAGCTCGACCACGGCGGCGAAGCCGACAACTTCCGCCCCGAGCTTTTTAACCAGCGAGATAGCGCTTATTGAGGAAGAGCCGGTGGCGATCAAGTCGTCGACAATCACCACTTTTTCTCCTGGCTGGACAGCATCCGTGTGCATCTCGAAGATTTCCACGGAGTACTCATTCGGGGCTTCGACCGAAACTGTTTTTCGCGGCAGCTTCCCTTTCTTCCGGATAATACTCAGGCCAACTCCGAGCTCGTAGGCCAGAGGGGCGGCAAACAAGTAGCCGCGGGACTCGATGCCGACGATAAGCGTTGGCTTCTTGGGCCGAGCCCAGGCAGCCAGCTCCGAAATGATGAACCGGAAGCAGGCGACGTCCTGGACCAGAGGGGTGATGTCTTTGAAGCTAACCCCGGGCTTAGGAAAATCAGGAACGACGCATATCTTTGATTTAAGCCTCTCCACGCTCATTTCATGCTCCCTTCAGGCGGTATTCATGTTATTTAGAAAACAAGGGGTTTGTCAACGCTGTCCCGCTATCATGGCGGCTTGGGCTTAGCGCAAGAAATCTCAACCAGAAGTTCCCTTTACGTGGATTATCTTGAGTCAATATACGGGTGTCTCTGAAGGCACAAACCCGGGCTATTTCCTTCCATTAAACATCCATTAAAGGCTCGCCCCGAAAGCTTGGTTTATTCGAGGGGAAAAAGAAGGGGAAATAGAATATTGGAAAAGATAATTTAACTGAAAAAAGAAAATCAGCCCATATCTTTTTTCTCTTGAGAAAGCGACGGCTTAAGAAAGATTTCTGGGGCCGGCCGGATTTTCTCGGTCGAGGCCTCTAACTGAGACGCTAATTTTCCTCCTATCCTGAGAATCAATCTCTATCTCTACGTAATAGACGGGCTGGCCGAAATCAAAACTCACTTTTTCTCCCCACTCGACGATAATTACCCCCTTCCCTAAGTAATCTTCCCAGCCAAGGTTCAGAATATCTTCTTCCCGGTCTAACCGATAAAGGTCGATATGATAAATAGGCCATCGCCCCTGATAAATGTTGACCAGAGTAAAAGAAGGACTGCAGACCTCGCTTAAGTCCTTAACTCCCAGGCCAGAGGCCAAGCCACGGACAAAAACAGTTTTCCCCGCTCCGAGCTCCCCCTGAAGCAAAACCACTTCCGTCCCCTTCCAGTCTGAACCTATTTCTCTGGCGACAGCTTCGGTTTCTTCTTCCGAGCAAGTGAGGAAAACAGCCTGCTTCGGGGGTTGGCTCATTGCTGGCTTCCTAACATGGTTAAACCAGGAAGACTCGAAGGGAAATCCTGGCCGGGCCGGGCGTCGGTCTCTAAGGCTCTAATAGCCTGAGGCAGGAAACGGATAAGGTCTGAAGCTACCAAAGGCCTTTCTCCCACCTTCTGGCGGGCGAGGTCGCCGCTCAAACCATGAACATAAACTGCGGCCACAGTGGCCAGCAATGGGTCGGGAACTTGCATGAGCAGAGAAGCCACTAACCCGCTAAGGACATCGCCTGAACCTCCGGTGGCCATTCCTGGGTTACCCGTTGGGTTGATGAACAACCGGCGTTTCGGGTTGCAGACGAGAGTTCGATATCCTTTCAACACCAAAAACAGATGGTATTTTTCGGCAAAATCCTGAGCTAACGACAACCTTTCCCCAAGGATGTCAGCTGTTGGCTTTCCCAGGAGCCGGCTGAACTCGCCAGGGTGGGGGGTGAGGACACACGGCGAAGGTAGCTTCGACAGGAGTTCAGGTTTTTGAGCTAAAATATTCAGGCCGTCCGCATCGATAACTACGGGAAGCTTAATTTCCGGGATTAACCTGGAAACTAATTCGACCGTCTCTGGGTGGGTGGAAATTCCAGGGCCTAAAAGGAAAGCGTCTTTCCCCCGAAGGAGCTCCATGAGCCTGGACAAACCTTCTCGAGCCAACGTTCCTTCAGCTGTTTCTGGCAACGGCTCGGTCATTATTTCCACTGTCGACCGGGCTATGACGGGCAAGCAACTTCTGGGAGTGGCCACAGTGACAAGGCCAGCGCCCGCTTTTAAAGCGGCTCGAGCGGCCATTATTGCGGCGCCGGTTTTTCCGACCGAACCAGCGAGAATCAAAAGGTGCCCGTATGTTCCCTTGTGGGTATCTTTTTTCCTTGGTTGAAAACAACCGAGGATAAGCTCCTTTTCTGGCCATTCCACTTTCAAGTTCTCAGCAGCAAAAAGGGATTGAGGAATGCCGATATCAGCCACCCAGACCTCACCCATCCACTCCTCCGCCGGAGGCAGGGCATGGGCAATCTTCGGAGCTCCCAAGGTAATTGTCAGGTTGGCTTTGACCGCCGGCCCGAGCAAACGGGGGCTATCTGAGGATATACCCGAAGGAATATCGACGGCCACTTTAAAACCCGGGCTTTGGTTGATAAGTTCAATCGCTCGAGCATAAAAGCCCGAAGCTGGTTTCTCCAGCCCGGTTCCGAAGATCGCGTCCACGATTATTGAAGCCTCGCTCAGGGCTCGGCGAAAAGCCCGCCAATCTTTCGCCTGTTTCAGCTCGACAATAGATAGGCCCATCTTCTCCGCCACCCGCAGATTTATGGCCGCATCACCTCTAACCTCTTCCTTAGGCGAAAGGAGGAAAACCCTCGGCTGACAGCCATAATTGTAAAGATAACGGGCGACAACCAGGCCGTCGCCGCCGTTGTTGCCCTTACCGGCAACGATGACAAACTTCTCTTGTTCGATTTTAGGAAACCTTTTTACGAGAACCAGGAATATTTGTCGGCCGGCATTTTCCATCAAAACAGGACCCGGAAGGCCGAACTCCTCGATTGTCACCCGGTCAATGGATTTCATCTCGCTGGCGGTCAAAACTTTCATCCCGAGCCTCCTGTGCCCTAATTTTAGCACAGGTCAGCCTTTTTTCTCTCTTACTTAAAATACGAATGACTGAAAACAGGAGGATATAACCCTCTTTCCTAAGTTCAGCTACAACCTCGCCCCCAGTTCTTTCGAGCAAGCGAGGAAGGTAAAACAATTTGGATGAAACTTTTGCTGAGGCAGGATAGAGCCCTGATTTGTCCTAAAATACAGTTTAATTTTTAATCATCGGGACAGCGGCCAACAGAAAAAAATACAATCATTCGGCCGATAAACATCAGAAAAACCTTTTTTCTGGCCCAAATACCAGTATTAGCAACAACAGGACGGGCAAAAAGAAAAACCCTCAGCCGGGGCGAGCGGCCGGTTGACCAGAAAATAAGAAAAGGAATAGTATATCTATGCCGTCTGGCGATGAACTTAAATCAAGTATGGCCCTTTCTTTTAGCTCTTTTCATCGGCTATCTCTTGGGGTGCCTTTCTCCGGCCTATTTTTTAGCCCGCTGGCTAAAAAGAGTCGATATTAGAGACCAGGGGACGAAAAACGCCGGGACAGTCAACACCTACCATGTTGTCGGCCTCTTTCCGGCTATCATTACAGCCTTGATTGATGTAAGTAAGGGCCTCATTGCCATGTTTATTGTGAGCTCAGCAACGGGCTCCAGATATGCGGCTCTTTTGGCCGGCGCCGCCGCCGTTGCGGGCCATGTTTTCCCTTTTTATCTTCGATTTCGCGGCGGCCAGGGGGTGGCCACAGCTACGGGCTTGATGCTTTATTTTCTCGGCCGGTTTTACCTGACAAACCAGCTTCCAGCCGCCTCCCTCGTTTTTCTCTTCCTGGGAGTGATAAGTTTTGCCTGGGTTTCTCGCCAGGGTGAGTTTGTCGGCCTATTTGTTCTGCCCTCATTGGGGTTCTTAGTCCTTATTTTTGCTCCCCCGTCGGTCGAACGGGCGTTTCTTCTCCTAATCTTTGCCTACATCCTCGGGATTAACATTTTTAACATCTGGAAACAGCGACTCTGGCAGCTGGCCGAACATGCTCGCCAAGAGATGATCGGCTGGCGCGTTTATCTCCGGCCGCTCGCCTTGCTTTTGGTCTGGCTGCTGTTCAAATGGGGAAAAAAGCTTTTTCTGACGCTTGTCGGCAGTGTAACCATGTTTTTTCTCCTGCCTGACCTCTTGCGGTTGGCCTCAACCAAAGTTAACCGGTTTTTCTTCATCAGCCTCCGGCGTGTGTATAAACAAAAAGAGTTGCGTCGGTTTTCTTCGATCTCTCTTTTTCTGGTTTCTATATTCTTGACCACGTTGCTTTTTGAAAGAGATGTCGCGGCACCGGCTGTTTCTTTCCTCGTCTGCGGCGATTTTTTTAGCAAAGTCTACGGGCTCCGGTTTGGTCGGCTGCAGCTTTTTGAAAAGTCTGTCCAGGGGAGCCTGGCCCATTTGAACGCCTGCCTTATGGCTGGTTATCTGATTCATCCTTTTATTAATCTTTCTTTGCCTGTGATAATCTTAGGAGCCTTAGTGGCTACTCTGGCTGAACTCCTTCCCCTTGGGGTTGACGACAACCTGGCTGTTCCGCTGCTTAGCGCTTCAACGATGTACGTAACCCTTCTTTTTTAAGCTCTCAACCAAAAGTAAATTCGGAACTCTAAACCTTATTTGAAAAAAAATTCAGCTTCGGCGTTCGAGTCTCAATAGCGGCCAAAATAAATCCCAGGGAATTGCCCCAGTGGCTATTAGGCAAAAACCGACATGAAAAACATTATGACAATTTGGAGGCAACTCCTTAGAAATGAACCTGTTAGGAAAGGAGTCAAACTATTACCTTGGCACTACGAAGTTATATCCTGAATGTTTTCCGCTTGATTTGATTATCTCAGGTGTTTATGTTAGTTAATTAATTTCCAAGACTTAGCTCTTACAGGAGGTAAAAATGGCCATCAGGGTGGGAATTAACGGATTTGGCCGGATCGGCCGAAGCCTGTTTCGAGCCAGTTACACTGACCCCGACCTCGAATTTGTCGCTGTCAACGATATTACCGATGCCCGGACTCTGGCTCATCTGCTTAAGTATGATTCAATCATGGGTGGATTTAAAGAGGAAGTTAAGTGGACCGAAAAATCAATCATCGTCCGGGGCCGGGAAATCCTGGTCTTTGCGGAAAAAGACCCGGCGAACTTGCCCTGGAAGGACCTGGGAGTGGAAATAGCCGTCGAGGCTACCGGGAAGTTTAAGACCAGAGCCGATGCTTCAAAACATCTGCAAGCCGGGGCGAAAAGAGTAATCTTTTCAGCTCCCGCGACCGACCCCGACATCACTGTTGTCCTCGGAGTTAACGAAAAAGCTTATGACCCCGCCAGGCACTTTGTCCTTTCGAACGCCTCCTGCACCACCAACTGCGTTGCTCCCGTAGCCAAAGTTCTGCATGATGTTTTCGGGGTGGAAAAAGCTTTCATGACCACCATTCATGCCTACACTAACGACCAGCGAATTCTCGACCAGCCCCATAAAGACCTCAGGAGGGCCCGAGCCGCGGCCGTAAGCCAGATTCCGACAACCACCGGTGCGGCCAAGGCAGTCGGCCTGGTTTTGCCCGAATTGAAAGGCAAAATAGACGGCATAGCCATCAGGGTACCAACTCCCAACATCTCGATTGTTAACCTGGTTGCCTTATTGAAGAAGAAGACTTCAGTCGCAGAGGTCAACAACGCTTTTAAGCAGGCCGCGGAGAATGAGCTTAAGGGAATCCTGGCCTACAGCGAAGAGGAACTGGTTTCGGTGGATTTTATGGGCAACCCGCATTCTGCCATTGTCGACGGCCCGTTTACCAGGATGGTGGATGAAAACCTGGTTGAAGTCCTGGCCTGGTATGACAATGAATGGGGCTATTCCTGCCGGTTGAGAGATTTGATCAAGTATATCGCCCGGTGAAGCCATGCAAACCCTCGGTGAAATCAATTTTCAGGGTAAAAAAGTCTTTCTGCGGGTCGATTTCAACGTCCCGCTGGACGAAGCCGGCGAAGTGCGAGACGATACCCGCATCCGTTCCGCTCTGCCGACGATTCGCTACCTTCTGGAGGCAGGAGCCTCTCTCGTCATTGCCTCTCATCTTGGCCGGCCAAAAGGAAAATATGACCCGAAATTGAGCCTCAAGCCCGTGGCCAACCGCCTGGAAGGTCTTCTGAACCGGCCAGTAACCCTGGCTCCTGAGGTGGTCGGACCTGAAGTCCAGAGGCTCAAAGAAAACCTAAAGCCAGGCGAAATTCTGATGCTGGAAAACCTCCGTTTCCATCCAGGAGAGACGGCGAATGATGAGACTTTCGCCCGCGAGCTTGCGGCCAACATCGATGTTTATGTCAACGACGCCTTTGGCGCTTCCCATCGCGCCCATGCTTCGGTCGTCGGGATGGTCCGCTTCGTAAAAGAAAAAGCGGCCGGGTTTCTGATGGAAAAAGAAGTAACTTACCTCAAGAAAATTGTCGAACAGCCAGAAAGACCTTACGTAGCCGTTTTAGGGGGAGCCAAGGTTTCTGATAAAATCCCGATTATCGAAAGCCTTATTTTAAAAGCCGACAGTATTTTGGTCGGTGGCGCCATGGCTTACACCTTTTTCAAAGCCCGGGGCGAGGAAGTCGGCCGGTCGCTGGTTGAACCTGACCAATTAGAGATGGCCCGGCAAATTCTGGAGAAAGCTGCTTCCCGCGGGGTTGATTTTATCCTGCCGGTAGACCACGTTGTCGCTCGCGAGCTGAAAGCCGAAGCACCAACCTGGGTTGTCGAGAGCTTTCCTTTTCCGGCCGAAGTGATGGCTGGCGACATCGGCCCGAAGACGGTGGCGGCCTTTGCTTCTCTCCTGAGCCAGGCAAAAACAATTTTTTGGAATGGGCCGCTGGGCGTTTTTGAGCTTGAACCATTCGCCCAGGGCACAATAGCCGTCGCCAAGGCTATCGCCTCCTCCGCCGCGGTCTCAGTGGTGGGCGGAGGTGATTCAGTGGCTGCCTTGAAGAAAGCCGGGGTCGCTGACCAGATTACCCACGTGTCGACCGGTGGGGGAGCCAGCCTGGAGTTCATCGCTCTCGGTTCTCTGCCAGGAATTGATGTATTAGAATAAACCAAACCACGACAAGGATAGGAAATGGTTGAAAAAATCGGTCGCCATAAACGGGTACCCTTTATTGCCGGTAACTGGAAGATGAACAAAACCGTTGCCCAGGCGAAGGAGCTGGCCACAGAGATTGTCCGGGCTTCAACCGAGCTTCTGGGGGCGGAAATTGTTCTCTGCCCTCCTTTTACTGTTCTAACCGAAGTGGCCATGATAACCGACGGAAGCTCAGTCGAGCTCGGCGGCCAGGATGTTTTTTGGGAAAACTGGGGAGCTTTTACGGGTGAGGTTTCGGCGCCGATGCTGCGCGACGCCGGCTGCCAATACGTTATTGTGGGCCATTCTGAAAGGCGCCAGGTCATCGGCGAGACCGATTCAATCGTTAACCGGAAAGTGAAGGCCGCCTTGAATAATGAGCTTGTGCCGATCCTGTGCGTCGGCGAAACTCTCGAGGAAAGAGACAAAGGTTTGACCCTCAGCCGAGTTAAGACCCAGGTCCTTCAGTGCTTGGAAGGAGTTCCAGCGGCCCAGTTGACCAGGGTGGTCATCGCTTATGAGCCCGTATGGGCCATCGGTACGGGCCGGAACGCCTCTCCAGAACAGGCGCAGGAGGTTCATGGCTTCCTGCGGGAAATCTTGGGGCAAAACTATGGCCTTGAGCTTGCGACCTGTGCTATAATTTTATACGGCGGTTCGGTCAAGCCTGATAATGCTCGGGCGCTGATGAGCCAGCCAGACGTTGACGGGTTTTTGGTCGGCGGAGCTTCTCTCGAGGCAAAAAGTTTTATTAAAATTATCGAGGAAGCCTTAGAAACCAGGAAGGAGTGAGCGAGTGGGTACGTTGGTTGTTGTCCTCCACATCTTAATTTGCCTTGTGCTGATTATTGCGGTCCTGCTTCAATCAGGGAAAGCGGCCGATTTGGCAGGTTCTTTCGGAGGCGTCGGCAGCCAGACAGCTTTCGGCCCGCGAGGGGCGACTACCCTTCTGGCAAAGGTTACGACTGGCGCCGCAGTGCTTTTTATGCTAACCTCAATCGGCCTCTGGATACTCTCGACCAAAGGCGAAAAATCCGTCATGAAGAATGTCCCCGAGGTAACAGAAACGCAAAAACCTCCGGCCGCCGAGCCACCGAGTCCGACTGAAAAGAAAGAAGCTTCTGCTACCTCGACCCAGAAAGAAGAGAAAAAAGAGGAAACTCAAAATAATCCGGCAGCGAACAAATAGCGGGATGCCGAAGTGGTGGAATTGGTAGACACGCTAGCTTGAGGGGCTAGTTCCCGTTATTCTGGGAGTCGGGGTTCGAGTCCCCGCTTCGGCATTCCTTCTTTTTTGTAATAATCATTTCGGTTATCGGCAAGAACTTAGCGCGACCGCGCTTAAGCCTTTGCGGCTTCCTTGTATTAGCCATTCTGGCAAGGTTTCATAATAGCCAAGTTGAAGCTTTAGCTAAAAAGGTTTAACCACTTTTC
>JBBIRF010000001.1:143610-172044 GCA_037441905.1 Candidatus Aminicenantota bacterium
AATAAAAGCTCAGGTACGGCTGGCAACCCAGAGAGAAAATTCCATCTCATCCTGGGCGCCTGAAACCCGGCCCATTTCCGCCCCCCGGCGGACGACGATGAAGGTAGGGACAGAATTTATCCCAAAACCAGAAGCCAGCTCAGGATAATGGTCGACGTTCACCTTGGCGACCATGATTTCCCCCGCCCTTCTCCGGGCGAGCCTTTCGAGAATCGGGTTCATCCGCAGACAATGAGGGCAGTGGTTCGAGTAGAATTCAAGCACAATCGGGATTGACCCGTTTTGAACCAGGACGTAGACCCTTGCCGGAGAAAGGTCAAGAACCATACCCGGTTCGGGAAGGGCGTTGTGACACCGGCCACATAAAATTTTCTTCCCCTGGGAAAGAGCGTCAGCCGGGAACCGGTTAGTGGCGCCGCAATGAAAGCAAACTGTTCTTAAACTTCGGCCGTCATTTCCTGACATCTTGGTTTTTTCTTCGTCTCGGCTTAAAGGTCAAAGGTGATTAGCCCGGTTTTTTCCCGGATGGTCCTGAGGATAGTCTCGCGGCTGAGTTTTTTCTCCTTTTCGGCTTTTAAGGCAAAAAACAGCTCGGTTGTTGTCAGCAGTCCGTTACCGTCAGCCACCGCCTCCTCAATTTGTTCTGGAGTAAATGGAACCGGCCTTGTCCTCGCTTCCTGGCGGAAGTAGTAATTGCCGACGAGAAGGGCCTTCATTTTGGTGTTGTCAAATTCCTGCATTCGACGGGCTTTGAACTTCTGCAAAAGCCCCAGGTCGTTTTCTGGCGCAAGGCCCGGGCCGCTGCGGACAACCACGAGGTAAAGCGGGCAGGTTCTAATTTTTTCCTCCACCGTTTGACCGCTGCCGTCATCAATCAGCCAGAGGTCTTCTTCTTTAATCCTTATAACCCTTTTCCAGTATTCGTCGACATCGATGACCAGCGGCCATTCTAAATACTTAAAAGCGTGGGCAACAGCTTGCTTGAGCAGCTCTCCCTGGCCAGTAAGAAGCCGGGAGTAAGGCTCTTGTTCACTTCTTTTTAGCTCCTCAACCTGATTCCTCAGCCGCAAGATAGTATCACGGTGTCTCTGGGTCTCCTCCTGAATTGCCTGGAAAAGCGAGGTCAGAGCCGGAAAATAATAATCCGGGCTTTCTACCCAGGCAAAAGGATTTTCCTCGAATAAGTGAGGTAGCATTGCCGGTAATGTCTGCCGCAACATGAAGCGAACTACCTCGATATTCTTTTCTCCGAACCAGGGAAGCAGGAATAAGAAGCCTTTCCCCCGGCGCAAGCAAGCGGCCACGGGCCGACGGCGATAACTCCGGCCCAAAACTTCCGCCTGTTCTCGGCCGGCAGGCCCGGCGGCTGGAAGGAGAATGGTTTCTTTGGTCTCATCCTCGTCGGCAAATAATTCAAAAGACTTGACGATGCTGGATGAAAATTCAGCCAGAAGACGGCCTCCCGGATGGTCAGATGGCGAGTTGACCAGGCTTGGCCGTTTATTAACTTCTAATTTCAGCCCGGGAATCGGCCCGAAAAGGTTCTGCAGGTGGAATTCTTCTCCTGAGCCCAGGAAACATACCACTGCCCCTCCCTCCTGGATGATGGCTTCAAAGTTAGGAGCGTCGCCCACATGAAGCCCAGAGCCAGAATCTCCCAGGTTCAGCTGGAAAAAAACCATTCGACAATCGAGAGGCGGGACCAGGCTTTCCACCCGGCCGGATTTCCAGTTGGTCTCCCTGACTTCAACGTCCCATTTTTCAGATAATAGCTCCCGGCCTTCCTCTTCGGAAAAGTCAAGCAAAAGAATTTTGGCCATCGCAACCCCCTTTCGTTTTATCCGGTTTTTGGCGCATTCGTGATTTTTTTATATTAGCACACAAAAAATCATGATTGTCAATCATCATCGGAGGGGAATTAAAATTATCACCTCTTCTCACCGGGGACGCCTAACCTTGCGGTTGCGAATACATTGGATGGGACGGTCAGCCGGTTGACAAATGAGCTACCTTAAGGCACAATATAGTTGGTGTTGGCCGAAAACATTTTATAACCCCCTCCTTTCGCTATTTATCCCCCAAAAATCCCCTAAAGGCCAGCACCTATTCTTTTTGTTCGTCTGCTTTAACCATCTCCAGGAAAACAGCGACCACTCTTGGGTCAAACAGCTCGCCGCTCTTCTCTTTGATGAAATTGACGGCCTTTTCTTTTGGCCAGGAAGGCCGGTACGGCCGGTCGCTGGTCAAAGCATCGTAGACATCGGCCACCGCAAATATCCTGGCGGCCAGCGGAATTTCCTCCCCCTTTAGCCCTCGGGGATAGCCGCTGCCGTTCCATCTTTCATGATGGCAATAGGGAATATCCAGGGCCGGCCTTAAAAACTTGATAGGATAAAGGATTTCATAAGCTAACTGCGGGTGCTGCTTCATCATAGCCCACTCGCTCTCCTCTAGGGGGCCAGGCTTAAACAGGATATAATCGGGGACAGCCATCTTACCGATATCATGCAGAATGGCCCCTCGTCTGAAGTGGACCATGAGTTCGGAGCTGACACCCATCGCCCGGGCAATTTCCAGAGTCATCTCGGTGACTCTCTGGGTGTGGCTTTCAGTCTCTTTGTCTCTCAGGTCTAAGGTCCTTACCCACCCTTCGATCGTGGCATCATAAGCTACCGTGAGCTCGAAGTTTGTCCGCTGTAATTCCTCGAACAACTGAGCGTCGGAGACGGCGATTGCCGTCTGGACACTCAACGCTTCAAAGAAATCCAGCCACTCTTTCTGCGGCTTAAAGGGCCGGCGCAGCCAGACAGTTAGCACCCCTTTGGTGGCTCCTTTGGCCACGAGCCCGGCGGCATAGGCCACGCTGAATCTTTCCTGCTTCCAGAGGCGCCGGATTACTTCGGGCTCTTCGCTTATTCCATCTGCCTCCAGGTTAAGCAACCTTTTTTCGAAAACGGCCTTGCCCATAAAACCTTCGCCAGGCTTGAAAGTAAGTTCACTGGCCGTCTTGGAGCAAAAACCCTGGCCGCCTCCGTACTCGAAATAATTAAAGATGGGGTTAAACAAGAAAATGGCCGCCGCATCTACCTCAAGGTGCGAGATGATATTTTCGGTCAAGATATTGATAACCAGTTTGAGCTCAGTCGCCGCTGAGATTGCCAGGTCGATCGTCCGCAAGGCCTGAAGGTAGCTCAATCGTCTTTCGGTCTCTTCATGCAGACGAAGCCGGTGGAGGGCGATCCCGGCAATCTCAGCTACCGAGCTAAGCACCTCTGTCTGTTCTTTCGTCATCCGCTGAGCGGCCGGGGAAGCGATGAAAATGACGCCCGACGGCTCATTGGACATCATGATAGGCACGGCGGCTGCCTGCCATCCCTCGGGAAGAGAACCATCCTTCGGCTTCAGGACTAAGGCATCCCTGGTTAAATCAAAACAATGATAGGGCTTTCCCGAAGAAAAAACATACCCTACTATTCCTTCACCAGGCTTTATAACCTCGCCCTCGAGAGAAGTTAACCACCCTCGAGCGGCGGCAAGCCGGAGTTCCTGGTTCAGCGGGTCGAATAAATAGACACCGCCAGCTTCTAAACCCACCAAGGATAAAACTTCGGTTAAAAGGATGGTGAGGGCTTCTTCAGTCTTATCCGCCTTCCTCAGGGCTACGGTTATCTTGTTTATGGCCTCGAGTTCGGCCAGTCGCTTGCGGGTTTCCCTTTCCAGCCTGATTCTTTCCCAGGCTGACCCCAGTTGCGAAGCCACGGTTAGCAGGAGGCGCTCATCTTCAGGTGTAAAATAATTAGGGAAGGCGCTTTCGGTGTTGATGACGGCAATTACTCTTTCGCCCACTTTAACGGGCACGGCTAACTCTGAAAGAGTATTCGGGTTAGCCGGGAGGTAATTTTTTTCTTCGCGGACGTCGCCGACTCTCTTCGGCTTCCCCTCGACGGCCACCTGACCGATAACACCCTTCCCCAGCGGGATAAAATCAACGGCCAGGCCGGTGCTCTGGCGATAATAATGATGCAACCTGAGGCCCCCGGCTTCTTCGTCCATCAAGTACAAACCAAAATCTTCTTTGAAAAAAGTCTGCCCAAAAAGCTTCATGAATTCAGCGAACAGGCTTTCTTCCTCTGAGGAAGCATCGCAAACCTCGCCAAAGGCTTGCAGGGTGCGCAGCTCCTGGAGCTGCCTCTCCAGAGCTTCCTCCCTTTGCTTTCTTTCGGTAATATCTTGAGCGGCGCCATAAATTCGGACCACCCGACCGAGCCGCTCATCCCATGCCGGCCGGGCGAAGTCGCGAATCCAGCGAACTTCACCATGGCGGGTAACAAAACGGACCTCGCAAACGTCGGGCTGACCGAGCAGGACTTTCTGGGCATGGATTATGGCCGCGGGCAAATCAGCCGGGTGAACCATGCTCTGCCACCCGCCTCGCTCGTCAATCTCCTTCTGAGTGAACCCAAAAACACGGACAAAGGACTCGCTTAACCATTCGCCTTTAAGTTTTCCGTCGGCTGTGACGAGAAAACAATAGGCGTAATCACTAATTAGTTCAGAGATATAACGATGCCGCTCCTCCGAAAACTTGAGCTCGGCCGTTTTCTTCTCGACTAATTTTTCAATGTTCTGGTACCGATAAATGTTTCGCAGGATGGGTGCGAAATATCCCAACGCCAGGTTAACCAGCCGCTGCTCTTCTTCCATAATCTGGCCGCGACGCCGGCTGACATAGGCAAGGAGGCCCAACAGCTCGCCTTCGATGATTATCGGAAGAGCGAGATTTCGCCGTATTTTGCCCGCAGGGAGTCTTGCACCCAGTTTTTTTAGCCATTCCCAGGGGTCTAAGCCAACTGGAAGCTCGGTCTCATTAACCTTAAGATTTATCCTCGCCACCACCCTGAAATTCTGTTTTTCTTCGTCCGCCAGAAAAAGAATGGCCGCTCTTGGCCGGATAAAAGCCTTCAGCCACTCGACAAACACGCGGCATTCATGCTCGAAGCTTAGAGTAGTCCCCAGGGCAAAGCTGAGCTTATGGAGAGCTTCTAAAGCAACTCGCTTTAGCATCCTCTCATTCTTGCCGGGTGGTTGGCCGGAAAAGAGTAAAGGCGCTCTCCAAGGGCTGGCCCACCCGCGGCCCTTCCTTTTCCGAGATTAGATACTCGTAAATTTTTTTGCTGTGGTCACTTCCCCTGGAAGCCAAAACAGTAAGCGCCCGCCGAATCTCTCCCTCAATCTCGCTGTATCTTAATAGCAGAAGATTGTCGGCAATATGAGAGACACCTCTTCCGGTGAGTGTCAGTTCGTTAGCGAAGAGCTGGCCCATTTCGTTGGTGACGAGAGAAGTGACCTGATGGTCTTTTAGCCACTGGACAAGAGAATAGACAAAATTAAAGAAACGGTCGGGGTCGTTTCTGGCTCCTGAAGCTAAGTCGCTGATGCTGTCGATAACCAGCCTTTTGGCCCCGATTTTTTCGATAGCTTCAATTATTTTCAGGGCCATTTCATCGATATCAATCTCGACAGGAGAATGATAGAGGAGGTCGAATCGCCCTTCGTTCGCTATTTTTTCCAGGTCAAACCCGAAGTTCCGGCTGATCGTGGCCAGTTGATTAGGGTCTTCCTGGAAAGTTACGTAGACTCCAGGTTCCCCTCTCAAAGCGCCGTTTAAAATAAAGTGAAGCGCGGTGACGGTTTTCCCCACGCCAGGGTCGCCAGCCAGAAGAGTGGAACTTCCCCGGAGGATGCCGCCGGGAAAAAGTGCATCGTCAAACCCTGGAATACCGACTTCGGCCCTCTCTAAGGTAGGCTCATAGCGATTTGCTTTGGGCGGGGTGATAAAACGGGGGAATATGGTTATTCCGTCCTGGGTTATTTTAAACATGTGCTCGCCGGCCAAAAAATCGCTCCCTCTCACCTTACGGACGCTGATTATCCGGCGGCTGCCGAGGCCAACATTCCTGTATTCGAGATGAAGAATGACATCGGCGATCGAGGCTTCCACCGCATGGTTGTATTCATCCTGGCTATACTCGCCAATCAGGAAAGCAGTGCAGGGAAGAGTGCTCAGGACTGAAGCCAGACGGAAAAACCCGCGCCTGGTGACAGCCGGCGAGAAGCTTAAATCATGGACCGCCCGGATGCTGTCGATAACAAGAAAGGCGGGCTGGCTCTTGAGAATGAGCTCTTCCATCCTCTCCCAGGCTTTCTCGCCGTTCATTCCTAAGAGATAATGACCGATATCCTCGTAGACGACTGCCTCGGCTACTTTCTTGACATCAAAAAAGCTAAATTCCTGGGTGTAACGAAGGAGCCGCGATAGAGGCTCAGACACCGTGGTGACGATGAGCGCTTTTCTTTTAGGCTCAGCGAGGGTATAGACGATTTGATTCGTCAGAATAGTCTTGCCGCTTCCCGGATTACCGCTCACCAGAACCAGGCTGTTCGCCGGAAGCCCACCTCCCAGAACACGGTCTAAGTTAGGAACTCCTGTAGCAATTCTTTCTATCATTTTTTTCTCCTTAATCGGCTTTTTTTATAAAAGCATATATTTGAGCTAAGAGGGCCTCTGGCGCCTGAGGCTTTAAAAGAAAAGCGTCAGCTCCAGCCTGTTTAGCCCTTTCCTCTGCCCTCAGAACAGTCAAGAAAATGACGGGAATTTCTCTGTTAGTCGGGCTGGCTTTAAGCTCCCGGCAAACCTGAAACCCGTCTTTTGACGGAAGCAGCGCTTCTAAGATAATCAGGTCAGGCTGGAAAGTTGTCGCCGCCGACAGCAGCTCGAGTCCGTCTTCAGCAAAAATTACCTGAAAATGCTGGCCGAGAATTTGCTCGATTTGTTTGCGGGCAAACGGGTCTCTTTCGCCCACTAAAATCTTCACCTTATCCCGGCTCATCCTGCTTTTTGTTTCTTATAACTTTTGCTTTCTTATCAAAAACTTCATATAATTCTAACCTGTTATAGAATATTGACGCTTTTCGGCTGATAGCAATGATTCCCCAAAGCATTATCCAACTTGTCGTTATTTAAGCTATCATCTGTTATTATACCTTAAATAAACATTTTATCAAAATTTTTTTATTTTTAATATTTTTTAGCTAAAAACTGCCCCATATTTTTATAAAATATTTTTAATAATAGTATACGGTGCTGGAGTTTTAAGTAGGTGCTAAACCAGTTTTAGCCGTAGGAGCGCGCCCGGAGGGATTTGAACCCCCGACCTTTGGATTCGAAGTCCACCGCTCTATCCACTGAGCTACGGGCGCGGGTTCTTTATTTTGGCTAAAACCGAGGCATTTGGCAAGCGAGAAGCCAGACTTAGAGTCATTTTATTCCCATGAGCTTTTTCTTCTCCCTGACCGACCGAAGAATCTCGGGGAAGATTGATTCGACCTCATCTGCGGAAAAATCATTCCGACCGACTGAAACTGTTTCCGTCTGCCGGTCGACCGTGGCCTCGATTCCCTTCGACCCAAGGGCTGTTTGTTTTCGCGGGTTATTTGGGTCGCGCTCCAAAAAAGTTATTTGAATCCACACCCGGACTTCCTTTTCTTTTTCCTGGATGATGATGAATAAATGGTCGTCCTTATAGGTATCATCCGGGTCTTGGCCCAAGAACGACTGCCATTCCCTTAAGCCTTCGGGCGAAACTGAGGCCACCGGCCGGAGTTCCTGATAAATTTCTCTAATCGTGGCGGCTAAATAATTCTCTTTATCTATATCTAAACGATTGCTCTTCTGCGCGGCCAGGAGAAAAACCAGGCAAAGAAAATGAAACCCGATTAAATAAAAAAGCGGCCATTTTTTTCTTCGTCCTTGCTTCCTTCTGAGCCCCAATTCTTTTTCTATCCTTGTTTGCTATTTGCTCACCCTTATGGATTATAGCACCGTTTATTTTCTATTCTAACTAATTAATCCAGGGAAATTATTAGCCGAGGGAGAACTTTAAATTAAAAATAATCCCTGTTTTCCTAAGGGTTTCTTGGCTTACCGGAAAATATGGCTTTTTGTTCAGGCCGAGGCTCCGGGGTTCTCCTGGAGCTTATCTTCCGGTCTTTAGGCGCCGCAAGTCTCGGGAGAAATATCTCAGAAAAAATATTTCTTAGGGCAAGCTTAAGGTCAAGGGAATAAATATTGCCTTCGTTATCCCCAATTAAGGCAATCCTTCGGGGCTCAAAGTCGGAGAAAACGAACCGGATTCTTCGTCCAGGCGAGGAAGCGTTTAAAATCATCCAGCGAAAGCCCGATCGTTACAGTATTTATATTGGGATGGAAATAAACCCTGGTGGCTCCGTCCAGGTCGCTATCGACCAGGACTTCCACCTCCTTTTTCTGGTCATGCACCAGGCCGAAAGGTGAAACCGCGCCGGGGTCGAGCCCGAGGAATCGGCGTAATCTGTCAGCCGAGGCAAAGCTCAACCGTTTCTCCCCCACTTTGGCGGCTAAGTTTTTCAGGTCTACCGGCTTATGGCATTCAGCAATCAGCAGGAAGTGCCTCTTCCCTTTTTCGTCCCGCAGGAAAAGGTTCTTGCAATGAGTTCCGGGTAGGGAAGCCCAGAAGGGTTCGGCTTCAGCTACGGTAAAAACTGGCGGGTGCTCATGCCGGCTGAAGCTAATCTCGAGTTTTTCCAGAACCCGGTAAACCTCTTCTTCCTCAGGATGCCAGGCACACATCTTCCCTCCTTCAGGCCTCTTGGCGTTTACCCTTTCATCAATCTCTGATGATTGCCCCGGCGACGATGTTAGCTACTCTGGTTCTCACAGGAATTATGACTCCTTTATCGTCGGGATGCACCCGGTTTGTCAAGAAAATAACGAATGTTTCCGTCTCCGGGTCAATCCACAAAGAAGTGCCGGTGTAGCCCGTGTGCCCGTAGGAATTACGGCCGAAAAGGTCGCCCCTGTTGCTGGCATAAACAGAATCGATATCCCAGCCTAAGCCGCGGCCGGAAAACATAACCTCGGGAAAAACCTCGGTCATCCTCTTGAGACCGAGAGGGCTGAGGATTTGCCGGCCTTCAAGCTGGCCACGCCCGAGCATCATCCGCGCAAAACGGGCCAGGTCTTCGGCCGTCGAAAACAAACCTGCGTTGCCCGAGACGCCGCCCTGAAGCCTGGCCAGCGGGTCGTGGACCACTCCCCTTAAGGGCTTTCCGTCGACAACCTGAGTGGGAACGCATTTTTCTCGGAGATGAGCCGGCGGGTTAAAAAAAGTGTGCCTCATCCCGAGCGGCCGAAAAATATTCTCGGTCGCAAAAGTAGCCAGGTCCTGACCGCTCGCTTTCTTGACGATATAAGCCAGAGTTATGTACCCCAGGCAGCTATACCGAAAATCCTTTCCCGCCGGAAATTCCTTTTTTAAAGAAGCAATATAACGGACGATAGCTTCAAGCGAACACGGAGACCCATAGAGCTTGGCGATTTCTTCGGCGTTAGCATAGGCTGGTAGACCCGAAGTGTGGGTAAGAAGATGCCATATCCTGGCTTCCTCTCCTTTTTCGCCGCTTTCAGTAATATAATCTGAAAACTCCGGGACATAATCCTTCACCCTGTCGCGAAGGCTTAACTTGCCTCTTTCGACAAGAATCATAATCGAGGTAGCGGTGGCGATGGGCTTAGTCAACGAAGCCAGGTCAAAGAGCATGTCTATTCGCATGGGCTCGCGCGAGGGGACCCATTGAGCTAACCCATAAGCCTTGCGGAAGACGATTTTATCCTTCCGGCCAACGAGAATCACGGCGCCCGGAAAATACTTCTGCTCCAAGCACTCAGCCATCAGGCGGTCAAGCTGCCTCAACCTTTCTAAGGACATGCCGACTTCTTCCGGCCGGGAGGACGAAGCACACCGGACTAGGAGGAAGACGGTGATCAATAACCAGGCACCAACAACCTCTTTCCTCGCTTCCCGGAGCTGTCGCCTCATTTCCGCCTCCCTTACCAAAGCTGCTTTTTTCTTTTCTTCAATGGATTTTTATCGCCGACGAAGCGAGAAAATCAAGTCATAACGTTGTTGGCTTAAAATTTTTCCTTTATTAATGGCTCGAGCCTGGAGAAAACGGGGCTCGGGGCGGCTTTAAATCGTTGATTATTTTTTCTATTTAAAATTTCTTGCCGCTTTCTCCGAGGCATAAAAATAATTCTTTTCCGGCCCAAGGACGAACCCTTTCATTCCTTGAACGCCAATTTCGGCCGATATTCTGGAAATAGCCTCATCTCGCCGCGTCCACCTTAGCGTACCCTGGCGGGTGTTCGTTGGCTCAACAGTTGTTCGATTTCGGTAACTTCCTTGGGAACATCCCTGGTTAAGACCTCGCAACCGTCGTTCGTAATCAGCACCGTGTCTTCAATTCTGACTCCAATATTCTTTTCAGGATAATAAAGGGCAGGTTCGATGGCAAAGACCATTCCTGGCCTCAGCGGCACTCCCGCCGGCCCGACGTCATGGGTCGACAACCCGACATAATGACCGATGCCCCCCGTCAGTCCTCGGCCGTCCAGTTTTTTCGTTTTAAGAACTTCGGCCACATGCCTCCTTACGTCCTCGGCTGTAATTCCAGGTCGATAGGCCTCAAGGCAAGCCTTTTCTACCGTGAGGACAATTTCATAGACTTCTCTTTGCTCGCGGGTGAATTTTCCTGAGGCCGGCCAGGTGCGGGTGATATCGATGCAGAGCTGGTCAAGGTCGGCGCCAAAATCCATCAAAATCAAGTCGCCATCTTCGACCCGACGAGAGTTCTTATTATAATGCTGGATACATGTATTGGGACCAGACCCAACTATCGGAGCGTAAGCCGGGCCCCTGGCTCCCCCTTTTAAGATATGATAAACAGCCGCTGCCTCAATTTCATATTCATAGACTCCTGGCCTCGAGGCTAACATCGCCTGGCGAACAGCTTCTGCCGACAGCCGGCCGTTGCGCCTTAAAATAGCAACCTCCTCCTCAGTTTTAATCAGTCTCATTTCATCAATTAAGGGAGTCAAGTCGGAAACCCCGACGGAGGGAAACCTGGCGCGAAGTTTATTTACCCGGTGCTCATCAAGCGTTACCTGGTCGTTATAATGGAGCCGGTTCTTCCGGGCGACGAATATTCTGGTCTCCCCGCGGCTCATGTCTACCTGGTCCCGGGGCGACAGGCGAAGATGAAACCTCGGCTCGACCCGGTTCAGCGACCGGGCCAGGAACTCTTCAAATTCACTGAGCTCTTGAACCCGCGTCAGCCCGAGTTTTTCGGGAGCCTTCTGGTCTTTTAACCAATTAGGACCTTCCATGATTTCTTCCCTCTGAGTCTGACGAGGCAAGAACAGGACAGCTTCCTTCGTCTTCGGAACTAAGACCAAAACAGCGTTTTTATCTTCGACGCCGGTAAAATAGAAAAAGTCGTTATCCTGGCGAAAGTGGGCGGCTGGCTGGTCCATCACCTCCCCAAAAAGAATAATCATCCCGCTCTGAACTTTCTCCATCAAGGCCTGTCGACGGCGGACAAATTCCTCGGTGTTGTAACCACTCCTCTGCGCCAGGGTTGGGTGTTGAAGGAGAAGGAATAAAAGGAAAAAGATTACACCCGGCCGAAACTTTTTTAGCCCTCTCGAGTTCTTTAACCTCCTTGTTATCATCCCTATTCTCCTATAATAAAATTTTCACTTCCTGCGGACCTTAATATTTATTATTCTTTTAGCTCCCCTTATTTACCGTGAGAAAAAAATGAGGGATTCCATCCCCGCCGAGATTAACTATGGCCGGTTTATCGTCGATAAGGCCGGTTGCAGAAATATCATCGGGACAAAGAATCCTCCCTTTCAACTGTCTTTTAGGAACCTTCATCGATTAACTATTTATGGCCTCATCGACTATTATAATTCTTCAGGTTTACCCATAGAAACCGGAGGAAGCCTTTTTTGTTATTTTAAGATTAGGCCAGAATCTTAATAAAACCTTTCTGGAGCTATCTGGGTAACGCTTCCTTAGCCTCTTTTCCAGGTTTAACCCGGTATTTTTCAAACCAGGCCATGAGATAAAGCTGCTGGGCCAGACGGTGCGAAGGGCGACGCCAGCCGTGGTATTCTTCCGGCATCCTTACCAGAAGGGTCTCTTTCTTGAGCATCTTCAAAGCCCGGTAATACTCTTCACTCTGGCCGATCGGTGTCCTCAGGTCAGCCTCCCCTGTCATGATCATAATAGGCGTTTTGACATTCGCCACATAAGTAAGCGGTGAACGCCGGGCGTATTCTATCGGGTCTTCCCAGGGAAACTTCTTGAATTGACGATACCACATATGGCCGTCAGTGGTACCGACAAAAGAATGCCAGTTAATCACCGGACGCATGGAAACTGCGGCCCGGAAGCGGTCGGTATGACCGACAATCCAGGCTGTCAGCACGCCCCCACCGCTGCCGCCGCAAACAAAGAGATTATCCTGGTCGATAAACCCTTTCGCCAGGGCGGCATCCACTCCAGCCATCAAATCATCATAATCCTTACCGGGATAGGCGTACTGAATGCCGTTAACGAAATCCTGGCCGTAGCCTGTGCTTCCCCGGGGATTAGTGTAAAGAACGGCGTAGCCGTTGGCCGCAAAATTCTGCCACTCCCAGTTGAAGGCAACGCTGTACATTGACCAGGGACCGCCGTGGATCCACAGCACCATCGGATATTTCTTCCCTGGCTCAAACTCGGCCGGCTTGATGAGCCATCCTTGAACCTTCAGCTCATCGGAAGATTGGAACCACAATTCTTCAACCTCGCCGAGCTTGACTCCTTCTAAAACATCCTGGTTAACGTCGACGAGTTCTCTGACCTGGTTCGGCTGCTTAAGGTTAAAAGTAATGAGATATCCAGGTCGGTAAAAAGTTGAAACCACTGCCGCCACCTGACCATTCAAGGCCAGCGAGGCGGCGGAGATAAATTGAACACCTTGAGTAATTTTCTTAATTTTGGAATCCAGGCCCACGAAATAAAGGTTGGCCTCGCCCTTTTCTTGCATCAAGTAATAGAGGCCGGAGCTATCAGGAGCCCAGGTCAACGCAGAAGGCGAGCTGGGAAAATCGCCGGCAAGGAGCCGCTTGTTGCCGCCATCTTTGTCCATCAGGTAAATATTAGAGAGATGGGAGGTGAAGTTCTTATCGTCGTACCCGGTATAAGCCACCCACTTGCCGTCAGGCGAAACGGTGGGGTTGGCATCGGGGCCTTTCCTGTCGGTCAGCTGCTGGATTTCGAGGGTCTTTAAATCAACTACGTAGATTTCAGAGTCGCCCATCTGGTATTCGGCCTCAGGTTTGCGAATGGCCGAGAAATAAATCTTTGTCCCGTCGGCCGAGAATTCAGGGTCGTTATGGGAGAACTCGCCGCTCGTAACCTGGCGAGGGGTGCCGCCCACTTCAGCGTCAATCATAAATATATGCGTGTATCCCTTGGGAAGCGGTCCGCGGCCGTCCGAGCGCCAGGAAAGGCGGTCGATTAAAACGGCCGGGGCCGCCCATTTAGCTCCTTCCGGACGGGGCGGCAGTTTAATCGGCAAAATAGGGTTATTATCAGGGACAAAGTAAGTAAAAGCCAGCTTGCGGCCGTCGGGCGACCAAACCAGGTTAGAAGGAGCTCTTTCGAGGTGGGTCAGCTGGGCAACCTCTTTGGTATCGAGCCACATCACATGGATTTGAGTTGACCCATCCCTTTCGGAAAGGAAGGCAATTTTGCGGCCGTCGGGCGACCACACGGGTGAAAAATCCCGCCAGTTTCCATGAGTAAGCTCTCTAACTCTTTTTCCCTCGACATCCACCAGCCAGAGGTTGGACCTTGTCTGGTCGTTCATTTTATCTACCCAGGAGCGGGTGAAAATAACGAGTTTCCCGTCAGGCGAGATGGAGGGACTGCCGACCGATTCCATTTCCATGAAAGTTTCCGTAGTTAGAAGCCGATAAGGCTTTTGATTCGTCACCGCTTCTGAGGCCAGGTTAAGAAGGAAAACCATCAGGCTGAAGCAAAAGAAAAGCTGGAAATAACGACGAAGTTTCATCACTCTTGCCTCCTTCTTTTAAGATGCATAAGAAACTTCATCTCTCATACCACAGGCAAAGGTTCGAAGTCAAAAAGGAAACGGGAATAGAAAAGCATCTAAGCGGCTTAGGCTCAACAGGAAAGTCAGCCCCAGGAACAAAAGAAACAAGGCGAGGCGAAACAAGCAAACCTCCACTTATCCTGGCCCGTATTCTACCCTGGATGTTTTTTTACAGCGAAGCTCTTTTTACCATGTCAACCATCATCATCCCCAAGACGGCTTAAGCAACCTTGGAGGAAATCAAGCTTTGCTTCTTTCGCGTTCTCTGGGCCTTCGGTCGAGGTAGAGAAATTCCATCAAGGCCAGTTTATCTTCAGGTGAGATAGATTTAAACTCAAGCCCTGTCTCGTATAAACCGCCGATATAGCTCATCTTCTGCCACCTGACCTCCCCCCTGGGCCTGATTATTTTCTTTGTCCGGGGAAGGAAAAGCTCGAGGTCTATCTTCTCTTCTTTTTTTAACTCCAGTGGTATCAAAACCCGGCAGCCGCCAGCGGAAAGCTCAGAGGTAAAAGTCAGGTGATCCTTAGGTTTAGCTGAAGGGGAATCAGTTTCCCCTGGTTGGAATTTAAGCTTAACCCGAACCTCGACTTTTAACCTCGGTTCGCGGCGTCTGTTGCCCGGCCTTTTCTCCTGATTCTTGAATGCTCGTCCCGCAGCCATCATCAACCTTTTTTTATTTTAGCATATTATCATATTTTAAGTCCCCAAGAAACCACACATCCCCACGCCTCCGAAAACAGATATTCGGCCTCTCTGGCTCAAAAACCTTCCGTCTGAGCCAATGATTCACCCGTTGATTTCAGCCGTTCGCGCCAGCTAAATTTTGTCGTTTAGCCAGAATCAATTAGCCAAAAAATGATTGAGGCGAGGTTATAGCCCGATAGCCTCCCAAGCTATTGATTTTTTTATGATTTTATGCTATAAAATAAATGACTCTGCTTGGCTGGCTGGGCAGAGTCATTGAGCCCTCCGTTTTCCCCTCCTTTCCCTCCTTTCAATAAATCCAGCCAGCATTTATTTTCTTGCTTTTTGTCTACTATTCCTATATATTTTATATAGAATAGGAGGAATTGATGCGTAATAATAATTTTCTAATATTAAACGAAGATAAAGAAGTCTTCTTCGACATACCCCCGGCAACGGGCCAACCTGAATTAGACGAGCTCGAGGCAGCCGCCGACCTCGACAGGCAGCACCCCTTCCACCCGAGCCACAACTCTGAACCGGAAAACCGGGAAGCCCTCAACCTTCTTCAGCTCTACATGGAAGAAATGGGCCGGGTCCCGATGCTCACCCCTAAGCAGGAGGTTGAGTTAGCCCGAAAAAAAGAACGAGGGGAGCGGTTGATTCTAAAAGCTCTGGTGCTCACCCCCCACTTCCTCCGCGAGCTCGGACGCCGGGAAAAGCTCTGGCGGCGCCATCCAGAAAGCATCTATCTCTGGTTCGAACCCCCGACAGAGCGCGGCGGTGCCGACGGGCTTAAGAAATTCAGGCAACGCGTCCTTCGGGGTTTAGCCACCTTGAAAAGGTTAGAAGCCTCGCTTAAACGCCTTCCGGCAAGCAAAAAGAATCGTTTCCGTCGCGGCCGGATTATCGTCACCATGGCTTCGGTGTTCGCTTCCCTGCGGCTGCGGCCCGAGATGAAAGCCTTCCTGGTTAAGACAGTCCAGGAAGCCATCGAAGCTGAGCAGAGACGATGGCCGCGGCCAAAAAACCTTCGCTTATTAAACCTTCTCAATACCGGCCAAAAAATGACCGAGGAAGCGATTGGCGAGCTGGTGGCGGCTAACCTGAGGCTGGTTATCTCGATTGCCAAGAAATATCAGTATCGCGGCCTGCCGCTGCTCGACCTCATCCAGGAAGGAAACCTTGGGCTCATGCGCGCCGCTCTTAAGTTTGATTACCGGCGGGGTTATCGTTTTTCGACTTATGCGACCTGGTGGGTCCGCCAGGCAGTGACCAGGAGTATTGCCGACCATGGACGGACCATTCGCTTGCCCGTCCATCTTATCGAGCTTCTGCAGAAAATAAACCAGGCAGCCCAAAAAATGATGCAGAAAAGAGGCGGAGAAGTCAGGGCCGAAGAGCTGGCCAGAAAATTAGGGCTCCAACCGAACAAACTCCAGGAAATAATAACCCAGGCAATGGAACCAGTTTCTCTAAACATGACGATAGGGCCAGACGGCGAAACTCAGGTAGCTGATTTCATCCGGGACGATAATTCGCCCTCCCCTGTTATAGAGTTCACTTATGTTGACTTGAAAGAAAAAGTGAACAAAGCCTTAGAGCTTTTGCCGCCTCGCGATAAAGAAATCATCAGGTTGCGCTTCGGCCTGACCGACGGCCAGGAGTATACTCTGGAAGACGTCGGCCGGAAGTTTGGGCTGACCCGCGAGCGGATACGTCAGCTGGAAATTCGCAGCCTCCGGAAGTTAAGACAGCTTCTCTCCTCCAACGCGGCTGCCTTCGGCTCCCTCTCCTGAGGTCGCGAGAAGCTATTATCGCTAACCGCTTATTTCTCTGATTTCTTCAAGAATCCGAATATTTCTTTTTTCCAGCTCGGCCATAAACTTTCGATATACCTCGCCGCTGATGCCGTCCTCGGGCGCTACTATCCCCTTCTGGTTGATTAAACCCAGGCCAATGAAAAGAGCGCCTATCGCCTGGGGAAAACCTGTCACCCGGGCCATCGAGGTGAGGTTATTTTTTCTGTCGGCCTCGTCCCACATATAATAATCAACCCGGGTCGGCCGGCCTCCCTTGGTTCCGGTAACCGTGTTCCACATGACGCAAACGTCGGTTTCCCCTTCCCGCGGCAGGAGCTTCGGCCTGATAAGATGAAGTAAGAACTGCCGGGGGACAATCTTCATGCCTTGAAACTCCACCGGTTCGAGGTCAAGAAGCCCGATTTCCTTCAAAGCATCCACTCCTTCCCAGTGACCCGGCCAGCGAATGGTTTTTTCGGCAAACTCCTGCAATTCTGGCCGCGTAAAAATGAAGCTGGGCATTCCCGGAGTTACCGCACATTCCAGTTCTTCATCCTTGCCAAGACGGTTAAACCGGAACCTCTCCCGGTCAATCAGGGCTGGAACCTCGGTAACCTTGCCATTCTTGATGACATTCAGCCGGACCATGTATTCTCTTAAAACATGTTCGAAGGCCCAGGTAATCATGTAGCGCAACGGATGCCGCATCGCCGCTTCCTTCGAGGGAATACCGCCAACACGGGCGACGGCCTTCTCCGCTCGGTCGAGCTTACGGATGCCTTCGCCCACCGTTATATTGCTCAACCCAGGCGCAAAGCCCATGCCGTCGAGGATAGTCGCGCCAGTTTCTTTAGCTTTGGCATCTAACCAATCGCCATACTCGTTCAAAGTCATCCCTTCAGGTACCTCAAGCCCTTCGGTCTCATAGGCATCCGGCCGCCGGTGATACTCTTCGAGATTATCGACGACACTGAACCCGATTTCAGCCGCACTATGGATTAGACTGTAGCTCGTTTTTCGGTCGGGAACCGAGATAATGCCCACGTCGTAGGCCTTCATCAGCTTCTGGGCCTCGCGCCGGTCGAGGATATCAGCCACGTGGACCTCTATTTTTGGGCTTCCAATCCATGTCTGAATCTGAGCTAAAGGCTCTCGCCTCCGGCCAACCAGCCCGATTTTTTCGACTTCAGGGCATTTGGTCAGGTCCCAGGCGCAGGCCCGGCCTATCGCTCCTGAGCCTCCAAAAATGATAATTTTCATTAAGACGCCTCCTTTAGTAGATTATAACGGACTTCTAATTAACCCGAAGGGCAACTGCTTTGTCAAGCACCCTTTTTTATCGGGGGACCCCGCTGCTGAGCCGTATTGTTAATTTCAGCCGTTGACCAGCTAAAACCCTTGCCGAACTATTCTTCCCGCGAGAGGCGGAAATAATAACGACCTCGGGTGAAATCTTAATGAAGCGGCAGAATAATAAAAATTAATACGTCCCAGATGCTGTGGGAAACAATGTTAGCCAGAAGGGAACGAAACTTCAGAAATAGCCATCCCCAGAAAAGGCCGCAGGTCGAGGCTGCCAGCACCAGCACAGGGTTTCTTGTTGGCAAGTGGACCAGGGCATAGACACCGCTTATCAAAGCCAAGCCAGGCCAGGGCCCGAGCTTTTTCATCCACTCATCCTGGAGAGACCACCTCCAGAGAATCTCTTCTCCCGGGCCAATTATTCCCGCCAACAAGAAACCCAAAAAATATCCTGAATATCCTTGTTTAAAAGCATAAACCCCCTCAATTTGGTGGCCGCTTGCCGGCCACAACCAGCTCAGAACCACCCGGCCTAAAAAAAATATTAGGAACAGGATAACGGCACTGGTTAAACCGACCAAAATATCTTTTGCAGGCCGGAAGCAAACGTTCTGAAGAAACGTTTTTCTTTTAGCCGGCAGGAAGATAAGCCAGAGAAAATTAAGTAGAATGATTTGCCCGGCCATCCATCCCCAAAAAATGAAAGGCTCTCGCGCCCCCCAGAAGAATAAACTCAAAAAGCAGAGAGATGTTGTCAGGGTTAAGCCGACAAGAAGCGGCATGGCTAAAACAGATGCCGGACGAGGTCGATTCCCAGACCGCCCAAAGAAAGAAGGCCAAAGACCCAGTTAAATTCGGAAGTGGCGCCGTCAAGGACGATAAACTCGAGCGGATGGCGCGGCTCGTGCCTTCTTCTGGCTCTGCGGAGGAGCGAGAGGGCTACCGGAAGCGCGGCCAGGATTATAAGCAGTGACCAGGGCAAGGCGGGCATCCCGGTCAACCAGAAACGAGGAACTAAAATATAAATGAGGAAAAGGACAAACGGAGCCAAAAGGAGAAAAGTGTAATAAACCAGAGAATTATGGTCGCCTAAAAGAGAGGCAACCGTGACCACCTTTTTCTCCCGGTCAGAAAAAGAATCGCGCCAGTTGTTCGCATGAAGGATGGCCACGACCAGAAGAGCCTGGGGTACGGCCCAAAGGGCTGGCCAGACGGAAAACTTGCCTGTCTGAACTACCCAGGCACCCAGGGAGCCGAGAACCCCAAAATTAAGAAAAACAGCTAAATCTCCCAGGGCATGGGCTTTCAAGAAATGATAATTCAGGCCAATAGCCACCCCGAGGAGCCCAACTAAAAGCAGCCCCCAGTGACTCATCGAGGCTAACCAGACTCCTATGAGCGAGCCTAAGAGAAAGAGAACTAAAGCCACCCGCCTGACCTGCTCGGGGGTAAGCCACTGCCGGATAATAGCGCCGCTAACCGGCGTTACTTCTGTATCCAGCCCCCTTCGGTAATCGAAGACATCAGAAAGCATGTTGGCGGCAAAATGAAGAACAACCATGGCCAGAAGCGCCAGGACAAACCTCCCCGGATGGAACTCGCTTCGGCCAACGGCAAGTGGCAAAAGTGTACCCAGAGCCACCGGAATTGTCGAAGCCGGCAAAGCCCATGGCCGGGCGGCAATCAACCATTTTTTCCACCAGGGAATCAAAGCTCCTTCAGGAGTTGGCTGACTCATTTTACCCTCCCTTTCTTTTTTTTGTTTTTAGATAGCCCGGGATAAAAGTTTAGAAAGGAGTCCTGTTATTACCTTCTCCCAGGCTGTCTCCCGGGAATAAGTGCGGCTGCCGCCAAATCTCAAAAGATAACCTGGAATCAATTAGATAGAAAATCAGGCGCTAATTCCTTAAAGCTATCGGTAGGTTTCTTCGCCTGTATCAAGCGGTTTTTTTGTCTTCGGGTCCCGGGTAGCTTTCCAGGGGACGCGTTGTTCTCCATCATTGCTTTTAATTGTCACGGTGCCAGCAATCTGGTCACCTTGAGCGGTGCCTGAAAAATCAAGAACAATTCTTTGGTTGCGGTCAGTCAGGACGGCCTGGAAGTTGATTTTTTGCCCTTCAATTCTGGTCTCCTGGATCACCACTGAGTCCCTCCCAGCAGTCAGTTTCCCCTGGAACCACTGGAAATGCTGGTCAACCTCTAAGCGGCAATCAGTATTCCTCTGATTTATTGGCATACTCCACTGCCAGGTACCGGTGATATTGGCCGGGATAACCCAGAAATAAACTGTGTGGTCTGGTCTCCAGGTGTCCATGGCATAGTTATGAGAAACAAGCCTCGTCCCGGGCTTAAGCTCGCTGAGTAATTTCGGCCGAAGCTTCAGGTTAACATAGGTCAGAAGATAGAGAGTAACTACAGAGGCGTCGTGGATATCTGCCGTGAACAGGTCGCCCTGGCGGAATTCAACCAGGTCGGTGACGCCGGCCTCCCGGGCGTTTTCCCGGCTTTCCTGGATTCTTTCCGGGTCGATGTCGATGCCCACCGCTTTGATGCCGGCGTTCTTGGCCGCCGTAACCACGATCCGGCCATCCCCGCACCCTAAATCGTAAAGAATGTCCCCAGGTTTAAGCTGGGCTAGCCGCAGCATCTCAGCCACGACTTCAGGCGGCGAGGGAACATAGGGCACATCCCGATGAACTTCCTGCGAAGCTAAGCCTGAGGCTAAAACAGTTAACAGGATTACAATTAACCCTGTGGTTACTGAAAAGCACCTTTTTTCCACTGGCAACCTCCTTTTCAACCTGTCGCCATTTTCTCTCCATCATAGGCATTAAATCGTTTAATGTCAATTGCGCCAGCACCTTGACCATGGCCCCAAAATTAGCATAAGGTAATACAACCACCTAAGGAGAATAATATGAATTTTGAAGCTAAACCCTCTGACCTCGAGCGCCGATTAGGCCTTTTTTCTTTAACCAACATCGTAATTGCCAATATGATTGGCGCCGGCATTTTTACGACTTCAGGTTTGCTCCTCAGGGACCTTGGCCATCCCCTCCTGATGCTCCTCCTTTGGGTCATAGGCGGGGTGGTAGCGCTTTGCGGCGCTTTAAGTTATGGAGAGCTGGGGGCTGCTTTTCCCCACGCGGGAGGCGAGTACGTCTTCCTCTCCAGGTTGTTCCATCCGCTGGCCGGGTTTCTAACTGGCTGGGTTTCTTTTTTTGTCGGGTTTTCGGCACCGATTGCGGCCTCGGCCATCGGGTTCAGCGAATATCTTTCGCGGACATTCCCGAATCTGGGCCAGCTGCAGGACCTGGGAGGGCTAGTTTCACCTGGATTACTGAAAAAGATTATTGCCATTGTCGTCATTTTTCTTTTTACCCTCGTCCATCTACGGGGTATTTCAGTTGGGGCTAAGGTTCAGAATTTCTTAACGTTGGGAAAGGTTGGCTTAATTCTGGCCTTAATAGCTGTCGGAATAACCAGCCCCCGGGGCAACTGGAATCACTTGGTGGCGGGAGAAAAAGTGGTTTTCTCTTTTGGCTCGCTCAACGTCTTCGGCCTCGCCCTGATGTGGATTATGTTTGCTTACAGCGGCTGGAATGCCTCGGCCTACGTTGGTTCAGAGGTTAAAAACCCCCGCCGATATCTGCCGCTTTCGCTTATCTTAGGAACCGGCGCCGTAATTCTTCTGTACCTCGGTCTCAACATTTTTTATCTCTACTCGCTCCCACCCGAAGAAATGAAAGGGGTGATTTCGGTAGGCGGTCTGGCAGCCGGAAAGCTCCTCGGTCCGGGCTGGGAAAAATTTGTCTCTCTCCTGATTGCTTTTGCCCTTTTTTCGTCACTCAGCGCCTTTATCATTCTGGGGCCAAGGGTGTACTACGCTATGTCGAAAGACAGGCTTTTCTTTCCTTTCGCGGCTCACGTTAACCCCCGGACGAAGGTTCCAAGTCTTTCCATCTTGCTCCAGGCTGTCATTGCCACCGTCATCGTTCTGTCTGGAACCTTCGAACATATTCTGACCTACATGGGCTTTTCCCTGGGTATTTTTCCTCTCCTGGCCGTTGTCGGCGTGTTTAAGCTCAGAAGCCAGCACCCCACAGGATTGAGGTTGCCCGGGTTTCCGGTGGTCCAGGTCATTTATCTTTTAGCCGGGATAAGCATTCTTTTTCTTGGTTTTTTACAAAGTCCAGTTCCCTCGTCCATCGCTATCTTAACTGTTCTCGCCGGGGTCCCCGCTTACTATCTTTTTAAAAAAAATCTACGGATAGAAAATTGACCGGGTTAAAGGCGAATTTTTTGTCATGAAGATGCGTTGACAAGGCTTGTTAAATTAAGATAATTTATCCGGCACCAGAATGAGAAAGGCAAATAACCGACCTTGCCTTAATCCCCTGCCTTTTACTACCGGAGGTAAAAATGTTTGTTAATCAATCTGTTCTAAGACGTCGTGTTCTTATTTCTCTGGGTTTGATTTTTTTTAGCCTCATTCTTATCCAGCATAACGAGGCTCAATCGGCCGTCTCTGATGTCCCGAAGGATTGGTTAAAAACCATCACTTATCGCTCTGTCGGGCCGACTCGCCCGAGCGGCCGGTTCGTTGACTTCGCTGTATCCTTCCAGGACACTTATGTTTTCTATGCGGCCACAGCTACTGGCGGCCTGTGGAAAACAACGAATAACGGCCAGACGTTCGAGCCGATATTCGACCATGAGGCCGTTTTTTCTATCGGCGCCGTAGCTTGCTCGCCTAAGGACCATAATGTTATTTGGGTGGGCACAGGTGAAGCCAATAACTCCCGCAGCACTTATTGGGGGGACGGCGTTTATAAATCAATCGACGGCGGCAAATCATGGAAAAACATGGGCCTCAAGGATTCGCATCATATCGGCCGGATTGTGGTCCATCCCGAAAACCCTGACATTGTTTATGTAGCCGCCATCGGCCATCTCTATTCCGAAAACAAGGAAAGGGGGCTTTATAAAACATCTGACAGCGGTCAAACCTGGCAAAAAGTCCTGGACGTAGTAGTTGACGGACGCCAGATTGGGGTTATCGAAGTGGCCATCGACCCCGTCAACCCAGACACGATTTATGCCGCCACTTATGACCGGCTGCGAAAACCGTGGACCTACATGCTTGGCGGGCCAGGTAGCGGCATCTACAAGAGCTCTGACGGTGGCAAGACCTGGAAAAAATTGACCCAGGGCCTGCCAGGAGGAATTCTTGGCCGCATCGGCCTGGCCGTCTATCCTCGTAACCCCAAAATCGTTTATGCCTGCATTGAAAATGCCAACAAACCCGGGATGAGTCCGGAGGAGCGCTGGAAAGAAATCCTCGAAGGCAAGTCGAGTCGGGGGATGATTGACGGCGAGGTTTACCGCAGTGACGACGGCGGCGAAACCTGGAGGAAGGTTAGCCCGGAAAAACAGAGTATCGGCGGAGCTCCGGGGTATTATTATGGCCGGATTATCGTCGACCCGAATGACGAAAACCACGTTTACGTGCTTTCGGTGGGCGTTTATGAAACTAAGGATGGCGGCAAGACCTGGAGCCCCCGGGCGTTTAATTTTGGCGGCGATAATCATGCCCTCTGGATAGACCCGAAGGACAGCCGACATATGCTCCTCGGTTATGACCATGGAATGGGAATCACTTTTGACGGCGGCAAGAACTGGTACCACCCTGATAACTTGCCGCTCGGCCAGTTTTACGCCGTCGATTTCGACATGTCTTTCCCGTATAACGTCGCCGGAGGAATGCAGGATAACGGTTCAGCTCTTGGCCCGAGCACCAAGGGAGGGGGCCAGCCGATTCGGCTGGAAGACTGGCAAACTGTCGGCGGTGGCGATGGCATGTATAATGTTTTTGACTGGAAAACAAACCGCTATCTTTACAACGAATCGCAATTCGGAGCTATCCAGAGAATCGACTTGCTTACCGGGGAAAGGAAAAGCATTTCTTATCAACAAAAACGCCGGGACCTTCGCTGGAACTGGTGTGCGCCCATCCTGGTTTCGCCGCATAACTCTGATGTTATTTACCATGGAGCTAACATCCTCCTTCGCTCACCTTTTCGTGGGGAATACTGGGAAGAAATCAGTCCTGACCTGACGACTAACGACCCGAGCAAACTCCCCACTGGAAAGGGAGGCGACGGCAACATTCAGTATTGCACGATAACGACGATTGACGAATCCCCGCTCGAGGCAGGCGTTTTATGGGTCGGCACGGATGACGGCAATGTCTGGGTTTCCCGGGATGCCGGCAAGAACTGGAAAAAACTCAACGACCGGATCCCCGGAAACCCGGGTTACTGGGTGAGCCGCGTTGCCGCCTCCAACCATTACGCTGGCACCGCCTATGTTTCGTTTACAGGCTATCGGAATGACGACTTCCGGCCATTCCTGTATAAGACAACCGACTATGGCGAAACCTGGAAGTCAATAGCCGGCAACCTGCCGCCGGAACCCATCAATGTAATTCGCGAAGACCCGCGTAACCCTGACTTGCTTTTCGTCGGAACCGACCTGGGGGTTTATGTCTCGCTCAACGGAGGGAACACCTGGTCTAAGCTGCAAAATAACATGCCGACTCAGCCAGTGCATGATTTAAAAATCCACCCGCGGGAAAATGACCTGATTGTGGCGACCCATGGTCGTAGCCTTTTTATTGCCGACATTTCTCCGCTCCAGCAAATGAGCCCGTCTGTCTTGGCCAAAGATGTTTACCTTTATGCCCCAGAACCTAAGGTAAGGTGGGTGGTCAATCGTTCCCCTCAGTCAAGCTCGGCTAACTTTAACGGCGAGAGCGAGCCAGAGGCCATAGCCATTTATTACCACCTGAAAACAAAGCCGGCTTCTGACCCGATAATCCAGATATGGAAAGGGGATAAGCTAATTAACGAGCTCAAAGGTCCAGCCACCCCTGGTCTTCATCGTGTCCTCTGGAACATGACCATCCGGAGGGAAAGGAGCGAAGCGGAAATCAAGGCTCTTCAGGAAAGGATGGGAGGAGCCAGACAGTTTGGTACGTTCGACCCAAAATACATCACCGTTCCCGCCCCAGCGGGAGAATATAAAGTTATCCTTAAGGCAGGCACTGTCGAGCTAAGCACACAAGCAGTAATTCTTGAAGACGAATGGTACGACCGCCGGCTTCGTTGATAGCAAAACGTGATTAATTAAAGGATTATTGTTCGAATGATTTTTTAGGCTTCAATCGACTGAAAACCTGTGTTAGCTGAAGCCTTTTTCGAGAAAAAGTCAGACAGACCGGCAAAGACAAGACTGGCGATGATTGGTTTAACCCGAGAATTAAGAAGGAAACGAGATAGCTATCTGCAGAAGAAAAAAGAAAAGCCAAACGGAAAAAATTCTTCTACTGTTTTTTAACCAAGAAACCTGGAAAAGGTTAAGAATAAAAGGTAACACCGGAGGAAAAAAATGGAAAAAAAGCCAAAGCTGCTGTTTTTATCTGGACTGATTATTTTCTTTTGTCTTCTTTTTCCGGTAACAAGCTTCGCCGAACGAATCCCCACGTTCAAGGAGCTGTATGGTTTTAGTGTTGGCGATGATTACTGCTTAGCCAGCTATAAGCAGCTCGTTGCCTACTGGCAAAAATTGGACGCGGTTTCTGACAGACTAAAGCTTGTTGACATCGGCAAGACAGCTGAAGGCCGGACGATGATTATGGCCATTATAACTTCACCCGCTAACCATTCTCGGCTGAGCCGCTATAAGGAGATTGCCCGCCGTTTGGCCCTGGCCGAGGGTGTTTCCGAAGAGCAAGCGCGGCAACTCGCCCGCGAGGGAAAAGCGGTCGTCTGGATAGACGGCGGCCTGCACGCGACTGAAGTCGCCGGCTCTCAGCACTTAATCGAACTGGTCTACCAGATGGTCAGCCGGAACGACGCTGAAACCCTGCGAATCCTGGAAAATGTCATCCTTCTGGCCGTGCCCGTTAACCCAGACGGGCTTGACCTGGTGGCTGAATGGTACATGCGCGAACCAGAGCCAACTAAGAGGTCGACAAGCGGCTTGCCACGGCTCTACCAAAAATACATTGGTCATGACAACAACCGCGATTTTTACATGGTCACCCAACCCGAGACCGAGGCGGTTTGCCGCCAGCTTTACCATGAATGGTTTCCGCAGATTGTTTACAACCACCACCAGACAGGCCCGGCGGGAACCGTGCTTTTCTGCGCTCCTTTCCGGGACCCCTTCAACTACCATTTCGACCCACTCGTCCCGATGGGAGTCGACCTGGTTGGCGCGGCGATGCATAACCGTTTTGTGGCCGAAGGTAAACCAGGGGCGACGATGCGCTCGGGAGCGGGATATTCCACCTGGTGGAACGGCGGGTTGCGGTCAACCGCCTATTTCCATAACATGATCGGAATTTTAACGGAAATCATCGGCAACCCGACACCGGTCGAAATTCCTTTTATCCTCCAGCGGCAATTGCCCAAAGGAGATTACCCTTATCCGGTAGCGCCGCAAAAGTGGCATTTTCGCCAGACAATTGAATACCTCATCACCGCCGACCGGGCCATCCTCGATTTAGCCGCCAAGCTCAAGGAAAATTTCCTTTATAACATCTACCGGATGGGCCGTAACTCTATCGAGCGCGGCAGCCGCGACCACTGGACGGTCACGCCCAAGATGATTGCGGCCGTGGAGGAAGCCGTGGCTAAGGAAAGAAAAGAGACGTCGGAGCCTCAAGTAAGCCCGGAGATGGCTTTTCGGATGGGAGCCGGGCAAGCCCTTCCGGCTAAATATTATGAGCTTCTCCGCGACCCCGCCAAACGTGACCCCAGGGGCTATATTATTCCCTCCGACCAGCCTGACTTTCTTACAGCGACGAAATTTGTTAACGCTTTAATCAAGAACGGAGTCGTCGTCCACCGGGCGACCAAAGAATTTACGGTAGCGGGAAAAACATATCCAGCCGGCTCTTATGTGGTTAAGTGCAGCCAGGCCTTCAGGCCGCATATCCTGTCGATGTTCGAGCCGGAAGACCATCCGAATGACCTGGCTTATCCTGGCGGCCCGCCCATCCCGCCTTACGACAATGCTGGGTGGACTCTCGCCTATCAGATGGGTGTTGTCTTTGACCGGATTTTAGACGGCTTCGACGGTCCGTTTGAAAAAATCAGCGGTCTGGCGAAGCCTCCGGCGGGAAAAATCCTTGGTTCAAACTCGTCTCGCGGGTTCTGGCTCGACCATCGCGTGAATGACGCGGTCATCGCTGTCAACCAGCTCCTCGCCCAGGGCCAGGAAGTTTTTATGGCGAAAAAGGCCGTGACCGTTGGGTCGCAAACCCTGCCGGCTGGCGCCTTTTACATTCCCTCAACCCCGGAATCCAGAGCCCGGATGGAAAAACTGGCGAAAGACCTCGGACTAATTTTTTATGGTTCAGATTCGGCGGCCGAAGATTTGACCAAACTCCAAGCTCCCCGGATTGGCCTCTGGGATACTTACGGCGGGTCGATGACTTCGGGGTGGACCCGCTGGCTTCTCGAACAGTTCTCTTTTCCTTTTGAGGTCGTTTTTCCTCCCGCTCTGGATGCGGGCAGCTTAAGAGCTCGTTTTGACGTCCTCATTTTCCCTGCCGGCGCTATCCCTCCTGCCGGGAGAGGCGGAGGGCAAGAATTCAGGTTTATGGCCCAGCCCCGGGTTGAGTCGATTCCTCCCGAATACCGCGACCGATTGGGCCGGATAACGGTTGAAAAAACAATCCCCCAACTGCTGGCCTTCCTGAAAGAAGGCGGGACGATTATCACTATCGGCTCGTCGACCGCCCTGGCTTATCATCTCGGTTTACCGGTAGCCAACGCGTTGACAGAAAAATTGCCTGACGGGACCGAAAGAGGGTTACCGCGGGAAAAATTCTACATCCCCGGGTCCGTGCTTCAAGTGAGGGTAAATAACTTGCATCCGTTGGCCTTTGGCCTGCCGGAAAAGGTGGATGTTTTCTTCGACAACAGCCCTTCTTTCCGTCTTCTGCCTGAAGCTCAGCTTCAGAAAATTGACCCTGTGGCCTGGTTTGACTCGAAAACGCCGTTACGGTCTGGTTGGGCGTTAGGCCAGCATTATCTTGAAGGCAGTGTTGCCGCGGTCGCGGCTGAAGTAGGGCAAGGAAAGCTTTATTTGTTCGGCCCTGAAATCCTTTTCCGTGGCCAGCCGCACGGAACTTTTAAATTCTTGTTCAACGGTATTTTCCTCGCGGCGAGCTCGTCAGGTTCATGATGGATTAATTGCGGAAAATATACTTATAGCCAGAAACTCAAAGGTTAATTTTTGCCTGAAAGGACCCCAGAAAACGGGTTCGCGCCTGATTATCGGTTTATCTTTAATCTCCTCTATCTAACTTAAATTGCTCCCAAAAATAAAAGTAAGAAACAGCGAAAAGAGAACAAAGCTGCAGATAAGTTAAAGGTCGGATTATCTATTTTTATTTTGGGTGTAAACAGGGAAATCCTTGGAAATAAGGGCAAAAAAACAGCAGGTTAGATAGATAGGATAGATAGGACAGACAGACAGACAGACAGATAGACAGACAGATAGATAGATAGATAGATAGATAGAT
>JBBIRF010000002.1:0-164421 GCA_037441905.1 Candidatus Aminicenantota bacterium
AGCATCGGCCCTGGGGGTGGCGCAACATTATATCATAATACATATTTCCTATTTTTTGTTTTCTTAATTTTATTTTATTTTTTTATTTTATTTCTCCCTTTTTCTCTTCAGGTTTTTGACCGACTCGCGAAGAAGCTGAGACGTTATCTATATCCCCATTCAATTCTTGTTAAATTAAGTTATAAAACGCAGGCTGATGTCTAACAAGAAATCGGGAGATATATTGCCTATTTTCCTTCTTTTTTATTTGATTTTGTCCTTTTGTGGTTTTCGGACAATTTATGAGGAAAAGAAGACGACCTCTATAGCTTTTTTAATTTTTCTTCGGTCCTTTAGAGCCGCGCAAGGAAAGCTTCCGGGCCGCGTAAAACAAGCTTCATTTAGTATGCAGGAAGAAGAGATTTCAACCGCTGACAGGCAAGGAACGAAGGCGGCATTCCGCCTGGAAAATCTTTTTGAGTCGGTTGCGCTTGGTCTTGGGGCAAACGTGGCTGGCCGGCCTGGCTTAGCGTGCAAGCCGGACAGCAGCCACGATTTTTTTTGCCGGGTCGCTTTCAGAAACCGCAGTTAAGGTCAGGGTTGCCTGTTTGGCGCTATCCTTTTCGGCCAGCACATAGGCTGTAACGTCCGCAGCTTTTCCGAACTCAACTGCTTTTAAAACATTCGGTAATTTCACCCGCCAGCCTTTCCCTTCGATTGAGGCCGCGAGCCGGTAGACATCGTATTTTACATAGGCCGTAACATCAGAAGGATGGAGCGAAGAGCTCAGAGAAGCAAGTTGGCCCGTATTTTTCAGGGTAAAAGAAAAAGTTGTCAGTTCGTCTTTTATTCTCAGGCTCGAAGGAACTTGCCACTCTCCGCCTCTTTGATGCGGGCCGCTGCCATCGAGCGAGCGAATGCCGAGAGTATAAGAGAGAATCCCGTCTTTATTTTTTTGGAGGTCGATGACATAAAAGTGGAGCCGGTTGGGCTCGTCCACGTATTCATAGCTGCTGCCTGAGTCAACTCCGGCATGGAAAAGGGCGTCGTTGAGCTGGCGGTAGTCGGCAATCGTGCGGAATACCTTTTCCCCTGTTGGGCTTATATAATCGACAACATTGATATCTTCAGGATGAGCATCAATTACCCAGATGTAGCTATTAAAGGCGTTAGGACCGCCGTTATTCCCGCGCAAGTTATCTTTATTCTTAGCGATCAGGACGCCGCTATCGGGGCAGAAAGAGTCGGCGCCGATTCGCTGGACGACCTCAAGAGAATAGAAATTGTAATTGGGAATGCCGGCCGAAAGCGGGTTAGTGGCCGGGTCGTCGGCCGGCGTCCGGTCTCCGGGTTCAGACCCGTCAAGCCTTACCGTGATTCCGGTAAAAGTCTCGGGAAGCGGGTCCACCGCCCTGGCAGTTACTTCCGCCACCACAAGACCGCTCTGGGCCAGGCCAGTGCGGCTCAAATTAAGCAACTGGCCTTCAGGAATAAAACCGCAGGCCATCCGGTTGCGAATCATCAACCCGGGAGGAACTGCCGCTCCGGCTATTGGCGGGACGACCCACCGTTTATGCGGCCCGCCAGGCCCGTTAAAGCACCCCCGGTCCATGATATCCCACGTTCCAGTGGCCGCCCGCCGGTACGGCTGAACATATGGATTGTTGTTTAAGTCAGGAAGCCGGAAGGCAAAATGGCCCAGCTCATGAGCGATCGTACCCGAGTTTTCGCCTTGCCGCATCGAGGAAAGGCCCCACTGCTGCGAACCGGCGAGCCAGCTCGTCCATTCGACGTATCTTGTCGGAACCCATCTGGGCATGGAAGGATTGGGATTACCCCACTCTGGGGGAATATCCTCTTTGCTCTTAAATTTCATGATGCCGAACTCCATCCAGACGCCTGTCTCGTCATAGCCAGCATAAATCCGCAGGATAGCGTCGTAATTCTTACGAACATCCTGACCTACCGCTTCTATCCAGAGAGCGTCGCAATCATGTTCCAAGCGGCTGCTGGCCTTGCTGCCATCCGGGGTATAATCATTCTGGCCGTATTCGTTTAGCCCGTAGGCCCAGTGAGGCTTGGGCATCCGGTAAGGACCGTAGGCATCCACTCGGATTATCCCGAATTTCCCGCGCGATTGTTCCATCCAGTAGCGATGGATATTCTGGCCATGGTTAAGCGGGGTTGGTTTCGTGAAAAAATCGGCATAGAACTGGGGTACTTTTTCTCGGGGAACAGGGTCAACCTGGGGGTTGCCGAACGGGTCGGAGCCTTTAGGGAGGGTGATCACGAAGGGTTGGTTGGGAAAATCCACCGCCACTACCGCCAGCCGGAACCCTTTCTCGGGTCGGAGAGAGGGGTCAGCCCAGTCCCGGCCGGGAAGAGGTTGATAATCATCCCAGGTCATGACATCCTGGTCTTGAACCTTTTGGGGGTCGATAGGCGGCGGAAATTTAGCCTGGTCGTCAACCAGCCCTGAATTGAAAGAAGGCAGCATCAGCAAGCTGCCAAGAATCAAAGCGAGAAAGAAAGTTGGCCCTTTTTTTGAAAGGTGAAGCCGAAGGAAGGATTTCTGCTCAGAGATTTTCTTTTTATCCATTAGAGACACTCCTTTTTAATCCATAGAAGTTATGATATTTAATATATCAGCCTTCGGTCAAGCCAAATTGTCTTTTTATGATTCTTTAGAATTAATTATTTCCTGGGTTATGTCTTAAGATTGAGAAAGCATCATCAGCCAAAAACTTGAGTTTATCGCCCTATTTTTATAATCCAGCCACTCGGGTTACTTGATGGAATGGAATAGCCTTTTAGCTGCCAACATTGCTTGCGTTTCTTGGTTTAAGTACTCCTATAAACCAGTTGAAGTAACTGGCGCTGCGGATGTCGA
The DNA here is from genome assembly GCA_037441905.1 of Candidatus Aminicenantota bacterium. GTDB lineage: Bacteria > Acidobacteriota > Aminicenantia > Aminicenantales > CALLJL01 > CALLJL01. The sequence continues at coordinate 2,870 of JBBIRF010000002.1, forward strand.
GGTTCCAGACCTTGGTTTAGATAACTCCATAAACCAATTGAAGTTTGGGCTCGTTTCCCGGGTCGAGTTCCTCGTCATTATAAACCAATTGAGACCAGGTTAGAAACGAGAATGAAACTTAGTTCACAATTTCTAATGAGGATAATTTTTTCAGGAATCAGGCTCGCTTCTTTTCGTCCTACCCTCCGCCAGGGGCGAAGTCAAGAATCAGGGCAGGATTGTAATGATTTTATTAAGTATGGCCGTCAGGAAGCGCCTATCCTTATCGGTGAGCGCCATCCGGCCAAAAAGGTCGTGGACTTTGTTGGCGACGTGAAATTCGTTTGCCGCGTTTATGAAACCAGCTTGTCTTAGCTTCATCAAGACTACCTGAATGCACTCTTCCTGTTCCGAGCGAGAGGCGGGCATCTCTTCTTTGGGGTTGATTATTTCGGCCGACCGGATGAAAAAAGCGTAAAGCGTCAACAAAACAGCCGCCGCAAGGTTATATGAAGGCTGGTTACAAGCTTGAGGAATGGAATAAATAAAGTTCGCCTGTTCTAATTGTTCGGCGCTCAGCCCGGTTCTTTCCGGTCCGAAAACGAGGGCTACCTTTGTCTCAACAGGAAAACGAAGAACCATTGCAACGGCCTCGTCCAAAGAGATTACCCTGAATTTTTCCCGCCGCCGGGCGGTTGAAGCCAGCACGAGGTTCCGGTCAGCCACCGCGGCTCTTAAGTCAGGATAGAATCGAGCTTTTCTGAGGATATCAACCGAATGGACGGCCGTCCGCAAGGCGTCTTCGCTGATTGCTTCGATGCCTGTGACCCGGAGCTCGCTAAATCCCGTGTTTTTCATCGCCCTGGCTACCAGCCCGATATTTTCCTGGCTTTCAGGGGAGACCAGCACGACGGCAAACCGCTGGCGCTGAATTTTATCTCCTTTAACCTCAAAAACTCTATCTAAGGTCATGGCGACCCCGTAGCCTCTCTTTTAGTCTTTCCATCCGTTTATCTTAGCTTATTTGCGGCGAAAATCTAAGCGCAAAGCTTCTCCTGGGCAAATCGAGATTAAAGCGACCGCAGAAATGATAATAATATCATTGAAGGAAAAAATTTTATTCAGGGAGCCAAATTTTAGGGGAGCCAACTGCAAGTCGGCTCGATTCCAGCCTGCTTTCTTGCTTAATTCCTTTCCCCGCTTATTCCTCCTGAACTTTTCGCTTAAACTGAAACTTAATATTGCGGTAACTGGAGAAGGAATAGACCTCGGTTTCCGATAAAATGATGCCCTAAACCTCGCGTCATGAGATATAATAACCAACATGAAAATTAGTGTTTTGGGTGACGAATGAGGCGTCAAACAGACCATCTCCTCAAGTCGTTTTTCTTAATTGCCCTTTTGCTCTTTTTTGAGCCCCTGCCCGAAGCCTCTGTCTTTTCCCCCGGCAGGAAAAATCAAGAGCCGGCCAAAGAAAGCTCCCTCTGGTATGTAGTAAACCTGGGCGGGACGCCGGTTGGTTATGCTCATGAAGAGATAAAACCGGCGGAGGAAAATGCTGCCGAGGGCTGGATAACCTCCCAGCGGCTTTGGCTTACCATCAAGCGGCTGGGAACGAGAGTCCAGATGGCCTCTTTCTCCCGCTGGGAAGAGACACCCCGGGGAGAGCTTCGCCGGGTTTCCCTTTCTCTGAGGCTTTCTAACCTCGAGACAACCACCAAAGCTGAGATTGGCCCGACCGAAATAACGGTTAGCAGCGGGACAGGGGGGAAGGAATTCAGTCAAAAGATCCCGTATTCAGGCAAGCTTTTGGGGCCGGCAGGCTTGAACTTGTTAACAATTTCTATGCTTCGTGCCCCCGGAGATAAGGTAGAATTTGCCACTTATTCGCCGGAGCTCAACTTAGTCGTCCACGGAACAAGGGAGGCAGAAACCTGGGAGGAAGTGTCTTTGCCGGTTTCTTCTTCTCCCGTCAAGACGCTGCGAGTTAAAGAGTCCTCCCGCGAGCTCCCTTCGCAACGGACACTCTGGCTGGATGAGAATGGCCAACTCATCCAGTATCAGGAAGCAAGCCCGTTAGGGGAAATTAAGGTTACCTTGAGCTCGAAGGAAGAGGCCCTGGCAGCAGCTACAGGCGCGGAGCTTACCGAGCTTCCTTTCGAGAGTTCTCTCGTCCGGGCTAATGTCCGGCTTCCGAAGGCCCGGCTAATCGAGCGGCTGAAAGTCCGGCTGCGGTTAAGACAGCCTCAACCGGGGTTTCCGGACCTGTCGACAAATTCTCAAAGAATAATTGCCAAAGAGCCAACAGCCGTTGTCTTAGAAATAACCCAACCCTCGAGAAAATCAGCCGGAGATAAGACCAGAAGAGAGAGGCCGGCGGGTGAAGTTGCGAGCTTAAGAGAATATCTCGAGAGTAACCTTTACTTAAATACTGAAGACAGGTTAATCCAGCAGGTTGCCGAGGAAGTAGCCCGTACATCGAAGGACGAATGGCAGAAAGCGGTCAGGCTTCGCGACTGGGTGAGCCAGAACATCATTTTTGACGCCGGGATTGTTTTCGCGCCTTCGACTGAAGTTATCAGACAGCGCCGGGGAACGTGCGTGAGTTTTGCTGTTCTCCTGGCTACGCTGGCTCGGGCCGCCGGCATTCCATCCCGGTTTATTATGGGTTACGCTTATGTCAACGGTGTCTGGGGAGGTCATGCCTGGGTCGAACTTAACCTGGACGGCGCCTGGTATCCTTTTGATGCCGCTCTTCCTTCACCCGAAGTGGCTGATGCCTGCCGGGTTGCTCTGGTTTCAACCTCGCTTAACCGCGGGCTGGGAGAAGTAATGGCGGCCGGCGAACGCCTGTTTGGCCGCCTGGATATTGATATTCTTGAATACCAGTTAGACGGCAAGACTTTTCCGGCTCCCGATAAAATTTACGAGGTTAAAGGTAACCGTTATTTTAATTTCGGGTTAAGAGTCGAGGTCGAAAAGCCGGCTCCCTGTATTTTTGACCAACTGGATAAAACCTGGCCTGATAATACCCTGTTAGTTATCAAAGGGGCGGGTGCCGAGGTTCGTCTATCCCAGCAGGCGTGGCGGCCGGTCGCCAAGCTGGAAGATTATCTCCGCCAGCTGGCCGGCCCGAGCTTTTCCCGGGCAAAGGTGGAAACTTTTATCCATTCCGGCGAAAAAGCTTATCGTTTGGCTTCGGCCGGGGAGGAGGCTGTTTTCATCCTCCAGGGAACTGACTTATGGGAATTGAGGGCTAAAGGGAAAGAATCCGCTCGGCTGCTTGCCGAGGTTTTGAAGAAAACTTCCTTTAAGTAAGAAACCGATGGTTTTTCGTAACTGCCTGCTTTTTCAATCCTGGCCGCGATTATAATCTTCGGATTCTTTTTCCTCCTTCGAAGCTTCTAGCTTGAGTAAATTTATGGCCTTAGGCTTTTTAGAGAGAATAAGAATAGACGAGCCCTCGAACCTCAGGGGAGGGTATCTTTTCTTTTAATAATTAGTCTCAGAGAAAAATTGACAGAAAATTGATTTTTGCCGCCGAGGCTAATAATCTAAGAAACAGGGACAAGAAAAAAATGAAGCAAAAGGAGTAAGAGGCGAGGCAAGCAAATTTTATCCTGAAAGGAGGGAGAAGATGAAAGAGAAAAAGGTTTTGTTAGTAATCTTCGCTGCTCTTTTGCTTGGTGCCTTAGGCTGTCGTCCTGGTGCCCGAGAAGAAGCCGTTCAGCCAGCGGAGCCGGCGACTATCCAGCGAGTTTCTTCTGAACTTCCGGCTGCCGTGGTTGAGGTCATAAATAAATATTTTCCTGGAGCCGAAATTGATTTCGTTGAGACAGAAAACGTAGACGGTTTAGCGCTTTATGACATCGAGTTTAAAAATAACCGAGGTGAAATCGAGGTGGCCGCTGACGGCACGATAATTGATATAACCAGTATTATTGGTTGGGACGAGCTTCCCCAGGCCGCGGCTGATGCCATTAAAAAAGCGCTCGAAGAAGCTGCCGCTTCCTTAGAGCGTCTGGAGAAAGCCGAGGTTCAGGCAGAAATTAAGGAACAGGACGGGAAAAAGGCGATTGTCAAGTTGCCCCAGCCTTATTGGTTGTTTGAGGCTGAATTCAGCCGCGAAGGGCAGCGAGGCGAGATGCAGGTTGACCCCCAGGGCAAAATAATCGAGGGTCCCAAATGGGAAGCGAAGGTGAAATGAGGCGACTCAGCATAATTGAGAGTTTAATTATCGGCGAGTTAGGCCTTTGGGGTTGAACTCGGGTTGAAGGCGGAAAGAAAATGCGGCAGGAGCGAAGAGAGAAGCGGCCATGTTTTCTCCAAAAGAGTCTTTCAAAGAAGAAGCCTTAAATGACAAGGAGGATTAATTCGATGGTTGAGAAGAAATGGTTGGCTTACCTTAAGGGGTTGTTGCTTTTCTTGTTGTTCCCTTCCCTGCTTTTGAGCTCTTTCCGGAAAGAGGATGTGAGGGTCCATGAGCTCGGAAACGGGCTTAAGGTTTTGCTGGTCGAGGACCACGGCATTCCGAACATAGCTCTTTATACTTTTTTCCGGGTTGGCTCGCGGAATGAGCGGCCAGGCCTTACGGGAGTTTCTCATTTTATCGAGCACATGATGTTCAACGGAACAGAGCGATTCGGTCCGGGCGAGTTTGACCGCCTGATGGAGTTCAAAGGCGGTTCGAACAATGCCTATACTTCTGATGATATGACCGTTTATACTGACTGGTTTCCCGCGAGCGCTCTTGAACCCATGTTAGAAATGGAGGCCGACCGGATGCAGGGGCTAATCTTCGACCCCAAAGTCTTCGAGTCGGAAAGAGGCGTTGTGGCTAGCGAGCGCCGCCTGAGTGTCGAAAATGACAATGACGCTATCCTTTACGAAAACGTGAGGGCAACGGCGATCATGGCTCATCCCTACCACTGGGATGTCATCGGCTGGATGAGCGATATTTTGAGCTGGCGGCGGGAAGAAGTGATTCAGTATTACCGTACCTATTACGCTCCTAACAACGCCGTTCTGGTGCTCGTCGGCGATTTCCAGGCAGAAAAAGCCCTCGAATTGGTTAAAAAATATTATGAGCCGATAAAACCAGGAACGCCTCCGCCGCCAGTGACGACTGTGGAACCGCCTCAAATGGGAGTCAAGAGAGTTATCATTAAGAAGGAAGCCCAGACGCCCTCCTTTATCATGGCCTTTCATGCTCCCCGCCGCCAGGGCCCGGATTTTTGCGGGCTTTCGGTCGTTGAGCAAGCCTTGCTTCAAGGAGAGAGCAGTCGCCTTTATCGTCGTTTGGTCAGGGAGGAACAGTTAGCCATCGATGTTTCCGGAGGTCTCAACGAGACCATCGACCCCTTCCTTTTTTTCATCATGGTTAAGCCCAGGCCAGAAGCTGACCTCGAAAGAATAGAAAAAGTGGTTGATGAAGAGCTGGCCAAAATAAAAACCCAGGGAATCGAACCAAAAGAATTCGACAAGGCTTTGAACATCGTTCGTAGCAGTTTTTACCGCCGGCTTCAGAACATATCTGGCAAAGCTAATCTCCTCGGATGGGCTGAGGTCATCCTGGGGAGTTACGAAAAATTATTTACCGTGGTTGATGAGTACGCAAGCCTAAGAAGAGAGGCGCTGCCGGCGCTGGCGGTCAAGTATTTTGACGAAAATAAAAAAACCGTTGGCGTTCTTATCCCGGAAGGAGGTGAGCGGTGAAAGCCAGTTTGGTCAAGAAAGGTTTGCTTTATCTATTGTTGTGCCTGTTGACCTTCGGCCTGTTTCCGGCCCGCGCCCATGCCGCCTTTAAACTACCCGTCCCGGAGAAAATTTCTCTGCCTAACGGCCTGACGGTTTTTTATTGGCCGAACCACGAGTTGCCGCTCGTGAGTTTCCGCCTGCTAATTGCTGGTGCGGGCTCGGCCTCCGAACCGGCTGAGTTAGAAGGATTGGCCAACCTGGTGGCTGACTTGTTACTCAAAGGAGCCGGCCAGATGGGACCAGAAGAGGTCGCCGAGGCTGTTGATTTTATGGGCGCCTCACTGGATTTTAGCGCCACCGAAGAATATATATCAGGCAGCGGCGAATGTCTGAGTGAACACTTCCCGCAGCTTCTCCGCATTGCTTATGAATGCCTGAGTTCACCCTGGTTCAAAGAAGAGGAACTCAGGAAGGAACAGGCGAGACGCGTCGATTCCATCAAGGCTATTAAAGACAACCCGGCCCAGGCTGTGCGATATTACTTTACAAAAGCTTATTTTGGTTCCCATCCTTTGGGTCATGTAGCCAGCGGCACGGAAATTTCCTTGCCTAAAATAACCGCTGATAATTTGAAAGCCTTCTATGCGGAGCGTTTTCGGCCGGAGCGGACGCTCCTGGCTGTGGTCGGCAACATCGAGAGAAAAGAACTCTTAAAACTTCTTGCATTGACTCTGGGTCAATGGCGAGCTAAGAAAGGAGCCGCTCCTGCGGCGACGATTCCTCCTCTTCCGCAGCCGAAGGGAAAAAGAATCATCCTGGTAGATAAGCCCGACGCCACTCAAGCGTATTTTATTCTGGGCAGCCCCGGGTTCAAGATGGGCGACGAGGTTTCGCCGGCCGCTAATGTCATGAACACCCTCTGGGGAGGGCGGTTTACTTCGTGGTTGAACACAGAGTTGCGGATTAAACGGGGGCTGACCTATGGAGCCAGAAGCTCCTTCCAGAGCTGGAAAACGGGCGGGATTTTTACCGCTTCTTCTTACACCAAGAACGAACAATTAGAAGAAATGCTGAAAATAACCCTGGACCTCCTGCGCAAGGCCCGGGCTGAAGGGTTCGCGGGAGAAGAGGTAGAGAGCGCGAAAAATTATATCTTGGGTCAATTCCCGCCAACCCTTGAAACCAACGCCAGCAAAGCTTCGGCTTACGTTCGCCTGACCTTTTACGGTCTCGGGTTTGACTACTACGACCGCTACCTTTCCCGGATAGAAAAAATGGACGTAAAGGAGGTGGCGAACGCCGCTGCCAGTCTCTTGCCTCAGGACGATTACATTATGGTAGTTGTCGGCAAAGCAAGCGAAATCAGAGAAGTCTTGCGCCGGCTCGGCCCGGTTGAAGAAAAAAAGATAACCGACCCCGGTTTCTGAGGCCTTGCCGGCAGGGTTGGCTTTAAAATCTTTTCCAACCCGTCCGCAAGAAACAAGAAAAGAAAAAATATTTTTAGTTTCCCGTTTTTTGCGTTTCTAATTATTAACGAAAATTGGCCACCTCAAGAAGCGCTCAAAATAAGGTTTAAGACACGGTTGATTATTCTTTTTTTTCGGCCGGGGCAGGTTGAAGCTTGTTTTGTTCCACCAGGAGCTTGAGGTACCAGTCAGGGAAACGGAGAGGCTGGCGTTTGCGGGTTTTGGCATCATAAATCCAGAGCTTGTTGTACTTTACCAGCAACTGGTCGCCCAGTTCCCACCACGCCTGGATAACCCGGTTGGCGTTGCCAAGGCAATAATCCGTTAAATACCGGCGAGCCTCCTCTGGATTCTTTTTGTAAAGCTCGAGGGCCGTCTGGTCGATGAGGGGCGTCCGGTCAACGGCTGACTTCTCCCACCGCTTCTGAGCTTCCCGGACATCCTGGATAGCATAAGAGTAGAGAACCTGGGTGTGGAAATCTACGTAGTCGAAGGCCCAACGGGCTGATTCGCGGCTAAAAACCCAGTGGTCGCCAACCTGGAAGGAGCGAGGAATTTCAGTGATTCCGATGTACAAGGGGAAGAAGCAGGAAGTGTCCTGGGCTCCCCAGGCCAGCCAAACGATGCCGCCTATCGGGTTGGGCAACCAGCCGCGGCTTTGAGTGACGGTGACATATTCCGCCCGGTTTACTCCTATTACTCTGGGGAGGTTGTACCTTTTGCCCTCGAGTTCAAACCCGTAGGGCAAGAAATTGGGGTTGGCGAAAGGACCTCCCTGGAGGCCGCGGGCCGGGTCGAAAATCGTTCCTTCGCACTTATCCCGGGTCATTTGCATGACGTCGTAGACGGAGAGCTTTCGGTCGGGTTTCACGGAAAAAGGAAGCTCCATGTTGGGCGTGTCCGGGCTGAATTTCCTGGAGGGAGCCACCAAATCAAAGAACCGCCAGAGCCTTACCCGGGAGCCGCCGCTGGCAGTGGCGCTGGTTTCAGTGGGCGAATAGGCCTTTTTCCAGTTAAAAGGCTGGCCGCTCTTGGGGTCATAGAAACCCTGCTCGATGGCGAAAGAGATAACGTTAGGTGAGGCCATAAAATAATCTGGATTTTTGAGGTCGATTTCGCCGATGCGGCTTTCATTCGGGCAAACGCTTACATGGTCATCAGGGACCCGCTGGGCACACCAGACAGCCCCGGGCTTCCCGCTTTCTGGGGTCCAGAGGGGGCCGACAGGCATGATTTCGAAAATCCAGACTTCGTTAGGGTCGGCGACGGCGAGCATCTCTCCCGTATCGGTGTAACCATAACCGTATTTTTCGGCCAGCTCACCCATGATCTTAATCGCCTCGCGGGCCGTCCGGGCTCGTTCCATCGCAATCAGAGTGAGCATAGTAATATCGAACTTAGCGGCGGGCGTCGGGTTTTCCATTTTTTTTCGGCAGCCGATGGTGGATTCGCCGATGGCCACCTGCATATCGTTCATATAGCCAAAAGCGCCGTGAAGATAACCGAAGGTGTGGGGTACCTGGGGAATTTCCAACCCGGTAAAATTCTTCTCAACCACGTCCCACTTGAGCCCCTGTTCGGGCGGGACAGTGCCAAACTGGTCGATATGATAGATTTTTCTGGTAGCGCCGGCCGGATGGTCGGCTGCCGGGACATAACGCCAGGTCCAGTCGCAGGTGCCGCAGTCGCAGGTATGAGTCGTGATGACTGAACCGTCAGTCGAGGCATTCTTTCCCAAAATTATCACCGTACAGCCGTCGAGCTTTTCGTCGGCAAGACTCGCCGCGCGTGGCTCGGGCTGAGGCGAGGAGATGAAAATAAAAGCAATTAGAAGCGCCAGGCTGGCGAAAATAGCCTTAGGTCTTTTCACCTTGCACCTCCCTTTTTCCTCCAAGCGTTAAAACCGCCTTCATTCTGGCATTATTAGCTTAGACCTGTCAATAAAGTAGCTTAGACCTCCTCCGTCCCAAATTCCGCCTCCGGATTAGCCAGCAGCCTGGTTCTGAATAAAACCGTAGTTGGAGTCAATTAGGGTTCGGAGCTGAAGCGCCAGGACTAGTTTTTCCGTGTTATTTCCGCCTGAAACAGGTTGATTTTTTCCTGTTGAGCCTTTTCGGTTAAGGAATGGTGGTTATTTCTGGCCTTTTGGCCGCACGGGCGAGGAAACCAGAAAAGGGTCTAAAACCTGCCGGGATAGAAAAATCTATCGATTTTTATCCCGTCGTTCTGAAGGGCAGAGGAAATAATATTAGGCAAAATAAGGTGATAAAAAAATTTTTTAAGTTTAAAGTAACAAAGCGGGGGTTTTGTGCGTATTAATATTCTGAGGATAACTTGAGGCCTGGCAATTAAGGCCGATTAAAAGAGGCGAGTGGCGGTTGCCCGACGAACGTTTAAAAATATATATATTTTTTTAAATTAGGGGAGAAGAATGGAATTGAGAGCTCGAAGACTCTGTCGACCTTATGGCTCATTGGCTACAGCTTTTTTCCTCGCTCTTCTTTTATTAGCCATCGGGATTTTCCCACCGCGCCTGGCGCCGCAACAAGCCAGCCGAATCTCCGGAGTTCAGTCTCAACAGGAAGATACTTCAAGCGAAGAGTTGAAAAAGCAGGCCCCCCGGGTATACATCGATTGTCCCTCATGCGACCTCGATTACATCCGGACGGAAATCACCTTTGTTAATTATGTCCGCGACCGGAAAGAAGCCCAGGTCTACATTTTAATTACTACCCAACCGACCGGTAGCGGCGGCAAAGAGTATACCCTTACTTTTAACGGGCAACAGGAGTTTCTGGGGGTTGACGTCGTCCAGAAATATTTTTCTTCCCAGACCGATACCAGCGATGAAATTAGAGAAGGGTTAACCAAAGCCCTGAAAATTGGGTTGATGACTTACATCGCCCGAACTCCTTTGCGGCGTTATATGGCCTTTTCTTTTTCTCCTGAGATTGGACCCGCGGCGACGAAGGATAAATGGAACTATTGGGTGTTCAACCTTAGAGGGAGCGGCTATTTTAGCGGCGAATCTAATTACCGTTATGAATCTTTTTCCGCCAACCTTTCGGCTAAAAGAGTCACCGTGGCCAGTAAGGTAAGTTTTTCCTTATACTGGTCAAGAAACAAAAATATTTATAAATACGATAACCTTGAAATCATCAGTCGGTCAGATAGCGGCAGTTTTACCGGACTTTATGTCAAGAGCCTGGGCGAACACTGGTCGGCCGGAGTTTTTCTTAATTATAGCTCTTCGACGTATGAAAACCTTAAGTATTCTCTTAACCCCGCTCCAGCCGTAGAGTACAATTTTTTCCCCTACTCTCTTTCTTCCCGCCGCCAGCTTCGCTTCCTTTACCGGCTAAATTTTAACGCCTTTCGCTACCACGAAGAAACAATTTACGGCAAGATTAAAGAGAACCTCTGGGGGCAATCACTTTCTCTGACGCTTGACCTCAAGGAGAAATGGGGCACGGTCTCCACTTCACTCAGCGGCTCGCATTATTTTCATGATTGGCGGAAGAACCGGGTTTCGCTTTTCGCCGTGGTTAACCTGTATCTGGTTAAGGGCCTCAGCTTTTATGTCCTCGGCGGTGGCTCCCGGATTCATGACCAGCTTTCCCTGGCTAAAAAAGGAGCTACCTTCGAAGAAGTTTTGCTCCGCCGCCGGCAGCTCGAAACAAGCTACAGTTACTGGTTTTCGGTTGGCCTGAGCTACACTTTTGGCTCACTCTTTACTAACGTCGTTAACCCGAGGTTTGGGACAGAAAGCGGCGGAGGGGTTAGCATCATTGTTGATTGAGCATCAATTAATTTTTGCCTAAGGTGAAATGGAAAAAGCGTTGCCTAAACGGAGGAGGAGAGAGGATGCGGTTTATGACGAGGCGAAAGGGAAAACATCAACCGTTCGATAAAGTTAGCCCGAAAGGAATAATGAAACTCGAGGCATCAAGCATGGAGAAAAATTTCTTTGTTTATGCCCGAAAAAATGTCAGCTGGCCGCAAATTGGTGGTAATGTCAGGTCTACTGCCTTTTGCTTGATTATCTTCTTCCTGTTTTTATCCTTAATTATTATCGCACCACCCGCGGCGGGGCAGGTTTCGGTCGCTCATTCTCAAGAGGGTTACAGGCTGAAAAAACTCCCGAAGGTTTTCCTGGAAGCGCCGGGCATTCCGCCGGAAATTATCTCCCTCGAGCTCTGGCGCAAAGAGCTCCCGTTTGTCGAATTAGTGGCCGCCCTCGATGAGGCTCAGGTTCACGTATTAGTTACAGCTGAAAAGCGCGAAGATAAGGTTGTTTACTCTCTGAGGTTTCAAGGCCGGAAAGAGTTGGCGGGTGAGCATGACGAGCTGTGGGCTGAACTCCCAGCCTCCCCAGCCCCGGAGGCTGTCCTGAAAGAACTCCTTAGCCTGGTTAAGCCGGGACTGCTCCGGTTTTTCTGCCAGTCTGAAGCTTCCCGGAGACTTCAAATTAAATTCATCGAACAAGTTAAGCCGACGGCGGTTACCGACCCCTGGAACTTCTGGGTTTTCAGCCTGAGTTTTAGTTCATTTTTTACGGGAGAAAAATCGTATAGTTCGAAGAGTATCTTCGGTTCTTTTTCCGCCAACCGCGTCACCCCGGAATGGAAAATAAGGCTTTCCCTCAGCGGTTCGTGGGGAGAAAACGAGTTCCAGTACAGCGACCAGACGATAAAAAGCAGTTACGAAAGTGAGCAATTCCAGGCGCTTGTCGTCCGTAGCCTTAACGACCACTGGTCAGCCGGTGCTTATCTGTCTCTTTCGAGTTCGACTTATAATAATGTCCGGCTAAGCATCGCGCCGGCGCCGGCGATTGAATACAATGTTTTTCCCTATTCCGAATCAACTCGCCGCCAGCTGCGATTTCTCTACCGGCTGAGTTTTGCGGCTGTGGGGTATCGGGAAGAGACTATCTACCTGAAGACAAGAGAGAACCTCTGGCGCCAGTCGCTTACCGCTGCCCTGGAATTCAAACGAAAATGGGGGACGGTGAGCGTTTCGCTCGAAGGGTCAAACTATTTTCATGATTTCCGGCAGAACCGGGTAGAGCTTTCTTCCGAGGTCTCCCTCCGGGTTTTTAAAGGGTTGTCGCTCAGCCTCAACGGCGATTATTCCCGGATTCATGACCAGCTGGCCTTGCCCCGGCGAGGGGCCTCGCTCGAGGAAGTGTTGTTGCGCCGTCGGCAGCTCCAAACGGCTTACGATTATTCTTTTTCGGTCAGCCTGAACTATACCTTTGGGTCAATTCTGAGCAACATCGTCAACCCCAGGTTCGGCGGGACCGGGGGTGTCTCTATTTCTATTTCCATGTAGCCGACCCGCCGGGCTGATTTTAAGTTCTAAAACCTTTTCAACCGTTTTTTTCCTGTGACAGGTTGAAAGCGTGGCCCAATCCAGCCCGCGGGAAAGATAACGCGCTTTCCCTGATTTTTTTTCAGCCAAAAAAGCCACCCGCAGGTAAGCAAAGAAAAGTTAAGTTGCCGAGGAAATTTTTTAGCCGGGCTCAAAAATCAAGATAGTTTGGTTAAGCTTTTCCTTTAGCCCCGCATCGAGTGAGGAAATTTCCTGGGAGAGCTCAACCTGATTTTGGCCGCAATTCCACCAGGGCTTCCAGATGGGGGGTGTGGGGGAAAAAATCGAAAAGAGCCACCCGGCCGACGCGGAATTGATTCAATGCCTTAAGGTCGCGCTCGAGTTGGCCGATATTACAGGAAATGTAGAGGATCATCTTAGGCTTCGCCGCATTGAGGTATTTCAGCACCCGGGGATGAAGGCCGCTGCGGGGAGGGTCGGCGACCACGACCAGGGGACTTATCGGGCCAAGCTTATGGATATTTTTAGCATCTTCTTGAATAGTCGAGGCATTTTTTACCCCTAATTGACTCGCGTTTAGCTGAGCGGCCTCGATGGCCGGAGGGTAATTTTCCAAGAGATAAACTTCCCGGAATAAGTCAGCGTTGAGCAACCCAAAGGTCCCGACGCCGGCATAGAGGTCAAGGAGGTAGGTCTGGCGGCCGCTGGCCTCCTCGAGGATAGCCCGGGCGTAGCGATGCAGTTTTTCAGTCATCGCGTGATTGTTCTGGAAAAAACCCTGGACAGGATAACGGAATTTCTTGCCCAGCAATTCTTCCTCCAGGAAAGGAGAACCTTTGACGACGCTAAACTCGTCGCTGACGCTGACATCCCGCTCAGGCGGGACAAGTGTTGCGACGACGTTCTTGGCCGTCGTCCGGGCAGCAAACTCCCTGATTTTCTCCAAGGCGGCTTCTAAATTGTCAGAGGCTTTATTCAAGACAATCGAGATAGAAGAGTCAGCGGGCGGAGTCCGGATCACGGCAAACCGGAAAGTGCCGTTTTTCTGACGAACATCAAAGGCATCAACCGGCCGAAAGAAATCCAGAACCTCCGCAGCCAGTTTGTTAAGGGCTGCGTTAGCAATCACGCAGGATTCGATGTCGATGATTCGCCACCACCTTCGCCTCTCGCGCAAGCCAAGCCCTTCGGGATGGAAGATGAAGTCCATCCGCGAGCGGTAGAAATACGGCTCGCCGGCAAAAACCTCGACCGGGGAGAAGCCCGTGGCCGCGCGAAGCGTCTGTTCCTTCTTCCTCAGTTGCTCCGGGTAGTCAACATGCTGGTAGAGGCAGCCGCCGCAGCGCCGGAAGTAAGGACAAAGAGGTTCAACCATGGTCAGGCCCTGTAGTTCGTTCTTGGGGGGAACGCCAGCATCGCTTTTCAGAGCTTTCAGCCAACTGATTTTTCGGCCTGGCTATCAGCCAGAGCCAGGATTTTTTTAATTTCGGCCAAAGAAGAGATGACGAAATCCGCCTCGACAGCTTGCTGGTGATTCGGCTTCAGGTGAGTCGTATGGTAATGGGTGAAATTCTGCCCGAAGGGGCAATAAATTGTCTTAATTTTCAGGCGGCGAGCTGGAGCAATATCCTGGACAGGATTATCCCCGACCGAAAAACACTCTTGGGGGTCGGCCGGAAAAAGCTCGAGGCCTCGCTCGAAATGAAGTCCGCTCGCCTTGAGGCCGGCGACATCGTCCGAGGCTATGACGGCGTCAAAAAGGTCGGTAATTCCAAGATACTTCAACCTGAGGGTCAGGACGGACCGAACAGCATTGGTGGCCAGCAAATTACGATAGCCGCGCTGGCGAGCTTCGGACAGGGCTTCTTTGGCTCCAGGAAGGAGTCGGAGTTTATCCAGATGGAGTTCTTGAATTTCTTTCCAGGGGAGTTTAAACTCGCGGCTGTGCCGAAGGTAATCATGCCATTCCCAGGTGCCTTCAAGCTGCCGCAGGTACTCCTGGAATATCTCCCTGGCTGCGGCGAGAGAAACCCGCTTTTGCCGGGAGATAGCCGATTCGATGGCGGCGCAAACCGCGGCGTCAAGATGGGATTCGTCGGCGAGAGTCCCGGTCCAGTCCCAGAAAATTAACCTTTCTTTATGCCGCTCGGTCATCGTTGGCCTGCGAAGGTTTCGGGCTTAGCCAATTCTCTGGCCTTCAAGGTAGCCTGATAAATTTCCTGCTCAGTCTTCTTCTCAAAGCTTCCGATTTTTGTCTCAGACGAGGCGCCTGGCTTCCAGGTAAAACCTTTTTTCCCAGGCTTCACCCATGGAAAAAGTCTTACGGGGAAGAATTCCTTCGCGAATCACCGTCTTGAACAGGAGGTTTTTATCCATAGCCGGGAGATAGAATCCCGCATTCCCCGCCTCGCGTGAAAGTTTGAGGACAGTTTCGTCTCCGTGAACATAATCGATTCCTTCGGCGGCGCCTTTTTTCACCCACTCGTCGAGAAATGCCTGCAAGCTTCCGACAGCGAGAACGCTCTTTGGTTCGAGGATTTCAGCGAAAAGAAATTGTTTTTCCTTCACCAGGCCAAACCCCTGACGGTTCGAAGGCAAGGCTTTAAGCCTTCTTTTTATTTCGGGAAAATCTGCGACGGGGGAGAGGATAATTTTTTCGCCAAAGAATGATCTCAAGTCCTTAGTTAAGTCCACAGTCGGCCGCACCTTGAACAGCACCCGGTGGATGGGCTCGAAGACGAGGGCCGGGTCGTGAAGGTTGACGATTTCCACCATGGCAAACCGGAGCGGATAATCAGGAACATGGGCTAACCCGGGGTTCGCCTGCTTGTGTTTTTCCCATATCGTTTTGGCTGTGGCCAGCGAATGGTTGCCGTCGCCAACCGCAAAAAGAAGAACCGGTGTCCCGGGAGAGACCTGGTAGCGGGAACAAAAATGCTCTGGTTCAGCTAACCGGCTGAGGGCCTTGACTACTCCGGCTTCGAGCTCTTTGTCTGTTACCAGCCAGCCCGCCAGATGTCCTGAATCGAGCATCAAGTCAAAGTCGTAAAGCTGAGCGAGTCCTTCGCCTCGGCGACGCGCTTTTTCTCGCAGCGGCCCGATGACAATGTCTTCGGGGTCATCGATAAGAACCATTACATGCGGCAGCTCAATCGGAGCAGCTTCGCGGATTTTAACCCGAGGGGGGATTCTTTCAAGAATAGTTCCCTCGGTAGCTCGAATGAGAGTCCTAGAGCCAGGGTTGAAATCGTATTGCTCGAGGTCGAGACAAAGCAGCATGCCGCCCCTTTTCCCCGCGGCCACCGTTCTTTCGACGTAAACTATTCCTTCATAAGAGGTAAAAACACCTTCCTCTAAGTACCGCCACATCGTCTCCTTAATCCTTTTGACCCTGACCTCAGGCTCTTTTTCTTTCAAATAAACCTCAGGAAAAATCAAGTTCAGAGTCGAGGGAGAACCGCCGACCAGCTCGGCCACTTTCTCCCAGTATTCAGGTTCCGAGGTATGCTGGTCGCACGCGATGACAGCCCAGCGCTTTAAATCAATATCCCGGTGAGGCAGGAGACCCTCCGGAATACCGATAGCAACTGAAGGAAAGACTTTCATCATGACTCCTTTATGTTTGGATAAATTTATGATTTAACAGCTCTTTCCAGCTGTTCCTGCGCGTCCGTTATTTCCCGGGGAATATGCGGCTGATACTGCTTGAGGAAGCGACGAATTTCCGCCACCTCGTTCTTCCATTCTGACGGTTTAAACTCGAAGAGCCTGGCTATTCTTTCTCGAGTTATATTAAGGCCACCGAGCTCCAGGTCGTCGAGTTTGGGCAACAAGCCTATCGGTGTTTCCTTGGCCCCGACTCTGCCCTTGACGCGGTCGATTATCCATTTAAGCACCCGGATGTTTTCGCCAAAACCGGGCCAGATAAACTTGCCGTTTTCATCCAGCCGGAACCAGTTGACGGCAAAAATTTTTGGCGGGCGGACCAGCCGGTGTCCCATGTTGATCCAGTGCCGGAAGTAAACTCCGAGGTTGTAGCCGCAAAAAGGAAGCATCGCCATGGGGTCGCGGCGGACCACTCCCACCTCGCCGGCGGCGGCGGCCGTTGTCTCGGAACCCATCCTGGCGCCCAGAAAAACGCCATGGGCCCAATCAAAGCTTTCAACAACCAGCGGAATCAAGTGAGCGCGTCTGCCTCCGAAAATGATGGCGGAAATTGGCACTCCCTGGGGGTTATCGAATTCGGGAGAGAGAGTCGGGGTGTTATAAATGGAAACTGTAAACCGGGAGTTAGGATGAGCCGCCTTTTCCTTGTTTTTCGGTTGCCAGGGGCGGCCTTGCCAGTCAAGCAGGTGCTCGGGGACAGCCCCGTCAAGCCCTTCCCACCAGGGCTCGTTCGTCTGAGGATTCAGGGCAACATTAGTAAAAAGAGTCGGATAAAACAACCCGCGGCGGAGCGTGCGCATCATGTTAGGGTTAGAGGACATCGACGTCCCGGGCGCCACCCCGAAATAACCTGATTCGGGGTTGATGGCCCAGAGCCGGCCGTCAGGACCGATGTTTAGCCAGGCAATATCATCTCCCAGGGTCCAAACCCGGTAGCCACCCAGGGGGGACTCCATCATCGCCAGGTTGGTCTTGCCGCAGGCGCTCGGGAAAGCAGCGCAAATATAAGTAATCTCTCCGTGGGGGTCTTCGATGCCCATAATCACCATATGCTCTGCCAGCCAACCCTGTTTATACCCGAGCCAGGAGGCAATCCGGAGGGAGAAACATTTCTTGCCCAGAAGAGCATTCCCGCCGTATCCTGAACCAATGCTCCAGACAAGGTTATCGTCGGGAAAGTGCATGATAAACCGACGTTTGGGACTGAGGTCGCCGATGGAATGAAACCCACGGACAAAATCGCTCCGGTTCCTCAGTTTCTCCAGCGCCTCCTTTCCCAGCCGGGTCATAATCCGCATGCTCACGGCGACATAAACGCTGTCGGTTATCTGGATGCAGGCTTTAGAATAGGGCGACTCAGGATGGCCCATCATATAAGGGAGGACGTACATCGTCCGGCCCTTCATGCATCCGGCAGAAAGGCGGCCGAGCATTCTTTTGGCCTCGACGGGGTCCATCCAGTTGTTGTTTGGTCCGCTCATCTCGCGGCTGGGGTGGCAGACGTAGGTGAGGTGTTCTGTCCTGGCGACGTCGGTCGGGTGACTCCGATGGAGATAGGCCGTTGGCCACTTCTGATGGTTGAGCTCGAGGAAAACTGGCCCGTTCAGCTTTTCCTCAGCTAAGCCGATTTCAACCAGACGCAGCGCTTCGCCTTCCGTCCCGTCACACCAGTGAATCCGGCTTGGCTGGGCCAGCCGCGCCTGTTCTTCGACCCATTCTTCAACCGCCGTGGCCATTCTTCTCCCCGGAATTGAGCCAGAAAATAAACAATGGTTTTTTGATTAAATTCAAATTAGTCTACGGATTGATGTTAACAAGGTAAACATATTAAGTAATTCAGTATAGCTTTTGGCTCCAAATCAAGTCAAATGACCTGCGGCCGCAAGACGTTGTCGCCAGCTTGGCCTTGCTCTGGCGGCAAAGTAAGATTGATAAGAGCCAAAGATACCGAAGCTCAGGATCAATACAATTGTCCTCAAATGACCTTTGACCTTTATCGTTAATTATCGTCTATTGTCCTTTCTGCTTAAACCGAGCGGTTCGGCCTTCACGCCTGAAATAAAGTTATTACTTGAGAGGAACCCAGTGCTCTAAGAATTTCCGGCTCCCCGTTTCCCTCTCTTCCACCAGTGCCTGGAAAATCGCCCGGAGCTGGTAATCAGGCAGAGTTCCGATTATCATCCGGTTATTTATTATCACCGTCGGCGTCGACCGAATCCCGTAGGGATAGCGTTCAGAAGTTTTTTCGTATTCTTTGCCGGTTTCAATTATTTGATGGACAAGAGCTTGAATGTTCGGGTCGGTTAAAGCGGCTTCAGCCTCATACTTGCGCGCCAGGTCCAGTCGATATTCCTGGCTTCGGGCGGCGCGAAGGTTGGCAAAAATTTCGTCATGCAAGGGGGCGAATTTTGCCGGGTCGTGAATAGCGACATAAGCCCCGATATAGGCCAGGTCGCATGCCCCGGGGTGAAGATTTTTATCCACAACATCATTACAGCGGGCCTCCAGCGGAAAAAACTGGAACACCACGTTTATTTTTCCCTCGAATTCCTTTCTCATCTTTGCTAACTGCCTGGCCAGAAACTGACAGTCCGGACAGAGGAAGTCGCCGTAGACGACCATCTGGATGGCCGCATCCTCAAAACGGTCCGTGCTCCGGACAACCCAGGCAGGTGAAAGGACGCTCGGATAGCGGACCAGCGGAAGCTCATAAAACTCTTTGACGACTTTCATCGCCCGGCCCACATGAGCCTCTTCTTTGGCGGCGTAAAAAAGATGAAAACCGTAGGCGCCGGAGGCAGTAAGGATAGCCAGGGCCAAAAGAATAGCAATTGAAGGCCGGGAGAATCTTTTCCAGCGGCTCCCTGACGCCGTTTTGCCCGCCAAGAAAAGGGCAAAAGCAAGCAAGGAGAATAGGTAATAACCGGAGCAGAGAAGGCAGAGGCTTTTGAGGATGAAGGCCGAGTAAACCAGAAGACTTAGAACACCTAAGGCGTTCCAGAAGCTAAGAAAAGAGTTCGTCCGTTCCCAGCGAGGGGAGGGGAAAGCGGCGGCCAGACAAAATATTATCCCCAGGACAAGACCAAAATAGCCGAGCGGAACCCCGCGGAATTGAGCTATGGGGGAGTAGGCCGAGCTGTCACAGTTAAGGAAGGCAGAAATGTCGCAGAATGAGCCGCGGAAGATTGTTTCGGGAAAGTTGGCCAGGAAAAAATGCCGAATGGTCAAGAAAGAAAAAACGACCATGCCCGCGCCGGCAAGAAAAATTCCCCAGCGGAGGCCAGGTCTTTTTGACAGAATTGACTCCTGTTCCATCTCGTTTCTCCTCGTTGTCAATTTCTCATCGTTTAGTTAGCTGTTGCCCTTGGCCCGGTCAACTTAACCCGGCAGCCTGGCCGGCAGCAACTTATCTCTTCCCTGGCATTATAATGAAATGCAAATTTCCTGCCAAACTTTTGTTTTCTATACCTATAGTTTTTATGCATATTATAAGAATTAATGTTATTACCTTAATCACCCGGCTTATTTCAAGAAAGCTCGCGAAAAACAGGCTCTTGCTCGATAAACTGAGCTGAAGTAAGCACAAGGAGAAATTCCATTTTTACAGAAAATTTCCTTCAGCCCAAGGCCTGATTTCTCGCAGACGAATTTTTGGGGGAAGAGGGATGGAAAAAACCGCAACCCCTTTGGAACTGGTTAAAAAACAGGGGAGAAAAAGGAAGCGCCGGAGAATGGATAAAAGTGTGACTCAAATGGCTCACCGGGTGACCTCGACTAAACAAGGAGGCGGGCGTAGGCAGAAAAAAGTCTGGGTTACGCCTTAAAAAGATTGAGCTATTTTAACCAAAAAATGGCCCAAAACTTGCAATTCCCTTAGTGGAGGTGACGAGATGAAAAAAATAGCTGTTCTCGGGTTTGTTTTCCTCTTCACCGTCGTATCCGGAGCGTTAATTCCGGCAAAAGCGGAGATTGATAAAACCAGGTGCGACCAGCTTCACGAAGCCTGCCGCGAGTGGGTAATGGATCAAGATTTCGGGTTCATAAAGACGATCCTTTATCTCAGCGAGTGCGATAATCTTTATTACCTTTGTATTTTCAGCCAGATATTTCCGTATCCTCCCTTTTCTTGGTTTTGGTTTTTCTGAGTTGGGGCCGGAAATTCACAACCCGCGGCGAATGGTTTGAAGCAAAATCTCCCGTCTCGGTCGGCTCAGGGCAATAGCAAGAGCCAGGGATAACGGCGGTGTCAGGAAGGTCAGCGGCGGAGAAAGCAGGATTTTTTTGCGGCCTGAAGAGCTTTGGGGAGAGCTTTTGGTTTTGGTCAGTCAGAAGGCGATTGGCGGATAAGCTCGAGGGTTTCGAAGGCGTGCCGCAGGTGAGGGATGACGATGCTGCCGCCGACGACCAGGGCAACGTTTAGAGCGTCGATGACCGCCTCGTCGTCCCAGCCTGCTTTTACGCACTGGATAATATGGTAGTCAATACAGTCATTGCAGCGTAATACCGCCGAGGCGACAAGTCCCAGAAGATCCTTGACCTTTCCCGGCAGAGCGCCGTCGCGATAGGCGGCTGAATCGAGGTTAAAAAAGCGCTTAAGCCCTAAGTGGCCGCTCTCAAGAATCTTGCGGTTCATCTTTTGCCGGTAGGCCTGGAATTCTTTTAACCGGTTGGCCATTCTTCCTCCTCTCGAAGAATTTCCTTTGCATTTTAGCAGAAACCAGAATCTTTACCAGCCACAGGTTGACGGGGGGCTATTTTATATCTATCCGGTCATCCCGGGGTCTCTCCCGGCTTCAGGCTGAAGATATGGCTCGAACGACCATAGCCTGATAGGCCCACCACCCACCGAACCTATATATGTATATCTGTCACATTATCAATCAACCTACCAAAAATTCATTCTTTATTTTTTTTAAACAAGAGATAATTTATTCAGCCCTGGGGGCGGCTAAATCTCGATCGTGCTTGATTCGAGTCCGCTTTCGTCTTCTTCCAGAGCGTCAAGATACGAAAGAATCGCCGCCCGAATATTTTCCAGGGCCTCTTCTTTTGTTCTGCCCCGGGAAAAACAGCCGGGTAGGCCGGGCACCCAGACAGCATAACTGTCGTCAACCCTGAGAAGATGGACCTTGTATTTCATTGAAGTCACCCCCGGTTTATTATGGTCGCATCATTGGTTCCACCGAGATAAACGGTAAGCGGCGGAAATTTTCTCAGCCACCGCGGTTGGCGGTTTTGGTTGTTGGCCTTTGATTTTTTCTGCGCCCAGAAATCAAGGAAGAGGCTTTGCCTACCCCGAGGATTGACCTGAGAATAATGATACGCCAACAGGCAGGTTGATGGTTTGGTCCCGGGATTCAAGCTTCTCTATGAAGGAGCTTAAGGGGCTAATACGGGAAGCTCTTGAACCTGATTTCTCAAGTGGCGGGAGCTGAGGATTTTGGTTATCTCGGGGCGCAGCCGGTTATGCCTCCCGGCGTCCGAGGGTGATTAATTTATTCCAAAGTTTTTATGCTAAAATAAATCATTATGCTTAGAGTCCGGATAGCTGCCCCCGAAGAAGAACCCCTTGTCCGGAAACTCGAGAAAATTCTTAATCTCGAAATCCCCGGACTCAGCACTGCCGAAACGTGGCTGCTGGATGACGGCGGGAAAATAATCGGCATGGCCAGAATTACTGACCTCGGACCGGCGTATTTTTTAAGCTCAGTCGGGGTAATCCGGGAAAGAAGAGGCCAGGGTCTCGCGAGCAAATTAGTTCGCAGGCTCCTTCGAGCGAAAGAGAAGCCAGTTTATCTTTACACTGTTATTCCCGGATTTTTCCAGCGCCTCTGGTTCGCCCCCTGCTCTCCGCCGCCTTTTCTTCCCCCGAAGAACCTTTTCTCCTGCGACGAGTGTCAGCCGCAGCTGTGTTCTTGTCTTGTCTGGTGGCCAAAAAAGCGCCGAGGAAGCGATGCTCGAACGGAAAAAGGTGTGAGCTCATGAGCTCGTTGCCTTCTTTAGAATGGAAGCCTCTCGAGCTCGACGACTTAGACGAAGTAAAAAAGTTTCTTGACCTCAGGCCGGTCGAGGTAAGCGAGCTTGCCCTGGCCAACCTCTATCTCTGGCAAGAATTTGACCGGCCGTGTTTCGCCCGTCAAGGAGAAAACCTCGTTTTGAAGCTCAGCCCGCCGAACGAGCCTCCTTATATCCTCGAACCCCTCGGCCCGCCCCCTTCCCGGGAGCTGGTCGAGGCTTGTTTGCTCCAGGTCGGCCGTCTCTCCCGCCTGCCGGCTTCTTTCCTTCCTTTTCTTCCTTCCCGGGGAGTTATTATTAGAGAAAACCGGGACCAGTTTGATTACCTCTACCGGAGAGAGGATTTGGCCTTGCTTCGCGGGAAGAAATACGATGGCAAAAGGAACCTGGTGCGGCGTTTTCAAAAAGCTTATCCGGAGTACGAATTCCGAATAGCGGGGAAGGAGATGGAGCGAGAGGCCATGGCCTTTTTCCGGGATTGGGTAGCGGCGAGAGGAGAAGCCGGTTTTCGCCAGCCGTTGGGTCCTGAAGACCAGGCGGTCGCGCTGGAAAAGGCTTTTGAGCTCTGGGAAACACTCGACCTCAGAGGAGGACTCCTTCTCGGAAGCCGCGAGAAAAAAGAAATAAAGGGGTTTATTATTTCCTCCCGGTTAAATAACGAAACGGCAGTTGTTCATTTCCAGTATGCCGACCTTAAAACCCCGGGAGCCTCGCAAACGCTCCTCTGGGAAGCCTGTAATTCGCTTTTGCTTCCTTTTACCTTAATTAACCTCGAACAGGATTTGGGGCTGTCCGGGCTCAGAAGGGCCAAACTTTCCTATCATCCCTGGCGCCTGGTGGTCAAGTACGATGTCGAGCGGGGATAAAAGCCTCCCTGGCCGGCGAAATTGAATTATCATCCAAGTTGGATTATTATAAATAGTACTCGAGGCCTCACAAGTGATAAAAAGCACGACCGTAATTTGCGTCCGCCATAAAGGAGAAATCGCCATGGCCGGCGACGGCCAGGTGACTATCGGCCAGACCATCCTTAAACATTCGGCCAGGAAGATTAGGCGGCTTTATAAGGACAGGGTCCTGGCTGGTTTTGCCGGAGCAACCTCCGACGCGTTTGCTCTTTTCTCCCGGTTTGAGGCTAAATTGGAAGAGTACCGGGGCAACTTGTCGCGAGCCGCTATTGAGTTAGCCAAAGACTGGCGGATGGACAAAGCTCTAAGGCAGCTTGAGGCGCTGCTTATTGTCGCCGATAAGGAGGCCAGCTTCTTGATAAGCGGCAACGGCGACGTCGTTGAGCCTGACGACGGGATTATCGCCATCGGTTCAGGCGGGCCTTATGCTTTGGCCGCCGCCCGAGCTTTGATAAAATATACTGACCTCTCCGCCAAGGATATCGCGCTTGAAGCCCTGAGGATCAGCGCGGAAATCTGTGTCTATACTAATGACTTTATCATAGTCGAGGAATTGAAATAAATGCGAGCCGCAGCTCCCAGGAAGCAACCCGAAATGACCCTCAGCCCCCTCTGGAAACGGGATGAGGAGCTCACCCCGCAGGAAATCGTGGCTGAGCTGGATAAGTACATAATTGGCCAGCAGGCGGCCAAGAAAGCCGTGGCCATTGCCCTGAGAAACCGTTATCGCCGTCGGAAGCTCCCGCCCGAATTGGCCGACGAAATTGCTCCCAAGAATATCTTGATGATCGGGCCCACCGGCGTGGGCAAGACTGAAATTTCCCGGCGTCTGGCCAAGCTTACCTCGTCTCCTTTCTTGAAAATAGAAGCCAGCAAGTTTACTGAAGTGGGGTATGTCGGCCGGGACGTCGAGTCGATGATTCGGGACTTAGTCCGGATTGCCGTGGACATGGTCCGACAGGAGAAAATCGAAGAAATCAGGGAGAAGGCCGAGAGGAATGTCGAAGAGAAACTTCTCGAGCTCCTCCTTCCTTCTTCCCGGCGACGGGAAAATTCCTACCACGAAGGAGAGCTTGTTCGCTTCCAGGAAACAAGGGAAAAGTTGCGGCGCCAGTTAAGGGATGGCCTGCTCGAGGAAAGAATGGTCGAACTCGAGATGAAAGAGAAAATTTCCCCGCCTTTTGAAATATTTTCCAACTCGGGTTACGAAGAGATCGGCATCCAGATTCAGGAAATTATTCCCGGTTTTCTTGGTGGCCGGCCGAAAAGGCGGCGGGTGAAAGTGCATGAGGCCAGGGAATATCTGATGGAAGAGGAACAAAAACGGCTGATTGATATGGACCAGGTAGCCAAACTGGCCATCGAACGAGTCGAGCAATCGGGCATCATCTTTCTCGACGAGGTGGATAAAATTGCCGGCCGGGAGTCAGGTTACGGGCCGGATGTTTCCCGGGAAGGCGTCCAGCGGGACCTTCTGCCGATTATTGAAGGGACGACGGTTAACACCAGATACGGCCTCGTGCGGACCGACCACATCCTGTTTATCGGCGCCGGCGCCTTTCATGTCTCCAAACCTTCGGATTTAATTCCCGAGCTCCAGGGTCGTTTTCCTATCAGAGTGGAATTAACGCCGCTAACCAAAGAAGACTTTGTCCGCATTTTAACTGAACCGGAGAACGCCTTGATCAAGCAATACCGGGCTCTCCTGGCCACCGAGGGAGTTGAAGTCGAATTTACGGCTGATGCTATTGATGAGATTGCCTCGATTGCCGAAAAAATCAACGAAGAGGCGGAAAACATCGGAGCCCGGCGTCTTCATACCGTGATGGAAAAAGTTATGGAGGAGATTTCTTTTGAAGCTCCGAACACCTCGAAAAAGCACATAATTATCGACCGCGATTATGTCCAGAAGCAGCTTCAAGATATCCTGAAAGACCAGGACCTTCGTCGCTTCATTCTTTGATGGGAAAATGGAGCCATCTCCGTAGCCTTGTCTTGTGTCTTGTCGTTTTCGCTGCCTGCGGGGTTAAAGGTCCTCTCCAGCCGCCGCTGGTCCTCGTGCCCAGGCTGCCAGAAAAGGTCGCAGTCAGCCAGCAAGGCACCAGAATCAGGCTAAGCTGGGAAACCCCTCTTGTTTATGAGAACGGTGTGGCCATGAGTTCATGGCCGGTGGTCGAGGTTTGGGGGCTGGTTTCAGCGGTTGGGGCCGAGCCGAAGGAATCTTCCAGTGTCGATTCCAGAGAGTTCGAGAAAAAGCGGCAGCTTTTAGCCGAGGTAAGGGTGGAAGAAATGCCGCCGGGAGTTTCGTTGCCTGCTTCCTTACACCAGAGCTGGGAATATTCTTTTAAGGCGGCTGAGGTTGGACGTTCTGTTTTTTCGGGTTGTTTGCGAGTCCGCGATTCCCGCGGCCGGAAATCTTCATTTTCTCAACCCGTCACTATTATGCCGGTCGAAGTTCCTGACCCGCCCCGAAATCTAAGTTTTACCATGAAGGAGGAAGGAGTCTGGCTTAAATGGGAGCCCGGAGACGAAGCTCTCGCCTCAGGAAAAGAATCGGCCGCCACCGGGTTCCTGGTTTACCGGAAGGAAGGGAGTTCAGGCTGGAGGCGGCTTACCGAGAGCCCGGTTGAAGCCAGTACTTACGAGGATAAAACCACGATTCTCAACAGAGTCTACTCTTATCAGGTAACCGCAGTCAGAGTAGTTGATTCGATTCTTAGAGAAAGCGAGGGGTCAGCCACTCTTGAAGTGGCCTTCAGGGATGTTTTTCCGCCACCGCCGCCGGCGGGAGTGGCTGTCGTTATTGGCGAGAACGCCGTAGTGCTGAGCTGGGAGCCAAGCCCCGCGGCTGACCTCGCCGGTTATCGGCTGTGGCGCAAGAGCGAGGCCGAGGCCGCTTACCAGCTGCTAACCCCCCTGCCCATTCTCATGACGAGTTACGAGGACACCCAGGTTGCAAAGGGGAAAAGTTATCGATATGCTATTACTGCGGTTGACCAGGAGGGCAACGAAAGTCGCCGGACAGAAATAGAGACAGGAATCATCAAGAGGCCTGAGGAATGAAAATATATCGTTTTTTGGCTGAAGGAAAAGAGCTTTACGGAGTGTTAAAAGAGGAATTGCTTTTTCCGCTCCTCGGGAATGTTTTTGAGTCCAGCGAATGCTCCGATAGCGGCATTCCCATAGGAAAAGTAAAGTTATTGCCGCCCGTCCAGCCGACCAAAATCATCGGCGTGGGAGTAAATTATCATGACCATGCCCGGGAGATGGGCCGAAGTTTGCCCGAGGAGCCGCTGCTTTTTCTCAAGCCGCCTTCAGCCCTCATCGGCCACAACGAGGCCATTATTTATCCGCGGGCGGCGAAGCGGGTTGATTACGAAGGCGAGCTGGCGGTAATCATCAAGAAAGAGGCGCGAGACTTAACCGACGAAGACGACGTCAACGAAGTAATCCTCGGATATACTTGTTTCAACGATGTGACCGCCCGGGACCTGCAGTTGAAGGATGTTCAGTTTACCCGGGCTAAATCATTTGATACTTTTGCGGCCTGCGGACCTTGTGTTGCGACCGACCTTGACCCCTCTCATCTGACGATCAAGACTTTTCTTAACGGCAAACTCCGCCAGTCATCCAACACCCGGCACATGATTTTTCTCGTGCCGTTCCTCGTTCGCTTTATCTCCAGGATAATGACTCTTTATCCCGGAGATATAATTACTACCGGGACCCCGGCCGGCGTCGGGCCGATGTCTCCGGGCGACAGGGTCGATGTCCAGATTGAAGGCATAGGCACGCTGTCGAACGTTGTGCTCAAGGTAAGATAAATTAATTTTCTTTAGGCTAAAATATTCGAATGAGAGGAGAGAAAGATGAAGTTTTTCCTCGACACCGCCAACCTTGAGGAAATAAGGGAAATAGCAAGCTGGGGAATACTCGACGGCGTCACGACCAACCCTTCGTTGATCGCCAAGGAAAAAATGGAATTTCGGGCCCTTGTCCAGGAAATCTGTGGCCTTGTTGCGGGTCCTGTTAGCGTAGAATGTGTGTCGAAAGAGAGCGAAGAAATTGTTGCCGAGGCCCAGGCCCTGGCTTCCCTGGCATCCAACATAGCCGTCAAAATTCCCGTAACCGTCGAAGGACTCAAGGCCACTAAGAGATTGAGTGCGGCCGGGGTCAAAGTTAATATGACGTTAATTTTTTCGCCCTCCCAGGCTCTTTTAGCCGCTAAAGCCGGCGCCGCCTTCGTGAGCCCTTTTATTGGCCGGCTGGACGACGTCTCTCACGAGGGAATGGAGTTAGTCGAGGAAATCGTGACTATTTTTAACCGATATGGCCTGCCGACAGAAGTTATCGTCGCCTCTGTGCGGCATCCGCGGCATATCGTCGAAGCGGCCCTGGTCGGCGCGGATATTGTCACCGTACCCTATGCCGTTATGGAAAAATTAGTCCATCACCCGCTCACCGATATCGGGCTGGAGAAATTTTTGCAGGACTGGGCAAAAGTAAAAAAGTAAAAAATAAAAATAAGCATAAACGGGGGAAGGATGGCGATTAGCCGCAAAATTGAGGAACTGAGAGAAAAGGTAAGGTTGGCCGAGGAGGGCGGCGGGAAGGAGCGGGTTGAGCGACAGCATCGGGCGGGAAAACTGACGGCTCGCGAGCGGGTCAACCTCCTCCTTGACCCTGGGTCCTTCGAGGAGATGGACAAGCTGGTTGTCCATCAGTGCCATGATTTCGGGATGGAGAAAAAGCGAATCTACGGTGACGGCGTGGTCACCGGCTATGGCCGGATTGACGGCCGGACAGTCTTCGTTTTCGCCCAGGATTTTACCGTCTTCGGAGGCTCGTTGAGTGGCGCCAACGCGGCCAAAATTTGCAAGATTATGGACCTGGCGATGAAGGTCGGGGCACCGGTGGTTGGGCTTAACGACTCGGGCGGCGCCAGGATTCAGGAGGGAGTGGCCAGTCTGGGCGGCTATGCCGATATTTTTCTCCGGAATGTTCTGGCCTCCGGGGTTATTCCTCAGGTCTCGGCTATTCTGGGTCCCTGCGCTGGCGGAGCTGTCTATTCGCCGGCTCTCACGGATTTCATTATCATGACAAGAGAAACAAGCCATATGTTTATAACTGGACCAGAAGTTATCCAGGCTGTGACCCATGAAAAGGTGACGATGGAAGAGCTCGGCGGAGCCGATACCCATAACACGATAAGCGGGGTGGCTCATTTTGCGGCCGATAACGAAGAGCATGCCATGGCCATTATAAGGGAACTTCTTTCTTTTATTCCCAACAACAACCTTGAGGACCCGCCCGAAAAGGAAACGGCTGACCCGTGGGACCGGACAAGCGAAGAGCTCGACAGTCTCGTCCCGGATGACCCTGACCAACCCTACGATATCCGCCGGATAATCGTCGAAGTTCTTGACGACCGTCATTTCTTCGAAGTTCAGCCTGATTTTGCCCGGAATATAGTTATCGGGTTTGGTCGCTTAGCAGGAAAATCGGTGGGTATTGTGGCCAACCAGCCGGACCATCTGGCCGGCGCTCTTGATATCGATGCTTCGGATAAGGCCGCTCGTTTTGTCCGGTTTTGCGACGCTTTTAACATTCCGCTGATAACTTTTGAGGATGTGCCCGGGTTCCTTCCTGGCGTAGCTCAGGAGCATGGGGGTATTATTCGCCACGGGGCCAAGCTGTTGTATGCTTTTGCCGAGGCCACCGTGCCTAAAATTACGGTTATCACCAGGAAGGCCTACGGCGGCGCCTACTGCGTCATGGCTTCCAAACATATCCGGGCGGACGTCAACTTTGCCTATCCGACGGCTGAGATCGCGGTGATGGGTCCGGAAGGCGCCGTGAAGATTATCTATCAGCGGGAGCTCGAAGCTTCCCCCGAGCCCGATGTCCTCCGCGCCCAGAAGATAGCCGAGTTTAGAGAAAAATTTGCCAACCCTTATATTGCCTGTGAGAAAGGGTATCTTGACGAAGTTATCGAACCCCGTTTTACCCGGACGAAGCTCGTTGCTGCTTTGAGAATGTTAGAAAACAAAAGGGACAAGAATCCGCCGAAAAAACACGGGAATATTCCGCTTTAGCCTGGCTTACCAATGAGGCCGATCAAAAAAATTCTGATAGCTAACCGAGGCGAGATTGCTGTTCGGGTGATCCGGGCTTGTCGCGAAATGGGCATAGTCCCGGTGGCTGTTTATTCTGATGTCGACCGCCGCAGCCTGCACGTTCGTTTAGCCGAAGAAGCCTATCCCCTGGGCGAGGCGGCGCCGGCGGCGAGTTATCTCAACATCGAAAAAATTATTCAAATCGCCAAGCGCTGTCGAGCCGAGGCGATTCATCCCGGGTACGGTTTCCTGGCCGAGAATCATCATTTTGTCCGCCGGTGCGAGGAGGAGGGAATCATTTTTATCGGGCCACCGTCTGGGCCGATGGAGTTGCTGGGCTTGAAAACCATTTCCCGCCAGAAGATGGTCGAGGCCGGCGTCCCGATAATCCCCGGGACTTTGCAGCCGATAAAATCCGAAGCCGACCTCGTAGCCGCTGCCGAGAAGATAGGTTATCCGCTTTTGCTCAAAGCTTCGGCCGGCGGGGGCGGAAAAGGATTAAGGTACGTAGCCAGACCAGAAGAGTTGCTTTCGGCTTACCGGTTGGCCGCTTCCGAAGCTCAGGCGAGCTTTGGTGACCCTTCGATTTACATAGAAAAATATATCGAGGAGCCGCATCATATAGAAGTTCAGATTTTGGTCGACTTCACCGGAAACGCCGTTTATCTCGGGGAGAGGGAGTGCTCGCTCCAGCGCCGCTACCAGAAAATCTTAGAAGAAACACCGTCGCCGTTTATCGATGACGAAACCCGCCATCAAATGGGTCGGATGGCGGTGGCCGCGGCCAAGAGTATCGGTTACCGAAACGCCGGCACCGTCGAGTTTATCGTTGACAAGAACAGGAATTTTTATTTCCTCGAGGTCAACGCCCGGTTGCAGGTTGAACACCCCATCACCGAAATGGTAACCGGCATCGACCTGGTCAGAGCCCAGATTGAAATCGCTCAAGGTTTGCCGCTTCCTTTCACCCAGGAAGAGATTAGACCTCAAGGCTGGGCGATAGAATGTCGGGTCATGGCTGAAGACCCCTTTCAAGATTTCATGCCCTCGCCAGGAACCATTCTTTATCTTCATCCGCCGGGCGGCCCGGGAATTAGAGATGATAGCGGGGTCGTCGAAGGTTATACCGTTCCGCTCGAATATGACCCCCTCCTTTCCAAACTTATCGCCTGGGGAAAAACGCGAGCCGAGGCGATTCAGAGATTGCGGCGGGCGCTGCGGGAGTACCAGATTTATGGGATAAAAACGACTATTCCTTTTTTCCTCCGGATTCTCGAACACCCTGATTTTCTCGCTGGAAGATATGATACCCACTTTGTCTCAAAATTAGAAAAAGAAGCCGTGCCGGATGGGGGTGATGAATTGGTCGCGGTGGTGGCGGCGGCGATTAAGTCATTGAGCTCTCCCCGGCCGGAGACGCCCAGGAGCTTAGGGGTTAAGAGTAATCCCTGGAAAATTGAGGGCCGGATTGCCACCCTGAGAAACAGGTTATAGACATGAACTTGGCTTTCTGGCTAAACGGGAAAGAATACACCCTGAATCTT
Organism: Candidatus Aminicenantota bacterium; assembly: GCA_037441905.1. Taxonomy (GTDB): domain Bacteria; phylum Acidobacteriota; class Aminicenantia; order Aminicenantales; family CALLJL01; genus CALLJL01. The sequence goes on from JBBIRF010000002.1 coordinate 33,592, forward strand.
AAGCCGCAGCCGGGTGAGGTTTTTTCTCTTAGCCACGAGGGCAGAACCTACGAGGTTTCCGCCGAGTTCATAACCGACGAGGAAATTTTACTCCGGATTGACGGCCGGGTTTATAACGTCCTCGTTCAATCTAACTCGAGTGGCTATTCAGTCATCATCGGAGACAAAAAATATCTTGTCGAGAAGAAGGCTTCTTTTGGACCTTCCCGAGAAGAAAAACTCAGGACAAAGAAACAGGAGGTCAAAATTTCCATGCCGGGAAAAGTGGTTGCGGTTCTGGTGGAAAACGGCGCCGAGGTTAAACAGGGGCAGCCGGTTTTAATCCTCGAAGCGATGAAAATGCAAAATGAAATTAAAGCCCCCCAGGAGGGAAAAGTGGCTCATTTAAAGGTTAAACCAGGTGAGACCGTCGAAGCCGGAAGCGTTCTCTTTGCCATAGAATAGAAATAGAGTTAAAGATTTCTTTCGCCATGAAAAATCGCAGGCTTTTCCACCGGCTGGCGAGGACTTTAATTTTTCTTGCCATTATGGGGATTATCCTCTTAGCCGGAATCAGCCTGAGGAATTTTCTTCTCCATGAAATGAAACAGAAGCTAAGCGGGTTGTTGTTATATTCCCACGTCCGGTTGAGCCTGACGCCCCCGGGTCTGGTTTTTGAGGATGTCCGACTGGCGCGAGAAACTCCCGGTTTTACGGCCAGGCAGGTAATCGTGCGGGCGAAGCTGCTTTCTCTCATTTCCCGGGAGAGGCCAGTGAGAGTCTTTATCGATGCGCCTGTCATCGTTTACCGCCACTCACCCGAAAGGAAGCTCGCCAGCGGTTTCTTGGCCATCCCCGCGCCGCTAATTTTTGAAGAGGTCCGATTCAGGCAGGCAGATGTTGTTCTCGAGGCGGGCGAAAATTCGCTCGAGGCAAGAAGCCTCAAAGGTGTCTGGAAGCAGAAGGGTGACAGGTTTACCCTCCAGGTTGAAGCCAGCGAAGCCAAACTGACCCTGGGTCAAAAAGAAATCTTTCCTTCCGGACGCTTGAAAGCTGTTTTCGACGGAAGGGGAGGAGAGATAAACGTCAGGCAGCTATTGATGGAAGGGGCTGACCGCTTTTTTAAACTTAAAGGCACGGTCAAGAACCTCGGAAGCGGAGAATTCAACCTGGCGGCCAGCTTCTGGATGCCGATGCCAGCAATAGCCGGCTGGCTTCGCCTGCCGTTTTCCTGGGAAGGAGGCGTCAACTCCGAAGGGCAAATTTCTTGGCGCGAAGGTCGCCTGGTCTATGAAGGCCAGGTAAGAAGCCCGGACTTGCAACTAAACGGATACTTCCTTGGTCGTGGCGAAGGCTGGGTGGGGATAACGCTGGGCAAAAGAGGAGACCTCCGGCTCAAGCTCGATACAGCCTCTGGCCCGGCCGAGCTCTTGCTTTCCTGGGAAGGCGCAAGGATTGCCGGAAAATTCTCCAATTTTCATCTCGACCCGATAATAAAATGGCTCCGTCTTCCCTGGCCAGTAAAGTCGCCTGCCTGGGGAAACTTTTCTCTCGCCGCCGGCAACTTGCTGGTGGAGGGAGAATTAAGAGAAAGTGATTTCCAGATTACAGAAGGGAGGTATCCGTTCCAAGGTTCGTTTAGAATCAGCTGGGACGGCAAAAAACACATCCAGATTGTCTCCCCGGGAATTTTAGGCCCTATGGCCAGGTTTCAGCTCGACGGAGAAATTGACCTGGGTCAGAATCTTAATTTTCAGATAAAAGCAGAGGTCATCGACCTCAGAGAAACCCGCGTGTTTCTGCAGCGAATCTTGAACCAGGAGTGGTCTTTTCCAGAAATAAGAGGCCAGGCTGAAGCTGAGGTCAACGTTTCTGGCTCACCCGCAACGCCCGAAATTTCAGTGAAGTTTGAGAGTGCGCCGGCGGGGTTTGCCAGGTTTGAGGTCAGCCGGGCCTCGGGGGAGTTCAGCGTGCGAGCCGGAGGATTCAGGGGCGATTTTCAATTTGCCGACCGCAAATTGAGCGGGAAGGCCGAGGTTCAGACCGTGGGTTCGAGAACGGACGCCTTTCTCGAAATTAAGGAAAGCGATTGGCCCACGGTGCTCGAAGGCCTTGGAGTCAGGTTGCCTCTCGCCGGCAAGTTTGACGGAAAGTTTCGTCTGTCGGTCGATAAGCATCAAGGAACTGAGCTCAGGGGTAATTTCATCAGCCAGCAGGCTAATTTTGTCGGCCAGGAGATGAGAGCATTTTCCGCAGAGGTCGGGCTGGCAAACAACGTTTTGGGTTTGGGAGGCTTAAAAGGTCAGTTGGCCGAGGGGGTAATCGCTGGCGATTTAACTCTCGATTTAGCCGGGGAAAAGTATGCCGTCAACTTGCGAGGTCAAGAGCTTCTTCTGGAAAAGATTATTCCCTCTTTGAGGGGCAAGGCTGCTATTTCCTTGGCGGGAGAAGGAATGCTGGGGAAAGACCGCAGCCGAGGCAGGTTTTCCGTCGCCAACCCGGGATTTTCCTTATACCAGGAAAACCAGATTGCCGGAGAGGTTGAGGTTCTCCCGAGTCGTGAGGGATTGCTGGTCGAATTCCATTCAGCGAATAACAAACAGGAAAGTAGTCTGGACTTGACTTGCGAGGTCTCTTTCGTTCGCTCCCAATACGCAGTTAAAGGCAAAGGGAAAGCACCTTTATTTTCCGTAATTCCCTGGAGAGGGGCTGAAGGGTCGTTTAATTACTTGTTTGAAATAAAAAAAGAGGACGGGAAGCCAAGAACAACAGGAGTCATTGAGGCCAGCGCCAGCCTGTTGCCGTTTCCGGGGTTTGCTCATCCCCTGACCGACCTTTCTCTTTTAGCTTTTGTCGACGACCGGAATTTTTCCGTTCGCTCCTTCCAGGCAAGGCTCGGCGGCGGAAAGGTGCAGGGTTTTGGCGAAGTAAGATTTGACCCCGGGGGTAACATCAACCTGGATGTTCAGGTTGATGGCCAAGACATGGTTCTCTCTCCTTTTGACCGCACTCGTTTTTTAACCGACGCTTCTCTCCGGCTCGTTCGCAACCCCGAACGCTTTGTCCTGGAAGGCAGTTTTGATGTTAAAAAGGCCTCGTGGAAAAGAGAATTTTTTGAAAAGCTCAGTTTTTCCTCGGCGGGGAAAGAGACCCCGCTTCCCGAATTCTGGCGGGGCCTTTCCCTTTTTTTGCGGCTAAAGGCTGAGGACGATGCCTGGGTGGATAATTCTTTGGCCCGGGTAAGAGGTCGTTTTGACCTGACAATTTCGGGTGAGGTGGCTTCCCCCCTCCTCCTGGGAGAAGTCGAGGCAATTGACGGCACTGTCTTTTTCCAGGACCGAACTTTCCGGTTACTCGAGGGCAAGTTAAACTTTATCAACCCGCTCCTTTCAGCTCCCTACCTGGAAATGAAGGCGGAAACTTATGTCCAGGATTATCGGGTTAATTTTTCCCTCTCGGGTCCGATTGACCGTCTGAAACCCGAGTTCGCCTCTTCGCCGCCGCTTTCAGCTGAAGAAGTCCTGGCTCTTCTGGCCTTCGGAGAATCCTTTAAGAGAATTACTTCGGCCGACCTGGCGGCTCAGGTGAGCACTGCCTCTTTCCTCTCGGGGGAGTTAGTGGAAGAGGCCAAGAAGCGGGCCCAAAAGGTTCTCAGTCTTGACCGGCTGCGCATTGACCCGTTTGTTTTAGGCAGCTCGGCCGAAATGACTGCCAGGCTGACGGTGGGCAAAAAGATTTCAGAGAACTTTTTCATTGTTTATTCGACCAATTTGACAACTCAGCGGGAAGAAATTGTCCGGCTGGAGTGGGAACTTCGGCCGGGCCTCTCGATTGTTGGCATCAGAGACGAACTCGGCCGGATTAGTTTTGATGTCAAGATTCGGCGGAGGTTTTAGAGAATTGCTTGGCCGCAAGCCATTTGCTTTTTCTTCCCTAGTCCTGAGGTTGCTGGCGATTTGGTCTCTGGCATTAGGGGCTATTCCCAGCTGGAGTGAGGAGAAGAAAGCTCTATTTATCGGCCAGGTTGAGGTCAAAGTGGACTCGGCTCCCGCTCCTCCGGAAATAAAAAGATTGATCCCCTTAAAGCCTGGGGAACCTTTCTCTTTGTTTAAAGTAAGACAGGTCATCGGCCACCTGTACCGGACAGGCCTCTTTTCTGAAATCAAAGTTCTGAGCGAGGGCCAGCCGCGAGTAGACCTCGTTCTTGAACTCAAGCGACAGTTGTATCTGCGGCAGGTTTTTTATGACGTTGCCGAGCGGCTGATTCCCTCGTCCGTCTCGGTTGAGGCCAAATCCCTCCGGCCAGGCGAACCTTTCGAACCGGAACTTTTGAAAAAAGGGGAGTTAGAAATAAAGGAAATTCTTGGCCGCGAAGGATTCTTCCGACCGGTGATTGAGTCCAGGGTAGAACGCATTCCCGCGAGCAGCTGGGTAGACCTTTATTGGAAAATTAATCCTGGCCCGCGGCTTAAAATCAGAAAACTGATTTGGTCGGGAGACGGCCAAAAATTAGACCCGGATGGAAAAAACCGCCTGAATCTTCTGGGGGAAAATGAATATAATCCACGCCTCCTGGAAGCCGAGTGTCTTTTGCTCGAGCAAGACTTACGACGCCGGGGTTTCTTGAGGGCCGAGGTCAACTGGGTAGCTTCGGTAGACCAGGAGAAAGGGGAGGTAGATGTTGAAATCAACCCCCGGCTTTACGAGAAAGTTATCCTGGAGTTTCAGGGGGCAAAAATTCCGGCTGAATTGATAACCCCACTCTGGGAAGAGAAATTCTTCGAAGAGTGGGCGTTGAGTGAAGGCGAGGCCAGGATAATTCGTTACTTACGGCGCCGCGGGTACTTAACCCCCGAAATAAGCTCTCGTTTGGAAAAAAGCCAGGAAGAAATGAGGGTGATTTATAAGATTGCGCCTGGGGCCCGGCGCCGGATTACTGATGTTGAATTTGTCGGCGCGGCTCATTTTCCGGCCGAAAAATTACGCCGGGTATTGGGAATCGGTTCGCGGGCTCCCTTCACCAGTTTGATTAGCGGCGACAGGGTTTATGAATTGGCCGCGGAGCTCGAAGCTTTCTATCAAACTCAGGGATTTCCCCGGGCGAAAGTGGAGGTTGAACTGGTGAGCCAAAATAAATCCTTGACTGCCCGATTCCTGATTGATGAAGGACAGGCAGAGAAAATAGGCTCGGTTCGCTTTTCACCCAATTTGACCTTTTCGCCCGAGGAACTGCAAGCGGCTGTCTTCAGTCAGCCAGCAAGCCCCTATTACCCGCCACAGGTCAAACTTGACTGCCAGAGGATCATTAATTTTTATGCCGACCACGGGTTTAGGGAGACAACGGTTGAGGTTGAAGAAGAAGCCGGGCCTGCTGGTGTTTATTCGCTTTTTTTCAAGATAAAGGAAGGGCCAAGATTCAAGGTCGGGAATATTTATTTTACCGGACTGGTAGCCACCAAAGAACGGACGGTGGAAAAAGAACTCAGAATCAAAGAGGGCGATTGGGCCAGCCAGAGACTGATTCTCGAGTCCCAGCGAAACTTAGAGCGGCTGGGAATATTTTCCAAAGTTCAGGTGGAGGAAGTTCCCGCTTCGGATGATTCCTTAGACCTGATTTTCCGGGTTCAAGAAGGAGAAAGAAACCTGGCCAGCGTCGGCGTCGGGTTGGAAACAAAATCAGAACCGCGGTCTTTTGAGGTTTGGAACAACGTGCTTCGGTTGAGAGGGACGGCAGAAATCGTCAGGGGGAACTTCCTGGGAGACGCCTCCCAACTGAGTTTTGTCAGCCAGATGAGTCTTAAGGAAACCCGGGGGGTGGCTTCCTGGGAACAACCTTATCTTTTCGGGCTTCCGGTGCGCGGCTATCTGAATGTTTGGTTAGAGAGGGAAGAGAGAATAAGCTTCGGGTTCGACCGTCGGGGGTTCAGCCTGACCGGGCTAAAACCTTTAAAGGGAGACCTGATGAGTGTCCTGACCTTCCGTTACGCCCGGACTGTCCTGACCCACTTAGAAATAACCGAATCAGAAGTTGACCGCCAGTTTTTCCCATTTTCTTCGACATCCATCTCAGCCAGCCTCATCCATGACCGACGGGACGACAGTTTTAACCCTCAGAGAGGCTATTTTGCCTCAGCCGTCTTCGAATGGGCTTATCCTTTATTCCGGGCCGAAGCTAATTTCTTAAAAACATTTCTCAAGTATCAGAGATTTCTGCCAATAGCCCCAGGGTGGAATTTCGCGGCCACGTTTCGACTTGGCCTCGGCCGGGGAAGAATCCCGGTCCATGAAAGATTTTTTGCCGGCGGCAGCAACTCATTCCGGGGAGAAGAGTTTGACGCCCTGGGGCCGAAAGATGAGCTTTCGGGGAAACCAGTCGGCGGGAAGGCGCTTATTCTAAGCAACCTGGAATTTAGTTTTCCGCTCTTAAGCAGTAGGCCTGAGCTTAGCGGATGCCTGTTTTATGATTTAGGAAATGTCTTCAGCAAGCGGAGCCAGTTCAGTCTTGGCAGCATGAAGAATGCGTTAGGCGTCGGCATCCGATATCGGACTCCTTTAGGCCCGCTGCGGCTCGAGCTTGCCTGGAATGTTTCCGGGAAACGGCCGTCGGCCCGACCGCTACTTTTCATAACTATAGGTCAGATATTCTGATGGCGATTGTCAAGAAAAATGCCTGGCTGCTTTTTCTTTTTCTCAGCCTGACCGCTGCCGGGGCTTTCTCGGCCGACCAGCAGGTGGTTGATTGTTTGGTGGCGACTGTTAACCAGGAGATTATCACCCTCCTCGACCTCAAGATTTTTCGCGAGTTCATCTTAACTCCAGCGGCTCAAGGCGGGCTGTCTCCCGAAGAACTTTTGAATAAGGTTATCGAAATCAAGCTCGTTGTCCAGGCAGCTAAGGGTGAAGTTAGCCTGAGTCCGGAAGAAGTCGCCGGGCTCAGGCGAGAAATATTCCAAGCGAAAGGTGAGGAGTCTATCCGGGAGCGGCTGAGCTTTTTTGGCCTCTCTGAACCTGAGCTCGAGGCTTATTTGAAAGAAAAACTTTTATACGAGAAAATTATAGCGCTTCATTCGAGCCTCAAAACCAGTGTTACCTTGCGGGAGATTGAAGCCTATTATGCCGAAAGATACATCCCCGAGGAAAAGCTTAGAGGCCGCGAACCTCGCCCCCTGGTTGAGGTGGCTGGCGAGGTCGAAAACCAAATCCGGCAGGAAAAGCTCAGGCGCCAGTTAGAAGACTGGAAAGAAGGACTGAGGAAAAAGGCTTTAATCCGGGTGAGGAACGAATGTCTCCAATTTTTAGACCGGAGTGAGATATGATGCCAGTAGCTTTTGTGTTTCCAGGACAGGGGTCCCAGTATGTCGGGATGGGCCGCAACTTCTATCAAGAGTCCGAGCGGGCCAGAGAGATTTTTGCCCTGGCTGACGAGGTTCTCGGTTTTTCCCTCTCGCGGCTGTGTTTTGAAGGCCCCGAGGAAGAGTTGCGGCTAACGGCCAACACCCAGCCAGCGCTCCTGACGGTGAGCATTATTGCCTACGAGCTTCTGGGGATAGAGCCGGACTTGGCGTGCGGTCACAGCCTGGGGGAGTATTCGGCCCTGGTGGCCGCGGGCGGAATTTCCTTCCCTGACGCTCTCCAGCTCGTCAGGAAAAGAGGTCTTTATATGCAAGAGGCCGTCCCTCCAGGAAAAGGTGCGATGGTGGCTGTGCTTGGCCTACCTTTAGAAGCTGTCCAGGCGACCCTGGCTGAAATCACGAAAGGAGTCGTGGAAATCGCCAACTGGAATAGTGAGGAACAGATTGTGGTGGCGGGAAAGAAAGAGGCTGTCGAGGAAGCGGTCGAAAAGCTCAAGCCGCCCAAATGGGTTGCGCTTCCAGTTAGCGCGCCTTTTCATACGAGCCTAATGAAACCGGCCGAAGAAAAGCTCAAGCTCGACCTTGACCAGGTGGAATTCCATGACCTCAGGTTTCCGATAATCACCAACGTCGAGGCTCGCCTCATCTGGCGGGCGGAAGAAGCCCGCGAGGCCCTGAAGCGTCAGGTAAGCCGGACCGTTCTCTGGTCAAAGAGCATGGAAAGGCTGAAAGAGGCGGGGGTAACGACGGTGGTCGAAGTTGGAGCCGGAAAAGTCCTCAGCGGCCTGATGCGGCGGATTGCTCGACCATGGGGCCGACCGGTATCAATCCTCAACTGCGAAGACATCGAAACCCTTGGGAGGGCAAGGGAACATCTTTTAAGCGTGGCTCGAAAGCCGGGGAACATAACGTAGGCCGTATTCTGCCGCCGAGATGACAGAAACAACGATTATGGCCCAGAGGCCGATTCTGGTTAAAATATAAAAACCGCCTAATATATCTTTCCCTAAGATCAATAAAGCGATGGTTCCTGTCTCCAGAATCATCTTGGCTTTTCCCAGGGCTGAAGCCGGGATATGATGGCCCTGGGAAGAGGCGATTGCCCGGAAGCCGGTAATGGCAAATTCGCGCCCGATGATAATAACGGCCATCCACGCCGGCACTCGACCGAGCTGGACAAGACAAATAAAGGCGGAAATCGCCAGCAACTTATCGGCAATCGGGTCCAATAACTGGCCAAAAACAGTGATTTGTTTTCGTCTCCTGGCCAAAAAACCATCCAGAGTATCGGTAAAAGTGGCCAGGCACCAAAGACCGAAAGCCACCCACGCCTGGTAGGTAAAATTTGATAAGAGGCAGATGACAAGCGCAGGGATGGAGATTATCCGGAGAATGGTTAAGAAATTGGGAAAATTCATCGAAAAAGCAAGATAACCCAGGTCAGCCGCCAGAGTCAAGCATTCCTGCTGGCGGGAGAGGAGGTGAGGCTTTCTTCACCCGAAAGATGCTTTCTTATGATTAAAATATACATGGGTAAGGTTGAAAACCTTGTTTCGCGGGGATATAGTTGAAAACATGACACGCCAGACTTCGGATGCAGTTACCCCGATGATGCAGCAGTACCTCCGGCTTAAAAAGCAATACCGGGATTATCTTCTCTTTTTCCGTCTGGGTGATTTTTACGAGCTGTTTTTTGAGGATGCCAAGTTAGCCTCAGCTATCCTCGACATCGCCCTCACTTCCCGGCAGAAAGTCCCGATGTGTGGGGTTCCTTACCATGCCGTCCAGAGTTATCTGGCCAAGTTGTTGCGCCAGGGATACCGAGTGGCTATCTGCGAGCAAGTAGAAGACCCGCGGACGGCCAAGGGTGTCGTTCGTCGAGAGGTAGTGAGAGTCTTGACGCCGGGGACAACGCTTGAGATAGAGCCAGAAAGTTCCCGCGAAGGTGTGGTTTTGGCCAGCCTTATGCTTAAGGACCAGGATTGGGGTCTGGCCGTCTTGGACATGATGAGCGGCCGCGTCCGAGCCACCGAAGCCGTCGGGAGGACGCAGCAAGAACTCCTGGACGAGCTTTTCCGTCTTTCGCCCAAAGAAATTATTTTCCCTGAGACCAGAAACCACGAAGTTGCCCGGCTGTTTGCTTCTCCTGAGCAGAGTTCTCCTGTCCTGAGTCCCTTAGAGGATTGGGTTTTTGACCAGGCCCATTGCCGTCAACTTCTGTTTTCCCATTTCGGAGTTGAATCGCTTGCCGGGTTTGGCCTCGACGGAAAGCCTCTGGCGACAGTCGCGGCCGGGAGCCTCCTTTATTATCTTCGGAATCTAAGACCGGATGCCTTGCAGTTCGTCGAGGGGGTGAGCTTTTACCAGACCAGCCAGTTCATGGTTCTCGACGCCACCGCCATCCGCAACCTGGAGCTTGTCAGAAATATCAGGGACGGTCGCGAAAAAGATTCCCTGTTAGATGTTATGGATATGACAGTAACTGCCGCCGGAGCCAGACTCCTTCGCTCCTGGATTCTTGAGCCTCTGCTTGACAGGCAAGAAATCAACCGCCGGCTGGACGCGGTTGAAGATTTCCTAAAGCACACGGTCGAGCGACAAGAACTCAGAAAATCCTTGAGACAGGTTGGCGACCTTGAAAGGCTTGCGGGGAAGCTATCCTTGGGCGTGGCGAATCCTCGCGACCTGGTGTCTCTCCGTCAATCTCTGGCCCCGCTTCCCGAAATAAGAAGATATCTCGAGCCGCTTCAGGCGCCATGGCTCCAGGAGATAAAGGGGCAATGGGACAATGCAGCTGACATCGCCGAGTTAATCAGCCGGTCGATTCTGGAAGAGCCGGCATTCTCCATCGACGAAGGTGGCGTCATCCAGGCGGGTTTTTCCCCTGAGCTGGATGAGCTCAGGCAAGTATCCCGGTCGGCCAAGAGTTTTATTGCGGGTTTAGAACAGAAGGAAAGGCAGAGGACAGGCATTGCCTCACTCAAAGTCCGTTATAACCAGGTCTTCGGCTATTTTATCGAGGTAACGAAGCCGAACCTGCCGCTTGTCCCGGCTGATTACATCCGTAAACAGACCCTGGTGGGTTCGGAGCGGTTTATCACTCCTGAACTTAAAGCCTACGAAGAAAAAGTCCTTTCGGCTGAGGAAAGAATCAAAGAGCTGGAGGCCAAGTTATTCTTAGAAATCAGAGAAAAGGTTAGCCAGCACGCCGGCCGCTTAAAAGAGATAGCCAGACGTTTAGCCCACCTGGATGTCCTGGCTGGTCTTGCCCAGTTGGCGGCTGAGCGGCGTTACATCCGGCCTGAGGTCGATGATTCAGACGTCATCTGGGTCAGGGAAGGCCGCCATCCGGTAGTCGAGAAGACTCTGAACGAGCCTTTTGTTCCTAACGATGTCGAGCTCGACCGAGATAAGAACCAAATCCTGGTCATTACCGGGCCAAATATGGGCGGGAAATCGACTTATATTCGCCAGGTAGCCCTGATTTGTCTCATGGCCCAGATGGGGTCTTTTGTCCCGGCCGCCGAAGCCCGAATCGGGATTATCGACCGGATTTTCACTCGCATCGGAGCCACAGATTATCTGAGTCTGGGTCAATCTACTTTTATGGTCGAGATGACCGAGACGGCCAGAATCTTGCATCAAGCAACCCCCCGCAGCCTGATACTCCTGGATGAAATCGGCCGGGGGACGAGCACTTTTGACGGCCTTAGCATCGCCTGGGCGGTGACCGAATACTTGCATGAGAGAGAAGATATCCGGCCGAAAACCCTGTTCGCCACTCACTATCACGAGCTTACGGAGCTCGAGCTCTTACTCCCTCGGGTTAAGAACTTGCATGTTTTAGTCAAGGAGCACGGGGGCGATGTTGTTTTCTTAAGAAAAGTCGTCCCCGGGCCTTCTGACCAGAGCTACGGACTGCATGTCGCCAAGCTGGCGGGAGTTCCCAAGACGGTTATTGCCCGGGCCAAAGAAATCCTGTTCAACCTCGAAAGAAAAGAGCTGGACCCTGCCGGCCAGCCCCGTTTGGGCCGTCGTCGGGCTAAACCGGTGGATAACAGACAGCTATGGCTTTTTGACGAGGATGAGAAGTACCACCTACTGGCGGAGTTAGAAGAAAGCTTGCTGGCCCAAGACCTTGACCGGCTTACGCCGCTTGAAGCCCTGGAGTGGCTTCACCAATGGAAAAAAAGAATTACCCCCTTTTCGCGTCGCGAGGAGAGGTAGCTTAATTCACAGTTAAACCGTCAGAATTTCTCCGATTCATCCTCGAAGTCGAACTCTTCCTCCTCTTCTTCCTCCTCTTCTTCGTATTCTTCGTCGAAATCCATGTCCTCTTCGTAGGGAGCCTCGCCCGCCTCTTCCTTTCGCTGCTCGATGGCCTCTTCGAGCTCATCCTTGTCTTCATAACGGCGGAGATAGTTCGGGCCTGAGTCGCTGTAGCAAAGTTCCAGGTAATCATCCTCGATGACGCAGAAGATTGACATGTTATGACCTGTCTGAAGGTTCCCTACTGTCTCGATGATATCCGCCTTTTTCTTTATGGCATCCAGGGTCAACCAGCTTGAAATTTCAATTTCTTCCATGGTCATCTCCCATGAAATACATATCAATTTTTTTGCCGTTGTCAAGAATTTTTTTGAGGTTTTCAAACCTGTCCGTCAGAACCTGAAAGAAAACCAACAGGCCAGGTCTTGTCCCTCCTTGACACTGAGGTGGAGAGGCGTTTTAATACCAGTTAGCTTATATTGGCAAGGAGAAGGATGATGCGCTGGGATAAGCTGACCTTAAAGTCTCAGGAAGCCTTAGCTTTAGCCCAGAGAAAAGCCGAAGAAATGGGCCACCAGGAGGTAAAACCCGAGCATCTTCTTTTAAGTTTCCTCGAACAAGAAGAGAATGTAGTCGCCTCTGTTCTCGCGAAATTGGGGGTGAACTTAGAGGCAATCAAGCGAGACCTCACGGCCGCCCTCGGCCGTTTGCCCAAGGTTTCAGGTGCGGGGGAGATTTATGTTTCTCCTGAGCTGAGACAGGTTCTCAGCCAGGCGGAAAAAGAGGCCGCGGCGCTTAAAGATGAATATATTTCGACCGAACACTTATTCCTGGCCATGCTCAGGGACGAGAGAGGCGGAGTTTCCCGGATTCTAAAGAGCCACGGCGTCGATGAAGAGGGGATTCTTAAGGCTCTGGCCGAAGTCAGGGGGACTCAGAGAGTCACCGACGCCGAGCCGGAGACGAAGTACGAGGTTCTTAAAAAATATGCCCGGGACTTATCTGAGCTCGCCCGCCAGGGAAAGCTCGACCCGGTTATAGGCCGGGAGGATGAAATAAGGCGGGTTATCCAGGTGCTCAGCCGACGCACCAAGAACAACCCGGTTTTAATCGGCGAGGCAGGGGTTGGGAAGACCGCCATCGTTGAAGGTTTGGCTCAAAGAATCGCCAACGGCGATGTCCCTCAATCCTTAAAGAACAAAAGGCTGATTGCTCTTGATATCGGCGCTTTAATTGCCGGGACAAAATACCGGGGTGAGTTCGAAGACCGATTAAAGGCGATTCTTAAGGAAATCAAAGAGGCTGGCGGCGAAATAATTTTGTTTATCGACGAGCTCCATACGATTATCGGCGCAGGAGCGGCCGAAGGCGCGGTTGACGCTTCCAACATGCTCAAGCCGCCGCTGGCCCGGGGTGAGCTTCGCTGCATCGGGGCCACGACGCTCAACGAATACAAAAAATACATCGAGAAAGACCCGGCCCTCGAAAGGCGTTTCCAGCCAGTTTATGTGGATGAACCCACAGTCGAGGAGACGATATCCATTTTGCGCGGCCTTAAAGAGAAATACGAGCTCCATCACGGGGTAAAAATAAAAGATTCGGCTCTGGTCGCTGCGGCCATGCTTTCCCATCGCTACATCTCCGGCCGGTATTTGCCCGATAAAGCTATCGACCTGGTAGACGAGGCGGCGGCCAGGATTCGGGTGGAAATCGACAGCATGCCTGAAGAGATTGACGAGCTCGACCGGCGGATTCGCCAGCTTGAGGTTGAGCGCCAGGCCCTGAAGAAAGAAAAAGACGAGGCGTCTAAGGACCGGTTAGCAAAAATCCAGAAGGAATTGGAGGAGCTGAAAGAAAGGAGCGATGCGCTCAAAGGACAGTGGCTGAAGGAAAAAGAACTGATCCAGGCAATGAACCGGCTAAAAGAGCAAGTCGATAACCTTAAGATAGAAGAGCAGAATGCCGAACGCCGGGGAGACTTAGAAAAAGTGGCAGAAATTCGTTACGGCCGGCTGATTGAGTTGCGGAAAGAAATTGACCGGCTGACGGCCGAGCTGGCCGAGCTCCAGAAAAAAGGCAAGATGATCAAGGAAGAAGTGGACGAAGAGGATATCGCCGAAGTGGTTTCTAAGTGGACCGGTATTCCGGTCTCTAAGATGCTCGAGGGAGAAGTCGACAAGCTAATCCGGATGGAGGAAAAGCTCAATCAAAGGGTTGTTGGCCAGGACCATGCCTTGCGAGCCGTGGCCGACACCGTGCGCCGGGCGAGAGCTGGTCTTCAGGATTCAGCTCGACCCATCGGCTCTTTTCTTTTTATGGGGCCAACAGGGGTGGGAAAAACCGAGCTAGCGAGGGCTCTGGCTGAATTCTTATTCGACGACGAGAGAGCCATGGTGCGGCTGGATATGTCGGAGTACATGGAAAAACATACGGTCAGCCGGCTGATTGGCGCGCCTCCAGGTTATGTCGGCTATGAAGAAGGCGGCCAGTTGACCGAAGCCATAAAGAGGCGGCCCTATTCTATTATTCTCCTGGACGAGGTTGAAAAGGCCCATCCCGATGTATTTAATATCCTTCTTCAAATCCTGGATGACGGCCGGCTGACTGACGGCAAGGGCCGGACGGTCGACTTTCGGAACACGATAATTATCATGACTTCCAACCTGGGGAGCCACGTCATTAAAGAATTCAGCCAGGATTATGAGACGATGGAAAAAGAGGTCCGCAAGATTCTCGAACAATCTTTCCGGCCAGAGTTTCTAAACCGGATTGATGAAGTGGTTATTTTTAAGCCACTGAGCAAAGAGGTTATCATGAAAATAGTTGATATCCAGTTGAAGCTCCTGCAGACCAGGCTGGCGGAAAAGAAGATTAAACTCGAACCCACGGTAAGAGCGAATGAAATATTGGCCGAAAGAGGGTTTGACCCCGTTTACGGGGCGCGGCCGCTCAAAAGGACGATTCAACAGCTTGTTCAGAATCCTCTGGCTCATAAGTTGCTCCAGGGAGAGTTCAAAGAAGGCGACGCTGTCGTGGTGGACGTTGACCGGAAGGGCGAGCTTGTCTTCAGAAGAGCCGGTTAAGGAGAAAAAGATATTATCTTGTGTGGGCGAGCTTAGATTGATAGTTTTTTCGTTTTGTGATAAAAGCAAAGAAAAATATTTCGCAACTTGGAGGAGCCAATGAGGAAGAAAAAAGGCGTCATTCTTGGGATAGCCCTCTGGCTTGCCATTCCGGCCATTCTTGCGGCCAACGGACTCAACCTCAACAGCCTCGGCTCGCGGGCCCTGGCCATGGGGGGAGCATTTGTAGGCTTAGCTGACGATTATAGTGCCATCTTCTGGAACCCGGCCGGCATCGGGTTGTTTAAGACTCGGTATTTTGGTTTTTACGGTACCGACCTTATTCCTTCAGGAAAATACAAGCTCGAAGTGCCGGTGGCTGGAGTGGGGACCCTGACCATGGTCAACGCCCAGACAGAGTCAAAACACTACCTGGCGGGCCTGGCAGCTTATTATCACCCGATAGCTGAAAACCTGGTGGCCGGGATTGGTGTTTTTGTGCCATCCGGCCTTGGCGCTTCCTGGGATGGGTCTGATTTTGCCGCAATTGCGGAGAACAAGACGTACGAGTGGCGGAGCCGGATCGGAGTGGTCAGCATCGCCCCAGCCCTGGCTTACAAAGTCAGCGACCAGCTGTTAATCGGGGCTACGCTTAACCTAAACTACGGTTCTTTCGACATTGCTATGCATGCTGGCTCGACAGCCATCCCCACACCACCGTATAAAATCGACCTCGGGCAATATGAAGAAAGTATGAGCGGCTGGGGAATCGGCGCGACTTTGGGAGTGCTTGTCCGGCCGAGCGAAAAATTCAGCCTGGGAGCTACTTTCCGGACGAGGAGCACGGTCAAGTTCAAAGGGAATGCGACGATTTCCAATCTTTATCTTGTAGGGTTGAACAAAGAGTCGGACCTCGAAAGGAATGTTACCTGGCCAACCTGGCTGGCTTTTGGTTTGGCCTTTAAACCAGTTACCTCTCTAACCCTGACGGCCGACCTCCAGTGGTCCGAGTGGAAAGTCATCGACGTCATGAAAACCGATTATCTCGACCCAGGCTGGAAGCTGCTGATGGCCCTGAGCGGCGACGACCAGCGGGAGCTCCACTGGAAAAGCGTCATGCAACTTCGCTTCGGGGCCGAATACGCCCTGCCGAACAACTGGGCTGTCCGGGCTGGCTATTACTGGGACCCATCTCCAGCTCCTGACACGACGATGAACGTTCTGCTGCCGAGTTACGACTTCAACGTTTTTACTGTCGGTGTAGGGTATGCGCTCGGCGACTTGAAGCTCGATTTTGGTTTTGAATACTTGATGGGCCAGGAGAGAAAAGTAAGTTATGTGGACGTTCTGACTAAGCCTGAATATCATTCGGCCATGCCCGGCATCTACAATATGACGCTGATTGTTCCTAACATCTCTATTAGCTACCGGTTTTAGGTCTCCATCGGGGGGCAGGGCGACTCTTTAAACGAAGGTTGGTCAGGCCAGCGAGGATAAAAAAAGCTATAATTCCCGCGGCGGGCCTTGGCCTGCGGTGGCTTCCGGTAACTAAAGCAATTCCCAAGGAAATGCTGCCTGTAGGGGGGAGGCCGCTTATTCAGCATGCCTGGGAGGAAGCGGTTGCCTGCGGGCTGAGGGAAATTGCCATCGTCGTTTCGGCCACCAAAGAACCTTTAGTCAAGTATTTCCAGCCTGACCCCAAGCTGGAAAAGTTGCTGAAAAGAAGAGGGCTTAACGACCTGTATGACGAAATTAGCTCTCTCTGGAGCGCTGCCAGGGTGCATTTTATCTTTCAGGAAAAGAGGTTGGGACTGGGGCACGCCGTCCTCATGTGTCGAGACTTCGTCGGCCATGAACCTTTTGCCCTGCTCAACCCGGACAACATTTACTTCGGCGAAAGGCCCTGCTTGTCTATTCTCCTAGAAGCATGGGAGGAAGGCTACAGGCCGGTTGTTCTTCTGGGGAAAATTTCGCAACCCGAGGCGGCCAAAGTCGGCGTCGCTTCGGTCGAGCGAATTAAAAAAAAGGGAATCTATCTCGTCAAGGACCTGGAGGAAAAGCCGGGTGCGGCCAGAGCCTTTTCTCGGTTTGGGGTCTGGGGGAGAGCCATTTTATCCCCTGAAATCATGGATTACCTGAGGAGAACGCCAGCCGACGAAAGGGGTGAAGTCCAGCTAACCGACGGTTTGCGGCTCTGGGCTAAAGAGAAGCCTCTTTACGGAGTTCTCTGTCCGCTGAAGCGTTATGATGCGGGAGAGCTAACTGGTTTTGTCCGGGCGAATGTTGCCTTTTTAAGACGGTCGAAAAAAGGCCACTCCGTTTTGGGTTAAACCTTTTCACAGCCTGAAGAGATAGGGTAATTTAGGAAAGAGGTGGTTTTATCTTTAGCCCGACCAATTAGCAGGACTGGAGTTCGCAGTTTTGTAGCCGACGAGCCAGGTAACTTCTTTATTAACGAAAATTTCTCGGCAGAAAAAGGCGGTGCTAATCCTGGCTCTGTCCGAAAACTTAAGTAATTGAATATAAGAGTAATTGAATATAAGCTTCATCTCTTGCCTAATTTAAAATTTTCAATTTCTCCTAAGGTGCGGCCAAGTTTGTCGCCATTGTCGGGCGGAAATTTATTATATGAGAGGTTGATTTGACTGCGGGTTAAAGGGCAGGTGTGTCGAGAGCGTGACCACCGCAAAAAGTAAAAAATGCGAGTTCTTTTTGTCCTCTCCTTAAAGTATGCCCAAAATATGCCCTAAGTGCTTTCGCTTTTTTTCTCAGTTTTTCGCAGTCTTTCTCAGGGCTAACTTATTGAAAATAAAAAAATAAAGCGTGGCCAGGGACGGAATCGAACCGCCGACGCAGGGATTTTCAGTCCCTCGCTCTACCGACTGAGCTACCTGGCCACGTCGGGTAAAACCTATAAAAGTATATTTTGCTCAGCCGCGGTTGTCAATAATTCTGCTTAATTTGCTTCTTAACCCGAGGAGATGCTAATTTACTAAAGAACAAGAGAAAATTGCCAGATAATTGCTGGCAAGTTGAGAAAAAAGCGCGCTCGGCTGGCTGTAATTAGCCAGCGAGACGGAGTCAGAATGAAGATAGCCGCCCTTTTGCCTCACGTCGAAATCTGGGGCGGGGTCCGCCGCTACCTCGAGTTAGGAAACGAATTAGCCCGCAAGGGCCATAATTTTATCCTTTATACTCCGGAGGGAAGGCCGCCGGCGTGGTTAGAATTTAAGGGCCAGACAAGGCCGTTTTCCCGGCTCTTCGAGGAACAGCATGATGTGGCTATTTGTTCAGAATATTCTTTGCTTCCCCAATTTCAGGCCATTTCCTCCCGGGTTAAATTTTTCTATTTTGTCCTGGCAGGTCATCGTTTGGAAAAAACTGTTGTCCGCCAGCCGTTTCATTTCCTGGCCAACTCGACCGGGCTATGCCGACGGATAAAGAAACGTTATCGAGTACCGTGTGAACTGGCCGCTGGCGGAATTAACCCCAGTCTATTTTACCCTCTGGAGAGCAACCGGCCGGCGAATGAATTTCGGGTGCTTTGCTACGGCCGTGTTTATCGCCGACGGAAAGGAATTCAACTCGTTGTCCGGGCTGTCGAAAAACTCTACCGAAAATACCCCAACGTGAAGCTCCTGTTGTTCGATTCCCCGGTCGAGGGAGAGAAAAGAGACTCGCGGGAGCTTTTGCAGCCGTCTGTGCCCTTTGAGTTTTTCTGGAACCTGCCTCAGACTTCGCTTGCCTGGATGTATTCTCAAGCTGATGTGTTTGTCAGCGCTGAAAGGCGGGCCGGCTGGTCAAACCCGACGGCTGAAGCCATGGCCTGCGGCGTGCCGGTAATCTCGACGCCGAGCGGTACGGAAGATTTTGCCATTCCCGGTCAAACGGCGGTCGTCGTCAGGTGGCCGCTGCCTTTTATCCTCAAAAGAAAAATAGAGATTTTAATGCACGATGAAGACCTCCGCCGGCGGTTATCCTTAGCAGGGAGGCAGAAAATCTTAGAGTTTACCTGGGCTTCCCTGGCCGACCGGCTCGAGAGGATTTTCCAGGCGGCGCTTGTTTGAATTGAAAAGTGGGTTGTGTTATCCTTTCCAGGGAGACGAGAAAATGGACGAAAAAGCCCTGAAGGAGCGCCTCCTTAAAGAAAGCGAGGAATTCCGGCGTCTGGTTGAAGAACATCGGCGGTGCGAAGAGCGTCTGGAGGTCTTAAAGACCAAGGGTGCTTTAAGCGAGGAAGAACAACTGGAAGAGCGGCAGCTTAAGAAGAAAAAACTGGCTCTTAAGGATAAAATGTACGTCCTGATGCAGGAAAGGCAAAAAACCCTGTGAACCGGGAGGCGGGATGGTCGAAAAGAAGCCGTTTCGGGTGGCTCTCGTCGGGACTGATTCTCTCCGCGGCCAGGAGATTAAAAACGCTTTAGCCGAAAAAAAGTTCCCCTTAACGCATATTGAGTTTTACGACCCGGAGGTAGCTGAAGAATACAGCAAGCTGACCGAGTTTGCGGCCGAACCCAAGGTTATTCATCACCTGGATGTTAGATTACTCGAGGGCATTGATTTAGTTTTCCTGGCAGCCGATGAGGCTACTAACCGTCGTTGCGGCGAACTGGCTCTCCAGAAGAAATTCCGGGCGATTGATTTGCAGCAGACTTTCTCGGCGCAAAACGAAGTGCCAGTCGTGGTGGCCGGCGTTAATGACCATTTGCTCGGCGAGCAAGATTATTTTCTGGTAAGCAACCCGCATCCGGCGACGATTATTCTTTCTCATTTTCTCCATCTTCTCGGCCGGAGTTTTGGTTTGGTCCGGGCGCTGGCGTTCATCCTTCAGCCTGCTTCCGCTTTTGGGGAGCTCGGGATTGAAGAGCTGGCCAAACAGAGCGTCTCTCTCCTGAGCAGCACGGCCGTCAAGAAAAAAGTTTTCCGGGAACAGGTGGCTTTTAACCTGGTTTCACCCGTAGAAAAAACCGGTCCTGACGGTTTCTCAGCTGACGAGAAATTGATCCTGAGTGAGGTCAAGCGCGTTTTGCAGCAACCTGACCTGCCTCTTTCCCTATCGCTGATTCAAGCGCCCGTATTTCATACCTATGGAGTCATGATTTTTGTTGAGTTCGAGCGGCCGACAACGCTTAAGGAAGTTGAGGCCATATTCCAATCGCGCCCCTATTTTCGGTTTTCGGGCTCAAAAAAGCGGGCGACGGTTAATAGCGTCTCGGTGGCGGGGAAAGAAGAAATATTTATCGGTCAAATAAAACAGGAGGAGGCTTTTCCTTCCGCCTTCTGGATATGGGCCATCGCTGATAACCTTACCCTGGGTTCGGCTTTGAATGCCATTGAAATCGCCAGGGTTTTCTTCAACCGCCGGGAACAAGGTGCCCCGGTCTCATGAGAGATATCTTCGGGTTATTTAAATTAGCCTGGCAGGAAAAAAAGCATATTACCCTTTCTTTTGTGTGTTCTCTTTTTGTCGCCGCTTTTACCTACGTGTTTGTTAACCTGATTCAACCGATTGTCGACGAGCTGTTTCAACTTTCTCCCCGGATGGCCAGCGCCGGCAGTCAGAAATTCAGGCTGATGGATTTTGTCCTCGAGCATTTTCACGTGACCAAGGAAAGGCTTATCTGGTTTTTGCCCGGCTTGCTGCTCGTCGTCGTTTTTGGGAAGGGTTTTTTTACTTTCCTTTCTTCTTATTTTATGAAAGCGGTCGGTCATCGGGTGGTGAAACGGCTGCGGGATGAACTTTACGCCCGAATAATTAACCAATCTCCCGCCTTCTACGACCGGGTTCCGACTGGCGACTTAATGACTCGCCTGACTAACGACGTGGATAAGATTCACCAGGCAATTTCCGGCAGTTTAGCTGATTTTATCGAGGAGGCCTTTGTTTTGTTGGCCTTGCTTCTCGGGATTTTTATCATCGACTTTCGTTTGGCCATGGCTTCGCTGGTAATCACCCCCCTGGCCGTTATTCCGTTAGTTGTCTTCAGCCGGCAGCTGAAAAAGAAGAGCCTTGTCGGCCAGAAAAAAATGAGTCAGATATATAACCTACTCCATGAAACGATTACCGGGAACAGAATCCTTAAAGCCTTTACCACGGAAGAGTTTGAAATCAGGCGTTTCCTCCAGGCGACCAGGGATTATTTTCAGACGATGATGAAGCTGGCCTGGATTGGTAGCCTTTCTTCTCCCTTTATGGAGTTCATCGGCGGTGCTGTCGGGGCTTTTATTCTTTTTGTCGGAACGAGGCGGATTGCCGAGGGTTTTATTTCTCCGGGTGATTTTGGCGCTTTTATCATGGCCCTTTTTATGATGTATACGCCGATTAACCGCCTCAACAGAGCTAACAACGTCATTCAACAGGCGGTGGCCTGTCATCTGCGGGTTAGGGAAATCCTGGAAACAAAGCCTCAGGTCGAGGACCATCCTGAAGCCATCGACCTGGGAAAAGTTGAAGGAACCGTTACTTTTGAAAACGTCAGCTTCGCCTATAATCAAGACAGGCCAGCCCTCGAGCGGGTGAGTTTCAGAGTCGAACCAAAAGAGACGGTTGCCATCGTCGGGTTAAGCGGCGCGGGAAAAACAACGATAATTAACCTTTTGACCCGTTTTTATGAGCCGAATTCCGGCCGCATCCTTATCGACGGGGTTGACATCCGACGGGTCAAAATAAGTTCCCTTCGGAAACAGATTGGCCTGGTGACCCAAGAAATTATTTTGTTTAACGACACGGTGCGGAATAATATCGCTTACGGCCAAAGGGACGTTCCCTTAGAAAGGATAATAGCGGCGGCTAAAACGGCCATGGCCCATGATTTTATCATGGCCCTTCCTTTCGGTTACGATACAGTTATCGGAGAAAAAGGCGGGCTGCTTTCCAGCGGCCAGAGGCAGCGACTTGCTCTCGCTCGAGCGATTCTCAAAGACCCGGCTATTCTTATTCTTGACGAGGCTACTTCGGCTCTGGATTCCGAGTCAGAGAGAATGATTCAGCAGGCTTTGAGCCATATTCTTAAACAGCGGACGACTTTTATAATTGCTCACCGCATCTGGACCGTGCGGCACGCGGATAAAATTTTGGTGGTAGACCGTGGTCGCATCGTCGAGGCGGGGTCGCATGAGGAGTTGTACAGTCTGAACGGAATCTACCGCAAACTCTATGACCTTCAGTTCCCCGAGGAGAGAGAGGAAAACTGATGACCAGGAGCATGACCGGGTACGCCTCAACCTTGATTAAAACCCCTAAACTGAAGGGAAGGCTGAGCCTGAGGACTTATAACCACCGTTATTTCGACTGGGCTTATAATGGCCCGGAATGGGGAAACCTGGAGATTGAACTTCGTGCGTTGGCTCAGAAATGGATAAAACGGGGCCGGGTCGAGGTTGGACTGGATTTATCCACCGCCGACCCCTTCGACTGGGAAGTGGAAATAGAGGAAGGGCTCGTTCGAAAGTTGAGCAGCACAATAAAAAGATTAGAAGCTAAACTCGGCCAACCCTTTGCCTTGACGGCCGAGGTGCTTTTTGGCCTGCCCCAGGTTATTTCCATAAGGAGGCGCCAGCCGACAACTGCCGAGAAACGGCTGATTATCGATATTTTTATCCGGACTTTAGAAAAAGTGGTCGAAGAGAGGGAGAAGGAAGGAAGAAGGTTACAGGGGGAAATTTGCCGGTCAATTTCTCGGATGAAAAAGAGTCTCGGCCGGATTAAGCTATGCCAGGAAAAGCAAACCCATTCCTGGCGCCAGCAGGTGCGGGCAAAAGTCAGCGAAATTCTTATGAGGCCGCAGCTTGACGAGAAGCGGCTGGAAGAGGAGGTGGCCTACCTTTTGCTTCGAAGCGATATTAAAGAAGAAATAGTCAGAATAGAGGCCCATTTAGATTCTCTTGAGGAAATCATGAACGGCTGCGACCTGGAGTCCAAGGGTCGACAGATTGATTTCTTGGCTCAGGAGCTCTGGCGAGAAATCTCTACCCTGACCTCGAAGAGTTCTGACCTCAGGGTGGTTGAAGAGGGGCTAAAAATGAAGGTCGAAGTTGAGTCAATAAGACAGCAATGTCAGAACATAGAATAAACCTGTGAAGGGGGCGAACAGGGAGAAGCAATGCTCTTGATTTTGACAGGGCCATCAGGAACTGGGAAAACAACCCTCATCAGGCATTTGCTAAAAAGATACCCTGACCTGGGGTTTTCGGTTTCTCATACCACTCGACCGCCACGACCCGGAGAGGTAGAAGGAAGGGATTATTATTTTGTCAGCCAGGCTGAGTTCCTCAGGCTTTTGAAGAAAAAAAGTTTTATCGAGTGGGCCGTTGTTCACGGATATTATTACGGCACATCCAAGGCTGAATTCAAAAAAAGCCAGAAGCAGGACCTCGTTATGGATATAGATGTTCAAGGAGCCAGGCAGGTTAAAAAGCTGACAGTCGAAAACGGTTATCATGCGGTCTTTGTCTTCGTCCTTCCGCCGGAGAGAAAAGTCCTGGAAGAGAGGCTCCGCCGCCGAGGCGACCTTTCGCCGGAAGACCTTCGCCTCCGGGTTAAGCGGGCGCGGGAAGAGGTCCGGTTTTGGGATGATTTTGATTACTTAATTATTAATCATAACCTTGAGGAGGCTCTGCAGGAGCTCGAAGCCATTGTGGTGGCCGAACGTTGTCGTCCGAAGGACCGACGAAAAGAAGGGCAGCAGATAATAAAAACTTTCAGGTGATAAAGGGGGTGATTATGGCCAAGGTAGTGGTTGGGGTGAGTTCTTCCATAGCTATTTATAAAGCCTGTGATTTAGTCCGGAGGCTCCAGGAAAAAGGGCATCAGGTTCAAGTAATCATGACCAAGAACGCAACCAAATTTATTTCCCCCCGGCTGTTTGCGGCCTTAACTGGGAAGCCGGCTCTGTTCGACCTGTGGAAAGCGGGTGAGTTGGAAAGGATAGAACATATAAGTTTAGCTCAGGAAACTGAGCTACTAATAATAGCGCCGGCCACGGCCAACCTTATCGGCAAAATGGCCAGCGGCCTGGCCGACGATTTTCTTTCTACCTTTTATCTTGCCGTCAGGTGTCCGGTTATCATCGCCCCTGCCATGAATGAGGTTATGTACCTTCATCCCCGGACCCAGGCGAACCTTGAACTCCTCCGCGGCCAGGGTATCCGGGTATGCGAGCCGGAAAGAGGCAGCCTTGCCTGTGGCGAAGAAGGCTGGGGCCGGCTGGCCAGTGTCGAAAAAATTTTAGAGATGGCTGAAGCCGAGTTAGGAATTTCCCAGAAATTGCACCGCAAGAAAGTTCTGATAACTGCCGGACCGACGCGGGAGCCGTTCGACCCCGTGCGTTTCTTCAGCAACCGGTCTTCCGGCAAAATGGGTTATGAGCTGGCCGCCGAAGCATGCCGCCGGGGAGCGGATGTTATTCTTGTTTCCGGCCCGACCTCGTTATTTCCTCCGTCAGGGGTGAAAGTCGTCCGGGTGGAAACAGCCGAGGAGATGAAAAGCCAGGTAGAAAATTACCTGGAGGTCGCGGACATCATTATCATGGCGGCGGCCGTGGCGGATTTCCGGCCGGCTCAAGTCTTGCCAGAAAAATGGAAGAAGGAAACCGGAACGCCGCCTCTGGAGTTGGTTCCCACAGTGGATATTCTGGGTTTCATTTCGAGTCATCCTCTCCGGCGGGGCAAAATCGTTGTCGGGTTTGCGGCTGAAACCCGGGACCTGGAGAAATCAGCCGAAAGAAAACTTACCACCAAAAACCTGGACCTCGTCGTGGCTAACAATGTGGCCATCGCCGGAGTTGGGTTTGAGTCTGATTTCA
The DNA here is from genome assembly GCA_037441905.1 of Candidatus Aminicenantota bacterium. Classification (GTDB taxonomy): domain Bacteria; phylum Acidobacteriota; class Aminicenantia; order Aminicenantales; family CALLJL01; genus CALLJL01. Next base: position 58,057 of record JBBIRF010000002.1, read on the forward strand.
ACGATGTCCTGATCCTCGACCGAAAAGGGAAGAAACTCCGGTCGGGAGTTAAAAGTAAGCAGGAGATAAGTCGTCTTATTTGGGAAGCTATCGAGGCGTACGATGAAAACCTTCCCCGAGACTCTTCAGGAACTGCTTAAAGAATACGGTAATTTTTTAAGCGAATGCGGCGCCTATTTCTTTGACTTTGAGTGTGAGACCGGGCCAAGGAGTTGGGTAATGCCACAACTCGAAAAGATGATTCGGCGATGTACCCGGTGTCCGCTCGGCCAACAGAGGAAAAAAGCCGTCCCGGGTGAGGGTAACTACCAAGCTGAACTGATGTTCGTGGGTGAAGCTCCCGGAGCGGAAGAAGACGCTCAAGGCCGGCCGTTCGTTGGTCGGGCGGGTCAACTGTTGACGAGAATAATCGAGGCCATGACCTTCAAAAGGGAAGAAGTTTACATTACGAACGTAGTCAAATGTCGCCCAGAGGGAAACCGGACGCCCCATCCGAATGAGGTCGAAGCCTGCTCGCCGTATCTTGTGGCTCAAATCAAGGTGATTAAGCCAAAAGTTATCGTCGCCCTCGGCAAGGTCGCGGCTGATTTTTTTATTCCGGGAAACTTAAACATGGCCGAGCTGAGGGGCAATTTATTTGCCTATGAAAATATTCCTGTGATGCCAACCTATCATCCCGCGTTTGTCCTCAGGAATGAATGGCGGAAAGAAATTAAACGTCAGGTCTGGCAGGATATGCAGAAGGTCATGGCCCTTTTAGGGCGGCGATGAAAAGACTGGTTGAGGTTATCCTGCCTCTTCCCTTATACCAATTCTTTACCTATTCAATTCCGGAGGAGCTCGAACCGCTGGCGCAGCCAGGAGTAAGGGTGCTTGTCCCTTTCCGAGAAAAAACCCTGACTGGTTTCATTTTTCGGGAAGCCCGGGCGGTTCCGGCGAGAGTCCGGGTTATCAAACCAGTTTTTTCGGTTCTGGACGAGAAACCGCTTCTTAGCCCGGCCTTCTTGAATTTTATCTGCGAAGTGTCTCGGGTTTCGTTTTTACCAGCCGGTGAGGTCCTTAAAGCAGCGGTCCCGCCGCGGTTATTCATCGAGGAGAAAGCATATTATCGGCTGAAAAAAGAACCTTCTCCGGAAGAGATTAAGCTGCGGTTCAAAAAAAACAAAACTCAAGCCCAGCAGGTGATTAGTTATCTTGCTAAGGGCGAGAGAAGAAGTTGGCATTACTTGCAGCGGAAGATAGATTATCCTGGGTTAGCCCTCCTGCTGAGCCGGATGGAAGGGCTTGGCTGGGTTATCAAGGAAAAGAAAATAAAGCCTGGAGGGAAGAGAAAAATTTTCCCCCCTTCCCCTGACGAGGTTAGCCAGCTAAGCCTGGAGTTTCCGCTGGGCTCGGAATTCGAGGCTCAATTAAACGCGGTTTTACAGGGCCTGGGGAAACAGGGTGAACCCAGAGAGTACTTGCTTTTGGGCCCGAAGGCACGACGGGAAGAATTGTTTTTAGAACTGTTGAAGCGATGGCGGCCTCAGGCGAGAAACATTCTCATGCTTTTTCCTGAAATTGCTCCGCTTCGAGACGCGGCCGAAAAAATAAAAAACATCTTCGGACCGCGGCGGATAGTTTTGCTTCATGGAGAACTTTCACCTCGGCTGAGGGAAGTTAACTGGTTGAAAATCTTGAGGGGGGAAGCTGACGTGGTCATCGGAACGCGTTCGGCCGTGTTCGCCCCTTTGCCGAAACTTGAGCTCATCCTGATAGCGGAAGAAGGAGACGAGGCTTATATTCATGAGAATCCTTATTATGACACCAGGCAGGTTGCCCGGCTGAGAGCCGCGGTCGAGAAAGCCACTATTATTTTCAGTGATTCTGCCCCGTCGGTTTGCCTTTATTCCCTGGCGAAAGAAAAAGGTGGCTTGCTCAAGCTTGATGATAGCCCTTTACCCCCCGTTAGCTTCATAGCCCATCCTTCTTCCGGCAAGCGGCTGATAAGCCCGGAGTTGCGGTCGGCCATCGACGAGCATCTGAAGAAAAAGGGGAAAGTGGTTATTATTGTCAGCCGCCGAGGCTATGCTTCCTTTCTTTCCTGCGGTCGCTGTGCTGCCGTGGCTATCTGTCCGCGTTGTCGTCGGCCGCTTACCCTGCATGCCCAAAAAAGAAAGTTAGTCTGCCATCATTGTCGCTATGAATCCCCTGCCTGGAAAAATTGTCCTCGTTGCGGGAGTCAGGTTATGGAATACCGCGGTCAAGGCTTGGAGGCAGTAGTCGAAGAAATCCGCGAGCTCTGGCCAGAAACTCGGGTTGATTCCCTGGAAGCTCCCTCTCAAGGACGAAACAAAAATAGACTGACAAAGATTATAAAAGCCTTTAATTCAGGAAATCTGGATATTTTAGCTGGTACTCAGTTTCTTGTTCCCAGAGTTAACTGGGAAATGTTCTTGCTGGCAGTCATTATCAACCCGGAGATGATTCTCAGCCTTCCTGATTTTCGTTCCGGAGAGCGGGTTTTTCGGATGATTCAGGGAATAAGGGAAGAAATGAGGCGGCATCCAGCGAGCGAACTGATAATCCAAACTGAAGTCCCTGATAATTACGTCCTGGAAGCAGCCGGAAAAGGGGATTATTCCGCGTTTGCCTCCCAGGAGCTTCGGTTTCGTCGGCTTCTTGGGCTTCCTCCGGCGAGAGCCTTAGTCAGGTTAGTCATCGCCAACCGCAATTTAAGGACGCTCGCCCGGCAGATGCGGGAACTTAAGAAAGCCGTTGAGGCTTCCGAAGCAATTGAAGAGTACCTCGGGCCTTCTATTGTCGAGCGAGTTCCCAAAAAACATCAGGCCCAGATTTTACTGCAGGGAGGCAGCCTGGAAAAGATTAACTCTTTTTTGTGGTCTCAATTGCCAAAAAGTTTGACCCCCACGCGGGTAGAAATTTTAAATTGAAAAAATAATTGCGGACCTTAGGTCGGCCCTTTTTATCTCTGGCGAATAACCCTCAGGTAAACATAACGAGATATATTTTCAGCGATCTGACTCTGAATTTTGACTGAAGTATCACCGGCAATTTCGTTTCGGTTAGGGCCTTTATAAACTATTGTGGCCGTCCCGGTCGAATCGGTATCCCGGTAAGTTGCCTTATATCCGTCATCAAAGTAACCAGGGCCCTCTTTAATTATAAAATAAACCCGAGTTCCCTCAAGCGGTTTCCCGCCCATTTTGACCACGGCGGTTAGAGTTGACTGGGGTTTTTCTGTCGTAGCCAGCAGCACGTCCGGCTCAGCTTTCACCATGAACTCCAGCTCAGTAGGCTCGGCAATGATCATCACCGGCGCAACTTCAGCAATCGATTCAACTCCTTCCCAGGCGACAGTTCCTCTGATCATGACGGTGATATTCTGGGCTACCTCCAGGGTCAAAGGCCCATAGTAATTGACCCGGGCAATTCCGTTAGAGTCAGTCGTTTTGGTGGTTACCGAAGTATTGCCGTCGAAAAAGCCGATATTGGCCCTCTGGCCGGCGGCGTCGATGACTTCAAAATAGATTACCCTGTTGGCGATTGGTTCACCGTTGTATTTGGTTAACCTGGCCGTGACCGTTGTCATCCCCCGGGTGCTCTTCGAGGCAAAAATTGCGTTGGGACTGGCGGTCAGTCGGAGGAGGTTGGTCAAAGAGGAAGGAGCAAAGGGTTCAGGAATGGTTACTTCACTTCTTTTGCAGGCTGAAAAAAAGCTTAGGGTCAGAGCCAGAACGACGAGCCAAAATATTGTCTTTCTCATGGTCTTCCACTCCTTCCTAATCAATATAATTGGCAAAATAAATGGTCAGGTAGCCGGTCGCTTTTACCTTATGTTTACTCAGGTCTTCCCCGTAAAAGTCAATTTTGGCGGTGGCGGTGATGACGCCGTCAGCTCGTCCAACAGCTAAGTTCCGCAACGGTGGCTCGAGCTTAGCCGTTTCCCTGACAACAACAAAGCTGATTTCGGTTGTCTGGTCGACCGGAACCAACGTGCTCATCGACCCTTCGATAGGATAGGGGACGTCTACGCCGGGCGTATTTTTGCCGTCCGACCGGGTGTATGTAACTACATACCGGTTGACCAGGATGTCGTTGTAAGCCGAGTTTCCCAAAAGAGGGGCAGGGTCAAGAAGGGTCGCCCGCAGGGCGGCCTTGGCCACATCTGCCGTGACATAGCTTTCTCCCGTATCCTGATTAATTTTAACGACGTCAGATTGAAGAAAATCGACTTCGTTACCCTCAACATCCGTACCCGTGATTCTCTCCACAACCAGCATGCTGTCTGATTTGGTGTCGTCTTCGACCGGGTTGCAGGCTAAGAGCAAAAGCAAACCCGAAAGAATTATTCCTGCTTTCCAGGGCCATTTTATTCTTTTCATGGTTCCTACCCCTTATTTTATGATTCTGGGAGTGATAAAAATTAGCAACTCCCTGTTCTGTTTGGTCCGGGCAAATGACCGGAAAAGTTTGCCGAGCAGCGGGATTTGATGGAGGAAGGGAACTCTTTCCCGGGTGATTGAATCTTCACTCCGGTAAATGCCGCCGATAACGGTCGTGCCCCCGTCAGGTACCATGACCGTTGTCCGGGCGCTCTGGGTGGTAATCGGGGGGATGCCGTTAACCAGGTTGGCAAAGTCAGCGGCGTTATTCTGGATTTCAATGGTCATGATAATCGTTCCCTCGGCTGTAATCTGGGGTGTCGCCCGTAGCTCTAAGGCAGCGTTGACGTAACGAGTGGTCACCGTAAAATTGGCGACGGTCTGGACCGGAATCTGGCGTCCCTGAATAATTTCTGCCCCCTGGTTGTTCTGGGTAGTTATTTTGGGGCAAGAAATTATCCTGCCTTCGCCCGAAGTCTCCAGGGCGGAAAGGGCCAGGTCTAACCTGAAAGTATCAAGGACGTTGGCCAGGGAGAAACCTACCGCTGTCGTAAAGGCGGGCGCGGGGAGGTTAACCGCATATCCGCCCAGGGGGCCGCCGATTCCCTTCGTGACGATGCCCTGCGGTATGATAGACCCGTCAGCCAGTACTTTGTGCGGGAACTCAAGAGAAGTTGCGTTCCCATAAAACGGGTCGGCGATAGCCCGGTAGCCCCATTGGATGCCGAGGTTGCGGATGAAAGTCGAAGTGGCCTCGACGATCCTGGCCTCAATCGAAACCTGGGGGGTCGGCGTGTCAAGCACACTGATGAGTTTTTCGAGCAGGTCGAGGTTTTCCTTGACGTCCGAAATGATCAGGGTGTTCGTCCGGTCGTCAATAATGATTTCCCCCCGGGGTGATTTTTTGGTCATCAGCAGTGACTGCACATCTTTGGCTTTGGAGTAGGAGAGGGTTATCGTCTTGACGACCAACGGGCCAGCCAGCTCTTTACTTTCCTTGAGTTTTCGTTGCTCTTCATCCTCCCTGGTAAGGGTTCCGATCGGAGCTACGCGGAGGACGTTGCCTTCAATCGTTTTGCCTAACTTGTTATTACGAAGGATCAAGTCAAGCGCCTGGTCCCAGGGAACATCTCTCAGGTCACAAGTAACTGTTCCCCTGACGTCGGGGTCGAAGATAACGTTCAGCCCGGCGAACTCTCCAAGATAGAGGACAACGTCTCTAAGGTCGGCGTCCTTAAACCTTAAGGTAATCAGTTCACCGGTATATTTTTCTTCAACCGCGGCTATTACCTTAGGTTCAAATTTTTTCTGCGCCTGAGCGCTATCACCGGTCGCTTCTTTTTGCTGTTCAGGAGGAGGGGTTTTCTCCACCCCCTTATCCTCCGAGGCTCTCGGGTTGGCCTTTTCCTTAGACTCGGCAAGATTAGTCGAGGAAACTGGGCTTACGGCTGGAGTTGTCTTACCGGGTTGATTTTCGGCTACTGCCGGTGTCTGCGGTTTTGCCTCCCGGCCGGGGGCTGGGGCTCGAAGGTCTTCGGGGGACGGCGAAAATGAGGAATCAGGGAAGGCAATAATAAGCCCGTTCTGGTCAGATTGGATAGCATAGGGCTTGACCTCGGCGAGGTCAAAGACAACTCTTGTAATCGGGAGCGGGTCCGAGTCCTTGAACTGGGCCACCCGAACCTTCGTTATTCCCTGCTTGTTCACGGGCAGAGTGGTTAAAGCGGGTTCATACCGGGTGCCGAACAGGTCGACCACCAGACGCAAGGGGTTCTCGAGGGCAAAAATTCTCGTGCTTACCTGCCGGGGAAGCTGAAGCCGAAGCCGCGGGATGCCGGATGAATTTTCCCAGGAAACCCTTTCCAGCGGGACTTCCGGGGAAGGAACGTTGATTCCTTCGAAAAAGAGATTCTGTTCAGGCAGAGAGACAGCTTCACCCCGGAGAATCCGGGTTAATTCCAGACCAGCTTCTGTCCCCTTCTCGTAGACGCTAAAAGGCACCTGCTCTTTCAGGTGAAGCAGAAGATGGAGGCTTTGCTCTCCTGCGGGCTTGACCTCGGTTGAAGCTATCAGCTGAGGGTCGCCGGATGTCACCGGCGGGATCCGCGACGGGTCGACTCCCTTAAGCTCTATAAGCAGGGTTCGGGGATTATTCTTAAGATACGACGCTTGAGGACAAGGAAGAGGAGCTGTCCCTTGGATAACAACCTTGGTCTGGAGCAGACCAGGTTGAATAGCTACAGAGCTGATGGCCACTGAATTATCTTTAGCACCGTAAAGGAAAAGAGTCAGTATTGTTATGCCGAGGAAGAACCAAAGTGTTTTCTTTTTCATTTTAGCGCTCCTCCGGATGAATTTCTTTGACAATGTCTTTAGGCCGCATCAAAGGGATGCCCCGCTCGTTGACCTTCCGGAAAACCACCTGAGTTTCGCTGATGGAGAGAACAAACCCGTCCGTAACTTTATCGCCGACCCGGAAGTAGATGGGGAAACCGTGGGGGCCGGTAAAAATGCTTACATACTGATTTTTGTGTTTAACTATCCCGATGAGCTTCAGGTCGTCGATGAATAATTGGGGCTCGCCAGTCGGCGTGGTTTTCCCTTTGACCTCCTTGCCAGCCAGAAGATTCTTGAAAGGGTCGCGCCTGCCAGCCGGAGAATAAATGGTTATCTGCGACTGTAGTGAACTCAGGGACAAATCGACCCGGTTTTTTTCCTCCTGGCCGGCCAACAAAACCCATGAAGCCAAAAAACCCGTCAGAAAAACCGCAGCTTTTGCTCTTTTCATTTTTTCCTCGCTTTAGGCTTGGCTGAAGTTTCCTCTTTCAAGGCTTCTTCCTCGAGAAACATATAGGTTTTGGCCGTAAAAGAGCTGGAAATCGTCAGGTCGTCGGTCTGATTCGATAGGGCGTTAATCGCGAATTTATCGATGGTGAAAAGGCGAGCAAAAGTCCTTAAGCGGTCAAAAAACAGCCCAAGGTTATGGTAGCTGCCTGAAATTTCGATGGGAATCGGCCATTCAGAATAAAACTCTTTCCGGATTTCACCCTGGGGGGCGAATCTAAGGATGTTCAGCCGAGAGTCATAGGCAATTTCCTGGATCTTGCGCAAAATGACGTCGATTTCTTTTTTCAACGGAATGATCGCTTCTAATTCCTTCAGAGTCGTGCTCATCGCGGCCAATTCGAGTTCAATCTTGTCCAGTTCCTGTTTCTTGGCCCGGAGTTCCTTGAGTTCAACTTCAATTTTCTCCCTCTCCGCCCGGAGAGTTTTCACTTCAGCACCTTTTGGCTTGAAATACAAGAAGTAAGAGGCAGCCGCCACGATAATGATCAGGATAAGATAATTTAGCCAGGGCTGTCTTCTCATGTCCTTTTCTCCTTGGCGGCCGGTTTTGCCTCAGGGGCACCAGCCGTCCCCTGTTGGGAAGGCGGGGGAGTCAGGCGCAAGGTCAAGGCGAACTCCAGCACCGCCTCTTCCTGGCCGCCTCGTTGCCTTTGGGCCGAACTCTTGAGGTCAACGTTTTCCAGGTAAGGACTGTCTTCGAGGTTCCGGATAAAATCAGCGATCAAGTTATTGGAAAGGGCATTCCCCCTAATCTGGATAAGCCCGTTCTCATAAGTCAATTGAGTTAACCAAACCCAATCCGGCAGACACTTGCTGATTTCATCCATCACGACCACGGCAACTGGCTGCTGGGCCTTGAGCGAATTGATCAGGTTGATTTTCTTTTCAAAAATTATCTTCTGCTGTTGAAGTTGAGCCAGTTTTTCGCTGACGTAAGCAAGCTGTCTTTTCTCCTCCTGGGCTGCGGCTAACCGCTGTTTTTCCCTATCCAGGGCTCTTTTCTGGAGAAAAAAAAGACCCGCCAGGACAACCACAAAAATAATTAAAACTATATTAGCCAGCGGGGGGGCCTTTTTTTCCTTTACTTCGGGTGCCGGAGCAGGAGGACCGACCCTTTCTTTTAATTCTTTGGTTTCTGGTTTTAAAAGGTTAATGCGAATCATGGTGGTTAATCCATTCTTCGGAGGGCTAACCCGACAGCCACTCCGAAAAGTGATGGGGTTTCTTTGATTAAAGCTAAATCGAAGTCTTTTTCTTTGTATTGGATGTTACGGAAAGGATTGAATAGTTCTGTCGGGACGGCGAACCTTTCTTCAAAGGCAACCGGCAGCGCCTTCAAGTTTGCCAGGCCGCCGCTCAGGAAGATTTGCTCGATTTTCCTTTCTTTTTTGTTTCCAGCTTCATAGAACGTAAAGGTCTTGTCAATTTCGTCGACCAGGTCGCGGATATTCTGGCTCATTACCTCTTCCACATGAGCCTGGTCGACATTCTTGACCGGAATTCCTTTAAGCAGCCGCTCGGCTTCATCCAGCCCGATATTCAATTCCTTCCGCATGTTTTCCGTAAAGAAAGACCCTCCAAGGGATAGGTCGCGGAAAAGCTGGGGAACCCCTTTTTCGATTATCAGAATATTAGTGATATTTGCCCCGATGTTCACCAGAGCTATAGTCTTGGCCTCAAGAGTTTCGGGATAATTAACTTCCAGGGCATTCTGAAGGGCGAAAACATCGACCTCGATAGCGACCAGGTTTTTCCTCGCCTGATGGACGGCGTTGCTGTAATTGGCAATTTTATCTTTCTTGGCGGCGACTAACAGGATGTCCAGGCTCTTGGTTTCAGCCCCCCTGGGTGGCCGGAGAATGGCGTAATCGACGTTGGTTTCCTCATATGGATAGGGGATATTGTGCTTGGCTTCCCATACTATAGACTCGGCTAATTCCGCTCTGTCCATTTGGGGTAAAGAAATCTTTTTAATTATTACCGAGTTGCCTGAAATGGATATGGCTACGTTCCTGTTCTTGATTTTATTTTCCTCGAAAATCAGGCGAATGGTTTCGACCACGGCCGTTGAATCGATAATCGTTCCCTCGACGATCGAATCATGCGGCAGAACCTCATAACCAATTTTGCCCAGTTCATAAGCATCTGCGCCCCCCCTTTTCTTGGGGATGAGCTCTACCGCTTTGACCGCATGGGAACCGATATCCAACCCCACGACGCCTTTGCTCGCTTTTAGTCCAAACATGGTTTTCCCTTTCCCCTTTAAGTTCTAAGGTTTGAAATTTTTTTCCGGAGGCGCCTTTCCACTTCTTCCGGGACAAGGCCTTTAATACAGCCTCCGAGCATGTAAATTTCTTTGACCAGACGGGAGCTGAGAAAGGTATAGTTTATGCTGGGCATCATAAAAAGAGTCTCCAGTTCCGGGTTGAGTTTGCGGTTCATCAGAGCCATCTGGAATTCAAACTCAAAATCGGACACCGCCCGCAACCCCCTGATTACGATGTTAGCCTTGTTTTGCCTGGCAAAATCAACCAGGAGGCCGTCGAATGATTTCACCTCTACCCTGGGCTCCGAGGCAAAAAGCTGGCTGATCATAGCCACCCTTTCTTCAGTCGTAAAAAGCGCCTGTTTTTTGGGATTTTCCAGGACGGCGACCAGAATATGGTCAAAAATTTTAAGCCCCCTCTCGATGATATCCACATGCCCGTTAGTAATAGGGTCGAACGAACCAGGGTAAATGGCCCGACTTTCCCTCACCAGACTGGTTCCTCTTTCAAGTTAGCTTGTAGTTATCAAAAAAAGGGGCGTTTGTCAATCTTTTCTTAAAATTTCCTCCTCCGTTGTTTTTTATACCAAAAGCTTTTCTTAAAAGCTTGGCCAAGTCAATCACCCTTGCCGGCGAGAAAAGAGGTGAAAATCCTTCCTGTCAAGGGTGAGGCCTGCGAGGAAATTTTCCCCAAAAGTAAGCAGAGGTCAAGCTGCGTCGTGAACCATCAGGAGAAAACTAACGCGGGGAAGTTCCTGTTGATGCGTTGGCTATGGCAAGCTTTTTTGTTCTACCGGAAATAGGCTTTTCCCCGGCTCATCGTTTGAGGTTCCAATATTTCCGTCGGCGTGTAGACTAAAGCACTTGATTCCAGTGCATTATCAGGCGGAAAATAGAGATAAAATGGGACACACAAATAAACTTCAGTTTAAGGCATTAGTAATCCTTTTTTCGACGTTTTCCTGGTTATTAACTGGCCTTTCGCCGGAAGACCGTTGGGAAAAACTCAGGCGGCGGATGGTCGAGGAACAGCTTGCTTCCAGGGACATAGTCGACCAGAAAGTTCTTAAAGTAATGAGTCAAGTTCCCAGGCACTTGTTTGTTCTGCCGCGTTATTTAGACCAGGCATACGAAGACACGCCCCTGCCGATCGATGAAGGGCAAACGATATCGCAACCCTATATTGTGGCTTTAATGACTCAATGTCTCGGCCTTAAAGGGGAAGAAAGAGTCCTCGAAATAGGCACTGGTTCCGGTTATCAGGCAGCTGTTTTAGCCCACCTCTGCCGTGAAGTCTATACTGTTGAGATCCGGGAGACATTAGCCCGAAAGGCAGCCGAACTTCTGGCGAAGCTCGGTTATAATAATGTTCACGTCAAGTGGGCGGATGGCTATTTTGGCTGGCCGGAGAAAGCGCCGTTTGATGCCATAATTGTGACCTGCGCCGCTAATCATCTTCCACCTCCCTTGCTCGAGCAGCTGAAAGAAGGTGGCCGGCTCGTAATCCCATTGGGGAGCACTCTTTATTTTCAGACGTTAACCCTGGTGACGAAAGAAGGGAAAAAGCCCAGGGTTGACTACATCTCAGGAGTACGGTTTGTCCCGATGACTGGAGAAATAGAAAAAAAGAAAGGCAAAACCGTAGCAAATTGACGCCGTAAGACCAAGAAAAGTATAACCGGCGAAAGCTGCCACGATGGCGGCCAGGACAGCTGAAACCACGGAGGAAAAGGCGTTGGCGGACCAGGCCAGGGGGATAAGAGTCGAAAATGAACTCTGGAGGCGGGATATGCCCGCAGGAAAAGGGAAGCCGAGAAAAAATCCCGCGGGGAGGGTAAACACGATTGCCACGATTATTCTAATGAAAAAAGGCTGCGAGAGAAGTTTATCCAGAAATACCGGGAGTAATAGCGAGTCAATAAAAATAACAGAAAAACAGGCGATAAGGAACCAACCAGGGAAAAATTTTCGGGAAGCAAACCTTCCCGAAACAAGACTTCCGATGCCGGAGGAGAAGAGAAGCGACCCCAGGGCCACCGAGAAGGCGTATACCGGGTGACCAAGAAAAAGGATTCCTTTCTGAATGAGCCATACCTCGAAAGCCATAAACCCCCCGCCGATAAAGACGAAATAAGGCAGAACAAACCCGAACGCCTCTTTCTTTTCGGGAAGAGAAGCTTTTTTTTGCAACCGGGAGAGCGGAAGGAGAAGAAGGAAGGAAGAAAAAAGCGCTACCTGGCCAAGGAGCAGCGGATAAAGAGCTCCTCCCTGGAGCAGGGGCAGTAATTTTTTGTTGAAGGCGAGATATGTTTCTCTCAGGCGTCCGAGTTTGACCGAATTCTGGAAAAACGGCCGGTCATCAGTCGCGGGCTTGATGGCAAAAAGGTATTTCCGGTACAGGAGACGCCTCTCACGGGGGTTAAGAAGCTCGAAGATAAGCCGGCGAGGGAAAGCTTCGTTGGCGGCCGGGTTTATTTCTCTCGAAGAAGTAGCCCCGGGAAAATAGGCGAGAGAGAAAAGCCTCGGCTCTGCCCAGGATTTGGCCTTCGCTATTTCCTCAGGGGTAAAAGGCCCCTTTTTGGCAATAAAAGTGGCCGAACCCCAGCTGAGAAGCACGATGAGAGATTTCCCGGGGTCGAGCCCGATGGCTTCCATTGCTTCAATCATGGTTGCCAGCAGCCTGAGCTCCAGGCGGGGTGGGGGCAACAGGAAAGAGCTGGCGGTAAATATCCCGCCGGGTCGAAGGCGGTTTAGAATTTGAATGAAAGCTTCTCTCGTGCGAAGGTTATCTTCCTGGAGAGAAGCAAGCCCGGTTCCAGTCGCCGCGAAAATATCAGGCTGGGCAAGAATTATCAGGTCATAAAACCCTTTCTCCTGGCTGACCGCCGACCTGGGAAAAGAAACTAAAACCTCGACTCGATTATCTGTAATGATTTTCCCGCCTTGCTCTCTGAGTTCGCCGCGGAGAATGGCAGGGATGATGGGGTTACTTTCGATGACCTTAATCTTTCTTCCTCGGTAATAAATCGAAGACAGGACCTCCAGCCCGCCTCTTGGCTCGATGATTAAGATGGTGGGGGATGAAAGCAGGAAAAAAGGGAGGGAAGAGGGGAGGTCGTCAAGAAATGAGAGGTTTTTGTTTTCTCCGGTTTCGTAAGAAGTCAAGGCACTCGGCTGGTCGCCGTCTATGAATATACCCAGCTGCTCGGGCAAGTTACCGGCAGAGGCGAGACTCAATCCTGGCGCAAACCTGAGCGACGGAGAGGAAACTACGTCTACCCGAGAGATGGCGTTCCATTTTGTCAGCCACCGCTTTGCCCCCGCAGCCTGAAGAGCCTGGTTCAAAGGTTTATAAGGAGAAAGGCGAAATTCAAACGCGGGCGGAGACAGGATGAAAATAATAGAGGCAGCACTGAAAAGAAAGATTCCGGGAAGAATGGCCTTTTTTCCCAGGGCTGAGGAAAGAAAAAGCGCCGCGATAACACCAAGAAGACTCACCAGGACAAACGCCCCGCGGTCGCCCCTGGGTAAGAAAAGGAGCGAAGGAAGGAAGGCACCAAACGCCGCCCCGCTGAGGTCGCAGGCATAGATAAGCCGAATCCGCGGGGCAAAAGCCGCGACTAAGGTAGCCATGGTCCAACCAGAAAAGAAAAACGGCAGGGAAAGCACGAGCGTAATCCAGCCAAGGTTCAAGAACTTCCCTTTAGCCCAGAGGAGCTCGAAGAGGTCGAAGGGAAAAGCGTTTAATAAGGGAACTGAGGTCAGGGTGAAAAGGCTGAACAGTAGGGCTGAGACGCAGGCGGAAGAAGGTGCTGGACGGCCGGCGGCCCGCGCCTTCCAGTAGAGGAAACAGCCGCCGGCCCCGAAACCGAGAAAAGCGATGCTGAGGACGAAGAAAGCCAGGTGGTAGCTCTGCGTAACTGCAAAGAAGCGAGTGGCGACAACCTCGAGACTGATGTTAGCTGAAGTGAGAAAAAAAATTCCGGCGGCCAGACGAGGGAATTTTTCCATCCTGAAAATGAAAATAGGCTAACTGATGAACTAAGTCAACGCAAGATAAAGCTACAATTTCTTCCTAAACCCCCCCTTAGGCTCAGCTTAATAAACGCCAAATCCGCTGGAATTTTCCGACGAGGGTGCCACACCTTTGAACAATCCTTGACGGACGAGGGGTTATAATGATAAGGTTTAGGCAGCTCCGAGCGGTCGATGATCAAGTTTGGCACTTCAGGCTGGCGAGCCGTGATGGGGGAAGAATTTACTTTTTATAATGTCAGGGTAGTTGTTCAGGCCATAGCTAATTATCTCAGGCGGATATACGAGGAGAGTGAAATAGCCGTGGTCGTCAATTATGATACGAGGTTTCTCTCCGAAAGGTTTGCTCTCGAAGCGGCCAAAATCCTTTCTCACAACCAGGTCAGGGTCTACCTCGCTGACCGCGACGCACCTTCCCAGGCTCAGGCCCTGCAGATAATTAGACGTCAGGCCAAGGGGGGGATAAATTTTACGGCTTCATTTAACCCGCCCGAATATAACGGCCTCAAGTTCAACGTGGCTTCGGGTGCTCCCGCCATGCCCGCGGTTACAGACGAAATTGAAGCTGAGGTTGTCCGTCTCCAGCAGGACAAGGCCTTTTGCCCCTATTATTCTCGGACAGAATTTATCGAAAGAATTGACATGCAGCCTGATTATCTCGAGTATATCCGACCGAAGGTCGATTTCGCGGCTATGAGGAAAGCCGGGCTCAGGGTTGGCGTTGACCTGCTTTACGGGACAAGCCGGGAATATCTTGATGAAATTTTAGAAGAACAGGGGGTAGAAACCGAAGAAATCCACGGTTATGTCGACCCCTATTTTGGCGGGGTTGTTCCTTCGTGTACCGAAGATAACCTGAAGGAGCTCAAGCGTCTGGTCAAAGAAAAAAAATGCCATCTCGGTATCGCTACTGACGCCGACGGCGATAGGTTCGGCATAATTGATGAGAAGGGCAACTTTGTTCACCCGAACACCATCCTGAGTTTGCTTCTGGATTATCTGGTGAGTCACAAAGGCTGGCGGGGTGGCGTTGCCCGGTCCGTGGCGACCACCCATCTCCTCGACCGTGTGGCCCGGCGTTTCAGCCTCCCCCTTTACCGGACACCCGTCGGTTTTAAATACCTCGCCGACCTTATCCTCCAGGACAAGATTATTTTCGGCGGAGAGGAAACAGCTTCGATTGCCTTTCGGGGGCATCTACCCGAAAAAGACGGAATCTACGCGGGTTTGATGGTAGCGGAGATGGTGGCCGTGACGGGAAAGACTCTGACAGAGCTCAAGGAGGAATTTTTCCGGAAATACGGACGGAAACTGAACGGCCAGAAAAACATTCCCATAAACCCCGAGAGAAAAAAATCCTTGGAGAGCCTGATAGCCAATCCCCCTGATTCATTTGCCGGCCGAAAGGCCTGCCATATCGAGAAAGCTGACGGAGTCAAATGGGATTTCGATAACGATGATTGGATTCTTATCCGAGCCTCGGGCACAGAGCCAGTTATCCGCCTCTACGCTGAAGCTGAAACCCCAAGAGAACTGGAGAGATTATTAGCCGCAGCCCTGGCTATCTTTGACTGAGAGACGCAGACCGATGACCTCGCGGCGGAAGCTCTTGCTAATCGGCGGAGCAACCATCCTTTTTATCCTTTTAATGAGCACTTTTTTCGGGAAGAAAGGGCTGCTGGAAATAAAACAGGCGAGGCACCGTTGGGTTGAACTTCAGGTTGAAATAGGCAAGCTCGAAAAAGAGAAGCTCAGGTTAGAAAAGGAGGTAGAAGAACTCAAAAAGAACCCGCAAGCCGTCGAGGAAGAAGCCAGGGGGAAACTCTGGCTGATAAAGCCAGAGGAGAAGGTGCTTATTCTGCCAAAAAATAAAGAAGGGCAAACTAAGAATTCTGATAGCATTAAGAATTAGAGGAAAAAAGACCCAGGTCGCCGCAATTCCTGAAGAAGCCGCGGGTAATGCCGCTGAAAAGCCTATTATCACCTCCTGAGAGACGGTTTGGCTATCTTTTTGTCGGCTTTGCCCTTTTAGCCTTTCTGGTTGTTTTTCGTTTTTTCGGCGTGGCGACCGGCGATTTTCTGATTTTCTTCGTCCTTCTTGGTTTCTTAGTTTTTATCCCTGGCCAGGCCTTGGCTGCCTGGTTCGGGGTGTCCGCCAGAGGAATAGTTGGTCTCAGCCTTAGTCTTTCCCTTGGCTTTGTGGCCGCGGTTATCATCCCTAAGTTTAGCCTTATGGTCAGGGCTGAGTTCATAATTTATGCCTGGGTCTTGACCACCTTTGTCTGGTGGCTGAAGTCGATTATCGTTCGTCCGCCAGCCAGGTTTTCGTTTCTCCCTTCAGGCTTTTCCTGGCGGGGGATGGCCGGAGTCGGCCTTGTCTTTTGCCTTTTCTTGATTGTTTTGGCCGTTGATAATTTTAAAAACGGCCAGCTGCTGCCTTCGGGCGACCTCCTGTTGAGGATGAGGTTCTACGACGGGTTTCTCCGGATTGCCTGCATTCGTGAGTTGGTCCACTCGGTCCCGCCTCAAACGCCTTTTGCCGCTGGCTATCCGCTGAGTTATCACTACGGGATGGACTTCTTTTTTTCGTTTTTCTGTCGTTATGGTCATCTTGATGTTTTCGCTGTCAGCCACCGTCTTGGGCTGAGTTTTTTGGCCTTTCTTCTTGTTCTCAACCTGACTCTTTTCCTGCGGAGCTGGCTGCGGACTGATTCCATGGCCGCTTTTGGCAACTTCTATCTTTTATTCGGTTCCGGCGGTTTGGCCTATTTTTTCTGCTGGTTGTTTAGGGCGCCGTTCACCGGGAACATCTTTCTTAATTTTTATTTCCACGACTTCATCAGTTTGAACTCGCTTCTTCCGAGCCTGGCCCTCCTGGCGGCCGCGTTTTTCTCGGTCGCCAAATGGGAAGAAAGCAAGGAGAAAAGCTGGGCGTTGGCTGCCAGCCTTCTTTTGGCGGCTGTTTTTGAGTTTAAGGTCTTTCTCCTGGTACCCGTGGCCGGGGGGCTTTTTCTCGCAAGTATGAGCCAGTTTTTACTCCAGAAGAAAAAAGACCTTTTTCTTATTACCTGGCTTACTGCCGTTTTTTCCCTCCCGCTTTTCTTAACTGCTTTTTTAAGAAGCCGCGAAGCCATGGGTTACCGCTTCCGTTTGGGCCCGGTTGATTGGATAACCCACTTGCTTCGTGAACTCAGGCTTCCCCGTTGGGTTGAAAGCTGGTCTTCCTTGATTTCGGGAGCTCCGGCTGGCCTCGAAAACATCATCATTGGAATTGCCGCGGTGGCGATTTTTCTTCTTGGTTGTTTTGGGCTGAACCTCATAGGCTTGTCCGAAGCCTTCAGGTCTTTGTTTAAGGGTTCGAGCCTTTCGAGCTTTTTTGCGAGTTTTTTCCTTGTTTCCATGGCCAATTTTTTTGCTGTTTCCCTTTATCTGGGCCAGCTCGCCCGAAACATCCTTAACATTTATGTTTTTTATGCCGGCCTTATCGTCTTGGGATTTTTTTCCCTCCGGCGGCTGGAAAGGCTAGTTATCACCAGGAAAACCCGGCAAAAATGGATGCTGTTAGGCCTGGTATGTCTGCTTGTTGTTCCCAACACCTGGCTTTATTTTAATTCCCGAATAAAAAACCCGGGAGCGCGGTCATTTTCCCGGGCGTTTCTGGCTGCTTCCGGCTGGCTGGAGAAAAACGCCCCGGCAGAAGCCGTAGTTCTTCATCCTTCGGATATGCGCTATATTTGTTATTTTGCCGGCCGGCGAGTGGTTCTGGACAATTCTATCCACTCTTATCTGTCTTTTCATCTGCCCAGACCGGCCATCCGGGAGAGGCTGGGTGATATAGACAGGTTTTTCCATGCGCCGGAAAAAAACGTCGACGTCCTTTTTAAGTATAATGTGAAGTTTGTCTGGGTCGACAGGGAAAGAAGCTGGAAAGAACCTGGGAGCGATAGCTTATCCCCACGCGTCCGGTTTCTTTATAACCCGGGGCCGCCTTCGGGGGAAGAAAGAATAGTCGAGCTCCTCCCTGTTTTTGCCAACGAGGAGCACGTGATTTATCTTGTCAACAAATAAACGAGAAATCAGCGCAGGCTTTGCCAGAAAGGCATAATCGCCCAGACGTTTTCTCTTTCAAGCCTTTTTAAGACCTCCAGCGAACCAGAGAACGTGGGCCTCGGGGTGAGCGACGTGACTTCCTCGCGGCGGCCAAGCAGAAGCGAGATAAGCGAGACCTTTTTTGGCCAGACCTCGATTTTCACCGGCTCATCTTGAGGAATTCCGGCCAATTGCTTGGCCATTTCTAAGGCCCGAGTCAGCCCGCCGAGCTCGTCAACAAGCCCGACTTTCTTGGCCTGATTTCCGGTCCAGACTCTCCCCCGGCCAACCTGGTCGATGGCTTCTTTGGTCTGACCCCGGCCTTCGGCAGCTCGAAGTAAGAATTGGTCGTAGGTCCATCTTATTTCCTCTTTAAGCCTGGCCTTTTCTTCGGCAGACAGCGGTCTGAAGGTGGTGTAGATGTCAGCATGTTCGCTCGAAACAAGCCTTTCTGCGGTTACCCCTATATTTTTATATAATTCCGACAAATCAAACTTGGCAGCCAGGACGCCAATCGACCCGGTTAAAGTCTGAGGATGGGCGACAATCTTGCTGGCCCCCATAGAAATCCAGTAGCCTCCCGAACCGGCCACGTCAGACATCGAAACGACGACCGGTTTTTGCTTTCGGGTAAGGATGACCTCCCTCCAGATATAATCAGAGCCAACGGCTGAACCACCCGGGCTATCCACTCTCAGGATGACTGCTTTTATCCGGTTATCTTCCCTTGCCTGGCGTAACCAGCGGCCGACTGTTTCTCCGCCCATGAAGGAGGAGATACTTTCTCCGGCGATAATCGCTCCCTGGGCGTACACCACGGCAACCCTTTTTCCCCTGTATAGCCCGGTCATTTTTTCTCCGACGCGGGCATAAGTCTCCAGAGTTACTTTCTTGAGCTCCCGGCCATCCTCTTTGAGCAAGTCATCAAGTTGGTCGGGGAAAAGGACTTTGTCCACCAAACCTGCCTCCTTGGCCTCTTCTCCTTGAAAAAGCCCGTGGTTAAGCCGGGCGAGGAAGGTCTCTTCCGAAAGGTGGCGGCTCGTTGCGGCCTGGCTGACGTACTCTTTGAAAATATCCTGAGTGAGGGAGAACATCATCTCCTTGTGAGCCGGGGTGAACCCCTCTTCGGTAAAGGTATTATAAGCAGTCTTGTATTCTTCGACGTGCTCGACTTCTACCCGGACTCCCAATTTTTCGAGCGTGTTCTTAAAAAATGGGATGTAACCGCCAACCCCGTTTATCCCGAGCCAGCCCAGAGGGTGGAGGATAATATAATCACCGGAGGTAGCCAGGTAGTATTCTCGGTCAGCTTCGGGGAGTTCATCCAGGTAAAAATAGACCTTTTTCCCAGACGACCGGAATTCTTTAACCAATTCTCTTATCTCGTTGACCTTGCCCCAGTCGCAGACGAGAGGGCCCAGCCGGAAGAGGACGCAACGGATGCGGTCGTCTTGCTTGGCTTTTCTCAGGTTTACCCAGAGGTCGTGCAGCGAAACCGGCTGGATATTCATAATCAACTGGCTGAATAAATCAACGGGAGCCCGGTCCATTACCTGCCCCCGGAGCTTTATTTCCAGATAAGCGGCGGACGGAAGAGAGACGGGCTGTTTAATTTCAAGGTAGAGGAAGGAGGCCAGTCCGGCCAGGATGATGAGGAAAAACAAGAAAATTATTAGCCAGATAATTGTCTTTCGCTTCATGATGCACCTACTTAATTATTGATACGAAAATCATCTGGTCTGGTTAATTTTTCCAGACCTTCTTGAATAAAATATATCAAATTTCTTCTGGAAGGAAGTCCCGGCCAGGCCAAGTCCTGAATTCTCCGTTCCCCTTTTATTATTTCTAAGGAAAGTCGAGAAACTTAACCCGGCTTTTGGAGGCGGTGCGGCGGGTTTTCTTTCCTGACCCGGACCTAAAGCTATTAGACTGATAATTTTCAACCTGGCGTCAGAGGACGCCGGCTATCAAAAATCTAAGAATTAAGACCGGTCAAAAGGTTCTTGGCTGGCAGCTTGATTTTTTTATTTTAATCAGAGAGAATGGTTTTGACTTTTCTTTTCGTCTTGAGCCGCTCTTTTTCGGGTGGGGAAAGCGAACGAGAGAGGTCAAGGAGGTTTTTTTGATGGCTGCTACTAAACTTTACGTGGGTAACCTGAATTACCGGACCACCGAGGACAAGCTCAGAGAGCTTTTTGCCCAGTTTGGCGAGGTTAGTTCGGTTAACATCCTGCAGGGCCGAGGCTTTGGTTTTGTCGAGATGACGACGGCCGAGTCCGCCCAGCAGGCCAAAGAGCGTCTGAACGGCACGGATTTTGATGGCCGCCGGATTATCGTCAATGAAGCCAGGCCAAGAAGCGAACACCGCGGAGAGAAAACCGGACGGAGAAAGCCCTTCCAGCGTTATTAATAAAGCCTCAGGCATTTTCTCAGAACCGACTTATTCGCGAGCCTGAGTCCGTATTTTGGGCCATTACTTAGAGAGTCGGTCTGCCTAATTAACATTATTTTCGGCAAAAAAGTTTCCTCTGGTAAACTTTTTTTGTTCTCTTTCCGTAGGAACAATTGGTTACTCATCCAGGCAAATTCTAATGGAACCATTGACCACGACGCGGCCTTGAGGAGAAAGAGGAGGAATCGTTCTTACTTTTGCCGGTCTGCGAGGGCAGGATAAACCAGGGTTTGATGGCGGAAGAAAGGCAAGAAAACAATGAAAGCCCGGAGGTTCTTTGCCGACGGGTCAGGGCGGGCGATGCCTCGGCTTTTGGCGAGCTCGCCCGGAGGTGGCAGAAAAAAATCTTCCTCGTGGCCTATTCAATTCTCAGGAACAGGGAAGACGCCCTGGACATTGTCCAGGAGACACTAATGCGAGTCTACGAAAATCTTGATTCTTACCAGCCGGGTCGCAATTTTGAGGCCTGGGTGCTAAGGATTGCCCGGAATCTATCGGTCGACCATTACCGGCACAATCGCGGCCAAAAAAGGTCGAAGCAAGATGAAGTGCCGCTATCTTTGGCTGAATCGTCGCTAGCCTCTGCGGCAGAAGACCCGGGGAAGAAAGAAATGAAACAGCTCGTCGAAGAGGCCGCGGCTGCTTTGACAGAAAAACAGCGGCTGGTGTTTAGCCTGCGTCATTTTCAGGGGTTTACTTACGAGGAAATTGCCGAGGTGTTGGACGTGGCTGTCGGGACGGTGAAGTCGCTTCATTTTAAGGCCCTCGAGAGAGTAAAGAGCCTGGTCGGCCGGCGCTTGCGGGCGGAGGGGTAATCATGAACCGGAAATGTCGTTTTAGCCGTCGTTATCTCGTCCCCTATTTTTTAGGTGAGCTGGATAGCCGGGCTGCTGCCGCCATCGCTCATCATCTTAAAGAGTGCTCAGTATGCGAACAAGAGCTGAGGAGGCTTCAGGCGGTGGTTCAAGCTGCCGAGGAAATAGGGGAGGACCTGAGGCAAGAAGCCGAGGCGGTTGATTGGGATGCTTTCAGCCAGAGGATGGAACGGAGATTCCGGGAAACGGTTTTGTCCCGCCAAGCGGAGCAGCCGTTTTTTGAAAAACGGACGTTCCGGCCCTGGCGGCTGGCGGTCGTGGGCGTGGCCGCCGGGCTGCTGCTCGGGGTGGCCGTTTCTTTTTACTTCTTCCGACAGAGGCCGATTCCGGAAAGCGCCTTTTATCAGGTCCCGGCTTCTTTCTTAGAAAGGGTGGATGAAGAAATGGCTCGCCGGGCTATCCTTGATTACTTGGAGAAGAGCCGAATGGTTCTCCTCGCTGTCCGGCAATCAACCGAGCAGCCGGGACAAGCAGGCTTAGTTCTCCCTCAGCCGGAAAGAATTCGGCAGTTGCTCAACGAAAAGAAATATCTTGCCCCCAAGATGGAGGCTTTTCGACTGACCAAGGCCAGAGCAATTTTGGAGGAAATCGACGGACTCCTCCTGGAGTTAGCCCTGGTTAAAGAGACTTCCTCGAGCGAAGAAACAAAAGAGATTGCCCGGCTGGTCGAGGAACGACGCCTGTTGTTGAAGATCCAGCTTCTCCGCCAAGAACTCGGGGAGAGTGAGGGAAAAACATGAAGCCTCAACTGGCGAAAAAAAGGAGTTTTATTTTGACCCTGACAGCCTTCTGGTTGCCGTTTGCCCTGCTTCTCCTGGGGGCGATGGCCCAAGAGAGGGCAAGGCCGGACGAGGCCTCTTTCCAGCAAATTAAGCTGCTTATTTTTGACGAGAAATGGAGCGAAGCCCTGGAGAAACTCGATGATTTTCTGAAGCTCCACCCGACGAGTTCGCTCGTTCCTCAGGCTCTGTTTTTCCGGGCGCGCTGCCTCTCCCGTCTGCCAGGGAAAACCGAAGAGGCTTTGCGGGCTTACCAGGTTTACCTCGAAAACGCGGCGGGACCAGCGAGCCTGGCGGAAGAGGCGGAATTAGGGATAATAGATTTGGCCGCCGAGCTGGTCGAGGCCGGAAAAAGGACTTATGCCGCTGAGATAGAGTCACGGTTGGGAAGCCAGAATCAGGTCGTGCGCTATTATGCCGCCTTCAAGCTAAGCTATTTTAAGGACAAAAACCTGGCGCGGAAAGGCGTTCCTGTCCTCAGAGAGATTATTCAGGAAGAAAAGGACCAGGAGCTAAAAGACAGGGCAAGGATAGCCCTGCTTCGCGTCTCACCCGAAACTCTCCGCCAGATGGAGGAACAGAGTGCTTCTCGTAAGCCGCTTGTCCTGCGAATTTTGGTGGAGAAGCGGGGGAAAAAAGAGCCAGAAATAGCTTTATCCATCCCCTGGAGTCTGGCCGACCTGGCCCTGCATGCGATTCCCGAGCGGGACAAGGAAAGACTGCGCCGCCAGGGCTATGATATTGACCGAATTATTCAGGACCTCACGAGAAACAAGGGACAAATAATTGAAATAAGGGACGAGGATACGGTCATTAAAATCTGGATAGAATAAGAAAAATAGGAAAGGGGTAAAGTAATGGATAAGGGGAGAATCAAGAGAACCGCCCTCCGGCGCTGGGTGCTCCTTAGTTTAATCTTTTCGGCCAGCCAAAATATTCATCTATCCGCCTGGAGTAATTCCAGAAACCCTCAAGCGGAGGATTTAAAAGTCATCCGCCAAGCTGTTGTCCGGGAATATGGTCAGGAGAGCCGGCGGCAGCCTATTACCCCTCGCTGGGTTAAGATATGGATAAAGAACGAACAACGGCCGGATGAGGAAATAAAAATTACCCTACCGGTCGCCCTGGTTGACCTGGTTGTGGCCAAGGCGGCGTTAATCCGGAAAGACAGAACTAAATCCTTCGACTGCGAGGATGATTTTGCTTTTCTCCGGAAAGCGCGGTGGCAAAGAGCAACCAGGATAAGGTTTCTCGATGTCTGGAGAGAGCTGAAAAGCCTTGGCCCGGGTTCGGTCATCGAAGTCAGGGGAGAGGAAAGTTTTTGCCGCGTCTGGCTTGAATAAGACAAGCCCTTAAACCGTCTGAACCCGCTGTTCTTATTTTTATCTAAAGTTCCTCCTTAAACTGAAAAAAGCGAAACAGAGATAGTTGACTTGTAAACCGTCTTCCCGAATAATGGCCTAAGGAGGAAGAAAAGAGTGGCGCGGCTTTTTGAATACCAGAGCAAAGAGCTGTTAAAAGCAGCGGGATTAAATATCCCCCGGGGCCGGGTGGTCGGGTCTCCAGAAGAAGCCCGCGTGGTAGCCGAAGACCTGGGAGGCGAGGTCGTCCTGAAGGTTCAGGTGTGGGTAACCGGAAGAGCTTCTTTCGGCGGGATAAAGATTGCCAGGACGCCGGAAGAAGCCCGTCAAATTGCCTCCGGGCTCCTGGGAATGAAGGTAAAGAATTTTGTGGTCAGCCAGCTGTTGGTGGAAGAAAAGCTATCTATCGAGAAGGAGTTTTTTGCGGGTCTGGTAATTGATGATGCCGCCAAAGCTCCAGTCCTAATTTTTAGCCCGGTCGGCGGGACAGGCGTTGAAGAGATTGCCCGTCACCATCCGGAAAAGATTTGCCGCTGGACGATAGACGTGAGAAAGGGGTTAGCTGTGGAAGAGGCCTTGGCCGGGCTGGCCAAAACCGGGCTTTCGAGTGAGCTTCAGGCTAAACTGGCCGTCATCCTGGTCAAGCTCGTCGATTTGGGGAAAAAGTATGAAGCCCGGTCGCTGGAGGTGAACCCGCTTGTCGTCACCTCCTCGGGTGAAGTCGTGGCGGCTGACGCCCATATTGTCATCGACGATTACGCCGTTTTCCGTCATCCTGAACTCGGAATAGAAGTTGCCCGGGAGTTTGACCGTCCCCCGACTGAACTGGAGAAAATCGCTTACAAAGTAGAGGAAAAGGATTATCGGGGGACTTTTTACTTCTTCCAGATGGTAGAAGAGGTTCCGCCTGAAGGGCTGACTATCGGTTTCCACGGAGCTGGCGGCGGCGGGTCGATGATGTCGATGGATGCCCTTTTGCGGCGCGGTTTTCGCCTGGCCAACTACTGTGACACGAGCGGCAACCCGCCGGCGAGCAAAGTTTACCGGGCGGCCAAGGTCATCCTTTCTCAGCCAGGAATTGCGGGCTATTTTGCCTCCGGCTCAGGGGTGGCCAGCCAGGAACAATACCATTCAGCCCGGGGAATAGTGAAAGCTTTTCTCGAGGAGAGAATCGAAATCCCGGCCGTCATCCGGCTCGGCGGTAATTTTGAAGAAAAAGCCATTGAAATCCTGAGCACTTATTTGCAAGGCATTCCGGGCCGGGTTGAAGGCTATGGCCGGGCTGATTCGCCCGATTTTTGCGCTGGCCGGCTGGAAAAGCTGATTCAGGCAAACCCAGGAGTGCGGCATCGAGTGAGGCCGTTTGAACCGCCGGAAATTCCTTCGGGGGCCTATGTTTTTGCTACGATGACAGGCTCAATAGCCGTGGTCGATTCTTGCTGTTTTGAATGTCCTTCGAAACCCTGCCTCCAGGCCTGTAGCCCGGGGATTCTCGGGCTCGTCGAGGGTAGAATCAGGTTGGTCATTCCGGAAGAAGAAGCTCGCAAAGGGAAATGCACCGAATGCCTGGCCTGCGAGCTCGAGTGTAAGTTTGCCGGGAATAAGGGTCTCGTAATCCATCTGCCGATTCCTGGTCTTAAAGAATATCAAGAAAAGATTATAAAATCTGTCAAATAAATATTTTACATCGAAATAGCAGGAAAAAGATGGCTATTCTTGTCGATGAAAAATCAAGGGTTCTGGTTCAAGGAATAACCGGCCGGGAGGGAATGGCCCGGACAAAATTAATGAAAGACTACGGAACTAACGTCGTAGCCGGGGTTACCCCGGGGAAAGGCGGTCAGGAGGTCTACGGAGTACCGGTTTTCAATTCAGTCCACGAAGCCGTAGCGAAGATAGGGCCGTGCGATGTCAGCGTTATCTTCGTCCCCGCCACCGGAGTGAAAGCGGCTGCCCTGGAGGCCCTGGAAGCAGGGGTCCGGTTGTTGGTTATTGTGCCCGATAGAGTGCCGATTTACGATGTCCTGGAAATAGCAGCCGTGGCTCGAGAAAAAAAGGCGGGGTTTGTGGGACCAAATACCTTGGGGTTAATCAGTCCGGGGAAGGCGGTTTTAGGCATGATTGGCGGCCGGGCGGAACGGGCTCGCGAGTGGTTTAAGCCCGGAGTAGTAGGTGTTGCCTCCCGGAGCGGCGGGATGACTTCGGCCATATCCTACTATTTAACCGAGGCGGGGTTAGGGCAGTCGACGATTATCCACGTTGGCGGGGATGCAGTGGTCGGTCTTTCCTTGCCCGAGGTTGTCGAACTCTTTGCCGCTGACGACCAGACAGAGCTCGTCGTCATCTTTGGCGAAATTGGGACGACTCAAGAGGAAAAAGTAGCCGAACTTATATCGCGGGGGGGATGCCAAAAGCCTGTCATCGCTTTTATCAGCGGCCGGGCGGCCAAGTCGGGAACCCGTTTTTCCCATGCCGGCGCTATCGTCGAGGGAACCAGGGGTTCTTACGAGAGCAAGGTGGAAAAACTTCGCCAGGCAGGTGCTTATGTCGTTGAGAGCGTCGGAGAAATACCAGCCCTGGCTAAGAGATTCCTGGGCTACTATTAAGATTCAATTCCCGAAAATTAAGAATAAAAAGGAGGGTTAAATGTCCTCTGAACTCCACTGGAAAACAGGAATCACCGATGTCAGACCCAACCAGATTCGCTTGCGAGGGCACAGCCTTGACCAGCTCATGGGAACCATAACCTTTTCGCAGGCTATTTATCTGGCCCTCAAGGGAGACTTTCCGTCTCCGGCCATCGGCCGTCTGGTCGACGCCATTTTTGTTAGCTCGATTGACCACGGAGCCAGCCCGCCCTCGGTTCTGGCGGCCCGAACCGTCGCTTCGACCGGCGCCGAGCTCAACGCTGCGGTTGCGGCCGGCGTTCTGGGCATTTCTCGGTTCCATGGAGGAGCCATCGAGGAGGGAATGCGGCTGTTCATCGAGATTGCCCGGCGGGCAGAGACGAGCGGGGTAACGACAAAAGAAGCGGCCAAAGAGATTTTAGATGAGATGAAGCAGCGGGGAGAAAGGGCCTCAGGTTTCGGACATCGTCTGCATACCCAGGACCCGAGGACCACGCGGCTATTTGCTCTGGCCGAGGAACTCGGCCTCGCCGGCAAGTACATCCGGATTTGCCGGGAGGTGGAGGAAATCCTGGCGGAGAGTATTGGCAAGAAATTGCCTGTTAACGTTGACGGCGCCATTGCCGCCGTTCTGTGTGAACTGGGTTTTCCGCCCGAGCTGGGAAACGCCTTTTTCATCATTGCCCGTGTTCCCGGGCTGGTAGCCCATGTTTACGAAGAGAAGACCAGGATGAAGCCTATGAGAAAGATTCACCCGGAGGATTTCGAATACGACGGCCCGGGAAAGGAGGCCTGAATGAAAGAGAAATTAGAAGCTCTCTTCCCGGAGATTAACTTAATCGAGAAGGTCGACCTGCGTGAAAAAACCATGGCCGTCTGGGCTGAAGCGCTCGCAGCAAGCGGCTGGTCGGTGGACGACCTGGAAAAAATTCCGTTTACTCTCCTGATCCCAAACACCCGGGTGAGCCTGGCCACCCACGTCCGGGCGGTTACTCTTTGCAGCCTCCGGCTGGCCGAAATTCTCGAAACTAATTATCATGACCTGGTTAAAATTGACAGGGACATTTTAATTTCCGGCGCCCTGCTCCATGACGTCGGCAAGTTGTTCGAAATCAAGATGGAAAACGGAAAATATTTGAAAAGCCGGGAAGGAGAGCTCCTCCGCCATCCTATTTCTGGCGCCGCTTTGGCCGCCCGCTTTTCGCTTCCCGTCGAGGTGCTGCATATCATCGCCGGTCATTCAAAGGAGGGAGACAGCTGGAAAAGGACCGTAGAAGCCATTATCATTCATCATGCCGATTTTGTTAATTTTGATACCCTAAAAGCTTGAGGTGGTCAGGATGGGTCAAACTTTGAGCGAAAAAATCCTCAGCCAGAAAGCCGGCCGCCAGGTTCGGGCGGGGGAAGTGGTTTCTGTCTCCCCCGATTATATTCTTTCCCATGATAACAGCGCGGCTATCATCCAGGAATTCCGGGAGATAGGCCTGGAAAAATTGGCCTCCCCTGAAAAGGTGGTCATCATTCTTGACCATGTCGTGCCGGCCGCTTCGGAGAAGCATGCGCTCAACCACAAAATCATCCGCGAGTTTGTCAAGGAGCAGGGATTGCCTCACTTTTTTGACATCGAGTCCGGGGTATGCCACCAGGTTTTTTCCGAAAAAGGGTTTGCCCTTCCTGGATTGCTGGTCGTTGGCAGCGATTCGCACACGACCACTTACGGAGCTTTCGGGACTTTTGCCGTTGGCATTGGCCGGACAGAGACAGCCTCGGTCTGGGCGACTGACGAGGTCTGGCTGCGGGTGCCAGAAACGATTAAATTCGTTCTGGAGGGCAAGTTAAACCCTGGAGTAATGAGCAAAGACTTGATTCTCCGTCTGATCGGCGACCTGGGAGCCGAAGGGGCCAACTATAAGGCCGTGGAGTTCAGCGGCCCGGCCGTCGGCTCGCTTTCGCTTTCTTCCCGGATGGTCATGACCAATATGGCCGCTGAGATGGGGGCCAAGAACGGTTATTTCGAGCCTGACGAGCTCTGTCTTCAATGGGTGGAGTCGCGGGCGAAACGGCCTTTCGAGCCAGTTTATTCGGACGAAGATGCTAACTACGAAGCTGTATATCATTACAATCTTTTTGAGGTCGAACCATGCGTTGCCTGTCCCCATTCAGTGGACAACGTTAAGCCGGTTTCCGCCGTCGCCGGGACGACGATCCATCAGGCGTTAATCGGCACCTGCACTAACGGCCGGGTCGAGGACCTGGAAGTGGCGGCTCGCATCTTGAAGAAAAAACGGGTTTCTCCGGGGGTCCGTCTTTTAGTCCTGCCCGCTTCCCGCGACGTTTATGCCGAGGCTTTAAGCTCAGGGATATTAGAAACCCTTTATAATGCTGGAGCTGTAATCTTGAACCCGGGTTGCGGCCCCTGCCTCGGAGCGCACATGGGAATTCTCGCGCCTGGCGAGGTGGCCCTCTCGACGGCTAACCGCAATTTCCGCGGCCGGATGGGAAGCCGGGATGCATTCATTTACTTAGCCTCACCCGCCACCGTAGCTGCGTCGACAATCGAAGGCAGAATAACTGACCCAAGGGGTTATCTATGAAAGGGAAAGTCTGGAAATACGGGGATAATATCAATACTGATGTAATTTTTCCGGGAAAGTATACTTATACCCTGATGCCTCCCGAGGAGATGGCGAAGCATGCGCTCGAAGACCTTGACCCGGAGTTTGCTTCCAAAGTAAAGCCCGGAGATGTGGTCGTGGCCGGCCGTAATTTTGGTTGCGGCAGTTCACGGGAGCAGGCGGGCTCCTGCCTCAAAGCCGCGGGAGTTCAAGCGGTGATCGCCAAGTCCTTCGCCCGCATTTATTTTCGCAACGCTGTAAACCTCGGGTTGCCCGTAATTCAGTGCGAAGCTGTGGTTGACGCTCTGGAGACGGGCGATGAAGCTGAAGTCGACCTTGGAGCCGGACTGGTCAAGACGAATAAGGGAGATTTCGTTTTTCCGCCCTTTTCCGCCTCGGTCATCGGCATCCTGGAAGCAGGCGGTCTCATTCCCTATACGCGGCAGAAGCTTAAAGAAAAAGGGCTGTTAAAATAAAAAATAATCTGATTTTATTTACATTTTGGAGGGATTAATGGCTCGCTATCGAATCGCTATTCTTCCCGGAGACGGCGTCGGTCGGGATGTAATCGATGCGGCGATGATAGTCTTGGACAAACTCGACCTGGACGCAGAATACCGGTACGGCGAAATTGGCTGGGAATATTGGTGCCGGGAGGGAAACCCCCTTCCTGACCGGACGCTAAAGCTCCTGCGCGAAACCGACGCTTGCTTATTCGGCGCGATTACGTCCAAACCCAAGGAGGACGCGGAAAAAGAGCTCGACCCGTCGCTTCGAGGGAAAGGGCTTTCGTATTTTAGCCCGATCGTCCGGTTGCGGCAGGAGTTTGACCTGTATGTGAATTTGAGGCCGAGCAAGGCTTATCCGGGTAACCCCCTGAACTACCGCGACAACATCGACCTGGTGATTTTTAGAGAGAACACCGAGGGGATGTATGCCGGGGTGGAATTCCATCCGCTTCCTGACGCGGTTCGGCAGGCTCTGTTAATTCATCCGAAAATGAGTGTTTTTAAAGACGTCCCGGCCGAAGACATAGCTCTCTCCGCCCGGATCATGACCCGGCGAGGCTGCACCCGGATTTTGCGCCGGGCGTTTGAATTCGCCCGCAAGTATAAGAGGCGTTCCGTCACCTTGGTGGAAAAGCCCAACGTCTTGCGCGAGACAGGCGGGTTCATCCTGAAGCTGGCGCGAGAAATAGCTAAAGAGTATCCGGAGGTTGAATTCAAAGAAGCCAATATCGACTCGATGACCATGTGGCTGGTAAAAAACCCGCAAGATTATGATGTCCTGGTGGCTGAAAATCTTTTCGGTGATATTATTTCCGACCTGGCCGGCCAGTTGGTCGGCGGTCTCGGGTTTGCCTGCGCCGGGAATATCGGGGATAATTACGCCGTATTCGAGCCTGTCCATGGTTCGGCTCCCAAATATTCGGGGCTTTATAAAGTCAACCCAACAGCCACCCTTTTGGCGGCTAAGATGATGCTCGATTGGCTGGGCGAAACCGAAAAAGCCAACCTGCTGGAAAACGCAGTGGCAGCTGTAATCAAAGAGGGAAAGGTTAGAACTTACGATATGGGAGGGACGGCGTCGACTCTTGAGATGGCCCGAGCCGTGGCGGAAAAAATTTAGAGGCAGAAGGATAAATCTAATTAAGCAACATAAAGATGATGAGCGAAAACGAGGGAATAGGGAGCTGCCTCTAAACTTAGACTAAACCTCTGAGGAGAGGGAAAAGTGGGTCAAACTGTAATCGAGAAAATAATTCAAAGTCATTCTGAGGAAGAAGTGCAGCCGGGGAAAGTCGTCTGGGTAAACCTTGACTTGCGCACGGCCCGGGATTTTGGCGGCCCTAACGTCGTCGTGAACTACGAGCGGGAGTATGACGGCGAGCCGGTCGCCGACGCTTCCCGGACGTTTTTTACCTTCGACCTTTGCACCCAGGGCAGCCTTCTTCGTTATGCCGATAACCAACAGGTGTGCCGTCTTTTTGCCCAGAAACACGGAATTAAAGTCTATGATGTTGACCGGGGAATTGGAACTCATGTCTTGATTGAAGAAGGCCTGGCGAGGGCCGGGTCAACCTGTGTCGGGACTGACAGCCATATGAACCTGTTAGGAGCCATCGGCTGTTTTGGTCAGGGGATGGGCGATGTGGATATCACCTTTGCTTTCAGGACCGGCCGGACCTGGTTTGAAGTCCCGGCGACGGTCAGAGTTCGCTTGGAAGGGGAGATAAGCCAGCAAGCCTCGGCCAAGGACCTAACTCTTTTTCTTCTGAAGAACTTAGGCACCCGGGAGCTGGCGGAAAAAGCGGCTGAATTCTACGGCCCCGCGGTTGCAAGTCTTGACCTTGCCGGCCGGATTACTCTTTGCAGCATGGTGACTGAGATGGCCGGCGTTATCGGGTTTATTCCCCAGGCCAGCGATGCTGCCAAGAAGGAGATGGAAGAATACGGCCGAGAAGTGTGGAGACCTCTGATGGCTGACCCGGATGCTATATATATCCAGGACTTGGTTCTCGACGTTGCCGGGCTGCCCCGGCTGGTAGCTTTGCCCCCATCACCGACAAATGTCCGGGAGCTCTCCGAAGTTAAGGGAAAGCCGGTCCATTCCGGGTTTATAGGCTCCTGCACTAACGGACGGACGGAAGACTTGAAGGCAGCGGCAGCCATCCTTGAAGGCCGGAGAATAAAAAAAGACGTCAGGCTGAAGATTGTCCCGGCCACCCGCCGGGTTTATGAAGAATGCTTGAGGAACGGAATTATAGAAACTCTTTTCCGGAGTGGCGCTATTGTTATGAACCCCGGCTGCGGCGGATGCGCGGAAGGACATGCCGGCCTTACCGGCCGGGGCGAGGTCCAGGTGAGTACCGGGAACCGCAATTTCCCCGGGAAGCAGGGAAAAGGCGAGATTATTCTGGCGAGTCCGGAGGTTGTCGCCGCTTCCTGCATTCTCGGGTATCTGGCTGGACCGGAGGAGCTCTGAATGAAAGAAGCAAAAATTAAAGGCAGGATATGGGTTCTTCTCGGCGAAGACGGCTCCCTGCTCGAAGATATCGACACCGACCAGATTTATCATAATGCCTTTCTTCATATCACTGAGTTAAAGCAGATGGGCCAACATGCGCTGGGGAACCTCAGGGGCTGGGAAGATTTTCCGTCAAAAGCTCAACCAGGCGATATCCTGGTCGCCGGCCGGAATTTTGGCGCTGGTTCTTCGCGGCAGCAGGCGGTTGACTGTTTCATAGCTCTCGGTTTAGCCGGAATTATTGCTCCCTCCTATTCGCCCATCTATTTCCGCAACGCCATCAATTCTGGGCTGCCGGTGCTTCGTTGTCTTGAGCTTCCCGAGCTTTTAGCCGCGGGAAATCTCGAGACCGGCGACCTCGTCGAAGTCCATTTTACCGACGGACAGGGCATTAATGTTACCAAGAATGTATCATTTAAGCTCGAACCGATGAGCCAGGTTCAGCTGGCCATCTGGCAGGCGGGTAACCTTTTTGCCTTTGGTCGGAAATAAGACTCTTAAGAATGTTGGTTTTAGCCTTTGACACTACTACCCCCGACGGTTCGGTTGCTTTGCTCTCAGACGGACTTTTGCTGGGAGAGGTGGGAACATCCGGGGCTTCTTCCCATTCCCTCCGGCTTTTTCCGGCGATAGACTTCCTGTTGCGCCAACTCTCCTTAGGGGTTAAGGATGTCGACGCTTTCGCCGTGGCCGCGGGCCCTGGTTCTTTTACTGGAATCAGGGTAGGGTTGAGTACAGCCAAAGGGTTGGCTCTCTCAGCTGATAAATTAATCGCGGCCGTTTCTACCCTGAAGGCTTTGGCGCTCAAAGGCCACTCTGAGGAGAGGCAACCGGTGGCGGCGATGGTGGACGCCCGGAAAGGAGAGGTTTTTGCCGGTCTATTTAAAATGAAGGGGGGCGAACTCGAAACGGTCGTGCCTGAGGCGGCTTACAAGCCGGATAATTTCCTGACCCTCCTGCCGAAAAAAGGGAAAATAAGTTTCATCGGCAGCGGAGCCATTGCTTACCGAGAAAAAATTATTGCTCATTGCGGCGAGCGAGCCCTTTTTCCTTCCAGAAGTCTTTACATAGCCAGGGAGGTTGGCCTCTTAGGCATCGAACTCCTGCGGGAGGGAAAGGGGGTAAGGCCCCAGGAGCTCGAGCCTCTCTATTATCGTCCATCTCAGGCTGAGGAGAAAAGGCTATCGTCTCTGAAGTCCGGGAGAAATTCATAATCCGCCGGATGGAAGAGAAAGACCTTCCGGCGGTTCTGGCCATTGAAAGAGTTTCTTTTCCCAACCCCTGGCATGAGAGCACCTTCAGGGGAGAAATCCACAACCGGTCGATTTCTTTTCCTTACGTTATGCTTAAAGAAGGGGAAAATAAAGTTGTGGGCTATGTTATTTATTGGAAGGTCGGGGATGAAGTTCAGGTGAATAATATCGCTGTTCATCCCGATTACCGCCGCCGTGGTCTGGGAGAAGCTCTTTTACGCCACGTAATCACCAAAGCTAAGGAGCAGGGAGTTAATTTCATCAGCTTAGAAGTCAGGCGGTCCAACCTGGCTGCCCAATCTCTTTACCGTAAGCTGGGGTTTGAGCCCCTGGGAGTCCGGCGTTTTTATTACTCTAACCCGATTGAAGACGCTATCGTCATGGGTCTTAGTTTAGGCTCGTAAATCACGCGCTTAAGGCATAAACCTTTCGCCGGAGCCACCGCCATCGCCCGGGTGGGTTTTTTGCCTTTGAGCCATTCTTCGATTTCTTCGAGGGTCAGTCTATCCCGGCCGACTTCAAGAAGCGTGCCGACGATCGTCCGGACCATATAGCGAAGAAAACCGTTTGCTTCCACCCGGTAAGTAATCATCGACCCTTTTTTCTTGATTTCCGAGAGGTAGACGTGGCGGACAGGGTTAGGAGGTGGGTGGGGAGTAAAAGCGCTGAAGTCGGCTTCGCGGACGAAAAGCCCGGCCGCCGCTTGCATTTTGCTCAGGTTGAGGGGGTAGGGCCAGGGGAGGACGTAACGAAAAAGAAAGGGTGAAACTCGCCGGGAGTTAAGGATCCGGTATTCGTAGATTTTCGAGAAAGCCGAGCGTCGGGCATGAAACCCGGCCGGCACTCGCCGGAGGGAGACAAGTTTCACATCCCAGGGAAGGAGGGCGTTAAGAGCCTGAGCGAGCTCGGCCTCTTTCAGCGAGAGCCGGGCCCGAAAATGAGCCACCTGACCCTGAGCATGAACGCCGGCGTCAGTTCGGCCGGCACCGATTATCTTAATTTCTTCACCGGTGAGTTTCTTAAGAGTTTCTTCGATGACCCCCTGGACTGTCCTCAAGTTTTTTTGACGCTGCCACCCATGAAAATCCGTTCCGTCATAGGAGATGACAAGTTTATAAACAGCCATGTCTTAAGGCCAGGCCAGACGACATGCCTCCTCTGGCGTTCGGGCCTGGATAACACCCGGAATCTCCCAGCTCTCAAGCGAAACGATTTTTTTATTATATATTCGGCCGAAAGCGATCTCGCTCAAAGTGCCGTATTCTCCGCCGACAGCAATCAAAGAGTCAGAATTAAGAGCGACCAGGGCGTTACGGGCATGACCCATGCCGGTGACAATAACGATATCTATAAAAGGGTTTGCCTCGGCCGCGTCTGAGCCTGGAAGAATGCCTATGGTTAACCCGCCTGCTTGTTTGGCGCCCCTGGCGGCGGCTTCCATGACACCTCCCAACCCGCCACAAATAACCACCCCGCCCTTTTGAGCCACGAGCTTGCCAACCTCGAAGGCCAATTCCAGATGAGCGGCTGAAGGACGGCTGCCGCCGATGATCCCAATCCGCACTTTGCCTCTTAAGTCCATCGGAAGCAAAAAATTAACACAGGAATAGACGCATTGCAACCAGCGAAAGGAATGTTTAGGGCCCTTAGAATAAGCCGGGTCGGCTTGATGGCATGGCGGGAAAAAGCTAAAATTCAATTTTTAAAAGTAAGGACGAATGAAGCTGCGAAGCTTTATTTTATTTTTCGTTATTGCTCAGCTGCTTTTTCCCGCTTGCCGAAATTTCTTCCCGGGCAATATAATGGGGATTAAGCTAAGCCATCTTTTTGACCTCAGGAATGTCGAACTGAGTCCTTTCAAGAATCCAAGCTTAGACGGCGAAAAGGATTTTGTCCCTGAGGATTGCCCGCCGCTCGAAAAAGAGGAGACTGGCCCCAACCCCTATAACCTTAAGAGGCGTCTCCACATCGGGCCAATATCTTTAAACATAATCCTGGCCACGCCGCAGAGCCGGTATTCCTGGGAGCTATCTCTACCGCCTCGGAGCTATCTTGAGTTTGGTATCGGGCTCGTCCGCGACAGGAACTTCGAGGACCTGGCCGCGAGACATAACCTTAACCCTGAAGGGGTTGAGTTCCTGGTGCGACTCGAGAGAGCCGGCCGAACCAGGACTGTTTTCCAGGATTTTTTGCGGATGCCAGAAAAAAAAGAGTCACGGACGGTTTCTTTCGAAGTCCATCGGGTTGACCTGCCTCCAGAGGGCGGCCGGTTTCGGTTAACCTTAGAAACAGACGGGGAAGGGTGGCCTTTTGCCTTCTGGTACAGCCCGATGGTTGTTCCAAGAAAGGAGGAGCCGGCCGGGATTATTCTGATTTCCCTCGACACCCTCCGGGCCGACCACCTTGGTTGCTATGGCTACTCCCGACCGACAAGCCTGGCTACCGACGAGCTTTCGCGGGAGGGAGTGCTTTTCGAGCAGGCAATTTCCACTTCTTCCTGGACATTGCCGGCCCATGTTTCCCTCCTGACCTCTTCCAACCCAGCCCGGCATGGCGTGATGGCTGCCGACGATAAGATGCCTTTAACCCTGGTTACTCTGGCTGAAGTTCTCAGCCGTCATGGCTTCTTTTGCGGCGCCATAACCGGAGGCGGTTTTCTCTCTCCTATTTATGGGTTCGGCCGGGGGTTTGATTTCTACAACGAAGCTGAAGGTTCGGTGGATTATGAGAATTCAGCCGAGCTCGTCCTAAGAGCCGCCCAGAGCTGGCTTGAGGACCATAAAGAGAAGGATTTTTTCCTTTTTCTCCATACCTA
This sequence comes from Candidatus Aminicenantota bacterium, assembly GCA_037441905.1. Classification (GTDB taxonomy): domain Bacteria; phylum Acidobacteriota; class Aminicenantia; order Aminicenantales; family CALLJL01; genus CALLJL01. The sequence goes on from JBBIRF010000002.1 coordinate 93,483, forward strand.
CCAGGTTCATAGCCCCTATAAATCTCCTGAGCCCTATCGCCACCGCTTTTTGTCGGCCGATGCTCTCTTTGATGAAATCAATATGGAACGCCACCTCGGAGGAAAAGGAGGTGTTTTTCGGAGCCTGACCGAAAGCGAACGAAAGAATATTATCGATTTATACGATAATGAAATTAAGTATACGGATGAGGCCCTGGTTGGCGGTCTGGTAAAATGGTTGAAGGAGAAAAACCTTTATGACCGGGTGATGATTGTCCTCACCAGCGACCACGGCGAGGAATTCTACGAGCACGGCGCCTGGACTCATGGTCCCCACCTTTACCAGGAAGCGATTCGAGTGCCTTTGGTTATTAAGTTCCCCCACGGTGAATTCCGGGGGAAAAAGGTTGACCGGATAGTCCGGCTTACCGACATCAGCCCTACCATCCTCGAGGCGGCAGGAATAAAAAAACGTCTTGCGGTGTGGGATGGAGCGAGCCTTTACTCCGTTTTAAAGGGCGACGAAACCAAAGACCGGGTTTTCCTGGCTGATACTTGCTGGCTTTCGGGCGAGGTTTGCGGCGAACCAGAGTCGGGCAGGCTGCCGATGAGCGTGGCCACCAACGTCGGAAAGAATAAGGTCATCATAAACCAGGATTGGCCTGATTCCCTGAGTAAAGCTTACGAGCCGGGGCCGCGAGCCTGGCCCTCTTTTGAGCTGTATGATTTAGATAAAGATAAGGCTGAAGTCAAGAACCTGGCTGGTGAAAAAGCGGACCTCCTCAGAGAAACCCTCGAGCGAATCAGGTCTTATTATCGTCAGATGAAAAAGATGACCTTGCTTAAAGTCCCGCTGACCGAGGAACAGCTGGAGAAGCTCCGGGCTTTAGGGTATATTCATTAATAAACCGGATGGAGGCCTAACATGCCCCGTTTTTTTGATATCTTTTGTCTTAGCCAGGAAGAACAGGAAAACCTAAGCCGGGAAATTGAGCGCCGGCTGGAAGAAAAAAAGAAGCAGGGGATTCTGACCGACAGGGAGATTTTAGAAATCGAAGCGATGAAGCTACGACCGCTTCCGGATATCCAGGATGTCCAGAGCGTTTATGAGGACCATCTTTTTCGGCCGAAGGATTAGAGCCGCCAGAGGTCGTTTACCGGGAGGAAACAATGGAAAAGGAAGAAAGAAGAGAAAAGGAAGAAGAGATTATAATCAACTACGACGCGGTCGATGTCGCCTCCATCATGGAGCAGATAAAACGTCAAATCGCTTCCCGGCCTGCATCCGAGGCTCAGGATATGAGGGAAAAAGAAACGCCAGTGATTCCGCCGCCGCCTCGTTCGCCCTGGGAGCTTGAGCCACCCCACGGGAGGAAAGCGAAAATTAAAAGAATCTTGCTGAAATTGACGAAACCACTGGCGCCGTTCATCAAGTTAGCCGTGTTCCCGGGCCATCAAGAGCTCAGAGAAACAGTGCTTAAACTCCACCACGCGAACATGCGGCTCGATTACCTTTCAGCCGCTTTGGAACAGGAACTGGCGAAATTGAGTCAGAGCCTGAATGAAAGAATCGATGTCGTGAATGAAGCCCTGCAATCGCGGCTTAACCTTGCTTTCGAGGACATCAACCGTCTAAAAGAATATACCAAGCTGCTCCATAATCTTTCGCACAACATGGTTGTCGAGATGAGCAAGCTGAAGATAGAATTGGACACCCTCAAAACGCATCACCGCATCCTGGAGAAAGAATTCCGGCATCTCGAACAGCGAGAAAGGTATCTTGAGAAGGAAATAAGCTCATGAAAGTGGCCTTTGTCGTCCAGCGGTATGGCCTCGAGATTAACGGAGGGGCTGAGCTCCATTGCCGCTGGATTGCCGAGCATATGAAAAAATACTGGGAGGTCGAGGTCCTGACAACCAAAGCCCTGGATTATATCACCTGGAAAAACCACTATTCCCAGGACGAAGAGGTTATTAACGGAATAAAGGTAAGACGTTTCCCTGTTACTCGGCCGAGAAATCCCGAGAGATTTGGCCGTATCCAGAATTATATTTTCCAGAACGAACATACCATCGAGGACGAGCTCCGCTGGCTGGATGAAGAAGGCCCGCGGGTTCCCTCTTTGATTCGCTACATTAAAGAAAATGAAGCCCGCTATGATTATTTTATTTTTTTCAGCTACCGGTACTATCATTCTTACTGGGGAATAAAGGCTGTCCCTCATAAAAGCCTGCTTGTCCCTACGGCCGAGCATGACCCGGTAGTTTATCTCCGGATTTTTCGTGATTGGTTTCGTCTCCCCCGAGCTTTTATTTACAACTCGTTCGAGGAAAGGAAAATGATCCAGGCTGTTTCAGCCAACGAAGATGTCCCGGGCGACGTCGTCGGGGTGGGGGTGGAAGTTCCGGCAGTTTATTCGAAAGAAAGCCGGCCGCCTGGGCTGAACCCGGAAGACCCCTACATAATCTACATCGGCCGGATTGACGAGAATAAGGGCTGCCGCGAGCTTTTTGATTTTTTTATCCGGTTTAAGACAGCCACTGGCTCTCCTTTGCGTCTGGTCCTCGTTGGCAGCACTGTCCTGAAAATCCCGTCTCATCCCGCTATTACCTATCTCGGGTTTGTTTCGGAAGAAGAAAAATTTTCCTGGCTCGCCCAATCCTTACTCCTTATCATGCCGAGTTTTTATGAAAGCCTCTCGATGGTCACCCTGGAGGCCTGGGCGCTCGAGAAACCGGTTCTGGTTAACGGCCGGTGTGAAGTCTTGAAAGGGCAATGTCTGCGAGCCAACGGCGGTCTTTATTACGAGAACTATGATGAATTCAGGGAGACCCTATCGCTTCTGGCAAAGGACTCGAAGCTGAGGGAAGTTCTGGGAAAAAACGGCCGTGCTTACTTCCAAAAAAATTACACCTGGGAAGTTATCGAGAAGAAGTACTTGAATATTATCGACATTTTAGAACGGGGCAGGAAGGGATGATGGAAGTCCACCAGCTGGCTACCTCGCTAACCTATGGCGACGCCATTTCTGATGAAATGCTCGAGATACAGAAAGTCTTAAGAGACGCCGGGTTTCGGTCGGAAATTTTTACTCGCTTTTGTGACCCCAAAATGGCTGGCCTGGCCCATGATTTCCGCGAATACTGGAGATACAGCTCGAAGGACAACGTCGCCCTGTTTCATTTCTCCATCGGCTCGCCCGTCTCCCGGCTTTTTTTCCGGCTGCCCGACCGCAAGGTCATGATTTATCACAACATCACTCCCCACGAATATTTTCTTGATTTTCACCGGGTGCTCACCAGAGAGTGCTATAAAGGCCGGCTGGAGGTCAAGCTTTTTGTCGATAAGGTTGACCTGGTCCTGGGCGACTCGGAGTTTAACCGAAAAGAGCTGGAAAGTTTGGGTTATAAACAGACCGGCGTCCTGCCAATTCTGCTGAATTTTGAGAAGTTTAGCCAGGAAGGCGACCCCGTAACCAGGAAGATTTATGACAACGGAAAAAAAACGCTTCTTTTTGTCGGCCGGCTGATTCCGAATAAGAAATATGAAGATATAATTAAAGTCTTCGCCCTCTATCGCCGGTATTTTGAACCTCAGGCGCAGCTTATCCTCGCCGGAGATTATCGCGGCCTCGAACGCTATCTCGCGAGTCTCTTTGACCTTGTCGAACGGCTGCGACTCAAAGACGTTCATTTTACCGGGCACGTTTCTTTCTCCGAACTAAGGGCCTACTATCAGTTAGCTGACGTCTTTTTGAGCCTCAGTGAGCACGAGGGCTTTGGCGTGCCGCTGGTGGAATCTTTTCTCCAGGATATCCCGGTCATAGCCTATGACGCCGGAGCCGTAGCTGAAACGATGAATGGCGGGGGAATCCTTTTGCGGCAAAAAGATTATTCGGGCATAGCGGCTCTGGTGGATAAAGTTATCAGCGACGCCGGGGTCAGGGAGAAAATCATTGCCGGACAAAGGAAAGCCCTGGATAAATACCGCCGAGAAAAAGTCGCGCCGCTTCTTCTGAGTTACCTCGAAAGGGTTATGGCCAGATGAGAATCGACCAATGGGTTCCTGCCTTCCACCGCGGTGACGCCATCGGCGACGAAGCAGCCTGTTTGCGGGATTTTTTCCGGCAGCAAGGCTTCGTCTCGGACATCTATTGCCTTGACCGAGATGAAGGCTTGGAGGCCGAAAGCCGGCCGTTTGACCGGTTCCAGCCTGGTGAGCCCAACGACGTGGTTATTCTCCATTTTGCTCTCCCGTCGCCGCTTTCTTATTCCTTGCTTCGGGTTCCCTGTCGCCGGGTCGTCATTCATCATAACGTGACGGCGCCCGAATTCTTTGTTGGTTTCAGCCAGGAAATGGTGCGGCTGGCGAGCTTGGGCCGGAAAGAACTGCGGCAACTGGCGCCCTTTGTCGACCTCGGGCTGGCTGATTCGGAGTTCAACCGGCGAGAGCTTGAAAGCTTCGGGTTTAGGCGGACAGCCGTCCTGCCCCTGTTTGTCGATTTTCGTCGGTATGCTAAACCGATTAACCAGTTTGTCTATCGCCTTTACCGGGACGAAAGGACTAACCTGGTTTTTGTCGGCCGGGTAGTGCCCAACAAAAAAATCGAAGACTTAATCAAGGTCACTTTTTATTATAAAAAATATATCTCCCCGCTTGTCCGTTTGGTCGTTGCCGGGAAAAATAGCTCTTTGCCTAAGTATTATGAAAGCCTCGTTCGGTTGGTCGACGACTTTTATCTGAAACCAGAAGAGGTGGTCTTTACCGGGCACATCCCTGATGAGGACCTGTTCGCCATTTATCGGGCCGCCGACGTCTTCATCTCGATGAGTGAGCATGAAGGATTTTGTCTGCCGCTGCTTGAAAGCATGATGTTCGACGTCCCGGTAGTCGCTTATGCTGCCGGTGCTGTGCCCTCGACTCTCGACGGGGCCGGTGTTTTACTCCAAGAAAAGAAAGTGGCTGAAATAGCCGAGCTTCTGGCTATCCTCACCCAGGATTCTCGCTTGCGGGCGAAAGTCATTGCCAGTCAAAAAGAAAGACTCGCCAGGTTCAGGTCTTTTCCCCGGGAAGAGTACCTGCTTTCCTTGTTAGCTGAGTTAGGCCGAGAAGCAAACCGCAAATGAAGGTCGCCTTTGTTGTCCAGCGTTACGGCCTGGAGGTGATGGGCGGGTCTGAGCTCCATTGCCGGTTGGTCGCGGAAAGACTTTTTAAGGCCGGTCATGCCGTCACTGTCTACACCACTACGGCCCGGGATTATATTACGTGGAAAAACGAATTTGCCGCCGGAGATAGCCTCCTTAACGGAGTCAAGGTCAAACGATTCCAGGTAGAAAAAGAAAGGGACATTCATTCTTTCAACCGATACTCTGATTGGCTCTTTCATCATCCCCATTCGGAGGAGGACGAAATTCTCTGGATGGAGATGCAAGGGCCGTTTACCCCTTCGCTTCTCGAGGCCTTAGAGAGAGAGGAGAAGCAACACGACGTCTTTATCTTTTTCACTTATCTTTATTATCCCACTCATTATGGATTGCAAAGGGTCAAGCAGCCAAAGATTTTAGTCCCCACGGCCCATGATGAACCAGCCCTTCATCTGGGAATAATGAAGAAAGCTTTTGCCGCGGCTGATAGCCTGCTCTTTAACACGACGGCGGAGAAACAGCTTTTAACCAGGTTATTTTCTCTCGACCGAGCCTACCAGGACGTCGTCGGAGTCGGGGTGGAAATACCTGCCGACCTCGACTCTCTTCCGCTGGCGAAACGCCTGAGCTTGCCCGAGCCGTTTATTCTCTATGCTGGCCGGATTGAGCCAGGAAAGGGTTGCGGCGAACTTCTGGATTATTTCCTGAGATTTGTCGCTACGGGAAAAGAAGCCTCGCTGGTGCTTATCGGCCATCTTTTAATGGAGCTCCCGCCACATCCTCGGGTTCGTTACTTAGGGTTTGTTTCGGCCGAGGAAAAGAACCAGGCCATGAGGCGAGCGGCGGTCACGGTCCATCCTTCTCATTATGAGAGTCTTTGTATGGCGGCCTTAGAATCTCTGGCGGTTGAAACGCCGATTCTGGTCCAGGAGGCTGCCGAGCCTTTAAAGCAGCATTGCCTCCAGGGGCAATGCGGCCTTTATTACAGTAACGCCGAGGAGTTCGGCCGGGCGCTCGACCTTCTCTTGAGGGACGAAAGGCTGCGCCGGGTCCTGGCCGCCAACGGCCGGCGGTACGTCGAAAAAAACTATTCCTGGCCGATTATCCAGGAAAAATACGAGCGAGCCCTTAAGCATCTAACATCGTAGCCGCCTCGGCCGGAAGGATTTTTCGGCCTCTCCGATTCTTGTGGCTCTCTCGAGCGATAGCTTTAAGACCAGGCGTTAGAAGCAGGGGCCAGTCCTGATTCATTAAACCCGGGATAGCCACCGAAGTTCGGGCCAGGACAGCCCTCCTCATTGCGGGTTGAGGACTTTTAGATAGACTAAAACTGGGCAAAAACTTTATTTTGGTGGTATAATCGAATAAAATTAACAGGAGATGGCCCCGGTGTTTGAATCTGGAAGAGAAAATGGGATAAAATAAGCAGGGGAACCCGGAAATAATGGCCTTTATAAATTACGTTACCAAGAACCTGGCGATTAAGATCGTTTATTATGGGCCAGGGTTGAGCGGTAAGACCACCAATTTGCGGTATATTTATTATAAACTCGACCCGGCTTATAGGGGGGATTTAATCTGCTTAGAAACCGACACGGAAAGAACCATCTTTTTTGACCTTCTGCCGGTCAAGGCTGGTCTAATCGGCGATTTCAAAGTTCATTTCCAGCTGCTTACTGTGCCCGGACAAGTATTTTACGAGGCAAGCCGGAAATCGGTCCTTCGGGGGGCTGACGGCATAATTTTTGTGGCTGATTCCCAGGTGCCGCTTCTTGACGCTAACCTCGAAAGTTTTGATAGCCTTCGCCGGAACTTGCTCGCTAACGACATGGACCTCAATCAAATGCCCATTGTTTTTCAGTATAACAAGCGCGATTTAGAGAATCTTATCCCGGTGGAGACTTTCAACAACCTGTTAAACCCGCGCCGGTCTCCTTTTGTCGAATCTTCAGCCATCAACGGTTGGGGGGTTTTCGAGGCTCTTCATGAAATTGCGAAATTGACCGTCCCCCGGGTGCGGGAACATCTTTTCAAAGAACAAAAGCTTGAGCCCGAAGCCCGAGCCAGGGAGGAAAAAGCAATCGAGCAGGAGATCTACGAGAAAGTCCAGAAACCGACTGTTGAAGAGCGGCTGGTTGAACAGCCCAAACCTCCTGATTTTGAAAGCAAGAAAAAAGTAAAGACCCATGAAGATATAGAAAGGGAGCTTGAACGCCTGGCCCGGGAGTTCTTGGGCAAGAAAATAGAATAACCCCGCCTCTTATTTACGCAATATTGCTTCGGTTGAGTTTTTTTCCGTTTTCTTACGTCACCTAAAGAGGAAACGTTCGCCGTAAGCAAGAAAGATAGGTGGCGAGTTATGCTCTTCCGGATAATGAGTGCTACCCTCACGGGGATCGAGGCAATTTCGGTGGAAGTCGAAGTGGACATCACTGAAGGAATCCCGAAGTTTATTCTTGTAGGCCTGCCAGACGCCGCCATAAGAGAGAGCGAACAAAGGATTAGGTCAGCTTTAAAAAATTGTGGTTATGATTTCCCCAGGCGGAAGATTATTGTCAATTTAGCTCCAGCTGATAGGCGCAAAGAAGGGTCTTCTTTTGACCTGCCCATCGCCCTCGGGCTTCTGGCGTTCCTGGGACTAATTTCCCGGGAATCCCTCGAGGGGAAAATATTCTTGGCCGAGTTAGCCCTGGACGGACGTCTTAAACCCGTTCGGGGGGCGCTGATCGTTTCTCTGATGGCTAAAAGGATAGGGCTCAGGTCGCTTGTTGTTCCGCTGATGAATGGCCCGGAAGCCGCCCTGGTTGAAGATGTCCAGGTTTATGGTCTTGAGAGCCTGCCGCAGGTTGTCCGCCTCCTCCAGCATCCCGAGTTTTTTCAGCCGTGCCTGGTAGATTTGCGGGCGATACTTAATCATCAAGTAGAAGAAGGAGATTTCAGCGAAGTTAAGGGACAGTTTCACGTGAAAAGAGCCCTGGAAGTGGCGGCGGCTGGCAGCCACAATGTCCTGCTCATCGGACCACCCGGCGCCGGCAAAACAATGTTGGCTCGCCGTCTTCCATCGATCCTGCCGCCAATGAGCTGGGAGGAAGTCCTGGAGGTGACCCAGGTTTACAGCGCCGCCGGGTTACTCCGGGGGAGGCCGGCGGTTTGTTCCCGGCCATTCAGGGCCCCCCATCATACGATCACTGATGCGGGATTAATCGGGGGCGGCGTGGTCCCTAAGCCGGGCGAAATAAGCCTGGCCCACCACGGTGTGCTTTTCCTGGACGAGCTGCCTGAATTCAGGCGTAAAGTTCTCGAAGACCTCCGCCAGCCCCTTGAAGACGGTCAGGTTGTCATCTCCCGGGCGGCGATGAGTGTGACTTTTCCCTGTTCTTTTATGTTAGTCGCAGCCATGAACCCCTGTAGCTTTGCTTTTCGCGGCTCGTTTTCTTCGGATGATTGCTCCGAAGCCGAAAAAAGGCGCTATTATTCTCGGCTTTCGAGTCCGCTTCTCGACCGTATCGATATCCAGGTAGAAGTCCCGGCAATCAAGTTTAGCGACTATACCTCCCGGGTTCAGGCGGAAAGTTCGGCCGAAATCAGAACAAGAGTGGTTAAGGCCCGGGAAAGGCAGCTCCGGCGGTTTAAGGGTTTGTCAATTTATGCCAATGCCCAGATGAGGCCGAAGGAAATAAAGCGATTTTGTCGGGTTAACCAGGAAGGAGAGCTCCTGCTGGAAGCTGCTATGAAGAGGCTCGGGCTGAGCGCCCGGGCTCTGGACAGGATTCTGAAGGTTAGCCGGACGATTGCGGACCTGGCCGGAGAGGAAGACATCCAGGTGCCTCATTTATCAGAGGCGATTCAATACCGGGCACTTGACCGTTTTCAGTGAGCCTCAGGTAGCCTTTTATTTTTCAATCTGGTAGAATCAGGCCGATTTATCCAGGAAAGTTTAAAGGCTTTTTTGGTTGAATAAAAAGGTGGGCCGAAGATGGAGAAAGGAGCTTTCTGTTCGATAGAAAAACGAGACTTGAGCCAGGGGTCATTTGATAAGGAGGCGTTATTATGAGTCTACCGTTGCTGGCTAAGAAAACGATGGAAGATATCGCTCAAGAGGCCTACGGCGAAACATCAGGACTCAAGCGAGTCCTCGGCCCATGGCAGCTAATTTTTCTCGGGATTGGCGCTATCGTCGGCGCGGGTATCTTCGTGATCACCGGCCATGCGGCCGCTCAGTATGCCGGGCCGGCCATAACCCTTTCTTTTATTTTGGCTGCTCTAACCTGTTCCTTCGCCGGCCTCTGCTACGCCGAGTTCGCCGCGCTTATTCCGATTGCCGGCAGTGCTTATACCTATGCTTATGCCACCCTGGGGGAAATCTTCGCCTGGATAATCGGCTGGGATTTGATTCTTGAGTACTCGTTGGGAGCCACGGCTGTGGCTATTGGCTGGTCTGGTTATATTGTGAGTTTCCTCAAAGACCTGGGGATAAATTTTCCGGCGGCGCTCGCTTCATCTCCGCTGGCTTTTAACCCCCAGACGCACACCTGGGAGACGACTGGAGCCTGGTTTAATCTTCCTGCGTTCCTGGTGATTGCTCTGTTGACGGGGCTCCTAGTGATCGGGATAAAAGAGTCGGCCACGGTAAACGCCGTAATCGTTTTTTTAAAGATTTCGGTCATCCTGATTTTCATCGGCGCGGGAATTTTCTTTATCAAGCCTTCTCTGTGGCAACCTTTTATCCCGCCTAATCAGGGGCAGTTTGGTTTCTTCGGGCTTTCGGGTATTCTCCGCGGCGCTGGAGTGATGTTTTTTGCTTACCTGGGGTTTGACGCTGTGTCTACCGTTGCCCAGGAATCGCGGAATCCGCAGAAAGACATGCCGGTAGGCATCCTCGGAAGCCTGGGCATCTGCACTTTAATTTATATAGCTTTTTCTTTAGTTCTTACTGGCGTCGTTCATTATAGCCAGCTGAACGTGCCCGCTCCCGTGGCGGTGGCCATTGATGCTATGAAGCTTTACTGGCTTTCTCCTTTTATTAAAATTGCTGCCGTCGTCGGCCTGATTTCGGTGATGATTGTCCAGCTGATGGGTCAGCCGCGCATTTTTTATACGATGGCTCGGGACGGTCTTCTCCCCTCGGTTGCGGCCAGAGTTCACCCCCGGTTTCGCACCCCTTATGTGACGACCATCGCCACCGGCACCGCCGTTGCCGTGGCTGCTTCGCTGCTTCCCATCGGGATTGTGGGCGAACTGGTTAGCATCGGAACCCTGATGGCTTTCGTCATAGTTTGTGGCGGCGTTCTTGTCCTACGCTACAGCCGGCCCGACCTTCCCCGGCCGTTCCGCACTCCCGGCGTGCCTTTTATCCCTATCTTAGGCATTATCTCTTGCCTTTATCTTATGTCAGGCCTTCCCTGGGATACGTGGATGCGCCTGCTCATCTGGATGGGAATCGGCCTGGTTCTTTATTTCAGTTATGGTTTCCGGAAAAGCCGGCTGCGGCGCCGCGAGACCACAACTTCGTCGGCTAATTTAACCTGATTTTGCCTTCTCGAACGACCCATTTTCCTTTTTTGAAGACATGGACAATCGGGTTCGGGCCAGGATGGTAAATCAGGTGGATATAGTTAGGGATGGAGCAGAGAACGAGGTCCATATCCTTGCCAGGCTCGAGGCTACCGATTCTATCGTGTCGCTCCAAGGCATAAGCGGCGTTGGCCGTGGCCGCCGTGATGGCTTCTTCCACCTGGAAGCCAAGAAGAAAAACGGCTAACTGAGTGACAAGCAGCATTGACTCTGTCATCGAGCTTCCGGGGTTAAAGTCGGTGGCTATGGCTACAATCGCGCCCGCGTCGATAAGCCGACGGGCCGGAGGAAGTTGGCCTAAGCGCAGGAAAAGGGGGACCATCGGAAGAAGGACGGCGGTAGTGTTGCTTCGGGCCAGCGTTTCAACCCCCTTCTGAGAGACATGGATTAGGTGGTCGGCCGAAACAGCCCCGAGCTCAACGGCCAGCTCGGCCCCGCCCAGAGAAGAAAATTCGTCCGCATGGAGCCTGAGTTTTAACCCCAGGCGGCGGCCGGCGGCGGCGATTATTCTGGTTTCTTCCGGCGAGTAAACTCCTGCCTCGCAGAAAACATCGATAAACTCGGCTAACCCTTTTTCCTTGACCTCAGGCAGGATTTCATTAACCAGGAGGTTTATATAGGCAGGCTTGTTGTTTTTATATTCGGCCGGGACTTCGTGAGCCCCGAGAAAAGTGGGAATGATTTCCACCGGATGAATCTTCCGGAGTTCCTGCAAGACCTGGAGTTGTTTTATTTCAGTTTCCAAATTAAGGCCGTAGCCGCTCTTGGCCTCGATGGTTGTCGTGCCCAGAAGGAGCATCGAGGTCAAGCGGCTAAAACATTCCCTGGTCAGTTCATCGGTGGTAATCTCGCGGGTTGCCCTGACAGTGGTTTGGATTCCCAGGCCTCTGGCGGCCAATTCCTGGTAGGTTGCGCCCCGGAGGCGAAGTAAAAACTCTTCCTCCCTGGTGCCGGCAAAAGGAAGGTGAGTGTGAGGGTCGACGAACCCTGGAAACCCGACGAGCCCGCATGCCTCCAGGACGACCCCCCCTGGAGCAACCTTGACCTCGACATCAAGCTCTTTGTCAGGCCCGACATAGACAATTTTTCCTCCCGCGGAGGCGATAGCCGCCCCTTCGATTATTCCGAGGTCGAGCATTGCCTGTTTTCTTTTCGGAATCGGGCCGCGACAGGTAACCAGTTGTTTCAGGCCGCGAATGACCAGGTCAGCTGATTTCATGCGTCTTTTTCCATGGAGATGGAGTCGGCTTGATGCCTGATTGAGGTAGATTTAACCGCTTCGGCGGGGTGTTGCGCCGGTAAGCCGGCGATTTAAAGGCGTCCCATTGCCTGGTACTCTGGGTTGAGTTCCAGAGGAAATCCTGGTTAGCCTTAGGTTCGAACAGATAGGGAGGAGTTTCTGTCTGGATGGGAAAAGGCGGCGGGGTTCTTCTCGAAACCAGAGGCGGCGTCTCTTCAAGGGCGACTTTCTCGCAGCCCGGCTCGAACCCGGTGGCAATGACCGTAACTTTGACCATGTCTTTGAGGGATGGCTCGATTACTGTCCCGAAGATGATATTGGCTTCCGGATGGGCCAGCTCATGAATAAGACGAGAAGCCTTCCAGACTTCATGGAGAGTGAGGTCCTTACCGCCGGTGATGTTGATGAGAACTCCCCGGGCTCCCTTGATTGAAGTGTCGACCAGGAGTGGGCTCGAAATAGCTTTCTGAGCCGCCTCAACCGCCCTGTTTTCGCCGGAAGCAATCCCTGTTCCCATAAAAGCCATTCCCATTCCCTTCATGATCGACTTGACGTCGGCGAAATCAAGGTTGATCAGGCCAGGTTTTGTCACTAAGTCCGATATCCCCTGGACGGCCTGACGGAGGACGTCGTCGGCCAACCGAAAGGCATCCTGGATCGAGGTGTCGAGGTTCACGGTCTCGAGCAGACGTTCGTTCGGTATCGAAATTACCGTAGCCACGGCCGACTTTAGCTCAGCCAGACCTTCTTCAGCTTGTTTTGCTCGCACCTTTCCCTCGAAAGCGAAAGGCATGGTAACAATGGCGATGACCAGAATATCCATTTCCGCCGCGAGGTTAGCTAAAACTGGAGTAGCGCCGGTTCCCGTTCCGCCACCCAACCCAGCGGTGAGAAAAACCATGTCTGCTCCCTGAAGAATTTCCTGCAGTCGCTCCCGGTCATCCAGGGCAGCCTGACGGCCGATTTCAGGGTGACCGCCCGAGCCTAAGCCTTTGGTCAGCTGGGCCCCCACCTGTATTTTTAAGGGAGCCAGGTTTGTCTGGAGTGCCTGGACATCGGTATTAACGGCGACAAATTCAACCCCTTCGATGTTTGCCTCGATCATTCGGTTAACGGCGTTGCCCCCTCCACCGCCGATCCCGATTACTTTTATTTTGGCTGCCGGAGTTTCCTCAACTAAATGAAACTTCAGACGGTTTGGCTTTTCTTCGGCCATTGGTCACCTCCCCTCATTCTTTAAGCCAGTCAAAAAATCTGGCCAAGATGCCTCTTTTTCTTTCTTTCGTCATGCCTCTTTCCCGCCATTTATTAAACCCGTAGAGAATTAGCCCGACCGAGGTGGAGTAGTCGGGCGTGCTCACCCGGTCGACCAGGCCACCAATGCCCGCTGGTTCACCTCTTCTGACTGGCAGGTCGAAAATTTCCTCGGCGACTTCTTCCAGTCCTTCGAGAAGAGCTGTTCCCCCGGTGAGAACGATTCCTGAGTTGAGCGACTTTTCAAACCCCATCCGCTTGATGTCGCTGTCGACCAAGCGAAAAATTTCTTCCGCCCGCGGCTGAATGATGTCAGCCAGAATCTGCCGGGAAAGAACGCGCGGGCGCTTTCCTTTGCCCACACTCGGCACCTCGATCGTTTCCGCCTCATCCATGCCTGGGCCGACGATACAGCCGTATCTTTTCTTGATTTTTTCCGCCTCGGAAATGGGCGTCCGCAGGCCAACAGCGATATCGTTGGTGAAATTGTCTCCTCCGAGAGGGATGGTGCAGGTGTACCAGAGGCTGCCGCGCTCGAAGATGGCGACTTCGGTTGTCCCGGCGCCGATGTCAATCAACCCAACGCCCAGTTCCATCTCATCCGGGGTTAAAGTCGAGGCGGCAGTGGCGATTTGATTGAGAACAATTTCTTCGATTTCGATGTCGGCTCGTTCGAAACAAGCTCTGAGGTTTTGAGCGGAAGTAATCGCCGCGGTGACGATATGGACGTTCACCTCTAACTTGATGCCGCTCATGCCCAGGGGGTCTTTGATTCCGTCTTGTTCGTCGACGACAAATTCCTGGGGGATGATGTGGATAATTTCTCGGTCGGGCGGGATAGAAATCGCCCGCGATTGGTCGATGACGCGATGAATATCCTCGCGGGTGATCTCTCTGTTCTTGCCCGAAACGGCGACAACTCCCCGGCTGTTAAAGCTTTTAATATGGGCCCCAGAAATTCCCGCATAAGCCGAGGCTACCTCGACCCCTGCCATGAGCTCGGCTTCTTCCCGCGCCTTTCTTAAAGCGTCGGTAGCCGCATCCAGGTTGACGACGACCCCGTTGCGTAAGCCTCCCCTGGAATCAGCCACCCCGATGCCGACGATTTCGACTTTTCTTTCCTCGGTGATCTCGCCGATGATACAGCAAACTTTTTTCGTCCCAAGGTCAAACCCAACAATGTAACCGCTCTTTGGCATCAGAATTCCTCCTTGGTCAGGCTGGCTGGCTCTAAGTCCCCGGCCAAGACTGATTTGGGTTGGAAATAAATCCGGTCTTCATAAAAGCGGAGGTCGACGTATTCCAGGGGGCCGAAACTTTCCTCGAGCCAGGCCCGGCGTTCCTGGTAGAGAGCCAGCTTTTCTTCGAAACGGTCTCTTCCGAGAATAAGACGCGTCGGCTGGTCGACGAATTCGAGAATCAAGCAAGCCGGCGACCGGAAAACAAATAATCTCGCTTTCGGTTGACCCTCCGGCGGGATAGCCTGGAGGCATTCTTTGACCAGGGCCAGGTCATCGGGCGTTAGGCGGGCTGCCCCTGTGGGGATGAAAACCCAGGGTAAAGCCGGCTGAGCCTCGAGCGACTCTTTTTCTAGGATGACCCCTTCTTCATCGACCAGAAGAGTTTCGGCCGGAGTTTTCACTAATATCAGCGGCTGCCTCTCCTCGATGCTAACCTCGAGGGTTGAGGGAAGTATTTTCCTCAGCCGGGCGCTTTTTACCCAGGGATGGGTGAGGACGTTCTTTTCCAGGGTTTTTAGGTCAAGCTTCAGGATATTCCCCAGGTTTTTCTCTCCGAAAGTCATCATGAGTTCCTGGCGAAGTTGGAGCCGGTTAGTGTTTATTTTTATCTGGCGAACCCTCAACTTTTCCCATGTCGTCAGAGAGACGTAGGCTCTTGACCCCAGGTAGGTCAGAAAGCCAGCCAGGGCAAAAAGTAAAGTTATATGCTTAAAAGTAAGCCTGATTTTCTTATTAACTTTTTTCAGCTTCAGGCGGGTCGTGCTTCTCTGGAAAGGATAGGGGTTTAAGCTCAAGGGCGGGGAGAATGGTTGGACTTTCATTTGTTCGCCTCTTTCTCTAACCTCGCCACTATTCCGGGTATAACCCGCGGAATGTTGCCGGCTCCCAGGACGAGAACCATGTCCCGGGGAGCTACCAGACTGGCGACGAGGTCAGGAATTTTTTCGAGGTCGGGTTCGTAATAGACATTTTTGTGGCCGTATTCCTGGATAGCCTGAAAGAGAGTCAGCCCGTTGATTCCCGGAATGGCGTCTTCGCCCGCGGCGTAAACTTCGGTTAACACCAGGATATCGGCCTGGTTAAAGCACATGGCAAAAGCTTTCAGCAGATGATAAAGCCGGGTATACCGATGGGGTTGGAAAACGACCAATAAACGACGGTGGAAGCCTTCCTTGGCGGCGTTCAGCGTGGCCCTGATTTCGGTGGGGTGATGAGCGTAATCTTCGATAATCATGAGGTCGTTGATGGTTTTCTTAAGTTCAAAACGCCGGCCAGTGCCAGAATAGTTTTCGAGGGCCTGGAGGATCGAACTGAGAGGAATTTCCAGGTCCAAGCCGACAGCCACGGCCGCCATGGCGTTAAGGATGTTGTGCTCGCCAGGAACCCTAAGGTGGAGGTCGCCGATAAATTGCCCGTATTGGTAGAGACGGGCCCAGCCCTCGAACCCCTGGAAGCGAAGACTGCGAGCGGAAATATCGGCCTGGGAGGAGAATCCGTAGGTAATTATTTTCCTTTCTATTTGCGGAATTAGCTCCTGGAGGTTAGGGTCGTCAAGACAAAGAATGACCGGACAATAGAACGGGACTTTATTGGCAAAGCGAATAAAGGTCTTCTTGAGCTCATCCAGGTTCTGGTAGTGGTCGAGGTGTTCGAGGTCGATATTTGTCAGGACGGCTATAAACGGGGAGAGGTAGAGAAATGAACGGTCGCTTTCGTCGGCTTCAGCCACCAAGAAATCGCCCGCCCCGAGTTTTCCGTGGCTACCTATGGTATTTAGACGTCCCCCGACGACGATGGTCGGGTCGTACCCGCCAGCTTCCAAGACCAGGGCGATCATTGACGTTGTCGTGGTTTTTCCATGAGAGCCGGCTACAGCAATCCCGTATTTCATCCGCATGAGTTCAGCCAGCATCTCGGCCCGCGGGATGACGGGAATTTTTTGCCGCCGCGCCTCCTCAACTTCGGTGTTATCAGGCCTGATGGCCGAAGAGATAACGACCACATCCGACCCGAGAACATGCCGGCTGTTATGACCGATATGTATCTCAGCTCCTAACCGCTTGAGCCTTTCGATGGCCTCGTTAGACTGGAGGTCTGAACCGGAAACTTTGTAGCCGAGGTTGAGGAGGACTTCAGCAATGCCGCTCATCCCTGTCCCGCCTATTCCGACGAGATGAATTCTTTTCAGCCGACGATAAACTTGCTTAACCAACGTCCAACCTCCCCACGTTTGTTTTCATCAGTTCCAGACACAGCCCGGCGATTTTTTCCTCGGGTTCGGCCACTTCGAGCTCACGCAAGCGTTCTTCCATGGCGGTCAGTTTCTCCGGATGTTCAAAATAATCTTGAATTTTTCGAGCGAGGGCCTCGGGTGAAGCCTCGTTTTCCGATAGCATATCAGCCGCCTGCCGCGAGACGAGCTCCCGGGCATTCCAGTACTGATGATTTTCCGCTGCCCGGGCAAAAGGAATGAGAATGGCGGCGCGGCGGGAAGCGATGAGTTCAGCCACTGAAGTTGCCCCTGCCCGGCAGATAATCAAGTCAGCTAAAGCGAAGCGAGCCGGCATGTCAAAAAAGTAGGGGGAGACGATTCTCGAGGGAAAGCCATGTTCTGCATAAGCTCTTTCGACCAGGTCAAACTCCTGGGGTCCGGTCTGGTGGATAAAAAGAATTTTTTCTTCGAGAGGTTTGAGCAGGGGCAAAGTTCTAATGATTAACTGGTTCAGAAAGTGAGACCCCTGGCTGCCGCCAAAAATAAGGATGGTGAAAGGAGTTCTGTTTTTTCGAGGCGGAATCCTGCGGAACTCAGGCCGCACCGGATTACCCAAGAAAACGCCTTTTGAACCGAAATAAGGGAGAGTGCTGCGAAAGGCGACGATTGCCTTTTTGGCAACCGGCCGGAGGATTCGGTTGGTAAAACCCGGACGGGCGTTTTGTTCGAGAATCAAGGCGGGCCTGCGGCAAACCCAGGAAGCGGCGACGACCGGACCAGAGCTATACCCACCAGCGCCGATGACCAGGGCCGGCCTTTTCCGCCAGAGCAAGCCCAGGGATTTAATAAAAGCAACGGGAATGAGGAGCAAACTCCGAAGCGCCCGTCTCCCCCGACCGCGGAGGCCCTCCACCCGCAGGCTGATAAATTTCTCTCCCTGTTGCTGGATTATTTCCTTCTCCAGAGCCCGCGCGCTGCCGATAAAATAAATATCTATATCAGGCATTTTTTCCCTTAATTTTCGGCCGATGGCGAGCGCCGGGTAGAGATGCCCCCCGGTTCCGCCGCCAGCGATAAACACGGTTCGTTGACCACTCATTTAGAAAACTCGTTCAGAGGTTTCCGCTGGGATATGTTCAAGAGTAACCCGATAGCCACCAGGTTGCAGATAAGAGCTGACCGGCCATAGCTAACAAAAGGGAGAGGTACACCCTTGGTTGGGCCGAGAGCCAGGACAATGGAAATATTTAGCAGAGCCTGGCTGCAAAGGATTAAGGTCAACCCATAGCCGGTAAGCTTTTGGCTTAAGCTGGGGGCGTGGCGGGCGACCTTCAATCCTCTCCAGAAAAGGAGAAAATAAAGAGCCAGGACGGAAAAAGTTCCCAAGAGGCCGAACTCTTCGCCGATGATAGCATAGATAAAATCTGTATGAGCACAGGGGAGGAAATAAAGTTTTTGGGTGCTTTCTCCCAGCCCGACTCCAACCCAGCCGCCGCTCCCGACAGCCAGTTTGGATTGCGCCACCTGGAAGCCAGTCCGGTCTCGGTGTTCCTCAGGAGCCAGGAAAGCTTCCCATCTCTGGCGGCGGTAGTCGTCTCGGGGGAGTTGTTGAAAATAGACGATAAAAAGAGCCAGGGCTAAACCAGCGATAGCCCCGAGATAACGAATTTTCACCCCGCCGACGAAGAGAATAAGAAAGCTAATGAACAAAATAAGGACAGAAGTACCGAAGTCTGGCTCCCGGAGAATTAGCAGGACTACCAGACCGATGACTCCAAGGCAGGCCAGCAAGCACTTGGCCTCGTTCAGGCGCTCTCTATTTCTTTCCAGATAATTGGCCAGGAAAAGGATAAGGCTGAGCTTAGCCAGCTCGGATGGTTGAAACCTGAGCCCGAAGGCCATCACCCAGCGATTGGTTCCGTTGACGGGGGGCATAATAAAACAGAGACTGAGTAAGAGCAGGGTTAGGGCCAGCAGGCCGTAAACAACCTTGGATTCCAGGTAAATCGCCGGTTTAAGATAAATCAAGGCCACCATCGCCCCTAAACCTACAACGGCGCCAGTTATCTGCTGGATAAGGAAATAAAACGGGTGTTGATATCTTTCAGCCGCGGGCAGGGCCGAAGCGCTGAAAACCATGATGAAACCCACGAAGAGCAAAGCTAAAGTGGTAAAAAACAGAGGCTTATCGAAACCACCTATCCGGAAAGTTTCTTTTGGCCTCGTCATGCTTGCCCCTTTTCTAGCCGCCTGGCCAGTCGTCTGACTTCGCATTTAAAAACTTTCCCCCGGTGTTCAAAATCGCGGAACATATCAAAGCTGGTACAGGCGGGTGAAAGAAGAACGGTCTCGTTCGGCCGGGCTGATTGAAAGGCAAGGTCGACGGCTTCTTTCATCGTCGAGGCCATCTCGACCGCAGCCGTGCCTTCGAGCGCTTTCTTGATTTTTTCTCTGGCCTCACCGAGGAGAATCAAGTGCCGGACGCGATTCTTGATTACCGGCCGAAGCGGCCTGAAATCAGCCCCTTTATCTCTTCCGCCCATTATGAGAACAATTCCTGGTTTCAGGGAGCTTAAAGCTTTGATGGTAGCGTCGACAGTAGTGGCCTTAGAATCATTGTAAAAAGTAACTCCCCGAAGAGTCAGAACCTTTTCCAGGCGATGCTCCAGGCCAGTGAACTGGTTTAAGACTTGCTTAATCTCTTCTCGAGAAACAGCAAACAGCCGGCTGACGATGAGGGCCGCCATTACGTTATCCAGGTTGTGGGGGCCTGGCAGTTTAACCCAGCTGCGAGGAACAGCCAATTCTTCCGGGCCGGTGCTGATGATTATCCTGTTGTTTTCCAGATAAGCGCCCGGCAAAACCCGGCGGCGTTGACTGAAACCGCAGCTGCGGGCGCTGATTATCTTATGGAGTTCCCAGACTCGGGAATCATCCCGATTGAGGACGGCTGTGTCGAACGGTTCCAGGTTAGTAAAAAGTTTCTGTTTGTTTTTCCAGTAGGCTTCGAGCGAACCATGCCAGTCAAGATGGTTGGGGCTGAAATTAAGGAAGACGGCTACCTCGCAGCGGAAATCATGGCAAAACTCCAGCTGAAAGCTCGATATTTCGGTGACGTAAATATCGCCCGGTCGGCTCGAGGCGGCCATCCTGATAAGCGGCCGGCCGATGTTACCAGCCAGGTGAGAACGGTAGTGTCCAGCCCGCAGGAGCTGGTGGATGAGGGAGGTAGTAGTTGATTTTCCGTTCGTCCCGGTTATGCCGATAATTTTGCCCTTCAGGAAGGCGGCGGCGAGTTCAATTTCGGCGACGACCGGAATCCCTTTTTCTTTGGCCGCCTTGACCTCTGGAATCAGCGGCACTCCTGGGGAAGGCACAATCAGGTCAACTCTGAGGAAGGTTTCTAACCTGTGCCCGCCAGTCTCGAGCGTCACTCCCTTCTGTTTCCATTCGGCCAGATTGACCGTTAATTCTGAAGCCGGCTTTTTCTCGCTTACCCACACCCGAGCGCCCTTGGCCAGCAGAAAATTGACCAAGGCTTCGCCCGTCTTTCCCGCGCCTACCACTAAAACCTTTTTGCCTTGCAATTCGGCTATTTGTTTTTTCATCTCAGCTTCAAAGTGGTTAGACTAAAAAGGGCAAAGATAATTCCGAGAATCCAGAAGCGGACAACCACCTTTTCTTCGGG
This sequence comes from Candidatus Aminicenantota bacterium, assembly GCA_037441905.1. GTDB lineage: Bacteria > Acidobacteriota > Aminicenantia > Aminicenantales > CALLJL01 > CALLJL01. Next base: position 113,816 of record JBBIRF010000002.1, read on the forward strand.
CCAGCCAAGAAGCTCGAAATGGTGATGCAGCGGGGCCATCTTGAAGACTCGCTTCCCCCCCGAAAAACGAAAATAACCCACCTGAATAATGACGGAAAGCGCCTCGAGGATAAAAACGCCGGCGACGGTGAAAAGCAGGAACTCCTGTTTAATTAGGATGGCAATTATCGCCTGAGCCGCGCCAAGGGAAAGGGCGCCGGTATCACCCATAAAAACCTGGGCGGGATGGCAGTTAAACCAGAGAAACCCGAGACAGGCGCCGGCCAGGGCGCCGGCAAACACGGTTAATTCAGCCGCCCTCGGCACCCAGGTGACGTTGAGATATTGGGAAAACCGAGCGTGGCCAGCAATATAGGTTAAGGCAGTGAGAGCGCTGGCGCTGATGGCCATGAGCCCGATGGCCAGGCCGTCAAGCCCGTCGGCCAGGTTGACCGAGTTCGAGGACCCGACCAGGATGAAGATAATCCAGGGGAGGTAGAACCAGCCGAGATAAGGCGTCCAGGTTTTAAAAAAAGGAAAATTAAGCTGCAGACTGAAGCGGCCGGAAAGCCCCAGATAAATAAGAAATAAACCAAGTACCGCGGCGAGGGAGAATTGAAAGAGGAGCTTCGCCCGGCCTTTCAACCCCAGCGACCGGCGATGCCTGATTTTAAGCAAGTCGTCGCAGAATCCGATTAACCCAAAAAGAACCAGAGTGGCCATGCTTAGCCAAACATAGATGTTTCCCAGGTTTCCCCAGAGCAAAGTCGGTATTATGGTAGCGCTTAAAATCAAGAGCCCGCCCATCGAGGGTGTTCCTTTTTTGGGCAGATGGGTTTGCGGCCCTTCAGGTCTTATTTCCTGGCTGAGCTGCATCTTTTTCAACCAGCGAATGAGGCACGGTCCGAAAAGAAAACTTATCAGGAGGGCGGTAATTCCGGCTAAGGCTGTCCTGACTGTGATGTAGCGGAAGACGTTAAAAAAGATGTGAACTTCCCTCAGGGGTACGAGAACCCAGGTAAGCAATTCAGCCTCCTCTTTTTTTCTTGAGGGCCGCGACAACGGCTTCGAGTTTCATAGCCCGCGAACCCTTTACCAAGACGAGGTCTCCAGGAGAAATTATGGCTTCGAGGGCGGCGACGACATCCTGATGGTTGGTAAACGAGAGAATTCTCTCCGCCGGAAACCCTGCCTGCCTGGCTCCATGGCCGATTTCTCCGCTCAACTCCCCGAAAGTCAACAACCAATCCCAGCCATATTCGACCAACTTTTGGCCGATAGACCGGTGAAATTCGACCGCTCTCTCACCGAGTTCCAGCATGTCACCCAGGAGGGCCAACCGCCTCCTGGCTGGAAGCTCCTTTAAAGAACGCAGGGCTTCTTCGAGAGCTCGAGGGTTTGAATTGTAGGTATCATCAATCAAGCAGATGTCCGGAGCGAGCCAGGTTATTTCTCCCCGGCCTGGCGAGGGCCTCAGGAGTTCAGCTGCTTTAATCATTTCTTCAGGGCTAACTGAAAAAAGACGGGCTACGGAAAGAGCGGCCAGCAAATTATAAATGAAAGCTTCGTATAAGAAGGGAAAACGAACGGTCATTCTTTCATCCCCAACCTGAAGGTCCAGGAGAAATCCCTCGTATCCCTTTCGGGTGACAGAAACGGGTTTAACCTGACAGTGGGGAGAAAAACCGAACAGGATTCGTTTCCCCTTCCAGATGTCGCCGATTTTCATGACGAGAGGGTCATCGCCATTCAAGACGACGGCTCCCTCGGGTTTAGTCCCGAGGATAATTTCCTGTTTGGCGGCTGCAATCGCCTCGAGGGAAGGAAAAAATTCCAGATGGACAGGATAGACGCCGGTTACGACAGCAACATCAGGCGCCGCGATTTCAATCAGTTGGCGGATTTGGCCCGGCCCCCGCATGGCCATTTCGACCACTACTACCTCATCCTGGGGGGAAAGCCGGAGAAGGGTAAGTGGTAGGCCGATTTCATTGTTAAAATTTTTCTCTGATTTAACCACCCGGAAGCTTCGGCTGAGAATCGAAGCCGTAAAATCCTTGGTGGTTGTCTTGCCGACGCTTCCAGTTATGCCAACCACCTTGACTCCCGTAGTCATCAATGCCTTACGGCCCAGTTGTTGGAGCGCCTCGAGCGGGTCGGCGACGCGTAAGAGGGCGAAGGAAGGGGGTAAGTTTTCAACTCGGCGGCTAATAACCGCGCCGCCAGCCCCTTTTCTCCAGGCGTCGGCGACGAAATCGTGACCATCTCTTTCACCCTTGAGAGCAAAGAATAGTTCTCCGGGCTCCGTGTTGCGGGAATCAAAGTTATAGGCCTTGAAAATAGCGTCTGGACTACCCTGAAGAATTTCGCCGCCTGTCCAGCTGGCTATCATCTTAAGAGTCAATTCCATCCTCAGGAGTCTCCTTGCACCTGGTTAAGCAATTCCCGGATGACTTCACTATCCTTGAAAGGGATTTTTTGGCCTTTGATTTCTTGATATTCTTCATGGCCCTTGCCGGCGACCAGCAGAGTATCCCCTTTTCGGGCTAACTTCAGGGCTTGCCAAATAGCCAGGCGGCGGTCAGGCTCGACGAAATACTGCTTGACCCCTGCAAGCTGAACCCCGTTTTCGATTTCGGCAATGATAGCCAATGGGTCTTCGCTTCGAGGGTTATCAGAAGTGATGATGACGATATCCGCCAGCTCCCCGGCTACCTGACCCATTTTCGGCCGTTTTCCCTTGTCGCGGTCTCCGCCGCAGCCAAACACAACGATAAGCCTCCTGGGGTTTAGGGAGCGAAGGCTTTCTAAAACACTCCTTAAGGCAGCCTCGGTATGGGCGTAATCAACGAAGATGGAGAGGCCGAGTTTATTTTCAATTTTTTCCAGCCTTCCGGGAACTTTCTTGACAGCCGAGATTCCGGCGACAATAGCGGCAACATCCAGGTTGAGAACCAGCCCGGTGGCAAAAGCCGCCAGGATGTTGTAAACGTTATGACGCCCGAGAAGAGGAGTAACCAATTCGACTTCCCCCCCAGGATAATCGATAAGGATGGTTGTCTCTTTCTCAGTGAATTTTGCCTCGGAGGCGCGGATAAGAGCCTGGGGCTCGAACCCGAAGGTTATGGTGGTCATGGGCAGCTCGGCAATCAAGCTCTTTCCATAGGCGTCGTCGTGGTTCACCACCGCCGTTCTTTTCTTGGTGTTCAGAAAGAAGAGCTTTTTCTTGGCCTCGAAGTAATCTTCCATCGTTGGATGAAAATCCAGATGCTCGGGGCTTAAGTTGGTAAACAAAGCCACGTCAAAATGGACGCCGACAACTCGCTTGAGGACAAGCGAATGGGAAGAGACCTCAAGAATCGCATGCGTTCCACCGTGGTCGAGGAAAGTCCGTAATATTTTTTGGAGCTCGGGCGCTTCAGGCGTTGTTCGCCGGGCTTCCTGACTGACGCCTGGACCTCGATAATTTATGGTACCGATTACTCCAGGCTGGCCGCCGGCTTTCTGAATAATAGCTTCGAGGAGGTAGGAAATAGTGGTTTTGCCTTTGGTGCCTGTAATGCCGATGAGCTTTAATGATTTTGAAGGATGCCCATAAAATTCGGCAGCCAGCAGGGCCAAGCTCTCCCGGGCATCAGCTACTCTGACCCAGGTAAGCGGCCAATCAGCCGGTGGTTTTGCCTCGCTGAGAATGGCCACAGCCCCTCGCTCTAAAGCTTCGGGGACGAACTGGACTCCGTCGTGTTTTTGACCTTTGAGAGCGGCAAACAGAAATCCGGGTTCGACTTCCCGGGAAAAAGAGCTAAGACCGGTTACTTCGACTTCTTCCGGCCCGGTGAGGTCGAGAGGTCTAATCACTCTTAAAAGTTGACTGAGCTTCATCGGTTGTCCTCGCGCGTGATTTGAGCTTGGTGGCTGGCCACAACCCATTTTCCCGCCCGAACCCGCGGCAACTCCCTCAGATAGAGAAGCACCCGGCTGGCTATTTCTCTGAAGACAGGAGCCGCAACATCACCGCCATAATACTTGCCTGCTTTTGGCTCGTCGATGACGACAATTATCGATATCCTTGGGTTATCAACAGGGATAAACCCCAAAAAAACGGCCCGATGCCGGGAAGAGCTGTAAGACTTAGTAACAGGGTCAAACTTCTGGGCGGTACCGGTTTTGCCGGCCGCGGGAAAACCAAGGACTCTGGCGGCCGTTCCGGTTCCCTCTTCCACCACCTTCGAGAAAATAGCGTCAATCATATAAGCGGCCGTTTCAGCCGCGAGTACCCGGCACGAAGGTGGGGTTGAAGCTGGCTTGTTCCCGTCAGGTCCGTTTATGGCCCTAACCACCCGGGGAGGGACAAGGTCCCCCCGGTTGGCCAGAACATTCAAAGCCTGGAGCAGTTGAACAGCGGTCACTGAGATTTCATAGCCGACTGAAATATGAGGAAGGGTGTGAACCGTCCACGAACTCGGTGGGCGAAGAATGCCGGCCTCTTCTCCAGGAAGGTCAATCCCTGTTTTTTCGCCGAAGCGAAATTTTCTTATCATTTCAAAAAAATAATACTCCCCCAGCTCCATAGCTACCTGAATGGTTCCGACGTTTGAGCTGTGGATAAAAACCTCGGGGAAGGTGAGCAGGTTAAACCGTTTATGGTCCCGGATAGCCAACCCACCGATAGAAACATAACCGGCCGAGCAATCATATATCCTGCGAAGGTTAACTTTTCCCGATTCGAGGGCGGCGGCGGCGGTGATGATTTTAAAAGCCGACCCGGGCTCGAAATTTTCTTGGATGGCCCGGTTTATCTGGGCTGAGGGGTCGGCTGGCGGATAATAGTTCGGGTCGTAGTCGGGATAACTGGCCATGGCGAGAATCTCGCCGGTTGGTGGATGGGAAACAATAACTGTTCCCCAGGAAGCCTGGTTCTCATCGACGGCCCGTTCGAGCTCCCTTTCCGCAATGTACTGGATAGTGGAGTCGATAGTGAGGACTAAATCGTTTCCCGGGATGGCGGGTTCTAAGACTTCTAAATCATATTTCCGACGGAGGGCATCCCGGCGGACGAGGACTCTTCCCTTTTTCCCCTGGAGAAGCTGATTATATTTGTACTCAATACCGCCTAACCCCTGGTCGTCGATATCGACCGCTCCCAGAACGTGGGCCAAATAAGAGCCATAGGGGTAAAAACGTTTGGTTTCAGTCTGAAGAAATACCCCGGGTATCTCGGCCTGTTTTAGTTTTTCGAGATATTCCCAAGGAATTTTCCTTTTTATCCAGATAAACCGGTCGCCGTTTTCAACCCGGTTCTTGACCCGCTGAATTTCTTTAGCCGAGAGAGGGATGATTTGTTGGACCTGCTTAATTTTCCGGGAAAGGGATTCTCGGGATTCGTTGGCTTCGGGCGCCAGAAAAAGCGAAGGAAAGGGAAGGCTGCGGGCGAGTAACTTCCCATGACGGTCGGTGATGGTTCCGCGAGTTGGCCAGACATCCCGGATATACCGGTTTTGTTCGATGGCTTCACTTTTCAGCTCTCGGTGTTTGAAAACCTGGAGTTGAACCAGACGAGCGGCAACCAGGACAAACCAGAGGGCAACCCCGCAAGCTGTAATAATAGCTCTTTTTTCGACGCGTTCGGGCGAATTAGTCATTTTTTGACCTCTTGAAGCATCTCTTCGTAAACCAGTTGGTCCTGGTCGGGCTCTTTCAGGTTGAGTTTTTCGCGGGCTATTTTATCCACCCGGTCGAGCGCCAAAAGGGAAGAACGAATGGCTTCAAGGCTCTTAATCTCTTCCTCCAGGCGGTTGATCCTTTCCTCGGCCTGCCTGATTTCTATCCCGAGCCGGATGAGCTCGGTTTGATACCAGATATAAAAAGTCAAACAGGCCAGCCCAAGGCCGAGGCTGAGAAGGATAAACCATAACTCGGCCTTTGGAATCTTTTTTCTAATCATTCTGAATCACCTCGGCGGCTCTCAGTTTGGCTGAACGAGAACGGGGGTTATGGCTGATTTCCTCTTCTGAAGGCAACACAGGTTTCCTGGTCAAGACTTTTAACACCGGGTTGAAACCGTCAGACCGAGCCAGACGGCTAAAAGTGTGCTTTACTATCCTGTCCTCAAGAGAATGGAACGAGATTACAACTATCCTGGCCCCGGAAGGGAAAATTGAAGCAGCCTTTTCTAAGAGCTTATCAAGGTCTTTAAGCTCGCCGTTTACCTCGATTCGCAGCGCTTGAAACACCTTAGCCGCCGGATGAATTTTTCCCGGCTGCGGCCGCCAGCGGCAGACTTCTTCCACCAGCCGCCGGAGTTGAGTCGTTGTCCGCAGGGGTTGATTCTTCCGGCGGGTGACGATTTCCCTGGCAAGCGGCCGGGCTTGTTTGAGCTCGCCGTATTCAGAAAAAATCCTCGCCAGGTGGTTCTCGGGATATTTTTCGAGGATTTTGGCGGCCGTGACTTTCGTCCGATGGTCGAACCTCATGTCGAGGGGTCCTTCTAAGTTAAAGCTAAAACCACGTTCGGGATTATCCAATTGGAAGGAAGAAACTCCGAGGTCGAGGAGGAGACCCCGGACGCGCGAGAAATCTATCTCTAATTCAGGAAGACGTCTGAAATCAGCCTGAATAAGACGGACCCGGTCGGCGTAGGGTTCAAGCTTTTGTTTGGCGGCGACGAGCGAGGCCTCGTCCAGGTCAAGGCCGATTATCTCTGCCCGGGGGTTCCGCCGGAGGATTTCGAGCGAATGGCCGGCCAGGCCGATAGTGCCGTCAATATAAATGCCAGGCCTGAGGGCATCAAGATAAGCGAGCGCCTCCTCCAGGAGGACCGGCACGTGCGCCAAGTTCATCATTCCTTCTTTCCGCCGGGGAGGAGGTTGGCGATAACTTTAAAATCGGCATCGGTTAACGGTCTTTTTTTTAGTTTTTCATCCAGCCTCTCCCGATTCCAGATTTCAAGATGGTTATTAAGACCGAGGACTTGCACTTCGTCTACAAGGTGAGCCATACTCCGGAGCGGCTGACTTATTAACACCCGCCCCTTGGAATCGATCTGATAGGGGAAACCTAGACTATTCACCTGACGAAGGAAATTGTAGATTTCGGGCTGGAATTGGGTGAATCCGTCAATCGAACCACCCGAAAGTTTTTCCCAGACGGGAAGGGGAAAAAGCTGGACTGATTCATCGGTTAGGGAAGTGATAAAAACGTCCCGGCCGTACTCTTGCTCAATGAGCGACCGGAATCTTTCGGGAATCTTTATCCGGCCCGACTTATCAACCCGAGCTGGAGCGCTGCCAATCAATAATTTTCCCATTTTGTCCCAATTCTTCCCATTTTGATTTATTTATAGGTAATAAATAACTAAAAGTCAAGAAAAATTTCCCGAATTTTTCCGTTGACCGGGGCAGGAAGTTAGAAACTCAGTTAAGGAAATCTATGAGTAGTTTTTTTTTCAAAACAAAGGAATGGTCTTGAAGTTTAAGGGCGGCTTTTCGTCTGCGCGCGGTTTAATAAATCTATTACCAGCCTCGCGTTTTTAAGGACTCTCCAGTTGGCGCTGGACCTCCTTCCGGGAGAAGGCTTATCTTAGTCAGGGAAGGGTCGGTTCAGGAATGTTCTCCAGCAGCTTCTTGGCCAATTCGTAATCTTCTTCCGCCACCATAATTTTTATCTCACCCATGCCATCAGTGGTTAAAGGATAGGTCGTGAGGTTAGCCTGGCCGAGAAAAACACACCTGATCCCGTAATTCCCGAGAAAGCTCTTGACTATCTCGGCTTCGGGTTGTCCCCAGACTCTCCGGACTTCCTTCAGGTTCGAGCGAGATTTTGCCTCGGTCATTTTGCTCGGCCTTTTTTCCGGAAATAATCATCAAGAATCTGGCGGTGGTCAAAAGCCAGAGGAAAAGTTATCTCTTCGGCGGTAAAAACACCCAGGGCCCTGGCATCGTCCTTAGCCCTGGGAATGCCGCGGCCGCGGCCGATAAAAACTGTAGAAATTGTATGGAAACGGGGGTCGCGGTCGGGGGAGGAATAGGTGTGCAGTTGTTCGATTAGTTCAACCTCCAGCGATGTTTCTTCTTTGGCTTCCCTGATGGCTGCCTCCTCCAAAGATTCACCGTATTCAACAAACCCTCCCGGGAGTGCCCAGCCATAAGGTGGGTTTTTTCTCTCGATTAAAACTATCCCTTCCCGGCCATCGCCCCGGCGAAGCTCGATAATTATATCAACAGTTGGGATAGGGTTTCTTCGCCTGAGCATGGTAGTGGTAAAAAACCGGACAAATTCACTTATTCGCCGGAAAAAAAGAAACTTAACCCTTTTTGTCTTCAAACGAGGTCAATCACGTAGCCGAAATCTTTTTTCCAGGTTGTTAATTCTTTCGACGACACCACCGTATTCGAGTTCACTCCAGGGTAGCATGGCCGGCCCAAAGAACCCCTGACGCCGGATAAGCGAAGCCTTTTCCGCCACCCGCTGTCTTACCTGGTCCCAGTAGGGGTGGTCGAAAACGTCGACCGCTTCAGTCAGACGACCATCTTTGACACAAAAAGCGGCGCCGGTGATAACTGGCGGACCGTCAAAGTAGCTAATCGTTGTGTTCAAGCGGCAAGGCATGAGAGGACCGTTATGGCTTCCTCGCATAAATCCGGCTACATAAGGGCCTATTTCGAAAGGCGCCAGAACCTCTCCCGTCGCCGGGAAATCTCCCTGAACCCTGACCAGGGCCACCGGGTCGTCCTTTCCGGTATACTTTCCCGCGATATTGTGCAGACGAGTGGTCGAGACAGCCACGGCTTGTTCCCCGCTCGACCGGGCAAAAATGGCTTCAATACAATATTTCTCAGTATCCCGGAGGAGCGTCGCGATGTCATACAGGTCTTCGGGCGCGTTGAGGTCGATAATCTTGTCCTTTTCTGTATGGCTGACGTCAATGATGCGAAAAGTAAACCCCTGGCTGATTCGCGGGCTTAAAAGAAGGCCAGAGCAGTACATCGGGTCGGCAAAAGCGAGGTAAAAGGGAAGGTTATAAGCTCCGGGGTCGGTTTTATCGGCGGCAAAAAAGATGAACGGTTCATTAGGCCGCTCCTTAAATTCCAGCTCAGCCACCGCCGGCCCCATTCCTTTGATATTCCCGCTGAAAGAATCTTTGAGCAAGTCCTGTCCAGCACCATAGAGACCTTGCTTTTTTGCGACGGCAGTTCCCGCCAGAAAAGCTTCCCAGGCGAGCTTATGGACTTCGGGGTTGAGGACTCCCTTCTCGTGGGTGCAGAGGATAGCAATATCGTCGCCCGTGAAACTTACATAAAAGTCGTGCAACAGATTCCGGCTATTTTCGCGGACAAAATTTCGGACTTCATCCAGGAGCGCCTGGCTTGGACGAATATGCCCGCCGACGCTTCCGATGTCGGCTTTCAAGACGCTTAGGGTGATTTTCATCAAACCTCCTTTCTTAACCAAGAAAACATTCCCATTCTAAGGTTAAATCCTGAATCGTGTCAACTGAAAACGGCTCTCGACCAGAAAAATCGGGTCGATTATAGGCGATTCTACTGATAGTCTCTTTGATGCTGGCAGCCGCTTTTTCTGCCAGAATAGAATTTTAAATTTTATAGATAGACCTTTTCTAGTTTTTTCTACGAAAAAAGAGAATAAATTCTGTCAGGTTCTAAATTTATTTTGGGCTTTAACCAGGCTTCTATTTAAAATCGCTTATTCGTCCGGGTTTCTTGCGGGAAGCCAGCGAAAGTCCCCAGAACAGAATCGGTAAAAGTTATCTTTAATTTGGCCGGAAGGGAAAACCTGGCGTCGCTCGTTTCGGGAGCTTATCTCAAGTCCATGAATTATGTTGCTTTTGTTAAGAGGGGCTTGATGTCTGCGAGGGCCTGAGGCGGCCGAGTCAACGAGTTAAAAAGAATTTCTCGGCCAGGGATGTCCCTCCCAGATGACAGCTGTCCTTCCAGGGCTTCGCGTCGGCGCAGGGTCAAAGTTGAGGGAGGTTTTTATTCGAGCGACCGGATTAAGCGATATCTCACCCGCAAATGAAAAAACAGGGGAACTCAGGAAAGAATTAAGATGGCAAACCAGGAGAAAAAAAATAATAAATAAAAAAAAGATAAAAATAGAGTAAAATAACCTGACGAACAACCGAGGCCCAGCTGGAAAAGTGATAACCCGAGTCAAAACCTGAGTTGCTGGAGAGCTGGCATAAATCTTGCTATAATAAGAACGGAGGTGCACCATGAAAAGGAGGGTTTTTCATCTAATCTTGGGTTTGACCCTTCTTGGTCTGTTTTCTATCTACCTCTCCGCCGGGCAGAAAAACTATAAAATAGTTGGCTACGAAGAAGATTTTTATTTTGGCCATATAACCTACGTCGAAATGCCTGAATCCGGGAACTCACCCGTGATTATAAGAGCCGGTCGGGAAGCGGCAGAAGAGGCCGTGCTCAATGTCCCCATCATTCCCGGAGACGTGATTATGTCTCAGGACGGCCGCGTTGAGTTGCAGTTCGACAACGGGACAATAGTTCGGCTTGATAAAAACACGGAGATAAAGGTAGAAACTATCCTGGCCCCTTCTTTGAGCTCGATGAAGAAGGTTTCAAACTTAGTCCTGTCAAAGGGAAGAGCTTATTTAATGTATAAACGGTATGATTCTTTTGAACTCTTTCAAGTCATCACTCCGCAAACTGCAGTCAAGTTAGACCATCATGCGGTGGCCATGCTCCAGGTGGCGGAAGACGGAAGGACAGAAGTTGCCGTCCGGAACCAGAAAGCCTATTTAATGACGGGGTCGGGTGGTCCCAAGAACCGGCTGGAAGAGACCGTCGTGGAGAAGGGGAAAAAGGTTGTCGTGAAATCCACGGGCGAAGTTCAGCTGGGCGACTATGCGGCAACGGATGATTTCTTGGCCTGGAATGAGGAGATTAACGCCAATTTCGACTTTTATCATGAAGCGAGCGTCCTTCCCCAGCCGTTGCAACACTTGCCGCCCGCGGTGTTTTACTTCGCCCAGAGATACGGCTCGGTTTATGGAGAATGGGTCTGGCACGACCTTTACGGGTACGTGTGGAGGCCTTTCTATAACGATTATTATCCCTGGGGCACATGGCAGCCTTTTTACCACGGCCGGTGGTCTTTTATCGGCGGCAGCCTTTTCTGGATTCCCGAAGAGCCGTGGGGCTGGGTTCCGTACCATCTCGGCCTCTGGGTGTGGGATAAGAACAAAGGCTGGGTTTGGATTCCAGGTTCATTTTTCGCCCCGGCTTGGGCGGTCTGGGACTTTTACTTCGGATATTATGCCTGGCGGCCGTGGACTTTATACGATTGGTATTTAGGCACCACTTTTGGTCCCTATGGGTATAATTACTCTCTTGGTTCCTATTACGCCTATTTCTACTCCCAGCAAGGAAGCGATGTTTCCACCAGGGAAGTGCTGAACAAGGTCCGGAAAGACCAGTTAAAACGCTCTTCTTCCAGCCAAAGAGTTCCGGTTCCGAAGGAGTTGAAAAAGATAACGGACGCTGTCCTTCGGGAGTTAAACAAGGGCAATCCCGAGGCCGTCGAGTTGCTGCGTCGTTCAGTTACGGGAATGCTGCTGGTGAAGAAGGACGAGGTCAGCCCGAATCTTCCTAAGGAAAAAATCCTTCGGTTCGGCGAGGCGGTCGAGAGGGGAAATATCGCTTTATCGCCCGCTCCTGGGGCGCAAAGGCGGGAGACGATGACCCTCCCGAGAGAGTTCATTAACCCCGGGGGGAAAATAGATGCTCCGGTTAAGATTATAAGGGACGAGGGCCTTTCCGAAGCCAAAGAGATTTCTTCCCGACCGGGTTTAAGAGACATCTCCCCGGCTGAAAAAAAGCTCTCTTTTAGCGAGCGGCGGGCGAGGGTGGCTGATTCGAATCCCGACTTTCGAGTGGCTTTTCGTTTTGGGGTCCAAATTACTTATGACAGCCAGCGGAATGAGGTTCGTTGTCCGGAGCTCAACCTCGGGTCGCGCGACCGGAGCTATTTTCGCGCCTGGGGGCCTGGACCTGGCGGAAGTCTTTCCATCCCGGCCAATCCTTTCGCGTCAGGCGGAATGACGGGGCCGAGTTCCGGTTCTTTTTCCGGCGGAGAGGCCCGGGCGTCGAGCGGAGCTTCGGGTCGAGAAAATAGCGGTGGCGGCCGGACTGGAGAAAAAAGATAAACTCAAGGTCAAAAGATAAAGCTTAGATTTAGAGAGCTAAAGCCAGAAATTTTAATCTTGCTACTTGCCGCCAGTTTAATTAATAATTCCGAGACCTACCAGACCAAAGAACTTTCTCCGCAAAATAGCCGCTCCCCGGAAAGACTGGAAGGACGAATTATCTTGAAACAATATTCTCGGGTTCAACCATCCAAGCCTTGAAGCCAAGCCGGAAAAACCTAAGCTGAAGAAACGCTCTAGAAGACGCCTCTTCCGGTAACGGAATGTTTTTTTCTTTTAAAATATTAATCGCCGGGCGAAAAAAACAGGAGAGGCGAGAAGAAGCTGGAAAGCCTCGATTTCCGCCTGAAACCGTGGCTTATATTTTTCTGGCAGGGGGGACGCCGGCTCAAACCTCCAGGCAAGTGGGTTGATATACCTCCCTCGGTAAAGAATTCGATAATCGAGGTGGGGTCCGGTAGATTCGCCGGATGAGCCCACATACCCGATGACTTCTCCGGCGGTTACTTTAACTCCCAGCCTTATCCCGGGAGCCAGCCGGGAGAGGTGGAGATACATTGTTTCATAGCCTTTAGGGTGGCGGAGGTGAATCATCCGGCCAGAAGCGCCGTTCCAGCCGGCGGAGCGAACCACTCCGTCAGCCGTCGCTTGAACGGGCGTCCCGACTGGAGCGGCATAGTCGACTCCGTAGTGGGGCCGGTATACTTTACGAATCGGGTGAAGCCGACGATAGCTGAAACGGGAAGTAATGCGGCCGTACTTGAGCGGTGAGCGCAGGAATTCTTTCCGCAATGAATTTCCTTCGGCATCAAAATAATCAACCCGACCAGTATCGGGAAAGACGAAACAAAAGGCCTGGTATTTTTTTCCCTGGATGTTTACTTGGGCGGCCAGGACTCGTCCGTATCCAGCGAACTTCCCGCGCCAAAATTTCTTCTCATAAACAAGCGAGAAGGAATCGCCGGGTCTTAAATCAAGATAAAAATCAATCTCCCAGGAAAAAATTTCTGCCACCTCAAGAGCAAGGGCATCCCCTTCGCCCAGCTGGTTAAAAGCCGCGATTAGGCTGTCGCGGATTTCTCCCGCCAGGTAAGCTATTCTGGTTTCATAAGGGATGGTCTCGACAGAGGCCACAAAGCCGCCGTCCCTTTTTTGCACCTGGAGATAATTCGTCGGGTCAATCTCGTAAGTTAAGGAATGAAATAACCCGTCCGAGGTTTTGACTACCAGGCTGTTGCCTGCTCTGACCTTGGTCAGGTCGTAAGTGGCCGCCGTAGCTTCCAATAATTTGTAAACAGAATCAACCGAGCCGAAAAAAGGCAAGAGCAAATCAGTAATCGTTTCTCCCGACCGGATGCGGATTGAGACCTCTTTTAGTTCAGGCTGGTCGGAAGAAATCTCAATATTTTTTTCCTCTGCCGAACTACTCCGGGTGCCTTCTCGGCGGGGAGCCATGCCCGGTTTAATTTGCCAAAGGAGGAAAAGAACGATGAAACCAAAACTAAGGCTCAGAAGGAAGATTTTTATTCCTCTGGGTAAGGGCTTTTTCTGGACTCGCAGGATAACCTTTGGTTTCTCTGTTTGGTGTTTGGCTGCCGGTTTACCCGAAACGCGCCTCGTCATTAGTGCTTCTGGCGGCTAAAATTTTTCTTGTCAGGCGCCAGGCTTCTTGGAGCGGTCCCGAAGCCACGTTGGCTGAAGCCAGAATTAACAGAGTTAACTCTGGATAAAAGTAGAGCCCACCGACTATAGAGGCTAACAGGAGACCGTGCGGCAGGCCAGGCCGGCGCCAGAAACGATGGCTCAAGAAGTTGGGATAGCGAATCCGGCTAATCATCAGAAAGGCCACGAGGATAACGGCTGAGGATAATAAATAATGATGATAGAGGAAAGAGGCGGCTGATTGAGAAAAGTTAAGAATTAAAGAGACGATAAAAACCGCGGCGGAAGGAACAGTTAGCCCGAGGTAGTTTGCCCTATCTTTATGTTTCGTCTGCAGGACATTGTACCGGGCCAGGCGCCAAAGCCCGGCTGCCATGAAGATGAACCCCAGGGCAGGGCTCAGGTGGCCGAAGTCTTTTTCTGTCGAGAGGGCGGTTAAAATAGCGGTCGATGTGGCAAAGGAAACAGCGTCGGCCAGAGAATCAAGCTCCACTCCAAAAGCCGAATTGGTTCTGGTTGCCCGGGCTATCAGGCCATCAAGCCCGTCTAAGACGGCGGCGGTGACGATCAGCCAGCCGGCGAGACGAAAGTCGGCGCGGACCGTGGCGAAGATGCTCAGAAAGCCGAGGGAAAGATTGAAGACGGTCAGGGCCGACGGAAGGGCGAAAATCGGCATCTTTACGCTGAGCTTCTTAGGTTTCATGGGCGGTTACTTTCAGCCAACATGGTTAACCCCGCCTTGACCTTTTGGCTAAGGCTTACTTTTAAAGCATAAGTTGACGGAAAAGAAATTTCAACTCGCGAACCAAAGGCCATCAGGCCCACCCTTTGCGCCTGCCATACTTTTTCTCCCGGATGGACAAAACAAAAAATCCGTCGGGCCGCCACCCCGACGACCATTTTTAGTTCAACCTCGTCTTGCTGGCCCTGGATAAACAGAGTTTTCGAGCGGTTCTTGAGGGAAGCCTCATGCCGGTAGGCTGGAAACGCTTTTCCTGGCTTATCTTCAACCCTAATTACGGTTCCATCAAGAGGCGAGCGGACGAGATGAACATCGAGGAGCGACAGGAAAATGCTCACGGTGACCGTTGAGCCATTCTTATTTTTTATCTCAACAATTTTTCCATCAGCCGGCGCCAGAAGATGCCGGCAAGATAAAATGACCTTCCTTTCCGGGTCGCGAAAGAAAAAAACAAGGCCGGCAGTTATTAGGATAAAAAAAACGGCTGCCAGCATGATATGAAAAAGAATGGCTAAGAGGCTAAGTCCGGCGGCCGGGAGGATGAAACTAAGACCCGGTTTAGCTACCGGAATCCGGAAACGGTCGGTCAATTGTTGCCCTTGATTTATTCTGATATTTTATCTGCTTTATTTCGGCCAGAACCAACCTGCAAGAAAGCAAACGCCTTTAAGGTTTTGGTTATGGTCAATTGCTCCCCAGCCGGGTAATCGAGATAATCGTAATGGTTTCGCGGGGAACATCCCGGTAGCCCCGATAGGTCATGGTTGGCGAATTGGCAATCGCATCCACGACTTCCATTCCTGAGACTACCCGGCCAAAGACAGCATAACCAAAGCCTTCTGGCGTGTTGTCCTTGTGGTCAAGAAAAGGGTTATCAACGTGGTTGATGAAGAACTGGCAGGTGGCGCTGTCTACCTCGGATGTCCGGGCCATGGCGATCGTCCCGCGGGTATTTTTAAGACCGTTAGCAGCCTCGTTCTTAATCGGCGGCTTGGTTGGTTTGGTCGCAAAGTCAGCTGTCAGCCCTCCTCCTTGAATCATAAAACCCTTGATAACCCGGTGGAAAATCGTACCGTCATAGAATTTTTCGTCAACATAAGAGAGAAAGTTCTTGACCGTAAGCGGGGCCTTATCGGCAAACAGCTCGAGGACAATGTCGCCCTTGCTTGTTTTCATCAGAACGCGAGGATTCTCGGAAGCTCCGACGGGGAAAAAACCGGTGACGAGGGCTAAAATCAAAGCGGTTAGCGCTAAGCGCTGGCTCATGCTTGCCTCCTTGGACAAAATGGCGGGTTAAACGATAACAGATTTGCCAGGATAAAATCAACCGTTTTCCGCTCGAAGCAAGCCTTTTTGAATTTCAGCCGGGTTTACCGGCTTAACCGGAAGAAGGTTTGAATAAAACTTTCTCCTGTGTTAAATTTCCCCACCGAAAATGTGGAAGTCGGTGTTCCTTTAAAAGGAGGCGAAAATGAGAAAAGCCCGTGTTGCGAGCTACGCTCGACGAGCGGTCTGGTTGATTTTCGGTCTGACTCTTTTGTTATCCCAGGTCCTGGCCCAGGGTCATTTTGAGTTTAACCTCCATTACGGTCGCTGGAGCATGAACCTCCTGCGGCCGATAATCGAAGATATGTTGAACGAAGCGCTCGAAGAGCACTTGAAAAAGAACTTTCTCGAGGATATCCAGGCTGACCATCCGGAGCTCGTCGAGAAAGCTTACAGCCAGCAGGTGCGTTTTGATTCGAGCGGCGCTAACTACGGGTTGGAGCTTCGCTGGTATCCAGGAGGAGAGAACGGGTCGTTTAGTCTCGGATTAGCCGTCGAAAAAACATCGATGAAGGTAGGCCTGCCTGAAGTTTCGGCGGCTTATGAGCTGGAAGAGACCCTGAGCCACCAGAAGGCTGATTTTGCTGGCCGGGCCTCCGGCGAATTCTTGATTAAACCCCTATCGTTCCATCTTAGTTTTCGCTGGGACATAATTCCTTCGAGCCCCGTTCATCCGTTCCTGACATTCGGCGTGGGCGCGAGCGGCGGGAGCGCTCTCGAGCAAAGCACGTTGAGTTATAGTTATGAAGGTACCCTCCGGGTCACGGGCAAGCCTGAGGAGGGTTATTCAGGCGGGGAGACCAAGACGCTCCAGGAGCTGAAGAGCGAACGCGAGGCCGAAGGTGAAGATTTTCCCCTCCCGGGCTTCTTCCCTTTTATTCAGCTTGATATAGGGTTGAAAGCAAGGCTTACCCGCAACCTTCATCTGTTAGTGGCGGCCGGGATTTGGGATGGCTTTCTCCTGCGGGGCGGGCTTTCCCTCAGGCTTTAGGGCAATCCTTTTTGGGAATGACTGATTTTCTTCCCGAGAAGCAAGCTGAAAGTTTTGCCGGAGAACGAAAGAACTCCTCGACGGGGTTAACTTTATCAGGGAAAAAAGAAAACGAACTAATCAAGGGAGGCTCAGGACTGAGCTGTGATTGAAAACTGCGATAAACAAAAATAAAAAAAGGAGCAAACTGAAAATACAGAGAAGATTAGGATTACCAGAAAAGAAGGGAAAAGAAACAAAAAAACGTCGGGAGGGAAGAGTAAAGAAGGTAGTTTATTTAAAAAATAAGGTTAATAAAATAGGCTTAAAAAAGTATTATTAAAAAATATGATAAAAAAATTAAAAAGAATCAGGTACTCTGGTTCGAGAGCCGGGAAAACATACGGGGCATAATTTAAAGGCGAATGAAGATAAAGGAAAATGGCTCAGAAGAAAGACAAAGGAAGGGCAAGAATTTTAGAGATTTTATTCTTGCGATTAAAAAAATAGCCAGGAGGTCAGGATGAAACGGCTGGCAAAGGATGGCCTAATTTTTAGTATTTCGATTGTTTCTATATTATTAATAGTGTTTAACGCATCTTTAGGCCAGCAGTCAGCAGCCTCGGCAGCGGATGAAGCCAAGATCCTCGCGGCCATGCATCAGATTTCCAGCCATAAGTTGCTGGATTATGTTCGCGAGCTGGTTTCGGAAAAATACGGCGGTCGACTTACCGGGACAGCGGAGTACCGAGCCTGCGCTGATTGGCTGGTCGGACTCCTGCGAGGCTTTGGCGTGGCCCCGGAAGGTGAAAACGGCACTTATTTTCAGAATTACCCGCTTGCGTACACCTTAGTTTTTCCCGGCTGCGAGCTAATCCTACACCTGCCCTACAGGAATGAAACCCTGAAAAAATATTATCGTTATGAGACCGAGTTTATTCCGGGAGCTACCTCGGGTTCAGGTGAGGTTACGGCAGAGGTAGTTTATGTAGGGTACGGAGTAACGGCGCCGGAACTCGGCTATGATGATTACGCCTCGGTTGATGTCAGGGGAAAGATTGTCCTGATGGAGAGGGAGGTTCCGGTATCGCCCGAGCGCGACCCGGAACTGTTCATGAAGTGGCGGCCGTATTCTTTTCACCAGTATAAATTAGAAAACGCCTTTAAACACGGCGCTAAGGGTATGCTGTACAACTACGGCCCGATTTGTAACCCTAATAACGCCTACATCGAAGGGTTCATTTACAGCCACGTGGGCGATGCCGTCGTCGCGGATTTGTTCGCTGGGACGGGGAGAAAACATCAGGAAGTTGTCGCCGCCATCGCCAAGAATCTTAAACCCCAATCTTTCCCGCTGGGCAAGACCGTGACCATCAAGAATGTAACCGAGCATCACCCCGACGGGACCGGGTTTAACGTTATCGGCTTCATCCCCGGTGCAGACCCCAAGCTTAAGGATGAGGTTATTATCCTTGGCGGTCATCTCGACCACCTGGGCCGCTGCTGGGAACTAATGCCCGGGGCTAACGACAACGCCTCGGCGGTGGCGGTGATGCTCGGCGTGGCCGAAGCTCTCAGCCGTTGCCAGGTAAAACCCGGCCGCTCTATTATGTTCCTCTTTTTTGGTTCCGAGGAGCAGGGCGTCTTAGGCTCCGAGTACTACCTCGAGCATCCCACCTGGCCGCTGGAAAAAACGGTTTGTGTACTTAACATGGATGGAGTTGGCTGCGGCGACCGGATAACGGGTCTTTCCGGGAAAAATTTTCCCGCTCTCTGGGATTTCATCGACCGGGCTAACAACCGTTTTATTCATCGGGTCGTGACTCCCCAGGCCTTTGCCAATTTAGCCCGGCCGCGACTCGACGCCGCCAGGTTCCTCTGGAAGGGAATTCCCAGCCTTTCTTTTAGCGTCTCGGGCGCGCCTTCTTTTTATCACATCACCAAAGACAGCTTAGAAACGATAACCCCAGAAATCATGGAAGACCTGGCCCAGCTTCTTTTCGTCGCTATCCTCGATATGGCCGATGAACCCCAGTTGAATTTTCGCAACTGAGCCCAGCCGGCCAATTTTTTTGGGGGAGGAAAAAATGCAGTTTCGCCTGCCGACGGAAATAATATTTGCTTCGGGCGCCCTAAGCCTCCTGCCTCAGTTAATTAAAGAACGGTTCGAGGCCTCCCGCCCTCTCCTCGTCAGCGACCGCGGGGTAAAAAAGGCTGGCCACGTGGATAAATTGCTGGCTCTGGTTGACCCCGTCGCTGTATTCTTGGAGATAGAGGCAAACCCGAAGCACCCGACAATCGACCATCTGGGAGAAAAGGCGCGGGAGCTTCATCCGGACCTGGTTATCGGGCTGGGCGGGGGAAGCGCCCTTGACGCGGCTAAAGCGATTGCCCTTCTTGTCTCCAACCCGGGAAAGGTCGAAGAATACGAAGGCAGAGAAAAATTCAAACAGCCGCCAGTGCCGGTCCTGGCCATTCCCACTACCTGCGGCACCGGGAGCGAAGTCACCTGGGTCTCGGTCATTACCCATACGGAAAGAAAATTCAAGATGAGCATCAAGGGGAGGGGCCTATTTCCCCGCATGGCTGTTCTTGACCCTGACCTGCTGGCGACTTTGCCTCCGCCGCTGGTTGCCTCGACCGGGTTGGACGCCCTGACGCACGCAGTCGAAGCGGCCATCGTCAAACCGGCTAACCGGCTGAGCGACATTCTGGCGGCGGAGGCGATAAAACTTATCCTGAGTTCGCTTCCTCGGGCGTACGCCGATATTAGCGGAGACCGCAAGGCGCGAGAGGATATGCTTTTCGGCAGTATGTTAGCCGGAATGGCCTTCGGTAATGCCGATGTCGGGGCAGTCCATTGTCTTTCCGAATCGCTGGGGGCTCTTTTTGACATCCCTCATGGAGTGGCCAACGCCGTTTTTCTGGCACCTGTCCTGGAGTTCCTGGCTCCCGCAGCCAGGGAAAAACTGGCTTTGATGGCCAAGTTGGCGGGCTTGACGAAGGAAGTTGCGGAAGAGGGAGCGGGGGTATTTATTAAGAAGATAAAAGAGCTTACGAGGGAAGTAGCCATCCCTTCGCTCCGAGATTTGGGCGTTACCGAGGTCGATTTTCCCGAAATTGCCCGGAGGAGCGCTGCCAACAACTCCAACCCGTCAAACCCTCTCCCGATGGGGGAAGAAGAGTACATGCATATTTTAAGAAAAACCTGGCAAACATAGACGACTGGAGGTCAAATCTATCGAGAAAGAGCCGGCCTCGTGGCCGCGGCCTTAAAGCCTTTTCAGGCAAGGCAGGGCATACGTCCAAGCCCCTTAATTTTCCGAAAGGTTTAGCTTCGCGTTTTTCTGTCTAAAATTTTCCTTGCTTAATTCGGCATCAAAAGCTCGAGGAATTGATGCTCTTATTTCCCAATGGCAATTATAGCGGTTCTTTTCTAAAAAAGTGGAGAAAGCCATACCTGCTAAGAAGGCAAAAGAAATCGATAAACTTTCGTTTTTGACGAAGTCAGGAATGACGCCATAAATAAAATTTTCTTCCCCTTCTTGTCCTGTCCGTTTGGTTTTGAATCTCGGGTCCATCACCGTGAAATCTTAAGATTATTCAGTAAACTGCCTCCCTTCTTAAAGCCATGAGGAGATGGCCCTTTCAATTTAGTTTTGGGTTTTGACTTGATTTAAATTAATTTTAAAAATTGAGCTCAGAGAGTTGGCCTCAAGCGTGGATTTCGACGATGTCGCCTTCCTGGAGAACATGGTCCCGGTTTATCAGCAGTCCCTGAATCGTCTTGCCTCGCCACAGCCGGGCGTACTTGAAATTGTCAGCCAGGTCTTTATGGATGGCGCGGGCCATGTCGATGACCGAACTTCCTTTCTTCAGCGTGAAGGGCTCGTCAAAATCAGGCTTTTTCCCGGGGGATTTGCTGTAAACCCTGATGATTTCGAGAAGACCGTAAACGCGATTCTTTAGCTCCTCCAGCCCGGCGCCGCTCGCGGCCGAGACGGGAAGGAGGGGGAAGTTATTTCTGAGCAAAAGACGCCAATCTTCGAGAATTTCTTTGCTTCCTTCGACGTCAGCTTTGTTGGCCAGGAGAAGAGTTCTTTTCTTGAAAGGCCGCTCCGGCGGGGCGATAGTCTCGCCTTCAGGGACGAACTCGATTTTCTTCTTTTTCATCTGCTCGACGAATGTTTCGAGTCGCGCCGGGTCGTCCGGTTGAGTCAGGTCCAGGCAAATCAGGACCGCGTCGGCTGTCCGGAGGAGTTCGGGCAAAACTGACGGGATATCATCGTCGAGATAAGGCGGGGTGTCGATAAGTTGAATCTGGATGTTTTCATACCGCATCATGTAGGGTGCCGGCAGGCGGGTAGTGAACGGGTAGTCGCCGACCTCGGGGTTGGCTCCGGTGAGCGATTTAATTAGCCTTGATTTTCCGGTGTTGGGCGACCCGACGACGACCACCCGTCCAGCCCCGGATTTTTCCAGATGGGCAATCGGGCTGTGCCGGGCG
Organism: Candidatus Aminicenantota bacterium; assembly: GCA_037441905.1. Lineage (GTDB taxonomy): Bacteria > Acidobacteriota > Aminicenantia > Aminicenantales > CALLJL01 > CALLJL01. The sequence goes on from JBBIRF010000002.1 coordinate 135,183, forward strand.
ACAGTCGGCCGGCGCTGCATTTCCTGCCGGAGTTTGGAAATTTTTGTCTTGAGCAGTGCCTGGAGCTTTTCTGTCCCTTTATGCTTGGGCACGATGGCCAGAAGCTGTTCTAATATCTCCAGTTTTTCCTGAGGGGTTTTAGCCTCCTTGAGCTTTCTTTCAGTTTCGATGTATTCAGGAGGTAGGTTAGCCGGCATCTCCAATCACCCTAATTATTATAATTAAGCCAACCTCAGGATAACAACATTCGGTTTCCCTGACCCGGGCCGGTAAAGTCATCTGGACCATTTCAACCTAAGGTTTCAGCGCTCGAGACGGGGGCGCGGCTTGCTAAACAGGACCCTTAGATAGGCCTGGGTTAGCCGCCTGAAAATAGGCCTCTTAGTCCTGGGTTTTCCGCCAATTTTTGTAAAAAAAAATTTAATAATTGAGACAGATTTTTCTTTACTCTCGTCCAATATTTAGATATAATTTTATTTGATTATACAACATATGCCATTCGGGTTGTGTGCCAGACCTGCCCGCACGACCCGCATTTTTCTCGGATGAGATGAGATGAAAGAGCAAAAATATACGGCTGATAGCATTAAGGTTCTGAAGGGCCTGGAGGCGGTCCGGAAGCGACCCGCGATGTACATCGGAAGCACCGGACCGGAAGGGTTGCATCACCTTGTCTACGAGGTGGTGGATAACTCGATTGACGAAGCCCTGGCTGGCTACTGCACTCAGATTGATGTGATTATCCATGTCGACAACTCGGTTACGGTAATTGACAACGGCCGCGGTATCCCGGTGGATATGCACAAGAAAGAGAAGCGGCCGGCGGCCGAAGTCGTCATGACCACGCTTCATTCGGGCGGCAAGTTTGATTCCAAGATTTACCAGGTCTCGGGCGGTCTGCACGGAGTAGGTGTTTCGGTGGTCAACGCCCTCTCGGAACGACTGGACCTGGAGATAAAGCGGGACGGCGGCGTTTATGTCCAGAGCTATGAGCGCGGTAACCCCGTTACCAAGCTCGAAAGAGTCGGCAAGACAAAGGGAACGGGAACCAAAATTACCTTCAAGCCTGACCGGGAAATTTTTGAATCGACCGAGTTCAATTTTGAAACCCTTACGCAAAGAATGAGGGAGCTTTCTTTCCTCAACCGGGGGCTGAAAATCACCATCACTGATGAGAGGACAAATAAATCACACTCTTTCCAGTACAAAGGCGGCATCGTCGAGTTCATCCAGTACTTAAACCAGAATAAGACGGTGCTCCATCCGAAGCCGATTTATTTTGAGACCAAGAAAGACGACATCATTGTCGAGCTGGCCCTGCAGTATAATAGCGGTTATTCCGAAACTATTTTTACCTTCGTCAATAATATCAACACAGTCGAAGGGGGGACCCATCTGGTCGGGTTTAAGTCGGCCCTGACCAGGGTGATTAATAACTATGCCAACGCCCATAACCTGGTTAAAGACCTGAGCGAGAATATTTCAGGCGAAGACACGAGAGAGGGTCTGTGTGCTGTCCTCAGCCTCAAAATGCGCAACCCTCAGTTTGAGGGGCAGACAAAAACCAAGCTCGGCAACAGCGAAATCAAGGGGATTGTTGAGTCCTTGGTCAATGAACAACTGACCACCTATTTTGAAGAGAACCCGACTGTAGCCAAAAAGATTGTTCAGAAATGTCTGGATGCCGCCCGAGCCAGGGAGGCAGCCCGCAAGGCGCGCGAGTTAGCCCGGCGCAAGAGTGTACTCGAATCGACCTCGCTTCCCGGTAAGCTGGCTGATTGTCAGGAACGGGACCCCGCCCGCAGCGAGTTGTTCATTGTCGAGGGAGATTCAGCCGGTGGTTCAGCCAAGCAAGGAAGAGACCGCCGCTTTCAAGCGATTTTGCCTCTCAAGGGGAAGATCTTGAATGTCGAGAAAGCCCGGTACGACAAAATTCTTCGGAGCGAAGAAATCGGGATGATCATTTCAGCCCTGGGAACCGGGGTTGAACAGTCTGAGTTCGACCTATCCAAGCTCCGCTACCACAAGGTCATAATAATGACCGACGCCGATGTCGACGGCTCGCATATCCGGACGCTGCTGATGACCTTTTTCTACCGCCAGATGCCCCAACTGATCGAACGAGGCCATCTCTATATCGCTCAACCACCTCTTTACAAAATCTCTCGGGGCAAGTCCGTTCAGTATCTCAAAGAAGAGCGGGAGTTTGAAAAATTTATGATCAAGAAGATCTCCGAGGAATTTAAAATCAGGGTCACGGGACAGAAAGAGCTGATCGAGGGGGAAAAATGTCGTCGGTTGCTTAAACTCCTCCTTGCCAAGAAAAATTTCCGGGAGGTCCTCGAACGCAAGAATCATCCCTTCTTTATCATCGAAACCATGCTTAACGAAGGCATAGACAGCCTGGAAGCCATGCGGCCGCGGCGGCGGATGGAAAAGGTCAAGCAGTTGCTCGCAGCCAAAGGAATCAAAGTCGAGATGGCCGAGGACGAAGAACACGGCGTCTGGGAGCTCAGCATCCAGTTCCAGGTTAACGGTTTGAGTCTTTTGACCAAGGTTGACGCCGACCTCATCACCTCAGCCGAGTACAAAAACTTGATAAAAATCCACCAGGAGCTCGAAGGGATAAGGCCGCCGTTCTTTGTGATTTCTGACCACGAAGAAATCAAAGTGGAGAATGAAACCAAGCTCATCGAGGTTCTGTTTGAAAAGGGCAAGAAGGGAATCACTATCCAGAGATACAAGGGACTCGGAGAAATGACGCCGGAACAGCTCTGGGAAACCACGATGAACCCCGAAACCCGGACTCTGCTTCAGGTGAGCATCCGGGACGCTGTCGAGGCTGACAAGATTTTTACCATCCTGATGGGCGACGAGGTCGAAAGCCGGCGCCAGTTTATCGAACAAAACGCGCTCGAGGCGCAGCTTGATATCTGAGGGGCAAGAAACCCGAGAAATAAGAGAAACCTGCCTTTGAGGTAGACCATGGCCAAAGAGGAAGTGGTTGTCAGCTTAGAAGAAGAAATGAAGCGGTCCTACCTTGATTACGCCATGAGCGTAATCATCGGCCGGGCTATTCCTGATATCAAGGATGGGCTTAAACCGGTTCATCGCCGCACTCTCTATGCGATGTATGAAAGCGGCACCACCTGGAACAAGCCCTATAAAAAATCAGCCCGTATCGTCGGCGACGTTATCGGCAAATACCATCCCCACGGAGAAGCTGCCGTTTACGACGCCTTAGTCCGGATGGCCCAGGATTTTAGCATGCGTTATCCGTTGGTCGACGGCCAGGGCAATTTTGGCTCGATCGACGGCGACCCGCCGGCAGCCATGCGTTATACCGAAGTGAGGCTGAAGAAGCTGGCCGACGAGTTGATGGCTGACCTGGACAAGGATACGGTTAATTTTGTCCCGAACTACGACGGCACCCTGGAGGTCCCCGAGGTTCTGCCGGCCAAATTCCCCAACCTCCTGGTTAACGGCGCCTCTGGAATCGCTGTCGGGATGGCGACCAACATTCCCCCGCACAACCTGGGAGAGGTCATCGATGGCCTGATTTATCTTATCGAGCATCCGAACGCTACGGTCGAGGAAATCATGCGCTTCATCCCCGGGCCTGATTTTCCCACCGGAGGTTATATCTTCGGCCAAAAGGGGCTCGTTGATGCTTACCGCGAGGGAAAAGGGATAATCCATGTGAGAGCGCGGACTCAGATTGAACGCGGCGGGAAGAATGAGCGGGAGCGGATTGTCGTCACCGAAATCCCTTATATGGTGAACAAAGCCAAGCTACTCGAGGACGTGGCGGCCCTCGTCAACGAGAAAAAGATTGAGGGCATCGCCGATATCAGAGATGAATCAGACCGCGAAGGCTTGCGCATCGTGTTTGAGATAAAAAAAGGTGAGCTGCCCGAAGTCGTCCTGAATAACCTTTATAAGCACACGGCCCTCCAGACTTCCTTCGGAATAATCTTATTGGCTATTGTCGACCGCCAGCCGAAGCTGATGAGCCTCGTGGAGATGATGCGCTATTTTATCTCCCACCGCCAGGACGTTGTCCGGCGCCGGACGCGTTTCGAGTTGAAACGAGCCGAGCATCGGGCTCACATTCTCGAAGGCCTGAATATTTGCCTCGACCACCTCGACGCCATCATTAAGCTTATCCGGACTTCCCGGACAGTGGAGGAAGCTAAACGCGAGTTAATGGGAAGGTTCAAGCTGACCGACATTCAAGCTCAAGCGATTCTGGAGATGCAGCTGCAAAGGTTGACCCGGCTGGAAAGGGAGAAAATAGTCAGCGAGTATGAAGAGCTGAAGAAAACAATCATTCGGCTGCGCAAAATTCTGGGGAGCGATAAACTCATCCAGGAGATTATCATCGATGAGCTCAAGAAAATTAAAGAGGAATACGCCGACGAGCGCCGGACTGAGATTCGGAAAGAAGAGCTGAGCGATATCCGGCCCGAGGACCTGATAAAAGAAGAGGATGTGGTTATCATTCATACCTCGTCTGGTTATATCAAGCGAACGAGCCTGAGCTCTTACCGTTTCCAGAGCCGAGGAGGCAAGGGACGCAAGGGCATCAGCATGAAACCAGAGGATGTTGTCGAGAATCTGTTTGTCGCTTCGACTCACAGCTATCTGCTTATTTTTACCAACCAGGGCCGTCTGTACTGGTTGAAGGCTCTCGATGTTCCTGATGTGGGGGTGACCGGACGGGGGAAGTACATCCATAACCTGGTAGATTTTCAGCCGGGGGAGAAGGTTCAATCGGTTGTCTCAGTAAAAGATTTTCCCGAGGACAGGTATGTGGTCATGCTGAGTACCGATGGCCTGATAAAGAAGACCAGCCTGGCGGCTTTCCGGAATATTCGCCGCGGCGGCATAACCGCCATGAGCCTCCGCAAGGGGAGCGAGCTATTTGCCGCTGAGATAACGGACGGCAAGAATGATATTATCATCGGTACCAAAAAAGGGCTGGCGGTGCGTTTTTCGGAAAAAGATATCCGGCCCATGGGAAGACAGGCTGCCGGGGTGAAAGGGATTTCCCTGCAGAAAAAAGATGAAATCATCGGAATGGTTGTGGTCGGCAAGCAGGATAAATATATCTTTACGGCCAGTGAGAAAGGGTACGGCAAAAAGACCGAAATCTCGAACTATCCGCGGCACAGACGGGGTGGAAAGGGTGTAATCAATATCAAAGTGAATGATAAAATCGGCGCAGCGGTCGGCCTCGTCGGCATCGGCGAGGACGAACTCTTGCTGGTTACTCAATACGGGAAGGTCATCAGGTTTAAGACAACCGAGGTGAGGCCGCTCAGCCGGGCCACCCAGGGTGTGAGGATTATCCATCTCGAAGAGGGTGACCGGGTCTGTTCAGTGGCGAAGGTCCGCGAAGACTGAAAAGACCTTAAATATCTTTAGATATCATAAGCATCATAACGACCTGATTTGCGCTGGAGCTAAAGTTGAAACCAGGTAAGGAGGAAGTGGCGGCCGTTCTTTAGCCGTCAGCCTATATTTCCTCAGAATCAGCTCTCGTCATTTCTGGTCTCATGGACCGGGCAGCTCATTTTTTAGCCTGGCCTCAACAAACAAAACTAAAATTTTCCAAATAGACTTCAAGCAGCCTTAGACGAAAAAGCCTGTTTTCATCTTAAAAAAAGCTATTTTTCTGATTCATTATTCGGGACCTTATCGCCTTAACCTTAATTGACTATTGCGGCCGCGATGAGGAGGATGATGCCCTTATTTTCTTCCTCTTTGAAGGTCCCTTCGGCCAATCTTGATATCCCGACAACAGTCCTCTCCCCGGGCTTCAGGTTGAGGCTGGTTTTGATTAAGGTTTCGGGGTCGGCTTTGACCCAGCCAGCCTCTCTTGTCTTAACATTTATTACCCGAGTTTTTATTTGTCGTAACTGCAAATTTAACTTTATGCTTCCTTTCTGGGGGTCTTCGGATACTTCGGGTTTTAAGGAAATCTCAAACTGACTGTCTGGTCCGAAGGTGGTCAGGGAGTCCGCGCGGTCAGTTGTCCTGACCATGGTGGCATCAAACTGCTTATAACCTTTGTACTTGAGGAGCCTCTGGAGTTCCCTAATCAAGGGGTCATTCTTGAGCTCCGGGTCTGTTCGCTCGTCCGAGTCAGAAGCGATAATTGCCTGGATGGAGAAGACGAGGTCTTTTGGTTTAACATCTATTTTTCTGATGGCTTCGAGAATTTTCTCCAGGTTTTCCGGCGTGTCGTGGATGGTCAAAACATTATTAAGCTTAGGATGGTTACTGACCTTGGTTTGGGGGCCATAATAGGGAATCAAAAGCGCGTGGATAGTCTGGGCGTCCACGTATTTCAGTTTGACTATTTCCTGTTTCAGGGTTTCGGCTCCGTCATTCTCCCAGGCTGGCTGAAACCCGCCGGCAAGAATGGCTAAGCTCAGAATAAAAAGACAACAAACAAAGCTTCGGAAAACAATTTTAAAAGATTTAATCTTCATTTTTGCCTCCTTCGAGAGTAAAGTTCCGGTCGAGAATCCAGATTACCTGAGCCCCTGATTCCGGAAGACTAAAGGCCAGCTCAACCCTGTCCGGAAGAGACAGGGAAAGTTCTTCCGGGCGACCGGCGTTATTTTCTCCCAACATCCCCTTTTCTTTTATTTCGAAAGCCAGAGAATCTGGCTCTTTTTTGGTTTGCGCTTTTGGCGGTAGTTTTTCGGTTATTTTCACCCGAGAAATACTTGCCTCTTTTTCAACCTGGCTTACCTGCCGGTTTTCCGCCATCTCCAGCCGGGAGGAGCTTGACCAGAACCGGCTGAAGAAAAAATAAGAAAATAGGACCAGCAAAAAGACGGCGAACCAAGCAACTCCCCTGAGAAAATATTTTTTCGCTGGCAAATATTGGTATCCTGTCCAGAGGCTTCTTTTCGTTGGAAGCTCAGAAATTTTTTCCATGAGTTCGGCCCAGCGAACTCTATCCCATTCCGGTATTTTTTGAGTTTCTTCCTGGTCAGCCTGTCTGAGTATCAGCAGAGCCTTTTTGAGGTTGTCGAACTCCGTTCGGCAGTCTAAACAGCTCTCGAGATGCGCTTGGATTCTCAGCCTTTGACGGCGGCCGAGGTCGGCCGAAACTAAAAGGCTCAGTTTTTTTTGGACTTTTTGGCATCTCATTTTTTTATCCTTCCGGCCGAACTTTGCCTTCTGGGGGTAAGATGGCTTTTCTGATTTTTTTTCTCGCGGCAGTAAGGTTAACCCGGACCGAGATGCTGGATGTTCCCAGGACTGAGGCTGTTTCCTTGATGCTCAAGCCTTTCAGGTCTCTCAGAACAAAAACCTGTCTTTCCTTTGGGCTCAGAAGGCCGATTACCCGGTTTACGTCAAGTCTTATTTCTGAGCTTAAAAACATGCCGTTGGCGGCGGAGGCCTGGTGGCAGGGGTGGTCCTTCGCCCCGCCTTGTGTAAGCTTATCGAAGGAAACTATTCCGGATAAATATTTTCTTTCTCTGGACAGCTTTCTCATCCGGCTCCGGGCGAGGTTTACGGCAATCTGGAAAAGCCAGTTGCGGAAAATCTTCCCCTGATTGAACCGAGGGAGATATTGAAAACATCTGAGAAATGTTTCTTGAGCGATATCCATTGCTTCGTCCATGTTTCCCGTCAGCCGGTAAGCCAGATGGACGATTGAGTTCCGGTAAGGCAGAACCAGTTGCTCGAAGGCCGAAGTTTCGCCGTCGAGAGACCTCCGGATGAGCTCTTTTTCTTTCTCATCCATCTAAATAAATATACTCTTGGCTGTCAAAAAATGTTAAGAAAGAAAACCAGCCCCTCCACTCCCTTCAGGTTATTTTGATTGTTTATTTTCTTATATTACTTCCAGCCATCCTGTTGAATTCTTTTCGCCTCCGGGATAAATTCATTCCGAAATTTAGTCCTCGAGCGCGCCAGATGGGAATATAATTTCGGGTAGATTTTCTCGTGAGCCAACGGGTCAATTTTCTCTGGATTTTAAACAAGGCAACTCGGCCCCTTGTTTTAAAGAAATTATGGCAATTAGAATAATATTTTGGGGAGAAAAATGACCGATAAAATTATCGTCGATGAAGCAGTGGCTCAAGCGGCGGTCCTCGGAGGGGCGATTCTTGGCGGCGGGGGTGGAGGTTGGATAGAAGAAGGCCAGAGACTGGCTATGTTTGCCTTAAAAAAAGGTTTCCATGAGGTCTTGTCGCTCGATGCCTTTCAGCCGGAAGACAAAATTCTAACGGTGTCGGCGGTGGGGGCCCCCTCGGTCGGGTACGAGGTTCTCCAGCCAGATGATTATATCAGCTCTGTAGAATTTTTCATGGAAAAAACCGGCCAAAAAGTCTCTGGCCTCATGTCAAGCGAGGTTGGTGCCATGGCTGGTGTAAACGGCTGGGTCCAGTCTGCCGCCCTTGGAATTCCGGTGGTCGACGCCGCCGCCAACGGCCGGGCGCATCCTTTGGCTCTGATGGGGTCGATGGGGCTGCACCGAGGAAAAGGGTTCATTTCCCGCCAGGCGGCCGTAGGTCGACATCCATCGTCAGGAAAACGGGTCGAAAGATTCTTCGAGGGTTCTATTCAAGAAACATCGCAGGCCGTAAGAAACATGGCAGCGGAATTAGGGGGGATGGTCGCGGTCGCCCGTCATCCTGTCAAGGTCGATTATATCCGGCAGAATGGAGCCGCAGGCGCCATCGGCCAGGCCATCAGGTTGGGGCAAGCCTACGCGGCGCCAAGGAGGCCCTTGCCTTTATCAATAATTAAGAACGTCCTGGATAGCTTTGGGGCGGGCACCATCCTGCAGGGGTGCGTAAAAAGGTGGCAGCTTTCCCGACAGGCCGGGTTTGACGTCGGAAAAATTGTCGTTGAAACCGACGAGGGCCAGGCGGAATTGAGCTTCTGGAATGAATACATGACCTTAGAATTAAATAAGCAGCGGCTGGCCACTTTTCCTGACCTTATCATGACATTTGAAGCCGCCTCGGCAGTACCTCTGATTTCGGCCGCGGTCAAGGAAGAAGCCGAAGTTTTTATCCTGACGGCTCCAGCGGCAAAACTAATTCTTGGGGCCGGGGTAAAAGACCCTGAGCTCTTGGGTCGTATCGAGGCGGTTATCGGCAAAGATATATTAAATTATTCAGTGGTAAAATAATTAATTCGGTAATTATGGCAGCGCAAAAAAAGGTCGGTTTTGTGACCATCGGCCAGTCCCCGCGGGACGACATCCTGGCCGAGCTTACCCCTCTCCTTCCGGCGGGAGTGGAAATCCTCGAAGCCGGGGCACTTGACGGCCTCGGAAGGAAAGAAATCGAGGTTTTAGCCCCCGAGGCGCAGGACTTCCCGCTGATTTCGCGGCTCAGGGACGGCTTTTCCTGCACTGTCGGCCGCCAAAAAATCCTGCCGCGGCTGATAGCCAGGGTAAAAGAGCTCGAAATCAGCGGGGCTGATATAATTGCTGTTCTTTGCACTGAAGATTTCCCTGAGCTAAGCTCCAGGAAACATCTTCTTCTTCCCTTCCGGCTTATGAAATCCGAAGTAGATATAAGGCAAGGAGTAAGAAAAGTCACAGTTGTTGTTCCTCTGAAAGCCCAGGAGAAGGCGGCCAGACAGAAATGGGCTTTTCCCGGAGCCAGCTTGAAGACAGCCGTCTTAAACCCGTACGCCGGGCCAAAGGAGCAGGAAGCGGAACTAGACGGCTTTCTAAGCCTAATTCAGGGCTTTCAACCCGACCGGCTGATTTACGACTGCCTGGGTTTCACGCTTTCCTTTTGCCAGAAAATAAACGAGATTAGTCGGATTCCATTTCTTTCGCCACGACTCTCCCTGGCTGACAGCCTTAACCAGCTTCTTTAGGCTCGCCATGTTGATGCTTGCTCCAAGCCCTCTTCTGGAATAAGCCAGTGCTTTTCCTTAGATGATTCTTGTCGTTGAATTTTCAATATTTTGAATTTATTAAAGGGGAGGAGGGCCAACTCCAGCAGAGGCCATCTAAAAGTGTAACTTCGGGAAAATAGCCTTTATATAAGCTTCTTCCCTCCGCAAATATTCAGCTATGTCGCCTTGACAAAGGAGGGGAATGATTTTACAATGCCGCCGACTCTCGGAGGAGGGAGGAAAATGGTCGAAACCCTGAGCGAGCTTTTTTTAAACACCCTTAGGTCTTACCCCAAGCCTGACTTGATGCTCTATAAGCGAGAAGGCCAGTATGTCCCGATATCCACTGAAGCTTTTGGCGAGACGGTCAAGAAACTCAGCCTGGGTTTATGGGAACTGGGGCTCAGGCCAGAAGATAAATTGATTATCCTCTCGGAGAATCGGCCGGAATGGGTTATGACCGACCTGGCAACGCTCTGTCTCGGCGGCATAACGGTGCCGGTCTACACGACGCTTGTCGCCGAACAGGTTCGTTATATCATCGATGATTCCGACGCCAGAATAGTCGTCTATTCGAATGAAGAGCAGGGAAGGAAGATTGAAGAAATAAGGCCGCGGTTAACCAAGGTGGAGCATTTTATTACCTTTCAGGAAGAGGCGGCACCGGGCGTTTTAACCCTGCGCGAGGTTTTGACCCGGGGAGAAATAATTCTGAGAAATCAGCCGGAGCTTTTCGAGGCAAGAGCCCAAAAAATCCGGCCGGATAGCCTGGCTTCAATTATTTATACGTCGGGAACAACCGGAATTCCCAAAGGCGTCATGCTCATGCACAGCAATTTTATCAGCAACATCAAGAGCTGCTCGGCGATCATTCCTTTTTCGCAAGAAGATACGGTTCTTTCCTTCCTGCCGCTCTCGCATGTTCTCGAGCGGATGGTTATGTTCACCTATCTCTACAAAGGTTGCACGGTCGCTTTTGCCGAGAGTGTCGACACCGTCGCCCAGAATCTTTTAGAAGTCCGGCCGCATATCATGGTCAGTGTTCCCAGGGTTTTTGAGAAAATCTATGCTCGCGTCATGGACAATGTCCTGCATGAATCGCCGCTTAAAAGGAAAATTTTTTTCTGGGCGTTGGGGGTGGGACGAGAATATGCCCGCCGGAAGCTATCTCGCCAGCCGATTCCGCGGAGCCTGGAGGTCAAGCGGTCGATTGCTCATAAACTGGTTTTTTCTAAGATAATCGCCCGCACCGGCGGCCGCGTGAGGTTCTTTGTCTCTGGCGGAGCGCCTCTCTCCAAGGATATCGCTGAGTTTTTCTTTGCGCTTGGCCTGACTATTCTTGAAGGTTATGGCCTGACCGAAACCTCGCCCGTTATTTCAGTCAATACCTTTGAAAATGTTAAACTCGGAACTGTTGGCAAACCTATACCCGGGGTTGAAGTCAAAATCGCGCCTGATGGTGAAATTCTTACTCGTGGTCCCCATGTGATGAAGGGGTATTACAAAAAAGAGGCCGAAACCAAAGAGGCCTTTGAGGGCGACTGGTTTAAAACCGGCGATATCGGTTATATCGATGAAGAGGGGTTTGTGGTTATTACCGACCGCAAGAAAGACATCATCGTGACGGCCGGCGGAAAAAACGTCGCCCCCCAACCCATAGAAAACTTGCTGAAAACCAGTCCTTACATCGGCAATGCTGTCGTCATCGGCGACCGTCGCCGTTTTATCTCCGCCCTGGTCGTTCCCAATTTTGAAAAAATCGAAGAATGGGCCAGGGAGAAAGGCCTGGTTTTTGCCAGCCGGCAGGAGATGGTGAAGAATCCTCAGGTAGTTAGCTTCTTGCAGGCTGAAGTGGACCGGCTGACGTCCAACTTAGCCGCCTACGAGCGAGTAAAGAAAATCGCTGTCCTCGACCGGGATTTTGAGATTGCCGCGGGCGAAATTACTCCGACGCTTAAAGTCAGGCGGGCGATAATCGAAAAAAGATACCAGGCTCTGCTTGATGAGCTTTATCGAGAGACGGAACCGAACCAGACCTGATTTTTCCCCAAACGACGTCGAAGCGAAGTCTTAAAAAGCACAATAAGTAACTCCGGTCATTTTTCCTTCAACCCTTCAAGCAGGGAAACTCCTTTGGCCACCTCAGGCCAAGAATTAATTTATAAAGCTTAATGGAGATTTTAGGCCATCTTAAGGGAAAATTAGTTTCCTGGTGGCGAAGGTAGTCAGCCGAAGAGGTCGGCTAAAGCTCAGATGCCGGAGTTACTTGGAGGAGCTCCGATGGGCAGCCACTTCCTTCTTCTTTTGCCCGGCTGCCTTTTCGGCAGCTTTTCCCTCCTCCTCTTCTTTTTCTTCTTTACAGATATAGAGGATGCGACCGCAATTTTCGCAAAGATAGATTTTTTTCATATCATAAAGCTCGTTGAGCATCTGAGGCCTGATCCTCATGTGGCACATCGAGCAAAAATCGTCCGTCACGGGTGAGATGGCCACCCCGCCTTTCTTATCTGCAATCCGGCGATAAAGGTCCATCTGGTCGGGAGAAATGAGGGCGCTGATTTCTTGTCTCTTCATTTCCAGCTCACGCAACCTGGCTTCGTATTCTTTCTGTCGCTCGATGATTGTTTCCTTTTCTTTTTTAAGCCGGGTTTCTTCCCGGGAGTAGGTCTGGGTGGCCTGTTCAATTTCCTTTTCAATGTCGTCTGCCTCAAGCATGGCCGAGATAATGCTTTCCTCCAGCATGTCGACCTTTTTCTGGGTTTCGTCAATTTCCTTGAGGAGGGCCGTGTATTCTTTATTCGTCTTGACGTCGTTTAGTTGTCGCTTATAGGAGGCTATTTTCGTCCGCAGGTCGGCCACTTCCCTTTCGAGCTCTCGCCGCCGCTTCTGGTTCTCGAGGAGTTTTTCCTTGGCTTTCTTGACGATTTCGGAAGCTGAGGCGATCTTGCTATCTATTTCGCTAAGTTTTTGGGGGGTAATTTCTAAAAGATGGTGGATGGACCTGAGTTCGTTATCCAGCTCCTGCAGAGTGATTAACTTCTCGAACTCAATATCCACATCGAAGCCTCGTTCTCTAAATGGGCCTACCAGGATTCGAACCTGGGACCTGCCGGTTATGAGCCGGTAGCTCTACCGCTGAGCTATAGGCCCTTGTTTTGCTAATTTTATAACAAAACTCCCGGTTGAAGTCAAATTAGGGACTGTTTCGGGGGAGGACAGGCTTTCCAGGAAATTGGGTCTGACGGCATAAGAGACTGCTTTCGGGCTCTTTTGCCTCTTTATCATAAATCATAAAATCTTTCCGGTTATTCTTATTCTGAGAGGCTCGACCGAGGCTCGACAAACAAAGACGGTGTTTAATCAGTATCAAGAAAAGAGCGCAGCTTCTTGCTCCGGCTGGGGTGCTTGAGTTTCCGCAGGGCTTTAGCCTCAATCTGCCTGATCCTTTCCCGGGTGACCTTAAACTGCTGGCCGACCTCTTCGAGGGTATGCTCGTTGCCGTCACCAAGGCCGAAGCGCATCCGCAAAACTTTGGCCTCTCTGTCGGTGAGCGTTTTCAGAGCCTCTTCGATTTGTTCTCTCAGGCTGTTGTGAATGACGGTGTCCGGAGGTGAAGGCATGATTTTATCCTCGATAAAATCGCCCAGGTGGCTATCTTCCTCTTCGCCGATCGGCGTTTCGAGGGAGATCGGTTCTTGAGCGATTTTAATTATTTTGCGCACCTTGTTAACCGGCATCTCCATCCTCTCGGCGATTTCCTCGCAGGTCGGCTCTCGGCCGATTTCCTGGACGAGGCTACGGGAAATCCGGATTAATTTATTGATGGTTTCGATCATGTGGACTGGAATCCGGATCGTCCTTGCCTGGTCGGCTATGGCCCGGGTGATGGCTTGCCGGATCCACCAGGTAGCGTAAGTTGAAAACTTATACCCGCGGCGGTATTCGAATTTTTCGACGGCTTTCATCAGCCCGATGTTGCCTTCCTGAATCAAGTCCAGGAACTGGAGGCCCCGGTTGCTGTATTTCTTGGCGATTGAAACGACCAGCCGCAGGTTGGCGGCCACCAGCTCTTTCTTTGCCTGGTCGCTGACCTTTTTCCCCATGGTTATCGTCCGAATGACCTTGCGCAGCTCTTGCGAGTCGAGCCCGACCTCTTTCTGTTCGGCCTTAAGCTGTCGGGTTAAAGCTTTCATCCTGGCGGTCAGAGCATCCTTTGTTTTCTTGCTCTTGGCCCTGTTCAGAGCTGTTTTCAGGTTCTCGATAGCGTCTTCCAGTTCATTCACCCGCCGCATTTTTTCCTGGAGGAGTTCGATGATGCGTTCTTTTTCAGTCGAGCGAATTCCCAGCTCCCGAATGAGCTGGCTCATGGCGATGATTAAACGACCGCGAGCAAAAGTGTGTTTCTTGCCGCGGGGAAGGCGTTCGAGCTTTTGGGCTAATTCTTTTATTTTCTTTATTTGGCCAAGGATGGCCTTTTTCTTTTCTTCGATTTTTTCTTCGGTAATATCTTCCTCGTTGAAATCAAACATCTCCTGAACAATCAGCGGGTTTTCTTTTATCTTTTCTTCGAGCGATAGAATTTCGTTAAGAACCAGTTTCGTCCGGGAAAGGGCTTTCATTACGGCCTTCTCGCCGCGCTCGATTTCTTTGGCTAAGGCGATTTCGCCTTCCCGCGTCAGTAGAGAGATGTTTCCCATTTCTCGTAAGTATAACTTTACCGGGTCGGTAGTTCTTTCTAAGCTGTGAGGCGAGATGAGCTCGGCCCTTCGCCGCCGCAGAATAAGCTCGCGTGGCGGCGTGTCTAAAATCTTTATGCCATAGTCGTCGATGGAATTGAGGAAATCATCAAAGGCGATGTCGGAATCAAAATCGTCGTCAAAGGTTCGGTCGATTTCCTCAAAAAAGAGGTAGCCCTGGCGCCGGCCCTTGGACAGCAGTTGGTGCAATTCGTTTTTGGGATACTTATGATTAGCAGCCAAGTTTAGCTCCTTTCGCTGGAAGTTACCCGGTGGGGTCGGGTTATATTTTTCATCGGAGTGACATAATTTCCCGGGTTAAGTTTTGTTTCGCCACCAGAAGCGGGATTAATTTGTCTCTTTCGCCGCGGCGTTCGAGCTGAGCAATCTGGCGCTGCAAGTCCTCCAGCTCTTTCTCCAGGCGATAGCGGCGGAGAGCGCGGAGACACTCGTAGGCCTCCTCTCTGGTTCCAGCCTCGGGGGCTTCAACCAGGAGCCGTGCCAGCTCCTGATAGAGGGCTGATGGAAGCAAAGTCTTCAATTCGGTTAAATATCTTGAGGGCCGGTCGGGCTTCTTGAGGAGATGAAGGAAGATGGGTTCTCCAGGACACCCCTTGACTTCTTCGGGGCTGATTTCAGTCAGCAACTCCCTGGCGAGTTCCGATGATTGTTCCAGCACCTGGAACAGTCGTTTTTCAGCCTCAAGGAGACTTGGCCGCGTCTCGGATTTCTGGTTTTTTTTAGCTTTTTCTTGAATGAGACTCCGGATGAAATTTTCCTCGACTCCAAACCGCTCGCTGGTCAAGCGCAAGTATTCCGACCTGACTACCGGGTCGGGAACTTTCTCCACTTCCCGAACCACCGACCTGATAGCCTGCGCTTTGGCTTCAGGCGACCCGTTTTTCAAGCCGGCCCGATAACTGGCCACAAGAAAATCAAACCCCGAGACGGCTTTCTCCACTAACTGGAGGTAAGCCTTTACCCCTTTCTGGCGAATGAAATTATCCGGGTCGGTTTTATCAGGTAGAAGAACTACCTTCGACGGCATCCCTTTCTCCAGACAAACGCTTACATCCCTTAAGGCAGCCGACCGGCCGGCCGCATCGCCATCAGTGCTGATTATTATCTGGGAAGCAAACCTCTGGGCTTGCGCCACCTGCTGCTCGGTCAGGCTTGTGCCACAAGAAGCGGCGACATTTTTTATCCCAGCCTGGTAAAGGGCTATGAAGTCCATATACCCCTCGACGAGGATCAGTTCTTGCTTGGCTTTCACCGCCTCCTTGGTTATGTTCAAGCCGTACAAGACCTGGCCTTTGGTATAAACAGGCGTATCTGGAGAGTTGAGGTATTTCGGCTCGCCCTCGCCAAGAATCCGGCCGCCAAAACCGAGAACTTTTCCTGAAAGCCCAAATATTGGGAAGATGATTCTTTGGCGAAACCGGTCGTATGGCTCGGAGGTTCTTTGGCCGGGCAAAGCCAAGCCGGCTTTGATTATTTCTTCGGCGGAGACTCCTTTTTCTCTAAGGAAAGTACAAAGAGCCCTCCAGGACGCAAGGGCGTAACCCAGGCTGAGTTCGTCAATTATCCGGTCGCTCAACCCTCGCTGGCGCAAATAGGCCAGGGCAGCAGCTCCTTCCTGGGTTTGCTTGAGGTTCCGCCGGAAATGGCTTAAGGCGAGTTCGTTAATCTCGTATAACCTGTCCTCCAGCTTCTTAACCTCGGGGGAAAGACGGGAGACACTGGGCAAGGGGATATGGTATTTCTCGGCCAGGAAACGGATGGTTTCCGGAAAGCTGAGGTTTTCCTTTTCCATGATCAGGGAGAAAACGTCTCCGCCGGCGCCGCAGCCAAAGCAGTGGTAAAGCTGTTTTTCTTCGTCTACGGTAAAGGAGGGGTTACTTTCTGCATGGAAAGGGCAGAGCCCGACGAGCTTTTTCCCCCGGCGCTTGAGGGTGGTGTAAGCAGAAGCAATCTCGGCTAAATTAGCGACCTGCTTAATCTTCTCGGATATTTCCATTAAGAAGGTAAATAAAGAAAAAAGCCAACTTTAATAATATGTCTCAGGCGGAGAATTGTCAAGGGAACGCGGCTAATTTGATTTTGATTAGAGATGGTTGATCAGGCTGGCAATCAGGGCTGCTCCGAACCCGTTGTCAATATTGACGACAGCCACGCCTCCCGGACAAGAGTTGAGCATAGCCAGGAGGGCAGATAATCCGTGGAAGCTGGCGCCATAACCAACACTGGTGGGCACAGCTATAATCGGCGCCTGGACGAGGCCGGCCACGACCGAGGGAAGAGCTCCTTCCATACCAGCCACGACGATGACGACCCTGGCCCGTCTGATCTTGTCCATATAGGCGATTAGACGATGGAGGCCGGCGACACCGACATCGTAGACTCTCTCGACCTCGTTTCCCAAGAGCTCGCTGGTCAAGGCGGCTTCTTCAGCTACCGGAATATCCGAAGTACCCGCCGAAATCACGGTGATTACTCCTTTACCCATTTCCGGCGACTCCTGGACGTGGTAAGCAATCTTTGCCTGAGGGTTATAACTGAGGGAGCCTATCTTCCGCTTGACTTTCTGGTATGAATCCTTACTCAGGCGAGTAATAATCAAATTGCTCCCGCTCTGGAGGATGGACTTAGCTATCCGGCTGATTTGCTCCGGAGTTTTTCCCTCCCCATAGATGATTTCCGGGATGCCTTTCCGCCACACCCGGTGATGGTCGACGCGAGCAAAATCCAGGTCTTCCCAGGGGAAATTTTCTATTTCCTGGAGAGCCTGGGCGGGCGATATTTCGCCCTTAGCCACCTGGTGTAAAATCTTTTCGAGCTTTTTCTTCATGCCCTGATTTTACTTAGAAAAAACCAGAGAAGCAAAAAATAGTTGATTTTAGGGAGCGGGTAGCTCAAATTATACTGATTAGGAAGATAATTTAAGATAATTTATGGCTATGGCGGGCTTGAGGAGCTCAGGATGAAAAAACGGACGCTTAAAAATCGGGTAGAGTTTGCCGGCCGGGGAGTCCATACCGGGAAAAAGGTTGTCATGACCCTCAAGCCGTCTGATTCCGGGCGGGTTGTTTTTCGGCGTCTCGACCTTGACGGCGCCGAGCTCGAACTTGATTACCGGGCGGCCAGGGCTGAAAGTTCGTCGGTCTTGGAAAAAGGACAGGTGGCTGTCCGGACAGTTGAGCATTTGCTGGCAACGCTATACGTTTTTGGCATTGATAGCCTCGATATCGAGCTGACCGCTGAAGAAATCCCTATCGGCGACGGAAGCGCCGCGCCGTTTGTGAATTTGATTCGCCAGGCCGGAATTGAGTTTTTATCGCCAGAAAAAAAAGTTCTTAAGGTAATAAAACCGCTGACGGTAGAAAAGGGGGAGGGGAAGCTGAGCTTTTTCCCCGCCGCCGACCTCTGGCTTACTTATTCGATCGATTATGCTCACCCGGCCATAGGCCGTCAGGTTTTTCATGGGCCGCTGCGGTTGAATAGTTTTATTGATGAGATTGCCCCGGCGCGAACCTTCGGGTTTCTCCAGGATGTCCCAGCAATGCTCGAGAGAGGCTTAGCCCGGGGAGGGACGCTCGAAAACGCCATTATTCTTGATGACAAGGGCCCGGTAAACCCGCCGCTTCGTTTCGCCGACGAGTTCGTCCGACACAAGATGCTCGACCTTATAGGCGACCTGGCGCTTATCGGAAAACCGCTTCTCGCCCGGGTTGAAGTTTTTCGCGGCGGACATAGCCTTCACCAGCTCGGAGTCTGGACTCTTCTGGAGAGCGAAAATTGGGTTGAAGAAGAAAACGAGGCCCCTCTTTTTCTCGCTGAGTTAGACCCCGGAAAATAATTCTTTGGCCGGTATCCCTGGCGGTTTCTTGATTTGCCTTGATTATCTTTGCTCGGAGACCATCTTTAACCCTGGTTTCTGATTTATTAGCCTGTTTATTGACATTACCTTCCAAAGTTTTATTTAGGCCTTGCCTCCCAGGCGGGGTTGACAATGGACTACTCAAAAGGAGTCAGGGCTGATTGTTTTTCCGACAGGCGGAAACAGCTCGCTGGGCCTTGTTCTGCGCCGGACCAGACTTATGGGCGGCCCTCGGGCTCTGGCGGCTTGCACGGGCGCAGTTTCTGCGTTAAAATTAAGGCTCTTTTCCACTCGGGACCAGAGGAGGCAAGATGAAAGAAGACCTTAGGAAGAAAGACGCTTATGACCGCGCCCTAAATGCCTACGGCGAAGCGATTAAAGAATACAGAAAAGGACGCTGGGATAAAGCTCAGGCTTTATTCGAGAGTTTTATCGAAAAGTTCAACAGCGAGAAAGAACTCGTCGACCGGGCTCAGGTTTATCTGACGATCATCAAAGAAAAGGGCAAGAGGAGTTTTCCCACTCCCAAAACCAGCGAAGATTGTTATTATTTAAGCGTTTACCGGTTGAACCAGGGTGAGTATGACGAAGCTCTCAAATGGTTGAATAAAGCCCTGGAGTTAGAAGGCGATGAGGGAAGGATTTATTATCTGATGGCCCAGGTGTATTGTCTTCAGGGGCAGAGTGAAACCGCCCTCGATTACTTAAAAAAGGCCATCCAGAAGGACAAAATCTACAAGGTGCTGGCCCAGAATGAATCCGAGTTTGCGACCCTCTGGGAAGATAAGAAATTCAAGCTTATAACCAAGCTAATATGAGCCGGGCTCTGTGGGCGGTTGTCTTTATTGGTCAGGAAAGCGGGCAAAAAACAGCCAGGATTGGCCCTTGTTTCCAACCCATCCTCGGCCAAGCGCCTGTCGACCTAACCATTAAATTAGCCGAAAGAATTAACCCCGATGGGAAAATAATATTGACCGGCCCGGGTGGTTTTTTACCCCCCGAATTCAGGCCTTTAGGGTGGAAAATTGTCGAGGCGGATGAAACCCAGAACCTCGGGACTGTGTTAAGGGTTTTTTCTGAGGTTATCTCAAGGAGAGAGAAAGCCGACATTCTCTTTCTCAACCCGAGGTTTCCCCAGATTCAGGCGCGGTCTCTGCGGCGACTTCTCGAAAGCCACAAGCTTTCCCGGGCTGCCTTGAGTTATTTCTCGCTTGACCAGGATTCCCGCCAACAGCAGAAAAAGAAGCGGAAAACTGCAGTCAGCATTTTAGCGTTTTTTCCCGCCTGGCTGATTAATAAAGAAGAATTCGCTTCTCTGGATAAAGAAAAACTGGCTTCTTCGGCTAACTTAACCACGGGGGAAGACCTGGTTCGCTGGGCTGAGGCAAACGGGCGGAAAACCTTAAAAGTTTCATTAGCCCCTGAGGAGGCCTTCGACCTTCACCGGCCTGAAGACAGAGCGGCGATTGTCTCTTTTTGGCGTCAAAAGAAAATAAAAGAATTAACCAGCCGTGGCGTCGTTTTCCTCGACCCCGGCTCGGTCTGGATTGACCTCAACGTGCGCATAGGCGCCGGAAGCGTGATTGCTCCTGGAGTCGTTATCGAAGGTGCTTCCCGCCTCGGACAGGAGGTGACTGTTTATCCTTTTGTCCACATCATCGACAGTTATATCGGTCGGCGGGCAAAAATTTTGAGCGCCACGATGATTGAGGGCAGCCGCCTCGAGCCTGAAGTCCAGGTAGGGCCGTTTGCCCATCTTCGGCCAGAGACCCTGGTTAAAGCCGGCTCCCGCGTGGGCAATTTTGTCGAAATGAAAAAGACGGTTTTTGGCCGCGGGTCAAAAGCCATGCATCTCTCGTATCTTGGGGACAGCCGGGTTGGCGATAATGTTAACATCGGAGCCGGGACGATTACCTGCAATTACGACGGCCGACAGAAACACCAGACGATAATCGAGGCCGGAGCGTTTATCGGCTCGGGAACCGAGCTCGTTGCCCCAGTAAAAATAGGCCGGGGAGCTTATGTCGGCGCCGGCTCGACGATTACGCGAAATGTATCACCCGACTCCTTAGCCGTAGCCCGGGCGCGGCAGGTAGAGATTCCCGGCTGGGCCAAAAAGCGGCGGGAAAAATAAAAACCTGACTGCGAGGGGGAGCGATGTGCGGGATTATCGGTTATCTTGGTCCTAAATCGCCGGTTGATGTCCTGGTTGAAGGGCTGAAAAAACTTGAATACCGCGGGTATGATTCGGCTGGCCTGGCGATTGCCAAGAACAGGGAAATTTATCTTCGTCGGGTTAAGGGAAAAATAAAGGACCTTGAAGTTAGCCTGCGAGAAAACCCGATTGAAGGGCAATACGGGCTCGGACACACCCGCTGGGCGACTCATGGCCGGCCGAGTGAAAATAACGCCCATCCCCATCGAGATTGCCAGGGAAAAATCGTGGTCGTCCATAACGGGATTATCGAAAACTATCTGGAACTCAAGAAGCGACTTCAAGCCAAAGGCCATAGTTTCCAGACTGAGACTGACACTGAGGTTATCGCTCATTTGCTCGAGGAGAACTTTTCTGGCTCCCTGGAAGCGGCTGTTGTCAGGACGGTCAGCGCGCTCGAAGGTTCTTTTGCCTTTGCCTGCTTAACTGTCCTTGACCCGGAGAAGATTGTGGCCGCTCGCTCCGGCCCGCCGCTCGTCGTCGGGTTGGCCGAGAAAGAGACCATCCTGGCTTCGGACGTCGCTCCGATCCTCGAGCACACCCGGAAAGTTATTTTTCTGGCTGACCGGGAGATGGCGGTCGCGACGCGAGACGGGGTAAAGTTTTTTGATTTTTCCGGTCAGGAAATAACCAAGCCAGTTATTGAGCTAACCTGGTCACCGTTGATGATTGAAAAACGCGGCTACAAGCATTTCATGCTGAAAGAAATTCATGAGCAACCCCAAGTGGTAAGAGAGACTATAAACAATCGCCTTTCTCTTGATACCGGCACGGTTTCTCTTGCTGAACTCGAGCCGTTGGCCAACCGGGTGAAGAATTGCCGCCGGGCGATTATCATTGCCTGTGGCACTTCTTTTCATGCCGGGCTTGTCGGGCAAGTTCTTCTCGAAACGCTCACCCGGATTCCGGCGGCCGTAGAATACGCTTCCGAGTTCCGTTACCGGGATAGCGTGGTTTTTGAAGACGACCTGATAATTCCGGTTTCTCAATCCGGCGAAACGGCCGATACCTTGGCTGCTGTCAGGGGAATAAAAGAGAAAAGCGGCCCTGTTCTGGCCGTCTGCAACGTCCTCGGTTCAACTCTCGTGCGGGAGGCCGAAGCTGTTTTATTCACCCAGGCGGGGCCGGAAATTGGCGTGGCGGCGACCAAAACCTTTACCGCCCAGCTGGCCGCCCTGACTCTTCTGGCTATCTGGCTTGGTCAGGTAAAAGGCACGATAAAGAAGGAGGAAAGGGAGAGAATAATTGCTGAGCTCCAGCGGATTCCGCACCGGATGGAAGAAATTCTGAACGACGTTTCCCCCGTGGAGGGTTTGGCTCACCGGTTTTCTTCCTATTCCCATTTTCTGTACTTAGGTCGTTGGGTCAGCTTTCCGGTGGCTCTCGAAGGAGCGCTGAAGTTAAAGGAAATCTCTTATATTCATGCTGAGGGTTACGCCGGCGGGGAGATGAAACACGGACCGATAGCTCTGGTCGATGAAAAGATGCCCACGCTGGCCGTGATTCCCAAGGACCGGGTTTTTGAAAAAATGCTCAGCAACATTAATGAAATTAAAGCCAGGGAGGGAGTTATCCTGGCTTTAACCGACCACCCCGAAGAATTACGGAGCCAGGTTAATCATGTGATTCCCGTACCCTCGACCCATCCTTTGCTTTCGCCGCTGCTAACGGTGTTGCCCTTGCAGCTTTTTGCATATTACATCGCCACCCGGCGCGGCGCCGACGTCGACCAGCCGCGGAATCTTGCCAAGAGCGTCACCGTTGAATAAGCTCCGCCGGCAGAACAAAAACAAAATAGTTATACGTCAGAAAAGAAGAAGCGTGTTTCTTACCAGGTAAAGCGAACCATTAACCTGGCCTGGCGGGGCTGCTGTCTTCCCCAGACCGTTCCGAAAAGCGGGATATCTTCCTTGACATAAGAAATTGGTTTCTGGCTGTTCAGGATGTTGAACAGGTCGAAGCGAAGGGAAAGGCCGAGAGGGGATTTGCCGGCGTTTATGGTTAGCCGTTTTTCCACCGCCAGGTCGAGGTAATGATGGGGGGGTGTTTTTCTCGTCCCCCGACCTTCAGGAAACGAATAATAACCCCCGAAAAACGGGACATAACCCAATTTTTCCCAGTAGTAACCGGAGACATATTCGTAAGCAGAAGAGACAATCAGACCAAGGAGAGCATCCCAGGTAACGTTGATTTTGGCATTATGGTCGACAGAATAGGGGAGCTTTCCGTACCAGCCTTCATCACCGATGCCGCGGCCGCCCAGGCCCTTTAGAGCCCAATCAAGATAAGCTTTGATTTCCTTAAGCTCGGGCAAGTCAGGGATATAGAGATGGTTACCAAAAAGCCCGAGATAATTGGTGCTTCCTTCTTCCTGGGACCAGGCGCCGGTTTCTGTCTGGCCGGGATTAGTTCCTTTGGCCGAAGCATGGGAATAAGAGAAATTGAGAAAAAGCCGGCCGACCTGGCCGTGGAGTTCGAGCTCGAGTCCGGAGTAGTCCCGGCGTTTAAGCTCAAAATTATCGAAAAGGAATTTATACATTGTCTTGGGGTCAAAAATTGCCAGGACTTCGAGCAAATCTTCGGCTTTTGTCCGGATATATCGAACCTTAAACGCCCAGTTCCTGGCCAGGCGGCGGTCGTACTCGATTAATACTCGGTGTAAGT
The DNA here is from genome assembly GCA_037441905.1 of Candidatus Aminicenantota bacterium. Taxonomy (GTDB): domain Bacteria; phylum Acidobacteriota; class Aminicenantia; order Aminicenantales; family CALLJL01; genus CALLJL01. The sequence goes on from JBBIRF010000002.1 coordinate 158,563, forward strand.
AGTTCGGATGAATTCCCTCGGCTACTTCGAACGGCTGAATTTTCTGTTCATTCTGAAAAACCCAGTTGGCCGGGTTGGTGATTTCCTGGGCCGCGGGCCGGGCCGGGCCATTCCAGCGGTAGGTGCGGAAAGTCAGGCCGGCGCCGGTGTTAAAAAGGCCGAGGGGCATGGTGGTAATCATGTCGGTGAAAATGCCCCAGCCGAGTTTGATTATGTCGCTTCCCTTGCCCGTGAGGTCAAAAGACAGGGTCAGGCGGGGAGAGAGAAAATCGCCCAAACCCCAGGACCAGAGTTTTTTTCCTTTATCATCGAGACATAGTTGGGTCTGAGTCCTTATTCCGGCCATAAGAGCGAGTCTTTTCCATGTAACCTTATCCCGGAGGAAAAGGCCAATCCCGCGAGAAGAGTTGAGGAATTCGAATTTTCCGTACTCATAGAAGAAAGTGGGCGTGGCTTCGCCAGTTTTCCAGGTATTAAAAAAGTACTTGGTTCCGGCGTCGAACCCGTTTCCGGGAAAGATATCTTCGCCCTTACCGCTAAAATCAACCCGGAACTCCGAAGAAAATTCGTAAGCTTCGACCCCGAGGCTTAACTCGTGATGACCGAAATTCGGCGTCTCGGCATGCCGGGTTAGCTTGGCGCTGAAATCCCAGCGTCGTTCGTTATCCACGACATGGCCGTAGGAATTATGGATGTTTTGGGCCAGGTCTTCGATAAAATACATGGCAGGTCTAAGGTCGCCATGGGCTGGCATCTGGGAAGAGTTTCTGGCGACATGACCTAATCCTGCTTCCAGGAAGGTGGAGGCGTTGAGGATAGCTTTATAATTCAGCCGGAAAAGCCAGTCGTTAAAGTTCTTCTTAACGAACATCTCGGGAAGTCCGAGTCCGCCCTTCTGACTGACAGTTCGGTTATTAACTCCGGTAAAGGAAAGGGTTTGGTTAGGGTTCAGCGAGAAAGTGAGCTTGGCGAAAAGGTTATTGTTCTGGTTGGCCAGGCTCCCAGCGGGAACAGAAAGATAATCCAGGGTGGTGGCCTCGGCTTCCTGGTGGTCGCGGAAAAAGTTGTTGGAGATAAAAAACCAGAGGCGGTCGCGCCGGACCGGCCCGCCCAGGTTAAAAATCCAGTTCTGGTTAGAGAAATAACTCGGTTCGCTGACAACCGAGAGTTGCTCCTTGCGGGCTGCCTGAAGATGCTTGTCGTGAAAAATGAGCGAGAGTTCGCCGTGAAAGTCGTTGCCTCCTGATTTGGTCACCATGTTGATAATGCCGCCGTAGGCTGAACCATATTCAGGGTTGAACGGGTCGGAAATGACCTGGACTTCTTCGACCGCGTCGAAATTCATCCTGACTCCCGAATTTTTAAGCCGGACACCGCTGATGGCCAGACCGTCGACTATCCAGGTGTTTCCCTCTTCGCCTTCCCCGCGGAAACTCGGCTGTCCCTCGATGGCCACCCCACGTCTGGTGTTTACCCTTACTCCTGTGACTCCGGGAGTGAACTTGACGATATCGACGATAGTTCGGTTGGCCGAAGGAAGCCTTTCCAGGTCACGGCTGGAAAGATAAAAGCTGGTGTCGGCCGCAGTCCGGTCAATCAGCGGCACTTCGGCGGTCACGACAACCTCTTCTTTCAGGGTTTCGGGTACCATGGTAATGTTCAAAAAAGTTGTCTGACCAAGCCGAACCACGACATTTTTCTCAGTTACCGGAGAAAATCCAGGCAGGGTAAAATTCAGGGTATAGGCGCCTACCGGCAGGAGAGGGAGGCGGAAATCACCGGAGGCGGAAGTGGTCGTCTGGCGAATTCCCTGGAGGGCTGGCCCTTGAATCTTTACCTCGACTCCAGGTAACGGCTGCCCCTTATCGTCGACGACTTTGCCTCTTATTTCGCCGGTTTCAATGGCCAGCAGGCTAAGAGTCAAGACCATAAGGCCTAAGAAGAAAAGAATTGCTTTCTGTTTTGTTAGTCTCATACGCGAAGCCTTAGTAGATAAGACTGAAAAACTTAAAAGCATGAAGGGGTTAGCCAAACCCCTCGCTTTCGTCGGCCAGTATAAATCACGCTTCGCCATAAAGTCAACCGGCAGGCTCCCTTTTTTGGGTTGAGAAACGATATCCACGCGAAAATATTTATACGGAAGATGCATAGGAGTAGTTGGGAGGAGGAAAAGAAGCCGGGGCTTTTATCATGTTGCCCCTAAAGTGAGCCGGGCTTCTTCCTTGAAAGTTTTGTTTAGACTCTTGAATCGAAGGGGAAACCTAATTGGCGTTGAGAAGAAAAAATTCTCGGCAATTTCTTCTTAAACCTTTTAACCGAATAAAAAACCTGTCCCTAACCAACGGCCTATCTACCCCCGTTTCTATGAAATTTATAAGGGCTATTTTCTATCTCCTATGCTTCTTGATCCATTAGATTTTTTTGTTCCTAAAAGCAAAAAAGTGAGGCGTGTAACACGCTGGTAGGCCGAACTCTTTTAGGGAATTAAATACTCGCCCCTTTTTATTTTGTTCGCAGACTAGCGAAAACCGTGGCGATTCAAGCTACGGGGTGGTTTTGGGATAACCTGGAGACAAAATTAGCTACTTCTTGGCCGGCTTTTTCTTCGGAAGCGGTTTGGCCGCCAGCTTCTTTTTCCCGTAAGTGGCGATGAATTTTTCGGTCAATTCCCGGGCTTCGTTATCCGTAAATTGCTTCGGCGGTGATTTCATGAAATAGGCAGAGGGGCCGATGAGGGCTCCACCGACGCCGTTATCCTTAGCCAGCTTGGCGCACCTGATGGCGTCAATCACGACGCCCGCAGAGTTGGGCGAATCCTCGACCGAAAGCCGGACATCTAAGTAAGTGGGGACGTCGCCGAAATGACGACTTTCGATCCGGATGAAGCAGATTTTGTTATCTTTCTGCCAGGGCACATAATCGCTCGGCCCGATATGGACGTTTTCTGGCGCGATATCCAGCCCGCGGGCTCTTATCTGGGAGACGACAGCGTTGGTCTTGGAAATTTTTTTCGAATGCAGCCTTTCCCTCTCGAGCATGTTCAGAAAGTCAGTGTTGCCGCCGGTGTTTAGCTGGTAGGTGCGGTCGATCGGCATCCCCCTATCGAGATAGAGGTTAACTAAGGTCCTGTGGAGAATCGTGGCTCCCACCTGGCTTTTGATGTCGTCTCCGATAATGGGCAGCTTTTTGGCTTCGAAGCGACGTTGCCAGTACTTCTCGCAGGCGATAAAAACCGGAATGCAATTGATAAAAGCACAACCCGCGTCCAGTACCTGTTCGACATACCATTTAGTCGCTTCCTCGCTTCCTACGGGCAGGTAGTTGATGACGACGTCGGTTTTCGTCTCCTTGAGAATACTGACAATATCAGCCGTCGGGCCGGGTGCTTTCTCGATTATCTGGGAGAGGTATTTCCCCAACCCGTCGTGGGTCATCCCGCGGGCGACTTTAACGTTGAGAAAAGGCACCTCGGAAAATTTTGTCGTGTTGTTGGGGGGCGTAAAAATCGCCTGGCTGAGGTCTTTGCCGACCTTGTTTTTATCAATGTCAAAAGCGGCGGTAAATTCAATGTCCCTGATGTGGTACCCGCCGAGGTTCACGTGCATGACCCCAGGGATGAAATCAGTTTCTTTGGCGTTTTTATAATAAAAAACACCCTGGACTAAAGATGAGGCGCAATTGCCGACACCGATGATAGCCACTCTTATTTTATTATCCATAGCCTAAACCTCCTTCGGTTGAGATTTAGCTTTTTCTCGCCGGCGGACAAAAAATATTCTCTGCCAGGCAGTGATATGGGAAGCCACGGTTATGATAGTTAAGGCGACGACCATAGCCGCAGCTAAATTAGCGATTAGCTTGCCGATGACGGCTCCAGCAAGGAGCAAAATCATCCTTTCGGCCCGTTGCATCAGGCCAACATTGCCGGCTACCCCAAGCCCTTCCGCCCGGGCCCGGGTGTAGCTGACCATGAATGAACCGAGAATGGTGAAAAAAATAAGCCATAATGCCCAGTGATTCCGGAAATAATAGGCTAACCCGAGGTAGATGAAAAACTCGGAATAGCGGTCGAGGGAAGAATCGAAAATGGCGCCAAAGAGGCTGCGGCGGTTAGCCTTTTCTGCCACCTTGCCGTCGAGGATATCAAAGAAGCCGCAAATAAGGATGGCCAAAGCTGCCACGAGGGGTTTCTCCCAGGCAAAAAAGGCGCCAGCCAGAAGGCCAAAAACAAGCCCCATTACAGTCAGCAGGTTCGGGTTGGCCTTATGCTCGACGAGGCCGCGCGAAAAATCGCCCACCCTGGCCAGGACAAATTGAGCCACCTTTTCAGGCAGAAGCCGAAACGGCTTTTTTGCGGGTATGGATATTTCCTCAGCCGATTTCATGGTTAAGTATGTCTATTTATCCTATTCAAGTGATTAAGTCAAATTGCCGGTTTTTAGAAGGCAGGACGATTATTCCACGGTAATCTTTTTTTTCTTTTCCTCCCGTTTTTCTTCCTTCTTTTCCAGGGCCTCGATTCTGGCATCAATCAAGGACCTTAGAGCCAGGAGGACTTCTCTTTTCGCCCGGAGAAGATGCTGGTGAGCTTCACCCGGTAGAAACAGGTTGAACAGTTCTTCCGGGAGGGTGATTCTTATTTCCCTTACCTTGGCTTCAGCCATGGCAGGTACCTCCTTTAAATTTAATTAAGCTAATTAAGAGAAGAATATTCTGAGTTTTTTCCCTTCCATCCGAGCTCCCTTGACTTCCCGGCCGAGGAGCAGGCGAGGGATGAGGATATTTCTCTTGAAGGCACCGACGCGGATAAAAAGTTCCTCGCCTTTCTGGAAAAGGTCGACGTCTTTCTTTTCAGCAAAGGGAAGCACGACAGAGAGGGTGTAGAGGCCGTCTGATTTTTCAATCTCCACCGGCTTCTGCCGGCAAAAAACGGCAGCCGGGTCCTTTTCGCCGTAGAGTGCCTGGCCAACCTCCTGGAGGGCTCGAAGGCCGACGACCTCTTTCTGGTAAAGCGGCAGAGAGATAATCGGGACCGGATGGAAACTCTCCTCGACGAGCTCCAGATATTCTTGCTGCAACTCTTTCCACCGCTCAAAATAGCTGTCTTTGACTTCCGACGGTAAAACCCGGTTGACCATGACTAAGTCGACAGCGTAACCGAAAAGGTTAAAAAACATGTAAGCTCTCTGGGCTTCCTTGATCACCATTTTCTCCGGGTTAACGATTAATCTAATCGTCGCCCTTTCCGTGTCCTCGAGGATTTGCTTCATTTCGGCCAGCTGGAGGGAGATATTCTTGATGGCTTCAAAAACTGTGTCCTCGGGGAAAGGAAACGGCAGAACCCGGCTGGCCACCGGCCGAACGGCTTTGGCCGCAGTCCGGCCGATGGGGAAAATGTGCTTGAGATACCAATCGGTTATTTCAGGAGCCGAAAGCAGCCGCAACGTGTCGCCGGTTGGGGCGCAATCGACGACAACCACGTCAAACTCCTGGGTCCGGTGGTAATGCCGGATTTCCATCAGGCTGAAAAGTTCTTCCATCCCGGGAAACACGCTCAACTCCTCGGCTTCAATCGAATCAATCCCCTGGGAAGAGAAGAAAGCAATCAAGTAATCCTTGATTTCTCCCCATCTTTTCTCGACTTGCTCCTGGGCGTTTATTTCCTGACCGAAAAGGTTGGGGATAATCTCCCGGGGGGTGTTGGTTAGCGCAAGCTCGAATGAATCTGAGAGGCGGTGGGCGGCGTCGGGCGAGATGACCAGGGTGCGGTAACCCCGGGTGTCACAGAGGACGGCAGTGGCCGCTGAAATGGTGGTTTTCCCCACTCCTCCTTTACCTGTGAAAAGGATGATACGCATT
>JBBIRF010000003.1:0-131042 GCA_037441905.1 Candidatus Aminicenantota bacterium
CAAAATCTATTTTCAGGAGAAACAGCCGATGATTCAAGGCGTGAAGACGAAGAAGTTGCGGGTGATTCCGGATGAGAGAGGCCGGTTGATGGAAATCCTCCGGGCCGACGACGAGCTTTTCATCCGTTTTGGCCAGGTTTACATGACGACCACTTATCCGAACGTGATTAAAGCCTGGCACAAGCACGAAAAGCAAACCGACAACATCGCCTGCCTCGTCGGAATGCTCAAGCTGGCCCTCTACGACGGAAGGCCTGATTCGCCGACCTACGGAGAAATAAATCAATTTTACCTGGGAGTCCACAACCCGCTGCTTGTCCAGATACCTCCGGGCGTTTATCATGGCTGGATGTGCGTGAGCCAGGAAGAGGCGGTAGTGATTAACATTCCCACAGAAACCTATAATTATGAATCCCCCGACGAACAGCGTCTCGACCCTCACAGCAACGAGATTCCTTATGACTGGAAACGCCGGGATGGCTGAGCAACTGGAAAAACGCGGGTGGAGGGCGAAACCAGGTCCAATTGCAGTGACTAAGGAAGGGAATTTTCTTGCGCTTTGAGATAAAAAAGAAGCAACAGGCGGCTCAGGGGGCGGGAAGCAATGGTTGAAAGAAGCCTTAATGGCAAGACCGTATTAATCACCGGTGGAGCGGGTTTCATCGGCAGCAACCTGATTCATTTTCTCCTTCGCTCTTACGATAAGATAAGAATCATTAACCTGGATAAGCTTACTTATGCCGGGAACCTTGAGAACCTGGAGGATGTGGCCTCTGACCCGCGTTACGAATTTATCCATGGGGATATTTGCGACCAAAAGCTTGTTCGCCAGGTGATGGCCCGCGTCCAGGGTGTAATCCATCTGGCGGCAGAAACCCATGTGGACAGGTCAATCCTTGATGCTGGCCAGTTTGTCCAGACGGACGTTTTCGGAACTTTTGTTTTGCTCGACAGCCTTCGCCACTCTCCGGAGGTCGAGTTTTTTCTCCATGTCTCGACCGACGAAGTTTATGGCAGCCGGGAAGAAGGCTTTTTCAAGGAAGACGACCCGCTTAACCCTTCCTCACCTTATGCCGCCTCCAAGGCCGGGGCTGACCGGCTGGCCAGGGCTTATCATGTAACTTTCGGCCTCCCGGTAATTATCATCAGACCAAGCAATAATTACGGTCCTTATCAGTATCCAGAAAAATTCATTCCCCTGTTTATTACCAATGGCCTCGAGGGAAAGCCATTGCCGCTTTACGGTCAGGGAACCAATATCAGGGATTGGCTTCATGTGGAGGACCATTGCCGGGCGGTCGACCTTGTCATCCGGCGAGGGAAAGCCGGTGAGGTTTATAACATCGGCGCTAATAACGAGGTCCCGAACATTCGGGTGGCCGAGCTCATCTGCGAATACCTGGATAAACCAAAGACGCTGATCAAACTGGTAAAGGACAGGCCAGGCCATGACCAGCGGTATGCGCTTGATTGCCAGAAAATCCGGTCTCTTGGCTGGCAGCCAGAAATACCGTTCGCCGAGGGGCTCAAAGAAACCGTGCGCTGGTATATCGAGCATGAAGGCTGGTGGCGTCGCATCAAGGAGAAAAGCGAAGCCTTCCGCCGGTTTTATGAAACCTATTATCGAGAAAGAGAAGGGAAATAAAAGGAGGCGGGATGAAAGTTCTGATTACCGGGATTACTGGTTTTGCCGGCAGTCATCTGGCCGAGTACATTCTAACAAATCATCCTGAGGTCGAAGTCTACGGGATTGTCCGCTGGCGGTCGCGGCTGGATAATATCGCTTCTATCCAGGATAAAATTTACCTCCTGGAGGCCGACCTTAAAGACATTACCTCGTTAAGGGCGGTTTTCGCCCATGTCCAGCCTGACTGGATTTTTCATCTGGCCGCCCAGAGTTTTGTCCCCACTTCCTGGAAATGCCCGGCCGAGACTTTTGCCATCAATGCTATCGGGCAGATTAATCTTTTCGAGGCCATTCTCAGCCTCAAGCAGAACCCGAAAATCCATATCGCCGGCTCGAGTGAAGAATACGGCCAGGTCTACGAAAGCGAAATCCCGATGAAGGAGACCAACCCCCTCCGCCCCCTTTCGCCTTATGCCGTAAGTAAGGTGGCGCAAGACTTGCTGGCGTACCAGTATTTTCGCAGTTATGGGTTGCGCACCGTCAGGACAAGAGGCTTCAACCACACCGGACCCAGGCGGGGAGAAGTATTTGTCACTTCTACTCTGGCCAAACAAATAGCTGCCATTGAAAAAGGGAAAAAGGAGCCGGTTATCCGGGTGGGAAACCTCGAGGCCAAGCGTGATTTTACTGATGTCCGCGATATGGTCAAAGCTTACTGGCTGGCCCTGGAAAAGGGGGAAGAAGGCGAGGTCTATAATATCGGCTCGGGACGGGCCTATGCCATAAGCGAGGTCCTTTCCATCCTCCTTTCTTTGAGCCGGGTTCAGGTGAAGGTGGAGGTTGACCCATCGCGGCTCCGGCCGTCTGACGTCCCGATTCTTCTGGCTGATTGCAGCAGATTCAGAAAGTTAACAGGATGGGAGCCGCAAATTCCCTTTGAACAGACCTTGCGCGACCTGCTTGATTACTGGCGGGAACGGGTTTAACCCTGGTCTAAGCAACGAGGAAAAATAGTGTCTAATTAAAAGAGTAAGGCTGCGAGTTAAGCGGCCTGCCCGAAGGGCAAGATGGATAAGGTTGAGGCAACCAATTGGCTACAAATGAGGTAACAACACCCAGAAGCATTCTGATAACCGGGGCTACCGGGTTTGTCGGCAGCTATTTGATGAAACTCCTCGAGCGAAGCGAGGCTGCCGTTTACGGCACTTGTTATCCTGAAAAACCCCCTCCTGACTCGTCCAACCTGTTTTATCTTGACCTGAGGGAAGAGAAAGAGGTTTCTGAACTAGTTAATAAATTAAAGCCCGATTGGGTGTTTCATCTGGCTGCTTTGTCCAACGTCAAACACTCCTGGGAAAGACGCCGGGAGACCATGGAAACAAACGTCATGGGTTATTTCTTTTTGCTCGAGGGTTTGCGCCGCCTCGAGCGTCGAGTCCGGGTTCTTTTTGTAAGTTCTTCTGATATCTACGGCGCTCAGCCTGATGATGCGACCAAAAAATTTCTTTCTGAAGATGACCCGATTCACCTGGTAAATCCCTATGCTTTTACCAAGGCTTGCGGTGAATGGCTAAGCCGGTTTTATGTGGCCTGTCAGGAGCTGGATATAGTGATTGCCAGGTCTTTTCCCCACACCGGTCCCGGACAGAGCCCCGCCTTTGTTTGCTCTGACTGGGCCAGGCAGGTCGTCCGGATAGAGAAGGGCTTTTCCCCGCCCGTGATTAAGGTCGGCAATATTGATTGCGAGCGGGATTATACTGATGTCCGGGATACGGTCCGGGCTTATCTCTTGTTGATGCAAAAGGGGCGGTCGGGTGAAGTATATAATGTTTGTTCTGGTCGGGCGGTGAAGTTGAGAGAAATCCTCGAATTCATGCTCAGCCAGACCTCCGTCGAAGTTCGGGTGGAAGTCGACCAGGAGCGGTTGAGGAAAATGGATATTCCCAGGTTGGTGGGAGATAACCGAAAAATTAGGGAAGAAACAGGCTGGCAAGCGGAAATTCCTCTCGACCAGACACTCCGCGACCTTCTGGCTTACTGGCGGGAAAAAGAAACTCCCTGATTTTTTCCCGGGAAAGTTAAATATTCAACTCGAGCTGTTGCTGGGCGAGTTTTCTTTCCTCTTCTATCTTCTCCAGAACCTCCGAGGTTACATCGCCGGTGGGATAATTGCCGTCGAAACACGCCCCGCAGAAATGTTTAAGTTTTGGGTTGCCCATCTGGACGGCTTTTTTAAGCGAATCGAGAGTCTGGTAGATAACTTTATCGGCCCCGATCTTACGAGCGATTTCTTCAAAATCAGCATTCCGGGCGATGAATTCTGTCCTGGTTTGCATGTCAATTCCATAGACACAGGGGAAACGGAGGGGGGGCGAATAGGAAGCAAAATAAACCTTCCTGGCGCCGCATTCGCGGACAAGTTCAATAATCGCCCGGGAAGTATTCCCCCGGACGATGCTGTCATCGACGAGAAGCACGTTCTTGTCTTTGAACTCGGAGGCGATCGGGTTGAGCTTTTGCCGCACCGAGCTGCGTCTCTGGTCTGTCGAAGGCATGATGAACGTCCGGCCGATATACCTGTTTTTCACCAAGGCTTCGCGATACTTAAGGTTGAGGATACGGGCGATTTCAATGGCGGCGTCCCGGGCGGAATCCGGAATAGGCACAACGACGTCTATTTCTAAGTTATGCTTCCGGATTTCTTCGGCCAAAAAGCGGCCCAGGTTTACCCGGGAATCATAAACATTCACCTGGTCGATGAAAGAATCCGGCCGGGCGAAATAGACCCATTCGAAGAGACAGGGGGTATGGGGCGCTTTGGTCAGTTTTTTCCGGTGAAGACGTCGTTGCTGGTCAATAAAGATGACTTCGCCCGCGTCCACATCCCGGATTTCCGTAAAGTTGAGGATGTTAAGGCTGACGCTTTCGGACGCCACCCCGTAAGAGGGCAGAATCCCGTCGCGGCGAATTCCCAGGACCAGGGGCTTTATGCCAAACGGGTCGCGAAAAGCGACCAGGCCTTGCTCGGCAATATAACCGACGACTGAATAACTACCTTTAACTTTTTTGAAGACACCGGCCACGGCTTTATAAACATGATGAGGTCGAAGCGTCCGGGTTTTCTGGGCGGCAAGCTCCTCGGCGAAAACGTTAAGAATTACCTCGACGTCGTTATCTGAATTGAGCAGCCGGTGATATTTTTCGAAGAGTTCTGTTTTGAGTTCCTGATAATTGATGACATTGCCGTTATGTCCCATGATGATGCCGAACGGAGAGTTGACCTGGAAAGGTTGGGCGTCTTCGCTTCTGCCGCCGCCGATTGTCGGGTAGCGCGTATGGCCGATGCCGATATTGCCGGTGAGTCGCTGAAGGTGGTCAGGAGTAAAAATATCTCGGACGAGGCCATTTCCCTTCTTAGTATGAAAACGCCCGTCGTAGGTTATTATTCCGGCTGCGTCCTGCCCCCGGTGCTGGATGGCCAGAAGACCCTGGTAGAGGTCACGGAAAACCTCCGTATTCCCCATAATCCCAATTACGCCACACATATGACAAACTTATTATATCCTATTTTGAGGGGAAAATCCATCATTCCTGCCGGGCAAAACCGGGCTAAAAGGCAGGCAATTAACCCTTCCGGGCCCGCCCTCGAGCGTCAGGCCCCAGCGGAACCTTTAGTTTTTGCCGGGCAGAAGTCTGGCTGGCCTCTTTTCCCTCATTTTAAACCGCGGCCTTGAGCTCTTCGGGCGTAACCGAAGCTGTCCCTATCTTGCCGACCACGATGCCCGCGGCCGCGTTCGCCAGGATGGCCGCTTCCTGGATGGTCGCTCCGGCCAGAAGGGCTAAGGAAGCGGTGGCAATTACTGTATCGCCGGCGCCGGTAACATCGAAGACTTCCTTAGCCACTGTCGGGATGTGAACTGGCTTCTGGTTTTTTTCAAAAACCGTCATTCCCTGTTCCCCGCGCTTGAGGATGATAAAACGCGTCTCCACCAGGGAAAAAATCTTGGCACCGGCGGCTTCCACCTGCGAATCCGACTTGCACTCATGGCCGACAATCCTTTCGGCCTCATGATGGTTGGGAGTAATCAGGGTAACAGGGGAAAACAGGTAGAAGTTCTCCACTTTGGGGTCGACAAAAACCGGAATTTTCTTTTCTCTAGCCAGGGAGAGGACGTCGCGCAGGAGGGATTCTTTTACCAGCCCTTTATTATAATCAGAAACAATCAACCCATCGAACCGCTGGCGGCGGAGAAAAGCAACTATTTCTTTTTCCACTCCTGCGGGAAGCGGCGCCCTCTTTTCAAGGTCGACCCGGACGACTTGCTGATGATGTGCGATGATCCTTGTCTTGACCGTCGTCGGCCGGGTTGGCTCGACAAAGATGCCGCGGCCGTCATGGACGTGCTCCTTAATCCAGCGGCCAGGCTCGTCGTCCCCGACGACGCCGACTAAAATCGCCTTGCCGCCGAGACTTTCTAAGTTGATGGCCACGTTACCCGCGCCTCCCAAGCAAGAGGTGTCCCTTTTTACCTCCACCACCGGCACCGGAGCCTCGGGCGAAATCCGCGACACCTCACCCCAGATGTACTTGTCAAGCATGAGGTCGCCCAGGACGACTACCCGGGCGCTCTTAAATTTTTCGACCAGGTTGATTAAACGTTGGCGACTGAAAGAAATCGGAATCATGACTTACCTGCCTCCAAAAAAATCGGGTTGGAAACTATCCAGGGAACACCGCGCCGGAGGAATTTTTGGCGCAGGTAAACCTCAACCCGGTAAACGCCGGGCTGCCGCGCCTGGTAACGGATTTCCTTTTCGGGCGAAACGAGAAGCGGCTCACCGTCGCGGATAAGATGGGTGGACGTGGGCCAATGGGCCGGGACACGGAGGCAAAGAAAAACAGGTTCGTTCAAGTCAGCCGGGACCCGGCTTCCCATCGGGAAGGTGGCCGCTTGTTTTTCCGCCCAGAACCGGAACCCGGAAGCCGGCTGAGCTGCGTCTACCGAGTTATAAAAATTTCCCTGGCGCAAGGCTTCTAGGACTACCTTCCGGGCTTGCTCGAACTCAGAGGGCATGCTGCCGGGATAAGGTATCCGCAGATGGAAGAGTGAAAAGAGATTCTTGTATAGAAGATGGGCGTCGCAGCTAAAAAACCCGTAGACAGGCGGTTGTTGCCGGTTTAACCTGTCCCATTGTTCATAAGGAGGGCGGAAAGGTTTGACCATCGAGAGAAGAAATATTCTTGGTCTCAGGGCTAAGAGAGGGAGCAACGCCACCTCAAGCGGCCAGCTTTTCTTCAGCATAGTGTCAGCGTCGACCAGTTCAAGCCCGTTAAAAGCTTCAGAATCTTTCCCCCAGGTCCAGGAAGTCTTGGAATAAGGGTGGGCGATTATTGTTATGCCGCCGAGGTTTTGAATGAGCCGGCCGGCTTCTTCTGCCTTATGAGGAAAGGCAAACTTTGGTTCGGAGAAACCGAGGCCGACGAGATGACCCCGGTTGGTTGCAAGTTCAGACCCGGCGAGCAGGAGTATTCCATCCCGGAAACCTTGACTCCGCAAACACGCATGGTTGGGGTTACCGTGGTCGGTAAGGATGATAAAATCAAGGTGATTTTCTCTGGCTGCGGCCACAATAGTGTTAATATCGCCCCGGCCGTCAGAGAAGCGGCTGTGCAGGTGGTAGACACCCACAATTTCATCGGCCGTCGTAGCCGGGTTTAATTCGCGCAGCTCCGTTAAGGGCGGCACGCTGGCGGCTACTATGGTCAGGAAGAGAGCATAAGCAACCACGGCTCCCGCCGCGACAAAGAGGCCGACTCTTTTTCTTCCCCTTTTTTTCAGGTTTGGGCTGGATTGGCCGGTCGGAAGGGGAGGGCTGTTCATGTTAATTTTTTTGTTGGCGCCAGCCGGGCACCAACGGAAGAGTTAAAAGGACGAGATAAAACATGACCACTTCTGAGTCGCCAAAATTATATTCGAACAGCCCGGCGGAAAAAAGGGCTACTATTGAGGCCAGGCCGGCGGCAATGAAGGCGAGGCCGTCCGCGGGTTTGGTTTGCCATTTTTTCCAGAGGAGAGCGAAACTCCAGGCCATAAAAACTAACCAGCTTGCCAGAGCCAGGAGACCTCTCTCCGCCGCAATTTGTAACAGGTTATTGTGGAGGTGAACGTTTAGCTTGGCCTGGGCCGAAAGACCGTACTTGGGGTGCTGGAAGACCATGTCGACAGTATCAGGCCCGCAGCCAAAAAGCGGCCAATCTTTGACCACCTGAACCCCAGCCCGGTAATATTCGAGCCTTTCATGATTCGAGGGGCTGTAGAGGTTAAACGTGTTTATTATCCGCCTTTTAACCTCGAAAGGACTGAGCCAGTAGATGGCGGCGAAGATTAGAGGCAGGAAAACAAGAGCCTTTGGTCTCCATAAGCCAACCAATAATACAACGCCCACGCCAACGCCGAGCCATGCGCTCCGGGTCAAAGTGAGCAATAAAAGAAAACTCGAGCCGGCAGCCAACCCCGCCCAGGCCCATTTCAGGCGTTCAGGCGAAAACAGGGTCTGAGCCAGGCTAAAAATAATAAGCAGCATGAGCAGCCCGGCCTCGGTCATGTAATGTCCCATAAAGCCTTTGAACCTTCCTCCTGTTTGGTCACCGCCAAAATAGACAATCAGCCCGTAGGCCAAATTAACGGTGCCTGAAGCGAGAAGCCCGTACTTAACCAGTTCAAGGCTCCGGCGGGAGGAGAGGGCGGCCATGGTCAAGGGTATAAGGAGAAAAATTAACAATTCCCGGGAATCCCGAAAGCTGACCGCCGGGTTGACGGAAAAGGTGCTGGCGACAAGAGAAAGGCCGGCGTAAACCCCGAGCGGCCAAAAAAACGAAGGGGATTCGAAACTTAGCCGGCGCCGGAAGAGCAGGAATAGCCAGATGAGAAGACTTAAACCGTAGAAAATTTGCGAGAGAGAAATCGAAATCAAGTTGAAAACCAGGCCGGCCAGGAACGGAGATAAAAGGATGACTTGGGCTCGCCTGCCACCCAGGCTCGTTTGAGGTTGAGCCATGCTTATTCCTCGCGTTGAATAACTAATGGTATTCCCGTTTAGGCTTTAGAGCAAGCCCTCAAAAGAGAGAGGGTGGCGGCGACGGCTTCGTCAGGGCTTATCTCTCGGATACAGGGATAATCTGTTTCCGGGCATGAGCGCTGCCGGCAGGGTCGGCAGGGAAGCGGCCTTTCCAGGATGATGGTCTGGGTTTTCCACGGGGCAAAATGCGCCGGCAGAGTTGGCCCGAAAAGGGCGACCACAGGCCTTTTCAGGGCAGCTGCTAGGTGCATCGGGCCGCTATCGGGACCGACGAAAGCGTCAACTCTCTCAAGAAAGGCGATAAGCTCGCCGAGGCTAACCTTACCGACGACCGAAGGGACAGGCCTTTGAAGAGAGGTCAGAATTTGCTTCTCCCTGGCGATGTCTTCTTCCGACCCGACGAGAAGAGGAGTTATGCCCGGAATAAGCAAAATCTTGTTTAAGAAGCGGACAAGGTTTTCCTGGCCCCAATCCCGGAAGCGATTTCCGGCGCTGATGTGAACCGCCAGCACCCGGGAAGAACCGAGCGACCATCCTTGCCAGAATGCCTCAGCTTTATCTCTTTCTTCGGCCGTCGAGCCCGGGACATAAAGAGGAAAATCATCGGTGATCTCCAACCCCACAGCCCTGACCAGGTTGAGATGATTGGCGACGCTGTGGATTGGGCCTTCCGGCCTCGAGCGGGAAACCCGGCGGTGATAAATCCAGGCTTTATACTTGGTTTTATATCCGACTCGCAGCCGGGCGCCGGAAAAAAAAGCGATGACGGCCGAGCGGGGGCCGCCGTGAAAATCGACGAGGAGGTCGTAGCCCCGGCGTCGGAGCTTCAGTATAATGCGAATCAAATAAGCCGGGCTTGAGCGAGGCGGGAGGGCGACGACTTCATCAACCAGCTCCCTGCCGTCAACCAGACGGCGGTACGGAGTCTCGACGAGATAAGTAATCGAAGCCGCGGGAAAAGACTGCCTCAGGGCTCGGACAGCCGGCGTTGTCAGGATAATATCCCCTAAACGGCGGGGACGGAGGAGCAGGATTTTTCTGATATCAGACAGGTCAATCCTTGGTCGGTCTTTCGGGGTCAATAGTCGCCTCATCGATAAGCATCACGGGGATGTCATCGCGGATTGGGTAGACACGGTGGCAGGTGCCGCACTTCAACCCGGCTTCATCGGCCGTGAGCTTGACAGGAGTCTTGCAAACCGGGCAAGCCAAAATCTCGAGGAGATGCGAATCGATAGCCATAGTCATCTCCTTTTTGGGAATAGTTTTTCCTCTCGCGTGAGGCAACTAATTTTATAACAGAAAACAACCCCTGAAGTAAAGGTATCTTTTCTTTCAGGCTATTTTTTATTTATTAATTATCTCTTTTATCCGGTCAGGCTGGTGACGCAATCCCCACATTAATTTCACGGTCAGGTTCTCCAGGCTCTGCTCATGGCCTTCAATCGCTCCCAGGGCCAGGGCTTTGCGGCCGACTTCATACAGGCGCATCAGGGTTTTGCCGTGGAGGCACTGTGAAGTCACGATGACTGGAAGTTTTTTGGCCTTGGCTTTCCTGAAAAAGCCTTCGAAGCCGTAGGGGATGTTGCCGGTGCCGTAAGCCCTGATTATAATCCCTTTAATTTTCTTGTTATGCAGGAGAAACTCCAGGTCTCCCGGGTCGCAGCCAGGGCTGATCGTATAGATAAATATGTCAGGTTCAAATCCCGGGCTGACCTGAATATCATGGAGCCTTTTCTTTCTCTTTGTCACCCAGCTCTTAATTTTGATATCGATATTGATTTCGCCGGCATCTTCTCCGTTAACCGTCTGGAAAGCATCCAGGCGGCTTTCAGATGCTTTGGTAGCCTTGCTGCCCAGAATAATTCTTTCATCGAACACAACAAATACTCCGGAGACGTCCATGGTGGCCACCTTGAAAGCGTTGATCAGGTTTCTTTTGGCGTCGCTTTCAAGTTTGCCGCCGGGTATCTGGCTACCGGTCAAAACCACCGGTTTGCCCAGATTTTTGATGGCCAGGCTCAGGGCGGCCGCGGTGTAGGCCATGGTGTCGGTGCCATGCGTGATGACAAACCCGTCGTAGCTCCTGTAGTTTTCTTTTATCTTGAACAGGATACGGTCCCAGTCGGCGGGGGAGATATTGGTACTGTCAAGGTTGGCGATAAATTCGATGTCATAATCGGCAATGGTCGTGAGGCGCGGCTCAATATTTCTCAAAATCTCAATGGCTGAATCCTGGCTATCCGGGACGGCCAGCGAACCGTCAAACCTTTCTTCCATGACAATGGTCCCGCCGCAGAACAGAACCAGGACTTTTTTATTTTTGGCCATGATATCTGGCTCCTAATTTTTTTAGGGCAATTTTATCATTTTATTAGAGACAAGGCATATCTGGACAGCAAATAGATTTTTGAATCGAAGCGTCAGCGGAAAAGACCACTCTTAATATTACCTTATCACCGGTTTTATTTTTCCCGTGATTCCAGGTGCCTTTTGGCCGTCCGGCCAATCCAGCCACCCTCCGTCGCGTCTTAATTAGCCAGAATAATGATGGAAAAACCCGGCCGGGCCTCAAATAGCATTTCCGGCGCGTCTTTGCGGCCTTCGAAGCGTTTTCACCCAGCAAGTGAGATTCTTGATTGTTTTTGACATCCTATTTTTTGGGATTTATATTTCCCTGTGATGGCTGAGGGGGAATCGATAAAAAATGGCTCACCTGGCCATAAACGCCGAAAATCAAATTAATATAAATCAAAGTTCTTTTTCCACCGAGATGCGTCCATCATTTCTGGACCAACAGCCGCGCCTCCTATCGTATTTCCGGTTAAAGTTTCTATACTCCAGGGATATGCTTGCAATTATTCACGAATTGACGTATCAACCATTCTGGCCATGGGCCGCATTAATAAAATGATGACACCTGGATTGATCCTTAGTCAAGCGACGATGCTGAAAAAATGGATCACCTTGATAAAAAAGCTCAGAGGAGAAAGCGCATCGAGACAAGAAAAGAAAAAAAGGATTGAATTATTCTTATTATTCCTATAAAATATATAAAAATATTTTTATAGGTTAATAATGAACAAACAAAAAAGCCCTCCATGCTTGAAAGAGGAAAACCCCATTAAAATAAAACAAGATATTTCACGGAATCTCTCGCGGCGAGATTTTTTCCGACGATTGGCTGGTGGTCTATTTGCTCCTTATTTTATTTTCGTGGGGCGCCGTCACTATCTCTCGGCGGCGACTCAAAATGACCTTTTCTGGGTTAAGGGGATTCCCGACTCTCCTTTCTATGACCCCTCCCGCCCCAACCTCCACCTAGGTCTAGATTCGCTCCTTTATGGAATGGCCAGCACCGGGCTGAAGTTTTACCGGTCTTCGGCTCCCCATTTCCTGGCAGGGCCGCTCGGTCTAATCGCGCCTGACGATGTCGTCCTTATCAAGGTCAACGCCCAATGGAAATACCGGGGCGCGACCAATAGTGACCTTATCCGAGGTCTCATCCAGCGTCTCCTTGACCACCCGGATGGGTTCACCGGCGAGGTCGTTATCATCGAAAACGGCCAGGGCCGAGGCAGCCTGGCCTGCGATACAAGCGCGGCATACGGGGGCGATTCGAGCGTTCGGGCGAATGCCATCGATGAAAAGCACAGCTTTCTCTACCTGGTCAATGAGGTCTTCCATGACCCCCGGGTCTCGGCCTTCCTGCTTGACCCCATCCGAGGGAAGTTCATTGATGGGGACGACCACCACACCGATGGTTACCGCCGCTTCGAGGACGTCTCCTATCCTTGCTTTACTACGTCGGGCGGCCGCCGGGTCGAGCTTCGGGAGGGAATCTGGCAAGGTGGACATTACACCCAGAACCTCAAGCTCATCAACGTCCCTGTTCTCAAACATCATGATACGGGCGGTTCTGAAATTACGGTCAGCTTAAAGCATTTTTACGGGATTCTCTCTATGGCTGACGGATACAGCGGCTTTCGGCACTACGCCGGCCTGGGGGAAACGTGCGGGAAGATGATTGCTTCCATCATCACGCCCGTCCTCAACATCGTCGATGCCATCTGGGTTTCTCACGCCTCCCTGACCGGCTACCCTGCCTCAACCACCTTCCGGGCCAACCAGCTACTGGCCAGCCAGGACCCCGTCGCCGTGGACTATTACGCCGCCAAGCACATTCTTTATCCGATTGACGGGAATTTCCGACACCATCCAGATTTCCCCGGGGTGGCCAGGTGGTTGAGCTCGGCCCGGGACATGATTAACAGCCGGGGCGGACTCAAGGACCCTTCCCGGGGTATTTTCGTCGGCCAGGTGACGACCGACGAGGCGGAGATGAATATCCGCACGGTCACGGCAGGCGATTTTTTTCAACAGAGAAGAATCAGTCTTTCCAGGGGAGGGCTCGCCTTTGTCGTCCTAACTTCCCGGGCGAGTTTAACCCGGGAAAAAACAGTCGCTATCCAAATTGCCGGGGACTATCCCTTTTTCTGGTGGGTGGAAGCGGATGTCGATTGGCTCTATTTTACCCCTCGTTCAGGGCAAGGGAACAGCAGGCTGACCGTGGGGGTCGATGCCTCGGGCCTGGAGCCGGGAAAATATTACGGGAGTCTTTCTATCCATTGCCCGGAAGCCGCCAACTCGCCGGTCTCCTTGCCCGTACTGCTCACGGTCGTGGAAGGGCGCTAGAAGCGGCCGGGCTCCCTAAACATTTTTCCGAGTCCCAAGCCGGGGTCCGTTGCAAAACCACTTCTTATTAGCTATCCTATGACCCATCGATGCCATTCTGCTTTTTCGGCGCTTTTGACCCGCTTTATCCCCGCGTCGCCATCCTCAGGCGAGGGCTGGAGCTCAACCAAAGCTACGCCGGCGAGGTCCGTCTTCCCCCGCGGCTCAAAGCCTGGTTTCGCTACCCGGTTGGGGTTTTCTCGGTTGTTCGCCGGAAGAATTGCTTTCGGCGCCAAGATGTTCATCTTTTGG
This sequence comes from Candidatus Aminicenantota bacterium, assembly GCA_037441905.1. GTDB lineage: Bacteria > Acidobacteriota > Aminicenantia > Aminicenantales > CALLJL01 > CALLJL01. The sequence continues at coordinate 13,694 of JBBIRF010000003.1, forward strand.
TTCCTGCCTTCGGCCACAAGGATATCCCTTTAGCCTGGTTTGTCGCCCGGGTTTATTCCCGGCATCTGGTTTTCGACCCGTTAGCCTCGCGTTATGAAACCAAGATTGTCGACTGGCAGCGCCGCCGGCCGGGGTCGCTGAGCGCTGGCTGGAATCGGCTGCTTGACCGCTGGACGATGAGTTTGGCTGATTTTGTCCTGGCGGACACGACCTACCATAAAAATTATTATTCTCAGGAGTTCGGCATCAACCCGGCTAAAATAGGGGTGGTGCCTGTCGGGTTTGATGATTCATTATGGAAGCCTTCAGGCATGCCAGGAACAAAGAGGGAGGCCTTTACCGTGGTTTTTTTTGGCTCTTTTCTGCCGCTGCACGGTGTGGAAACAATGGTCCGAGCCGCGCTGCTTTTGCAATCAGCCAGCCCTCCGCTGCGTTTTATCTTCATCGGGTCAGGCCAGACTCTACCTCGAGTGAGAGGACTAATAGAAAAAGAAGGGGGCAGCCATATAATGTGGCAAACCTGGCTTGCGCCCGCGGCTTTGGTGCAGACTGTTAACCAGACAGCCGACCTTTGCCTGGGGATTTTTGGCCAAAGCCCGAAGGCTCGTCGGGTGGTGCCGCATAAAATTTTCCAGGCAATGGCTCTGGGAAAACCCGTTATAACCCTCGACACCCCGGCGGCGAGAGAATTCTTCCGTCACAAGGAAGAGATTTATCTTTGTCCCGCCGCCGAACCAGAGGCCTTGGCCGAAGCGATCCTTGAGTTGCGCCAGAACGCGGACCTGCGGCAGTCTATAGCCAGGAAAGGTCAAGCTCTGGTGTGGGAGAAGTACAGCCCGGCGGCTGTCGGCAAAGTGCTTCTTTCCAGGGTCGCCGAGTTTTTTCAGCCGGAGATTAAAGTTAATGCCTTATTCTGAACTTCTCGAGGAAATAAACGTCGGCCCTTTCCAGGGAGAAATCGTCAGAAAATTTTATCGGCCGGAGATACTTTCCTGGCTGGCCGAAATCGACAAAGTTGAAGGAGAACCGGCCGGCGAAGTGCTCTTAGAAGGCCGGAACCGGGTGGTTGCCCTGAGAATGCCCGTTGTTCTTGGGGGGGAAGGGGAGGTAGCGGTCAAACATTTCAGGCTGAGGGGGTTGGCTAAAATCAGGGCGGGTTTGTTCGGGTCGAAGGCCAGGCGGGCTTTTTATGGCGCCCTGGCGTTGAAGCAAGAAGGTATTCTCACCCCAGAGCCTGTCGCTTATCTTAGAAAAAAGGGCCGCTGGCTGCCGGGGGCTGAATATTATATAGCTTTAAGAGTCCGAGGCTGGGAGGAAGTCAGGGGTCTTTTTCGGACGCTTCCGGAGCAAGTTTTATTGGCCCTCCTTGGTGACCTGGCCTCGTTTCTCCGTAAGGTTCATGGATGTCGGTTCCTCCATCGCGACCTCTCCGACGGCAACGTGCTGGCCCGCCGAATGACCGAGGGCTCGTGGGAGTTTTGTCTCCTCGACACCAACCGCATCCGGAGAAAGAAGAAAATAGGCCGTCTCGTGCGTTTAAAAAACCTCGTCCGTCTCGGGGTTCTTGATAAGTTCCAGGCTTATTTTGTTCAATCTTACCTGCAAACGGCCACCTTGCCCCGGCTGGCCTGGCTATGGTATAGGTGGCAAAAATTAAGTTACACTTTCTGGGTCAGGACAAAGAAATCCCTGAAATTAAGAGCTTTGGCTCGGTGGCTCCGGATTCAGTAGGATGAAAGAACTTTTCCGCTGGAACGATCTGGCTGACCAGCCGCATAACATCGCTTCCCGCCGCCAGAGGTTTCTTGCCCACTTCCGCCATGCCGGGAGTTATTTCTCTTTGGTGGCGAGCAACCTGAGCCTGGCCTGGCCCGTATGGCGGCATTACAACCGGCTGAAAAAGACATTATTCTCAGGAACCAGACGCATCGAGGCCGCTTTTGGCATGGCGGTTTCCCCCCTCCCCGGGAAAGAAGAAGAAATTTTGTCCGGGCTGAAAGACCTGGGAGTAAAGCACGCTCTTGTCCGGGTTCCCTCGTGGGAAAAAGAACGTCTAAGCTATTATGAAACTTTCATCCGCCGCCTTAAAGAAGAAGGGTGGGAGGTTCTGGTTGCTCTCCTCCAGAACAGGTACGATTTGCTATCACCCGGAGCCTGGCGGCAATTCTTGGAGGATTCCTTTAGCCGGCTTGGACGCTGGGCGAGCTACTTTGAAGTTGGTCATGCCTGGAACCGGACAAAATGGGGTGTCTGGTCATACAATGAATATCTCCGTCTAGCCCGGCCGGCATTAGAATTGGCGGCAAGTTACGGAGTCAAGTTAGTCGGGCCGGCCGTCATCGATTTTGAATTCCATCTTTACCCTGTCACTCTAAACGCCATCCCTTTTGACGTCGTCAGCTCGCTGCTCTACGTTGACCGCACCGGAGCCCCTGAAGAAGCTCAATGGGGCTGGACTCTGGAAAAAAAGCTCAGGCTGCTCCGGGCAATCATCGATAGCACTGCTTGCCGGCAAAAACCGTGCTGGATAACCGAGTTTAACTGGCCGCTCCGGGGTATGGAGCCCTATTCGCCGGCGCCCGGCCGGCCGTGTGTGACCGAAGAAGAGCAGGCAAACTACTTGGTCCGGTATTTTCTCATCTCGCTCGCGAGCGGAGCTGTCGAGCGCGTTTACTGGTGGCAGCTGGCCGCCCGCGGCTATGGGCTGGCTGACCCTCTTTCGACCCCCTGGAGGCGCCGGCCTTCTTTTTTCGCCCTGAAAACCTTGGTCGAGCTGGTCGAAGGAAGCACTTATCTAAGAAGGGAATTAAGGGACGACGCCTGGATTACTTATTTCAGCCGGGGGGAAAAGAAGTTTGCGGTTGTCTGGACAAAGCAACGGAGCGTCGAACACGCTTTTCCCTGGCGGATTAAAGAGGTTCTCGACCGTGACGGGGCGCCTCTCGCTTTTAACTCGGAGAGGCTAGTTATTCAACCGAGGCCGAAATATGTCTTTTTCGAGGAGCCATCGTTTTAGTCAGGAAGAAGTCGCCGCTTACGAGCGGCGAAGATATCGGGGAATCGACCAGCGTCTGGTTGACTGGCGGGAAAAAAAGATTATTCAGCGGTTCTTGAGACTGGGCTCCCCCGGAAGCGCCGGGCGTCCGCTGGCTCTTGATGCTCCCTGCGGCTATGGTCGTTTTTCCCGGTTGATTCTCGAGAGAGGGTTTGAGCTCGTCAGTGCTGATTTTTCTCCGGCCATGGTCGAACGGGCACGAGCCAAAGGCTATGAATCCAGTTTTCCTATCGGGATAATAGTAGATATGAAAGCCGGCCTGCCTTTCAGGGAGAGCTGTTTTCAGCTTATTCTCTGTCTTCGTTTTTTCCATCATCTTCATTTACCGGCAGAAAGAAGGGTTGTCCTCGAAGAGTTGAACCGGGTTTGTCGGGATAAACTGGTTATCTCCTTCTACCGCCTCCAGCCCGTCCATCGTCTCCAGCGGGCTTTGCGCCGGCTAATCCGTCGTTCACCGACCCGCATCTCGATGCTGCCGCTAACTGTTTTCCGGCAGGAGGCAGAACAGGCTGGGTTTGAGGTAAAAGAAATAAGGCCTCTTTTCAGGGGAATTCATGCCCAGTGTATAGCTTTGCTTCAGAAAAAAACCGAAAAAGAGGACGGTTAAGGCGAGTTTCCGGGCTTAAAAACGGAAGACTAAACCAAGGCGGAAGGCTAACCCGCTAAGGTTGAGCGAAGCTTCTCGGGCGAGTTCGACGCCGGCTTCTGAGGGTCGTTTGGAGCGGATAAAAAGCACCGGGTAACGATGGCCGCCGTAAGTCTTGACCAAAAAAGAATAGAGCTTTCCTTCTTCTTCGAAGGTTTCGCCAGTCGGGAGGACGTGGGTATCCTTGCCTTTTAGCCCGCTGGCCTCTCCCAGCCGGCCGCCCGCTTCGAGGCAAAGCCCAAAGCTTGACCCCAACCAGGCCATAAAACCTACTCTGGCTCTCAAACCCAGGGCCAAAGCTGTCGCCTTTCCCGACCATTCTTCGAATGAATTCTCTTGCACCAACCGGTAAACATACCGGTATTCAACCCCGGTAATTTCTGGGCCGAGTGAAATAGCCAGAAGACGCATAAACTCATAATTAAGAAGAAGGCTCAGAGGAACGGCTCGAAGCCTCGATTGGATGAGGAACGACGGTTTTCCCTGAGCCCCGGAAAAACTCAGGAGGTTTTCTTGCTTGCCCGAAAACCCGGAAAGGTTAAGCAGCAGGGAAAAACTCGACCGGACAGGAAGGCCTATTTCAAAACTGGCGGCTGGAGCCCAGTGAAAAGAGGCGACGCCCGGCGGTTTTTTCTCTCCCAGGATATCCGTGAGGAAACCGGCAAGGCCGGCGGCGGCATCATTCACCTGGGTTAAGGCAAAGAATTCAGTCCCGGCCGCGAGTTTTAAATGAAAAAAATTCTTCTTAGTTAAAACCGTAATTGCTTTTTCTTTGGTCGGAGCAGGCGGCTTTGGTTCGGCTTCTCCGGCCGAAGGTTTTTTCGTCTCCGGGCTGGTTGCTTTTTCCTGAGCCGGCTCTTTTTTCGCGGGAAGTTCATGTTCTTTCTTCGGTTTCTCTGGAGGCTGGGGTTCGATGACCACGACGAGGCTTTCGTGGATATAACCTGTCCGGTCACTTCCATCTTCATCCTTCCAGGTGACAAGAAACCACTCGCCTTCCTTTTTTACGGCATCCAGGATTGTATTCTGGGCAACCTGAAGCAAAATCGGGCTGCGAATATCCGGCCGGGAACGGATGTTAGCGAACTCTTCGCTGACCCTGATTTTAAAACCGGTCGTTTGCCCCCAGAGCCAGGGGGTGACGACCAGGACTAATAAGCTGAGAGAAATTAAATAAACTTGTCTTCTTGAGCTTAGCATAAAACTGATTTTATCTTATGAGCTGGATGAGAAGCTGTCAAGCAAACGCCGTTTTTCTCTGCGGAAAGTTGCGGTGATTCAAGCCAGGAGGCTTGCAGCCCGGCTGAAAAAGTTGTAAAAAGAAGCGGGAGGCGAAAATGAACCGCAAGGTGAGGATAATCGTCGGCTTCTGCCTATTCTTTTTCTTAACTTTCGGTGGGGCGCTTCATTCGTTAACGGCCCAACAACCCCGGATAAGTTTCAAAGAAACAGTTTATCGCTTCCCTAAGGTTAAGGAAGGCGCCAAGCTCAAACATGAGTTTGTGTTTACCAACACCGGTAATGCACCGCTGGTCATCAAACGAGTGACCACTTCCTGCGGTTGCACGGCAGCCCTGGCTTCAGCCGATACCATTCCGCCGGGCAAAGAGGGAAAGGTCAGCGTCGAATTCGACACCCGGGGCTATTTCGGCCAGGTTACCAAGCAGGTTTACGTCGAGTCCAACGACCCGGTTGAACCCCAGAAAATCCTGGAAATCCAGGCTGAGATTGAGGTTCCGCCCTCGGCCCGCCTGGAGCTTGAACCCTATAATTACGAAGCAGGGTTGCTGCTTGCCGGCGAAGATGTGGAGGCAAAAATCAAAGTGAGCAACCGGGGCGAGCTTGACTTGCGGGTTGAATTCGTCCACCGGAACGCCGCTTTCTTAGCCGGGGAAAAACCTGTTTCCGGCGGGCTTAAAATCGCTCCCGGAAAAACCCAGGAAGTCGTGGTTAAGTTGCCGACGAGTGGTCGAGCGGGGATGCTCCGGGAATACGTGCTCATTAAATCTAACGACCCGCTGCGGTCGACGGTTTCGCTCTATATCAGCGGGTATGTTGTTTCGGCCGAGCAGTTGAGAGATTTGTTCCAGAGGTATCGCCATCTTTTGGAAAAAAAGGACCCAGCTTCTCGCTGAAAAGAGCCATGCCCGCTTCCTTAGTTAAAATAAGCGTCTCCCGTCGAGCCCTTCTTTCAGTGGGAAGAGGGCCTTACCCGCTGGGCCCTGGTCGCCGGCCGAGAGAACCCGTCGTTTTCCTGGTTAGGGAAGGGAGAATATATCGGGCCCGGAGAAGCCATTTCTTTAATGGTTAATTCAAGGGTCTCGGTTAGAGGCATCGGCCCAGTTCAATTTATTCCAATCGTCCGGCCAGCCAAGAGGAAAATTGCCTGATGAAGCCTTCGCCCGGTTCGATATACAAAGTCAAGGTTAAAACCAGGTCTTCCCGCCCCGGAGTTGAAGTCCTCGGTCCAGGCGAGCTCCTCGTCCGGGTCAGGGCGGTGCCGGAAAGAGGCCAGGCTAATAAAGAGGTTTGCGAACTCCTGGCAGCCTATTTCGGCCGGCCGCGGCAGTTGGTATCGATAATCTCAGGCATTGCCTCATCCACCAAATTAGTCTTGATCGCCGATGAACCGTCTGCTTCACCCAGGAATTCGGGAGGCAAAAGATGACAATTTATAACCTTATCAGCCTTCTAGGCTTATTCGTAATTCCTTTTTTGGCCTGGCTTTTTTCCGCCAGCCGGCGGACGATAAACTGGCGGCTGATTTTTTGGGGCATCGGTCTCCAACTCGTTTTTGCCGCGTTCATTTTTCTATTTCCAGCTGGGGCGAAGCTTTTCCTCTGGCTCAATCAAGTGGTTGTCCGGCTTCTGGATTGTGCCGCCGCCGGGACCAGGTTCCTGTTCGGCCGTTTAGCCCTGCCACCCGGGGCAACCAACGACGCGGGCGAAACTTCCCTCGGGTCAATCTTAGCCTTTCAAGCTCTGCCGACCATCATTTTTTTTGCCGCCCTTATCGGCGCCCTTTATTATCTCGGAATAATGCCCTGGCTTATCAGAGGGTTTGCCCGTATTTTTTCGCGCCTGATGAGGGTTAGCGGCGCCGAGAGCCTGTGTGTTTCCAGCCAGATTTTTGTCGGCGTCGAGTCGGCCCTTGTCGTCCGGCCGCACCTGGAAAAGATGACTTCATCGGAGCTGATGACAATCCTGACCGGCGGGATGGCGACAATTGCCTCGACGGTGTTGGGCCTTTATGTTTTTCTCCTTCAGGCAACGATTCCGACAATCGCCGGGCACTTGATTTCGGCTTCGATTCTCTCGGCGCCAGCCGCTTTGGTAATGAGTAAATTACTTTTGCCCGAGAGGGAGAAACCAGAGACCTTAGGAATAGAAGTAAAACCTTATTATGAGCGCGAGGCGAACCTGATAGTGGCTATTATTAACGGCGCCAACAACGGGCTGCGGCTCCTCGGCGGAATTGTGGCTCTTTTGTTGGCCTTCCTCGGACTCCTGGCCATGGTGGATTTAGGGCTTTCGTTTATCGGGTCTCAGGTCAATTCGTTGGCAGGCTGGAGTTTTGATTGGTCTCTGAAAAACCTCCTGGGATACATTTTTTATCCTTTAACCCTGGTGGTCGGCGTCCCGGCGAGCGACGCCCTCGAGGTGGCCCGGTTAATCGGCGAGAGAACCGTGGCCACTGAGGTGCCTTCTTATCAACATCTGGCCCAGCTTATAGCCCAAAACGGGCTTGCTTATCATCGGTCGGCCATTATCGCCGCCTACTCTCTGTGCGGGTTTGCTCATGTGGCTTCTTTGGCCATTTTTGTCGGCGGAATCGGCGCCCTGGCGCCCTCGCGGCTGAAGGACCTTTCCCGGCTTGGCTTTCGCGCCCTGGTCGCCGCCATCCTTGCTTGCTTGATGACCGGAGCCGTGGCCGGCGTCTTTTTCCAGGAAAAATCGATTATCTTCGGGCCCTGAAACCTGAACTGGCCTCCGCCACGAGTATCACTGAGAAGGCGGGCCGTCTTTTTTAAAGGAAAAGAACTCCAGGAGGCAACTAAAGAAGAGGAGGGGAACTTAAATTTATCCTTGGCTAAAGGTGCGGAAATGAAAAACCAGGGGAAGGAGGAGGAACTGGTTTTTTGGCTGAGCCTTAGCCTTCTCAGCCGCGGGGATTATCGGCTGATGAGTAAATTGGTTAACTTGTTTCCGGAAAGAGAAGCTTTCTTTAACCCGCGAAAAGGAGAATTGATGGAAAGCGGCCTGGAAGAGGCAGTGGCTAATTCTATTTATTCAGGCAAGGCTATAAAGCAGGCGGAAAACCTGGCCAGGGAGATAAGAAAACGCGATTTCTGGGTTGCCCTCAAAGAGGATGAGGCTTACCCCCCGCTCCTCCGGGAAATACCCTACCCCCCTTTTCTTTTATACGGAGCGGGAGAGAAGGAGAGCTTGCTGAAACCGGCAGTGGCTGTGGTCGGGACAAGGCGGCCAACGCTTTACGGCCGGTTGATGGCCGAAAAATTGGCGGCCGAGCTCGCCCGCCGGGGGATAGTTATTGTCAGCGGACTCGCCAGAGGGATTGATTCTTTTGCCCATAAGGCGGCCCTCAGCCAAGGACAGACGATTGCTGTCCTCGGTTCAGGGTTGGAAAGCATTTATCCCCCGGAAAACCGCGGGCTGTTTCGCGAGATAAAGTCAAAGGGCGCTGTGGTCTCTGAATACCCGCCGGCCGAGCCGCCCCTGGCCCATCATTTTCCCTGGCGGAATCGGTTGATCAGCGGTCTTTCCTTCGGGGTGGTTGTCGTCGAGGCCTCTTCTAAGAGTGGCTCGCTCATCACGGCTAACCTGGCTTTGGAACAGAACAGGGAAGTTATGGCTGTCCCGGGAAAAGCCGGGAGCGAATTGAGTCAGGGGACAAACCGGCTGATTAAGTCCGGGGCCAAGCTGGTTGAGGGATGGGAGGATGTTGTTTCCGAGTTGCCCTCTTCTCTCCGAGATGCTATCCTCTTGAAAGAGAAGGAAGTCGAAGCTCCGCCGCTCGAGGCGAAGACGTTGACGGAGGCCGAGAAAAAGGTGCTGGCGGCCCTTTCGCCGGAGGAGGCTTTGCCTCTTGAAGAGATAGTCGGCCTGACGAGAATGCCAGTAGCCGAGCTTCAGGCTCTTCTTCTTCAGTTAGAACTTAAAGGATTAGTCCTGAGTGGAGCTGGACCAAGCTACCAAAGGAGCGCTTGATGGAAAAATCACTGGTAATAGTTGAATCGCCGGCTAAGGCCAGGACGATCAATCGTTATCTCGGCGGAGGTTTCGTCGTCCGGGCTTCGATGGGCCATGTCCGGGACTTGCCGAAAAGCAAGCTCGGGGTGGACATCGAGAATAATTTTTCCCCAACCTACACGGTTTTACCCCAGCGCCGCGGCCTCGTCCAGGCGCTGCAAAAACTGGCGACCCAGTGTCGGGAAGTCTACCTGGCAGCCGACCCCGACCGGGAGGGCGAGGCTATCTGCTGGCATCTGAGCACTCTCCTTTCCGAGTTTAACCCGCATATCCGCCGCGTGCTGCTTCACGAGATTACTAAAAGGGCGGTGGAAGAGGCGTTCGCCGCGCCAACCGGGCTTGATGAGAACAAGATAAAGGCCCAGCAAACCCGGCGGATTCTCGACCGGCTGATGGGTTACCTGATCAGCCCTCTGTTATGGAAAAAGGTCGGCCGGGGGTTGAGCGCCGGCCGGGTCCAGTCGGTAGCCCTGCGGCTCATCTGCGAGCGGGAGAAAGAGATTCGCCAGTTTGTCCCCGAAGAATACTGGACGATTGCCGCCATTTTAGAAGCGGCCGAGCCGCCTGCCTTTAAGGCGACCCTGGAAAAGGTTGACGGCAAGAAGCTCCGGTTGCCTGATGGTTCGCGGGCGGCCGAGGTCGTAGCCGAGCTCCGGACGCTTCCTTTTATCCTGGCAGAAGTGAAGCGTGAGGAGAAAAAGAAAAACCCGCCGCCTCCGTACATCACCAGCACGCTTCAACAGGATGCTTTCCGGCTGCTCCGGTTCCCGGTGGCCAAGACAATGGCTGTAGCTCAGAGGCTTTATGAAGGGTTGCCGGTTGGGGAGCGGGGACCAGTGGGTCTCATTACTTACATGCGCACGGATTCTGTCCGGGTCTCACCCCTGGCCCTTAGCTGGGTGCGGTCGTTGATTGAGAAAAGCTACGGCCGCGAGTATCTTCCGCCGAAGGCCAGGGTCTATAAGAATAAAAGCCAGGCGCAGGATGCTCATGAGGCCATTCGGCCAACGTCGCCCGACCTTCCACCCGAAGCGGTTAAACCGTATCTTAAAAAAGATGAATATGCGCTGTATTACCTGGTCTGGAACCGATTCCTGGCTTCCCAGATGGCCTCAGCCTTGATTGAGGCCACGGAGTTCAGGATTCAGGCTGGCCGGTATGAGTTCAAAGCCAAAGGTCAAGTTATCAAATTCCCGGGGTTCTTGAGAATTTTCCCCGACAGCCCGGAAAAGGAAGAAATTTTGCCCCCGGCCGAGCCCGGCGAGGAGCTCCGCCTCGTCGACTTAGAAAGCAAACAAAATTTTACCCAGCCTCCACCACGTTATACCGAAGGCAGCCTGGTCCGGGAGCTGGAAGCCAAAGGAATAGGCCGGCCTTCAACTTATGCCCCGATTATCGCCACGCTCCAGGATCGGGTTTATGTGATTAAGGAGAAGGGAAAGTTTATTCCAACTGACCTGGGCATGTTTGTAACTGACTTCCTGGTCGAGCACTTCCCTGAATTGATGGACGTCAAATTCACCGCCGAAATGGAAGAAGAACTGGATAAAATCAGCGAAGGCGAAAGGGAATGGATTGCCTCTTTGCGCAGCTTTTACCAGATTCTCAAACAGAACTTAGAAAGGGGGATGGAAGCCGCCAGTGTCCGCGGAAAAGGCATCCCGACTGAAGATAAATGTCCTAAGTGTGGCCGGACTCTGGTCATCCGGGAAGGACCGTACGGCCGGTTCAAAGCCTGCTCGGGTTTTCCGGAATGCAATTACAGAGAGAGTTTGAACCGAGCCGAGGGAAAACCGCTCGAGGAAAAATGTCCGCGATGCGGGGGGCAGCTTGTCTCGCGGAAGGGGCCGTACGGCTACTTCACCGCTTGCTCAAATTATCCCCAGTGTAATTTCATTAAGAAAAGCAGCGAAGAAACAGGGATGAGTTGTCCGCTAAGCTGCGGTGGTCGGTTGTTAAAGCGGAAAACGAAGCGCGGCCGGGTCTTTTTTGGCTGCAGTAATTATCCTCGCTGTAAGTTTGCTACCTGGGATGAACCCTCAGGGGAGGTTTGTCCCCGATGCGGGCGGCCAACCCTCGTCCTGAAAAAGGCCAGAGGTGGAGGCAGCCAGGTTTACTGCTGGGATAAGCAATGCGGTTATAAGCAGGAAACAAAGGAAAAGGGAAAGGATAAAAAAAAACCGGGCGAAGCGGCGGAAAAAGAAAAGAAGACGAAAGGTCAGGAGAGCGCCCAGGTTGAAAACTCATGAGGGATAAAATCGAAAAATTCCTCAGCTATCTTCAGTACGAACGAAATGCCTCCAGCCACACTGTCTCCAGCTACGGCCGTGACCTGAGCCAGTTTGCCAGCTTTGCCGAGGCCGAAGGAGTCAAGCTCCGGGCGGTCGACCATCTTTTCATCCGGCGTTTCCTGAGTTATCTCCACAGCCTTGGTCTGGAGAAATCAAGCCTGGCCCGCAAACTGGCCGCTATTCGTTCTTTCCTTGAGTATGCGCGCGAAAAAGCCTGGTTAGCCGAAAACCCGGCGAAAGTCGTCGCCACCCCGAAAAAAGAAAAGAAAATTCCTGGATTCCTTTCAGAGGAAGAGGTGGCCGCCTTTCTGGACTTGCCGTCGGAGGATGACCCGCTCGCTCGCCGCGACCGGGCGATTCTTGAAATGCTTTATGCCACCGGGGTTCGGGTGAGTGAGCTGGTTGGGCTGAACGAGGATGATATTAATCTAAGAGAGAAACTCATCCTGGTGCGGGGGAAGGGGAAGAAAGAAAGGTTAGTTCCTTTTGGCCGGAAAGCCGCGCTTGCCCTCGAGGCTTATCTTCAGGTGAGGCCCCTTTTACTTGCCAAAGCAGTTTCGGGCCGGGCCGCGGGGACGAGGGCTGTTTTTGTTAATAAAGCCGGCGGTCGATTAACCTGCCGTTCGGTCCAGAGGATAGTCCAGAAATACTTAAAACGGCGGGCGATGCAAAAAAGAATCAGTCCCCATTCTCTCCGCCATTCTTTCGCCTCCCATCTTTTAAGTCGAGGAGCTGATGTCCGGGCGATTCAGGAACTCCTGGGTCATGAGAGCCTGGCGACAACCGAAAAATATACCCATCTTGACTTAAGACGTTTGCTCGAGGTGTACCGTCGGAGCCATCCCCGGTCTTGACCGGCGGTTAATGGCGCGGCTTCAAAATTCATTTATAATAATTCATTAATAAGCCCGCTAATTCCCGCTCCTAAAAATTTCTCTAGGCCATGAAGATTATGGATTCTGTAAATCCTTCCTTTTTTGAGTCCAGAAGCAGGAAGCCAGGTTTAGCCGGTTTGAAGCTTTAGTTTTTCGCCTGAGGCGAGAGACCTGTTTTCGGAAGTTTTGGGGCAAAAAAATGGAAAAAAAATTAGCTAAGCCAGAAAGAAAATGTTAGAATAATACGAGGGGAAAGAGTTTCCGCCGATTCTTTTTCACCTGTCTGGAGGTCTAATGAAAATTACCTTAATTGAACCAAGAGCCCCGGGTATCCACGTTTATTCCAAGTTCAAGTTGCCGCGCTTGGGGTTGCCGCTTATCGGCGCTTTATTACAAAAGGAACTGGGAATACGACCGAAGATTTATGTCGAAGACTTAAGTTCGGTCGACATGGAAGAGGTTTGCTCCTCGGACCTGGTTGGCCTTTCTTCGATTACCACTACCGTGCCCCGGGCTTATCAGCTGGTCGAAAAAATAAAGGGAAAGAGCGCCTCGAAGGTCGTCATGGGCGGGCCTCATGTCACTTTTATGCCCGACGAGGCCTTGTTCCGGGGAGTGGATTTTGTCGTCCGGGGAGAAGGAGAATGGGCTTTTGTCGAGCTTGTCAGGTCGCTGGCCACGGGCGAGCCGGGTTTAGACGCCATTCCCGGGTTGTCTTATCTTCATGGAGATGAGCCGCGGCATAATCCTCTGTCAAAGCCTTCCCAGCAGTTATCCGACCTACCCTGGCCAGACCTCAGTCTGATCCAGAACTGGCCAAAGATGCGCATCCTGCCCGTCATGACCAGCCGCGGCTGCCCGTTCAATTGCACTTTCTGTTCAGTGACCAAGATGTTCGGTCATCGCTACCGGGTCAGGCCGATTGAAGACGTTATCGCCGAGCTTGAATTCTGGCTGAATCAGAAGAAATGGCGCTCCGTGTTCTTCTATGACGATAATTTTGCGGCTGACCCCGAGCATACGAAGGCGCTACTCCGCCAGCTTATTGACCGAAAACTCAGAATGCGCTGGACGGCTCAGGTCCGGGTTGATGTTGCCAGGGACGAGGTGCTCCTGTCCCTGATGCGAGAGAGCGGCGGTTACGTGCTTTATCTCGGTCTCGAGTCAGTCAACCCGAAAACCCTGGAAAAATACCGCAAAAGGCAGACTGTCGACCAGGTCGCTTCGGCTATCGAGGCCATCCATCGCCACCGGATGAAGGTCCATGGGATGTTCGTCCTGGGTTCGGACGAAGATGACCGGCAGACAATCGACGAAACAGTCCGTTTTGCCCGGAGGATGAGGATTGATACCGTTCAGTTTATGGTCTTAACTCCGTTGCCAGGAACCGAGACCTACCTCGAGCTCTCTCAGGAAGGAAGGCTGTTAGAAGAAGATTGGTCGAAGTTCAGCGGCCACCACGTCGTGTTTAAGCCAAAACAGCTTTCCGCTTATGAATTGCAGAAAGAAGCCGCCATCAGAGCGATGCGACGCTTTTATTCTTTCTGGCAGTGCTGGAAGTTTGGTCTCCAGTTTCGCTGGCGCAATCTGGCCCTCTATAGCTATGCTCGCCATGCCGTCAACCAGTGGGTGGGTCAGAACCGAGATTTTCTCGAGAAACTCCGGCTCGTTTCCCGGCCATCTTCCAAACCAGCGGGCTAAATTTCCCTCTTAGCCCTGTAATTTAGGGAGGGGTTAATCTCTCTTTTTTGTTTTTTGCCAGTTTCTTATGGGATGAATTATCGAATTATCGCGCTCTCTGGCAAAAACAGCCTTTCCGCCCTTGGCAAAGCCTTAACTTTTTCGCTAACCACACTTTTCCCCCAAAACAGGGTCGAACGCGGAAAAAAGTGAGGTCAAAAAATGATAACCTTTTCTTAATTTGCCTTATTTATAACCCGGCATAAGCCTGAAGACAAATGCCAGACTCCTTTCGCATACAGTAAAATCTTATTTTTCCGTCTTTATAACCTTGAACCACTCTGCTTGGCAGGGCTTATGGGAAAAAATGCCTCCTCTTTTCGTTGTTATTCTTTTGGCCCTTTCGCGCTTTTAAAAGGCTGTTTAGGGGGGGCTGAGGAAAAGCCCCCCGTAATCAAGACTCAGCGAATTGTTGCCGGCTCGTCCTCGAAGAAGAAGCGGCGCTGCCTCTTTGGCTTCTCGTTTATCGGGTCAGCGTCCATCGCCCACATTCCCCGGCCATGAGTAGCGATGACGATGATGTTGTCGCGGGGGTGGATGATAAGGTCGTGGACATAGCAAGAAGGAAGGTTTGAGCCTAAAACATTCCAGCTCTTCCCGCCATCCTTGCTGATATAAACCCCGAGGTCAGTGCCAACATACAGGATATTGCGGTCGACAGGGTCTTCGCGGATAACATTAACCGGGCCAAGAGGCAATCCTTTGGAAATATCTATCCAGGTCTTGCCAAAATCAGTCGATTTCCAGACATAAGGGGCAAAATCGTCATCTGCCCGGCCATGCTGGGTAAGATAAACTGTGGCCAGGTCATACTGGGAGGCAACCAGTCGGGAGACCCATTTTTGGTAGGGAAGACCGGCGGTTATTTCCTGCCAGGTTTTGCCTCCGTCTTTGGTTACGCTCACTTTGCCGCAATCAGTGCCGACATAAATCAACCCATATTTAAGCGGCGACTCAGAGATGGCTGTAATCGTATGATAAGGAATATCGCCTTGCTCTGTCGGCGTGAAATAGGTCAGGTCTGGACTTATTCTTTCCCATGTATCGCCGCGGTCAAGCGAACGGAAGAGATATTGCATTCCATGGTAAATAATGTTGGGGTTGTGGGGCGAAAGAATAAAATGGGCCAGCCATTGGCCGCGGAGCGGCGGCTCGTCAGGATAAACGCGAGGGAGGATTGATTTTGACCGCTCGGAGCCAATCTTGCTCAGGTCAGTTCGGCTAAGAGACCCATAAAAAGAGCAAGAATAAACGATGTTGGGGTTGGTGGGGTCGATAGCATGGTGGGAACCTTCGCCTCCCGGCGCCCTTTCGAATTCCTGGGCCGGGATGGCGTTCCGGCCTCGACTGAGGTCGACCACAGCCCGGTAACTTCCGTGGTCCTGCATCGAGCCATAAACATGGAACGGAGTATCCATGTCATAATTGATGTTAAAGAACTGGCACACCGGTAGGTTATTCCGGAAATTTCTCCAGGTTTGACCGCCGTCGTAGGAAATTTCAATCCCGCCGTCATTGACATTAACAATGTAGTTGGAATTATCCGGGTCAATCCAGAGGCCATGATTATCCACGTGATACATGTTGGGAACGCGCCGGAAAGTTTTGCCGCCGTCCACCGAGACACTCATCGGCACACCCATCAAGAAGACTTTGTTTTCGTTGTTCGGGTCGACCCTGATTTGACCGAAAACCCAGCCATAGGTTCCAGAATGCCGTTCTAAATAACTTTTCATTTCATCGGTCGTGGGCGCCACCAGCCGCCAGTTTTCGCCGCCGTCATCAGAACGATAAACGGTAGCCCCCTTAATTATCGCTCGCAGCGTCCGCTGGTAAGCATCTAATCTTTCTTCCTGGGTGAGTTCCCGGGCGACTTCGTAATTATCGACAAAAGCATAAAGGACGTTAGGTTTAGAAAGACAGATGTCGATGCCAATCCGGCCGCGGAAACGGGGCTCGGGCAATCCGTTATTAATCTGTCGCCAGTTAGCCCCGCCGTCGGTTGTTTTCCAGATGCCGCTTCCGGTGTATTGAGGTTCGTTGCGGGGGTCATTCCATTTCTTCCTGATTCTTTGCCAGGTAGCGGCGTAGAGAATATCAGGGTTGGTTGGGTCCATAACAAGGTCGATAGCCCCGGTCTGCTCGTTGACGTAAAGAATTCTTGCCCAGGTTTTGCCGCCATCCGTCGTCTTGTAAACCCCTCTTTCCTGGTTGAAAGTCCACTCATGGCCCGAAGCGGCCACATAAACGATATCAGGATTGCGGGGATGGATGATGATTCGAGCGATAGTGTTGGTATCCGTCAGCCCCATGTGTTGCCAGGTTTTGCCGCCATCCGTCGTCTTGTAAACGCCGCAACCAGGATGAGAGCTCCGGAAGATATTGGCCTCTCCAGTTCCTACCCAGATAATATTGGGATTCGAAGGGGCGATAGCGATATCACCGATGGATGTTGATAATTCCTGGTCAAAAACCGGCACCCAGGTTGTGCCCTCATTCTCTGTTTTCCAGACACCGCCGGAAGCTGTGGCGACATAGATAGTGTAATTTTTCCCTTTGGGCGTAACCACTGCCACGTCAGTGCAACGACCGCTGACGTTGGTTGGGCCCAGGAATTGCCATCTCAGGTTACTAAACGGAGAATTTTTCTTCATCTCCAGGTGCTGGGCAAAACCCTGGAGCCTGATTTCCGGCGGAGTCGATTGCACCCGGACAGGCTTTTTGGGTTGCTGGGCGAAAAGAAGGAGGGCGAGGAAAAATAATGAGACCAGAGAAATGAGAGACCGCGACCGAAGGATTCTCTTCATTCTTGGCATAATTACCTCCTTTCGGAAATAAAAATATTGATCAAATTATCGGTCTTGTCTGTAAAGACGCAGGCGAAAAAAGAACACTTCTTCAAATTACTCCCTTTTGAGCCCGCTTACAAATTTTATGGCCAAAGCTAAATTCGGCTACTTCTTGGGTGTTTAGCTACCCGCGAGTCAGGCCAAAAGCAATTTATATTTAAAACAGTAGATTTTTTCTGTCAACCAGTGCTTTAGTTTCCAAAAAGATTATTTCTTCGGGTAGCCAACTGTCTGGGCTAAGGTAATCACCTGGTCAGACCTCAGTTTCATCGCTTTGGCCAATTCTTCCCGGTTGATCATCGCCCGGACGACAGTCGCCAGGCCTTCAGAAGCACAATACAAGTACACGTTTTGGCTGATGAAACCTGTATGCGCCGCCGAATAGAACTTTTTGTCTTCTTCCGTCCCCCGGGGAATTTTTGCCAGGTCGGCCACGTAAACCAAGTTCAAAGGGGCTGACTTAACAAATTCTTGAAGGCCGGTAAGAGCGCGGATATCTTCATTTCCGATTTGAACCAGCTTATGCTCTCTTGGTTCGTAAAGGTAGAGTCCTTCAGCCAGGGCAACATAGACATCGATGTTTTGCCAGTTAACGGCTGAAGGGGCTGTCCTTTTACCCGAGTCAGGCCGGTTGATGCCATAAGCGGCCCAGAGGAGCTCTGAAAGAACTTGAAGAGGCAGCGAGCCGGGACAAAATTCCCTGGCTGCTTGCCTCTCCTTACGCCACTGCAGGCGGGGGCGGCCGGGGGCAAGCGGGGGCGGGGGGAGGTTGATGTCTTTGCTTTTGGGAGTCTGTTCTTCCGGGTAGAGAAGGCCAAAAAGAAAAGAGAGGAAAAGAAGAAGGCTCAAGAGTTTTTTCATTTTTGCTCGTCCTTTCGTTTATTTTTTTATTGGTCCATATGATTTAGATAAATATAATGAACAAATAAAGCCTGCTTGGCAAATGAATTCTCGGCCGAATTTCCGGGAGGAAAAAAATGAAAATTAGTTTCATCGGTACCGGGCTGATGGGCCGTCCGATGGCTTCCCGGCTGCTCTTTGCCGGGCATGAAGTTATAGCCTTTAACCGGACAGGGGAAAAAGCTTTGCCGCTCGAGAAGCTCGGCGCGAAGGTAGCCTCGTCCGCGCTCGAAGCCATAACTTCATCGCCCTTGGTCATCTTGATGCTGGCTGATGCGCCAGCTTGTGAGGCTGTCCTTTTTCCCGCCACCGAGGCAGCGGACTTTTCCGGGCGGACCATAATCCAGATGGGGACGATTTCTCCGCGGGAGAGCTTGGACCTCTCCAACAAAATAAAACAGAGGGGCGGCGATTACCTGGAGGCTCCGGTCCTGGGGAGTATCGCCGAGGCGGAAAAGGGAGAGCTCGTCGTCCTGGTCGGGTCGACTCCTGAACAATATTCCCGCTTTTTGCCAGTTTTCAAATGCTTTTCTCCTGAACCGGTTTATGTCGGGCCTGTGGGTCAGGCCGCCGCCTTTAAATTAGCCCTGAATCAGTTGATCGCTTCTCTCACGGCTTGCTTTGCTTTTAGCCTGGGAATAGTAAAAAAACGGGGAATCGAGGTCGACCTTTTTATGAAAGTCTTGCGGCCGACTTCGCTTTATGCTTTCCATTTTGATAAAAAACTCGGCCGGATGACGAGCGAGGATTACACTAACCCGACTTTTCCTCTTCGCTTGCTTTATAAAGACGTCGGGCTGATGCTTGCCGAGGGAAAAGAGTTAGGGTTGGATACTGAGGCTTTGGCCGGAGTTCTTAGAATAATCCAGAAAGGTATCGACGCTGGTTGGGGAGAAAAAGATTATACCTCCATCGCCTCGTTGATTATTTCAGGAAAGTAGCCAGCAAGGAGCGACATTTTCAGGGTCATATTTCCAGGCTGGCAACGCTGGTTGGCAACGGAAAGCAAAGAGTGTCAACATTAATTGGCATCCCTCCTCTTTAGCGGGCAGAAGTCAGACAGGTTTTCCCCTGAACATGTCTCGCCCGAACCGGAGCAAGGCTGGCCCCTTTCTTGCATCTTGGGAAAACGAAAGGAGGTTAACATGTTCGGTCTTGACCGTCGTCTCCTGGCGATGGGTTTGATTTTCTTCGTCTGCCTCGGCCCGCTTGTTGCTTACCAGAACAACGAGCAGGCAAGCTCGACGTCTGTCCCGGCCAAGATAAATATTAACACGGCCAGCCTGGAAGAACTCCAGACTTTGCCGCGGATCGGGCCGGCTATTGCTCAAAGGATAATCGATTACCGCAAGGAACACGGGCCCTTCAAGAGAATCGAGGACATCATGAAAGTCCAGGGAGTGGGCGAAAGAGTCTTCGAGCAGATTAAAGACCGGATTACGGTCGGGCCGCAAACTTCGGACAAATGAAATTCAGGGGACGGCTGCCTTCCGGGGAGCCGTCCCCAAAAAGGCTTCGAGGAAGGCCCGCATCCGGCGGAGCGCCCGGCCCCGATGACTTACCTGGTTTTTCTCAGCCGCCGGGATTTGGCCAAAAGTGCAGCCAAAAGGCCGGTAGAAGAAAATGGGGTCATAGCCAAATCCCTCCTCGCCCTTCGGTTCTCGGGTAATCCAGCCCCTTACCTCCCCGCGGAAGCATTTAATTAACCTGCCTCTCTCAGCAAGACAGAGATAGCAGACAAACCGGGCTCGTCTTTTCGCCGGCGGTGTTTTTTTCAAAAGACCAAGGACCTTATTTATATTTTTCTCATCGGTCGCCCGGGGCCCGGCAAAGCGGGCGGAGAAAACGCCTGGAGCACCGCCAAGAACTTTAACTTCGAGGCCTGAATCTTCAGCCAGGGTTAAATAAGAAGTAAATTGACTGTAAAAAATGCTTTTCGCTCGGGCGTTGGCCGCAAAAGTTTTTCCTTTCTCGACAGCCCGGGCTTTAATTCCGGCCTCAGCCAGGCTTAGGACATCCAATGGCAAACCTGCGAGCGCGGCTTTGATTTCTCGGAGTTTTCCTTCGTTAGTCGTGGCGACAACAAGCTTTGTTTTAATCAATTTTCACTTCGGCAACCTGACCGAGGTCGACTAAGCCTTGATGAAACTGAATTTCTCTTTCCTCCGGGCCGACGAGGGTAAAGCGGATGAACATCCATTCATCTTCTTTCTTGAGGGTGAAATCGTTGAGTCTGACTCCAGAATGGAGGGCGAGCCTTTTCAGCTGCCCGGCGAAATCGCGACTCTCTTTTACTTTCAGCTCGTAACGGTGATAGCTCTTTTTCAGCAGTTTTCCCTCAAGCTGCCGGAAGGAAACAAGGGTGATAAGGACGACGGCGGTGTAAATCGCGGCAATCGCGTGGTAGCCAGCACCGATGACCAGGCCCAGACCGGAAACTGCCCAGATAGTCGAGGCTGTCGTAAGCCCGTGGATTATTCCCTGGCTCTGGATGATGGTGCCGGCGCCGATAAAACCTATGCCGGTGATTACTCCGGCTGCCACCCGAAGCATTTCTCCGGGAGACGGAGACCCTTGAAGCATGAGCTGCGACAGAAGCATCATCATCGTCGAGCCCACACAGATGAGAATGTTAGTCCTTAATCCTGCTGGCTTCTGGCTCATTTCTCTCTCGAGACCGATGAGGCCGCCCAGGCCGATCGCCAGCAATAGTTTGAGAGTTATTTCCATCAGGTTCATTGTTCTTTCCTTAATATTTATTTTACCGGTGGAAAGAAAGCAAGAAAAGGATGACCAGGCCTATGGTGTAAAGGGCAAAAAGAGGCCGGCGGAAAAGCCCTTCTGGTTCCTCCATTACCGCTTTTTCTTTGAGTGTTTTCCAGAAAAAAAGGAGGAAATAGACGACGAGGAGCGGGATATAGAGAAGATAGCGGTTGAGACTGTATTCCAGCGAGAAATAAATGTAGCTCGCGAAAAAGACCAGGGTCGAAAGAGTCATCCCGAGCAACAGAGAAGCGGGCGAGTACTTTGCGAGCGACTGGCGGTAATCGGCCGCCCTGTTTTTTAGCCAGCGAAGCTCCGACAACCTCTTGGCCACCATTAAAAAATGGCCAAAGGCCCACCAAGCAACAAGAATGCTGACCGGTGGAAACAAGTTAAGGTCAGGGCAAAGCGCAAACCAGCCCGTTAAGAAGCGGATAGGGTTGTTGACGGATTCGGACACGGCGTCAATAAAAGGGACGTCTTTTGTCCGCAGCGGCCGGACGTTATAGACGAACCCGGCGGCAAGCAAAGCAACCAGTGAAAAGAAAAAACCGGGGTTGAAAAAAAGCCAGGCTACAGTAAAACAAACGATAGCCAGAATGACCCCTATGAGGATAAACGGACCCTTCTGAATCCGGCCGCTCGCGAGCGGCCTCGTCTTCTTCGTCGGATGATGCCGGTCAAAAGGGGCGTCGGCAATTTCATTGATGACATAGTTAACGGTTGAAACGCCCCAGGTGAGGAGAAAGGCCAGCCCGACCTTCCAGGAAAGGGACAGAACGCCTGTTTCCGGGAGGGAATTCCCCTCGAGGAAAAGATAGACTACGCTTCCGAGGAGAATGGCAGTGCTCCTGGGCCATCTCTCGAGCCGCAAGGCTTCAACATAAGGGTTCAACGGTTTTCTCTTTTCCGGGCGTAAACCTCGAAGGAATCACCCAGGGCCAATTTTATCCGAATTTTTGACCAAAGAGAAGCCAGCTTCGGGCGACTGGTTAGAGCTCGTAAATAAGGCTGGCGAACTAAGATATAATTAAGGCTGAAACTCCAGCTGTAGCGTTTCCAGAGGAGAGGGGAAAAGCCTGTCAAGTCTAGCAGTTTTTGCAGGCTTTCCCGGGTAAAATAACCCAGATGACCAGGCCGAAAATGCCACCATCTTTTTCCCGCGAGTCGGGCCATGAAGCTTTGAAGGTCGGGCGTCACCAAGACAGCGATGCCGGCTGGTTTCAGAATCTGGTGGACCTTCTCCATCATGTTCCTCGGGCTTGGAGTGTGTTCGAGGACGTCAATCAAAGTGACAGCGTCATATAAGGTGCCGCCACTCTCGAACTCCTCGAGAGACCCCTGGTAGATTTCGAGACCGTATTTTTCCCGGGCTTCCTCCACTGCCCAGCGGCTGGGCTCGACCCCGGCGACTCGCCAGCCAGCAAGTCGGGCCTCAGCTAACAGCAAGCCGGTAGCCGCCCCAACATCAAGGAGGCTTCTTCCCGCTGTAATTTTTCCCAGTCGCCGGAGGATCCGCCGGAAATTCTGACGCCTGCCTCGAGCCTCGGATTCATAGGCCGGGTCCTTTACCCGCGAGTAGACGGAAACAAGCCAGGTCGGATGAGGACAGGGGTTGGCGAAGACAAAATGACAGGCTGAGCAATAACTCAGGTCCCAGGTAAGACCGTACTCGGCGTCAGTAATCCTGACCATTTCCGGGTCAAGGTCTGACGGCTTGAGTGCGCCCTTTTTATAAGGAAAGATAGCCGGGGAGGCGCAAACGGGACAACGTTCTAACTTAATTGTTCGGCTTTCTTCGAGCATGGAACTTTTGTCAGCTCAGGCGGGGCAAATTTTACCTTTTTTTCCCGGGCTAAGCTATTCCTTTTTCCGAAGCAGGTTAAAAAAAGAAACCCGGTCGTTGTTGGAGCCGGAAACATTTCCGTAAGCTTCAGTTTTCTTCAGCCGGGTTAAGTAGAATCAAGCAGAAGCGGTAACTAGAAGCAGTAATAATGTTCAATAATTCTTAGCTTCCCAGTCGGATGACCATCCGAATCAGGTGTTTTCAGCCGAACTCCTGATTTGGTTATAAAATAGAATTGACTTCTTTGATTAGCGCCTGGAATCTGCCTGATAGCCAATGCTGCTTAACGGACGCCGACAAGGCCACGAGCTGAGTCGATGAGCTTTTGCGGGTCATACCCGACGCCCTCTTTGAAGACAATTTCTACCTTCTTGATATCAGCTATATTCTCGGCCGGGTTGCCTTTTATCAAGACCATGTCGGCCAGTTTTCCGGGCGCCAGGCTGCCGAAGCGGCTGTCTTCTCCGAGGTAGAAAGCGCCGTTAAAGGTAGCAATTTTAATAGCTTCAACGGGAGAGAATCCGGCTTCAACCAGCAGCTCGACTTCCCTCTGGTCGCCAAAACCGGGCAAAACACCGCCATAACCGGTCGGGTCAGGCCCGGCTAAAAGCAGCCCGCCAGCCCGGCTGAAGGCTAACTCAAACTCCATTTCTTTTTTCAATAATTTTTCCCAGGGAGAATCCTTGGTTTCGGCCACCCGCGTCCTCTGGGTAAGGTAAAGGATTCGCAAGTCGGGCGCCATGGCTTCCAGGACGCGGTTATCCAGCGGCGGCCTTCCGGGGACAGAGATTTCGAAAACCGGAAGGGTGGAAGTGATAGCCACCTTATGAGCGATAAGCTCTCTGATCATCTCCTGGATTGGCTCGGCGGAGATTTCTAAACTCAGGAGAGATTTGCGCACCTCCAGCGAAGGAGGGCACTCGTCAGGCTTCTTTCCAGGAACGAATTCCGTGTCCACTAAAAGTCCGTGTTCGAGGTTGTCGACTCCGAGCCGGGCGGCCTCGCGGAAACCGAGGGAGCACAAGTGGGCGGTTATTTTCTTGCCCAGGCGGTGGATTTCCTTAATAGCCGCTTCGAGTTCATTACGCCTGACGTGGGTATAAGCTTTAAAATCATCCACTCCCTCGGCCGCCCAGTACTGGACAAAACGAACGGCATCTTCTGGCCCGGAGAGTTCGTTCATCTGGAAAGTAAAGGCTCCCGGCCCTTCAAGATAAGGGCTGGTCACATAAATTCTTGGGCCGGGGACCCGTCCTTCGTTGACCGCTTTCTTGAGGTTCAGCTCGGCATAGGGTTCGAGACTGCCCGTTGTCCGGATAGTGGTGACGCCACAGCCTAAATAGAGCCGCGGGGCGCTGAATTCTAAGGTGTTGTAATGAGCTCCGCCGGCCGGGTAAAAAAGGTGGTCATGCATCCCGACAAGCCCGGGAATAAGCGTGCAACCGGGTTTTTCCAGAATAAGAGCTTCGGCTGGAGGCGGGGTAGAGGCGCTCGGCCCAATCCTGGTTATTTTCCCGTCGGAGACAATGACCGTCTGGTCTTCGAGCGGCGCTCGACCTGTTCCGTCTATTACCCGGACATGGGTAATAGCAATGGTCGGGGCTTCGACGACGACAAAAGGTTTTACGGCGGCCGAAAGAGTCGGCCGACTCTGGCCGGTCGCGACCACCGCACCCAGGCTGAACCATAAAAAAACGAACAAACAAGGCAAAGAAAATAATATTTTCAGTTTTTTCATTTTATCGTCCTGGTCTATAATCCATCTTTTTCTTGATTATTTTCTGTTATTTAACCGTAAAGCGGTGAATGGTCGTGCTGGTGTATTTTTCTTCGGGCCGGAGGATAGTTGACGGAAAATTAGGCCGGTTGGGAGAATCAGGAAAATGCTGCGTTTCCAGGCATAACCCAGAATGTTTCGGATAAGCCCGGCCACTTTTTCCGATTATTGTTCCGTCTAAGAAATTACCCGAATAAAACTGCAGCCCCGGCTCCGTGGTCATGATTTCCATCAGTCGGCCGCTTCTCGGCTCATAAAGTCGGGCGGCCAGATGGAGGCTGCTCTCCCCTTCTCTCAGGACGAAGTTATGGTCGTAGCCTCCTTTTACCTGGTCAATTTCAGCCCCGATTGCTTTAGGAATGGTGAAATCAAAAGGAGTTCCCTTGACCGGAGCGATTTCGCCGGTGGGGATGAGTCGGTCGTCGACGGGTGTGTAATGGTCGGCGTTAATCATCAGCTCGTGCTCGAGAATGGTGCCTTGACCTTCTCCCGCCAAGTTAAAATAGCTATGGTGAGTGAGGTTAACCGGAGTTGGTTTATCGGTCGTAGCGGCGTAATCAATCCTCAGCTCGTTACCTTCGGTCAGCCGATAAGTTACCGTGCACGCCAGGTTTCCCGGGTATCCTTCCTCGCCGTCAGGGCTCAGGTAACTGAACTTAACGCCGACGGCCTGGGGTTCCTCGAAGGGCTCTGCTTCCCAGAGCACCCGGTCAAACCCCTTGAGGCCACCGTGGAGATGATTCGGGCCGTCATTAGCCGCCAGATGATACTCCACGCCGTCCAGGACAAAAACGGCTTTCGCAATCCGGTTGGCGTAGCGACCCACGGTTGACCCGAAATAAGGGTTGGTCTCTCGTTTAAGGTAGCCTTCAAGGTTATTATGACCGAGGACAATGTCGGCGAACTGACCGTTGCGGTCGGGAACCTCGAGCGAAATCAATGTAGCTCCGTAATTAATTATCCTGGCTCTCATCCCCTGGCTGTTGCTGAGGATAAAGAGCCGGACTTCTTGGCCGCCTGGTAAGCGACCGAAAGATTCCTGTTTAATTTCCATCCTGACTGCCCCCTTTATGGTTTCAGATACAGGTTGTTTTGCCTTCTGACAGCTTTGGAAAAAACCCAGGGAGAAAAGCAGACTAAAACACAAAGTCACCTTTGTCTGGATATGCATGTTTTCCTCCACGGCCTCCTTAGCTCGGTGTTGCCGAAAACTCGGCTATCTTTCTATCCTTCTAATCCTAACCAATTCTTTTCGGGCTTGCAATTCTCTTCTGAGAGCATCGACCGCACCCTTGACAAACGGTAAGAAAATCTGATATCTACAGATAGTCTATTGATTTTGTCGACAATAAAGGAAGCCGATGCGTCTTTCGACTAAAGGCGAATACGCCAGCCGGGCGATGCTCGAGCTCAGCCTTCATTATCCCCACCGCGGCCTTCACATCAGGGAGATTTCCCAGGCCCAGGATATTCCGCCTCGTTTCCTCGAGCAGATTCTTCTCCTCCTTAAACGGACCGGGTATTTGCGGAGCAAAAAGGGGCCGAACGGCGGGTATTTCTTAAGCCGGCCTCCGTCGGAAATAACGGTGGCTGAAATCATAAGAGTCATGGACGGGCCGCTCGCGCCGATTGATTGCGTGAGTGTTACCGCCCACGAGTCTTGTCCGCGGGAAGAAAACTGCGGGTTGCGGGTCCTGTGGAAGGAGGTCCGGGACGCCGTGGCTTCTATCCTCGAGAGAACGACTTTTGCCGACCTTGTCCGGCTCACGGGCGAAAAATCCCCAAAGCAGCGAGCCAGGGGTGAGAAGAAAAAATGAGCCGCGATTATTTTTTGGCCAGGAAGATTATTAAATCAGTCGACAATATAGACTATTTATAAAAAGGCAAAGAGGTGCAGGATGGTTTTGGCTGTTAACGGGCAGCGGCGGCGGAGGCTTTTTGTTTTTCTCTTTTTTATTTCCGGGGTTTTTGGGGTCGGAGTCCCGCCCGCCTGGCCCCAAGAAGGAAAGGTTCCGGTTTCGGCTCGCAAAAGCGTGGATTTCTCGGCCTTTGCTCAGGTGAGGTATACTCATTATTCCCAGGAAGGGACTGATACTTTTGCCCTGAGACGGGTCAGGCTGAGTTTCGGGGCAGCCATCCTCGATGACCTTGATTTCAAGGTTCAGTTAGAGCAAACCAAGCAAGCGAGCTTGGTTGAAGCTTACTTGAGTTTTCATCTTGGCCGCTGGGCTGAAATCCGGGCAGGACAGTTCAAGATTCCCTTCAGTTATGAGAATCTAAAATCGGCCTCGGAGCAGGATTTTATCAATCGTTCGGCTGTCGTCGAGAATCTTTGCCCGGGAAGGGATATCGGGGCGCAAGGAAGAGATATCGGCGCCATAGGCCAGCTTCGCTCGTCTGTTTTTGAGGCTACGTTCGGGCTGTTCAACGGTTCAGGCATCAACCGGTTGGATAATGATGACCACAAAGATAAGGCCTTTCGCCTGACTTTAAGCCCGTGGCGAAGCCTGACTGTTGGCGGTTCGTGGTATGAAGGGTTATGGCCTGAAAGAGACCCCTCTGGCTCAAGACTCCGGCGCCGCCGCGGGGTTGAAGGACAATGGCGGACTAATTCATTGACCTTGGCGGCCGAGTACATCGCTGCGGTCAATTATGACCAGGAAGCCGAAGGGTGGGTGGTTCAGGTATCCCTCTTGTTCCGGCAGGGGCAAATCCAGCCTGTCTTCCGTTTTGAATCTCTCGACCGGGATAAAGCTCTTCCGGATGATGAAGAAAAAGTGTTGACTTACGGAATTAATATTCATTTAGCTCCCCGGACAAAGCTGCAGTTCAACCTCGAGTCACACCGTCCTCAAGGAGAAAAGAAAAGGCAAAATGTTTATTTATTCCAGTTTCAAATCGGGTTTTAAAAAAATGCAGTCGGGTAGGTCCGGCAAATGGTTATGAGGGGAAGAATAAATTGATAAGAAAAAGACTCGTCGTCTTAACCCTTATTCTCTGTGCGGCCGGGACATGGGTTTTTCTCGTCCTGTTCTGCCCGTTTCCAGTCGCAAGTCAGGCTAATTTTCTTGAGGGGCGGATTACCATTTCTGGTGCCTGGGCTCTTTATCCCCTGGTGGTTCGGTGGGCCGAAGAATTTAAAAAGATTCAACCAAGGGTAAGGGTGGACGTCCAGGCAGGCGGCGCTGGAAAAGGGATGGCTGATATCCTTGCCGGCGCGGCTGACTTGGCCATGGTTTCCAGGGACTTACACCCGGAGGAAATGAAGAAAGGCGCGGTAGCCTGGCCAGTGGCCAAAGACGCGGTGGTCGCCGTTGTTTCCGCTCGCAATCCCTATCTCCAGAGGCTTCTCGGCCGCGGGCTAACCCGGCAAGAGCTCAAAGCCCTCTGGGTCGACGGGACGCTAACCTCGTGGAACAGTCTGCTCGAGCTAAAGGAAAAAGCGCCAGTGCACGTTTATACCCGCTCTGACGCCTGCGGCGCGGCCGAAACCTGGGCTTCCTTCTTGGATGCCCGCCAGGAAGACCTCAAGGGAACTGGAGTCTACGGCGACCCTGGGATAGCCGAAGCTGTCCGAAGGGACCCGCTCGGAATCGGTTATAACAACCTTAATTTTGCCTACGACCCGAAAACTTTACTTCCGGTAAAAGGGTTAATCGTCCTGCCGCTTGACCTGAATGATAACGGGAAGGTTGACCCGGAAGAGGCTTTTGTAGCCCGGCGGTCAGACCTGACCAGGGCGATTCAACAAGGAAAATACCCTTCGCCGCCGGCAAGAGACCTTTATCTGGTTACTCGCGGAAAGCCGAGTTCGCCCCAAGTTGTCGGGTTTTTGCGTTATGTGCTTGGACCGGGCCAGGAGCTGGTAGAAGATGCCGGTTATGTCCGGATATCCCCGGAGGTTCTGGATGAGGCTAAACGCCTTCTTGAAAGTGAGCGCAAGAATTAAGGGGCGAAATCGAGCCCTGGAATTTTGAATTTCTTGAGGTTGAGCTTGAACCAGAAAACAGGTCTTTTCATGAGGCTAAAAGCCTTGCCAGACCACAGGAAAAAGAAATTAGTCGGAAGAAGCAGGTTTTGAGCAAAAGCTAAAAGCAATAAAAACAAAAAGGACCTCAATGCCCCTCGGTCTTAACCGCCTGAAGCGAGAGTCGCTCGCCGGAAAAATAATCAAATGGATGGCCACGTTTCCGTTGTTCTTAACAGTTTTTATGCTTTTCGGGCTTGTTTCGAGGTCGAGGGGGCTTGTTCTCTCCCGCTCGCTGACTGAGACTCTGTTGTCCACCACCTGGGCGCCGCTCAAAGGGAATTTTGGCCTGTGGCCTTTTATCATGGGAACCGTCTGGGTTACCGCCATCGCCATTGTTTTGGCCGCTCCGCTTTCGTTGCTCGTGGCCATCTTTCTTTCGGAGTATGCGCCGGCCAAATGGCGCGAAGCCGCCAAACCGATGATCGACCTTCTGGCAGGCCTGCCTTCGGTAATCTACGGAGTCTGGGGCGTTTTGGTAATAGTGCCGTTTGTGGGAAGGGTAATAGCCCCGGCCTTTAAATCCACCTCGACCGGTTATAGCGTTCTCGCCGGCGGAATTGTCTTGGCTATTATGATTTTTCCCACGATTGTCCATGTAATTCTCGAGGTTTTCCGGGCTATCCCGGCGGCTATGCGGGAAGCTTCGCTCTCGCTGGGAGCGACCAGGTGGGAGACGGTAAAATACGTTCTCCTCAGGAAGGGAGCTTCTGGAATATTAGCCGCTTATGTTCTCGGAGTTTCACGAGCGTTGGGCGAGACCATGGCCGTCCTCATGGTGGTGGGCAATGTCGCCAAGGTTCCCCGGTCTCTTTTTTCCGGAGGGTATCCACTCCCAGCACTGATCGCTAATAATTACGGCGAAATGATGTCGATCCCTCTTTATGATTCCGCCTTAATGCTGGCTGCGGCTATCCTGTTTTGTCTGGTTCTTGGTTTTAACGTTCTGGCCAGGTTTATCCTGGTCCGGATGGAGAGGCGGGTGGGATGAGCTGGCGCCACGTCGAAGAAAAAATTTTCCGGCTGATGATGGCAGCCGCAACGGTCGTGGCTTGCCTTGTTCTTGTTTTTATCGTCGGCGTCGTCCTCTTTAAGGGAATCGGAGCTCTGAGCTGGGAGATGGTCTTTCGGGGGCCGAAGGGCGGCTATTATCTTGGCGGGGAAGGCGGCATCCTTAACGCCATTCTCGGCTCGCTCGAGCTCGCCGGCGGGGCAACTTTCCTGGCGTTTTTCTTGAGCTTACCCGTGGCTTTTTATCTCAACTATTTTTCTCCGCCTCGTTCTATCTTTGCTAACGTTGCCCGTTTGGCTCTCGATGTCCTCTGGGGAGTGCCGTCTATCGTTTATGGGGCCTTCGGGTTTCTTTTGATGATGCTTGTTGGCTTACGTGCTTCCCTCCTTGCGGGGATTGGCACTTTATCCTTGCTGGAAATTCCGGTCATGACTCGGGCTATGGATGAAGTTCTCCGGCTGGTGCCCCGAGATTTGCTCGAGGCTTCCTATTCGCTCGGCGCCACGAGGTTAGAGACAGCCTCGAAGGTAGTGTTGCGGCAGGTTTTGCCCGGAGTCGTGACGGCGGTGTTGCTTGCTTTTGGCCGGGGGGTGGGAGATGCTGCCTCGGTCTTACTCACCGCTGGCTATACTGATAACATTGCCACTTCCCTTTTCCAGCCGGTAGCTTCCCTTCCGTTGGCCATCTTCTTTCAGCTGGGAACTCCTTATCCCGAGGTGCAGCAAAGAGCTTATGCCGCCGCTATCCTCTTGACCTTGCTCATCCTGGCCATTAGTCTGTTGACGCGAGGGCTTACCCGTCGCTATTCGCGACATATCGTCCGCTGAGGGTAGAATGATTAAACAAACCGACTGGCGCTATCACATCAGCTTGCGGGGTCTGAATGTTTATTATGGCTCCCAGCATGTGCTTAAAAACATTAACCTGGATATCCCGGACCGTCAGATTACGGTAATCATCGGCCCATCAGGCTGTGGCAAAACAACCTTACTCAAATCTCTTAATAGGCTACTCGATTCAGCCGAGGGAGTCAGAGTCGAAGGGCAGGTGCTGGTGGATGGTGAGGATATATATGCTCCCGGAGTTGAGGTGACCAGGATTCGCAAGAAAATGGGCCTCCTTTCGCAACGACCTCAGGTTTTGCCGATGTCGATTTATGATAACGTGGCTTATGGTCCGCGGATTCACGGGATAAGAGAAAGAAAGAAGCTCGACCGGATAGTCGAACATTACTTGCGCGTCGCCGGTTTATGGGATGAAGTTAAAGGCCGGTTGTCCGAGCCAGCTTCCCGCCTTTCGGTGGGGCAGCAGCAGCGACTTTGCCTTGCCCGGGGGCTGGCTGTCGAACCGGAGATTATTCTCGGAGACGAACCGACCTCAGCTCTCGACCCTCAGTCGAGCCAGAATGTCGAGCGTTGCCTGCTCTCGCTTAAGTCGCAATACACCGTGCTTGTCGTCACCCACATTCTGCGGCAGGCCAAAAGAATTGCTGATTATATTGTGTTTCTTTACCTGGGAGAGATAGTCGAGCACGGCCCGGCCGAGGTCGTGTTTAATCAGCCTAAGGACCCGAGAACCCGAGCTTATCTTTCGGGCGAAATAAGCTGAGTTTTTCGGCCGCCCAAGTTTTTTCAGCCGACCGGCTAACCCTGATTTCCTTAGGCCACGCGACTTACTTTCAGCGGAGGTTTCTGAGAAAAGAAGTGAAATTAATTTCGTTAGCCTCGAGGCCGTATTGATAGACATACCGGCTGGCCAGGTGCGAGGCGAAAAGTGCCCGGAGATAGTTCGGAGGTAGACGCCGCAGCAGGCGCTCAAAACCGACTTTCTTTACCAGGACGGAAGGGATGCAACAGGAAGTCACCCGGCGAAAAAGGTCTTTGTCCAGGTGGAGGTCGGAGTTGCTGATGGCATCCTTGACTTGAATGATTTTTTCGCTGATCATATCGGACAAAACAGAACGAGGGATGCCCCGCTTTTCGTTTTCCTGCCAGATGATGGCCCATTCCTGCCGGGCGTTGGCCCTGATAACTTCGAGAATCTCGTCTATATAGGCCTTCCGGAAGGCAGAGATTTTCCCGTCGCGGACGCACATCAGTTCTTCATACTCCTTGTCGCTCAGAGCCAGGCTCGCGAGTACCTCGAGCGAGGATGAAGTT
This sequence comes from Candidatus Aminicenantota bacterium, assembly GCA_037441905.1. GTDB lineage: Bacteria > Acidobacteriota > Aminicenantia > Aminicenantales > CALLJL01 > CALLJL01. The sequence continues at coordinate 44,905 of JBBIRF010000003.1, forward strand.
ACGCCCCCTTTATTGGCCGAGGCATCTTTATAAATAATGACCCCGTGCTCTTCCAGTCGGAGCCGCGCCTGCTGGGTGAAGAAGAGGTTAGCTCCCTCGACAATAATCCGGAAGCGGGGTTTGCCTTTTTCGTCCACCAGGGCTTGCCAGTTGTTGATGTTGACCGCGGCCGGCCGGCCGCCGCAGGGAACAAAAAGGTCGGCCTTGAACTTGGGGTGAAGATGGAACGAATTGCGGAATTCCAGCCCGCTCGAGACCTTCTCGCCGTCAGGAAGAGTGACATCCCTGTCCTTAGTTGTCACTAAGAAACCTTCAGGTGAAAGGAACTGACGCCGGAAAAATTCCACTGGCTTCCGCAACCGGGCAAGACGCCGCAGCTCCTTCCGGTTAATCCCTTGAGGGTCGTAGAGGACGCCGGAGCCGTCCACAATGGCTATGATTCTGTCTTTGGAGATAAGAATTTCGTTGCTGCCTAAATCACCGTCGGGGCCGCCCGTCATCACCTTGGTTATGTTTTCTTCCTTGAGGCCGAGTTTCTCGAGGGTGGCCAAGACGTATTCATGGATGGAGTTAGTTGTCATCCCGTAAAGGTCGTGCGGGATTCCACCCATAGAGACAGGTTTGCCGGTGGAAAACGAACGCCAATACCGGTAGCCTCTTACTCTTGCCCTTTCGGCCGCCCAGGCCATGAGTCCGGCGGTGCCTTCGTCCGGGCCGATAAAAAGAATAATCGGGCGCTGGAAATGGTCGACAGTTTCCTTCGCGGGGAGCATCAGGTCGAGAAGGCCATCAATGTATTTCTTGAAGGCCACCTCTCCATAGTCCATGAACCCCCAGTTAAGGAGGATGGTTCCTTTAGACCCGCCTTCTGGAATATCCTTGTTTTTTCTCTGCTGGGTCGAGGCCAGGTTATAGTTCTCGTCGAAAATAAAATCCGAGTTATGCAAATAATTTTGCAAGGTGTTCGAGCGGACAATCCTGATTCCCCCGCGGGCAATATCGCGGAAGCGGACGTGGAAACCGCGCATTTCGGCTGAGATTACATGGATAATGGAATACGGTTTTTCCGGATAATCTATCGGGTTTAAGAACCGAGGGTCGTAAAGAAAGGAAAGCGAGGTCTTTTCGCGCCAATAAAAATTTGTCTTAAGACAAACGCTGATAAACAGGGCGGCAGCCAGGACAATCTGACGGTCGATTTCGACGGGAACCTCCCGCTGGATTTCCTGCTTCAGGGTTTCTAAGTCAGCCTGAATATCGTGGTCCGAAAATTCGGGGTTAAACTTGCGGTCAAAAAGGACAAAAAGTTTTTTCAAGAAGGGATAATATTGGAGATAGGCGTCCCAGACTCGTTGTTCATGGTAGGTGTCTTTAACCAGCTTGGTCCTGAGATTCCGGAGAACTCCCAGGAGCTCAGGCGAGTCTTTTAAGGCCTCGGCCACCCGCAGATACTCCTCGTTGAACCCGGTCAGGAATTGGTGGGCAAAACTCCAGGCAGCCACGCCGAACACTGTTTCCTGGGCGGTCAGCTTTCCCTCCCGGAAAAGTTCGGCCAGGGGAGAGTCGGGGATGACGTAGAGAAGAGAAATGTCCTGGATGATGTCCTGGAGCAAGGCTTTATCTTCGATGGCCGGGAGGTAGAAGGAATAGGCGGTTCGGCCGTTAGCGAACTGCTCAATGTACTTGCGGGAGGATACCAACCCATGCGAGTTGAAGACGTCGGAAACATTAGAAAAGAAGCGCTGGCTGCTGTCTTTTTTAGTGACGACGGTTATTCTTGTTTCTCCGGTCCGGGCGACCGAAGAAACTTCGATATACGGGCTTTCCCAGTCCCTGGTCAGTTTCAATAATCGCTGGTATCTTTTTTTTGTTTCTTCCGGCGAAGTGGCCAGGAAATTAATGTCGCCGACCAAATTGATGTCTGTTTCCGAAGGCGAAACCTCGTTGTTTTTAAACCGCGGCCGACAGGCGACATACATCCGGAGATAACCAAGATTGGTGGCTTTATGCTGAGTTCGGTAACATTGAAGACGGCAATGAGGGTATCTTTGCTCGATACGGCGTTCGATTTCCAGGGCCCGGCTATGGACATCGTCAACTAAATAGACAGCGTGGTCCTCCTGCTCGGTGCTGAGGTCGATGCGGACTGATTTTTTCTCGCCGATGGTAGCGATGATTTCAGCGGCTTTAATTGCCTGGATATGGTCAGCCATTGTTTTGAGGGGGGTAGTCCGGAAGTAATATTCGTTCATCCCCAAGCGAGAGCAGAACCAATCGACCTCTTCCCGGACTGTTTCGGGAGAATACTGGCCTTTTTCCAGGATTAGTTTTTCCAGCTGAGCCAGCTGTTTTTCCGTCAAGACCGAACGGCTGGCGATTTCCGCTAAGGTTTTCATTTTATCCTCCTCCGAAAACCACATTTTACCACAGGAAAAACCTGATTTCTTTCTTTATTCAGATTCAGCCCTCTTTTAATCACTCCAGGGAAATTTTTTTTCCTGAATTTTCTTAGTGGCCGTTTGCTTTTTGAAGCAGTAGCTATTTAAGAATGGGGAGAAAATTCCCCGGGAAAGGGGAAATTTACCTCATAGGGCCGTCTGATTTTTCAGGCCAAACTCCCAGGGCGTTTTGTTTATTTATTTTCAGCTATTTAGCCTAAGAAAAGACAAATCAAAAACAGAGAAAATTGGCACCTTTTTTGCTTTCTTTTAAACCCGGTTAAGACCGCATTTTTCTGTTAAGAGCGTCGGGCGGTCAGTTTCAGTCACCCTTGACCCATCGGGGTCGAGGAGGAGGTTGTCGATGGCGCTAAAAAATGTTCAGGAGGCGAAGGAAGCCTCTCGTTCTCAGGAACTGCTAAAAACCTTCTGGCTCCAGCTGAGAAACATCCCCGGAGGCTTGAAAATCAGACGGTGTTTGCAGTGCGGCACATGCACCGGTTCTTGCCCGGTCAGCCATACGATGGACATTCCGCCCCGTGAAGTTATTGCTCTGTTCAGGGCGGGAGAACTGGAGAAGATTCTGCAGTCAAGAACTATCTGGATTTGTGCTTCCTGTTATGCGTGTACCGTTCGCTGCCCTGTTGGCATCAAGGTAACTGACGTGCTTTATGCCCTCAAGCGGTTGGCCATGGAAAATGATTTATTCCCTCCTCGCTTCCCCGTTCATGCCCTTTCTCGTTCGTTTGTTTCTTTAGTTAACAAGTTTGGCCGAAGCTATGAGCCTGGGTTGTTGGTTCTTTTTTCCTTGAGGACCAACCCGTTTCGGCTGGTTGGGCTGCTTCCCCTGGCATGGAAATTGTGGCGGCACGGCCGCATCGGCCTTCTCCCGAAGAAAGTCAAACAGCGGAAAGAATTGGCCGCCATCCTCAAGGAAGCGCAGATAATGGAAATGATTATTCCCTGGGAACCAGAGCCGGCGAAAGGTCATTGAGCCGAGAGGAGGAGAAGATGGAATATCTTTATTATCCCGGATGCAGCCTGGAGTCTTCCGCCAAGGCATACGACCAGGCAACGCGGTGGGTGTTCAAACGACTGGGACTTAACCTCCAGGAGTTGGAGGACTGGAATTGTTGTGGCGCCACGATGTACATGTCCATCAAAGAAACCATTTCCTTGGCCTTTTCCGCCCGCAACCTCGCCTTGGCCGAGAAGGTTAACGGCGAAATCGTCGCGCCTTGTAGCTCATGTTATACCATCCTTAACAAAACCAACCATGTTCTTCAGGAGAACTTTATCCTTCGGGCTAAGGTTAACCAGTCGCTGAAAAGGGCTGGTTTGGAATACAGGGGGAAAGTCAGGGTTCGGCATCCGCTCGACGTCCTGGTGAACGACGTTGGCCTGGAGGCCATCAGGCAAAAAGCCGCTTTTTCCTTAGAAGGAATCCGCCTGGCGCCCTACTACGGCTGCCAGATTGTCCGGCCGGATGGCTTTTTCGACGACCGAGAAAACCCGATGACGATGGACCGGCTTTTTGCCTCGCTCGGAGCAACCATCGTTCCCTATCCAGTTAAGCTTCGTTGCTGCGGCGGCATGTTAATGACTACTTTTCCCGAGGTGGCTTTAAGGCTAAACCGGGAGATTATTGCCGCCGCCGTCGAGGCAAGGGCTGAGGCAATCGTTACCACCTGCCCTCTTTGCCAGATAAACCTTGACGCCTATCAGGATAAAATCAATCGCCTTTTCGGGACGGAATTCAAGATGCCCGTGTTATTTTTTACCCAGCTCCTGGCTCTGAGTTTGGGAGCTGACCGGTATGTGGCGGGGTGCAAAGAAAACATCGTTCCGGTACCGGAAAAATTGATTGGAGGGCAAAGATGAGCGGCAACTCAGACCGACGCATAGGTGTTTATATCTGTCACTGCGGCTCCAACATCGCGGCCACCGTGGATGTTGTCGCCGTCAGGGATTTCGCTAGCAAGTTGCCTGAAGTGGTTATCGCCCGGGAGTATAAGTTCATGTGTTCTGACCCGGGCCAGGAAATGATTCGCCAGGATATAAAAGAGCTGGGGCTTAACCGGGTCGTCGTGGCCAGCTGTTCGCCTTTGATGCACGAGCCGACTTTCCAAAAAACCTGCGAGAGCGCCGGGCTTAATCGGTATCTTTTCCAGATGGCCAACATCCGGGAACACTGCTCCTGGGTTCATAAGGACAGGCAAGCCGCCACCGAGAAGGCCAAGTACCTGGTGGCCGCGGCTGTTCGGCGAGTTTATTACCATGAGCCGCTTGAACCGATGCGAGTGAAGATTAACCCCGCCACCTTGATTGTCGGCGGCGGCGTGGCCGGGATTCAGGCTGCTTTGGAGATTTCGGAGGCTGGTCACGAGGTTTATCTCGTCGAAAAAGAACCCTCTATCGGCGGCCGGATGGCTGCCCTTGACAAAACCTTCCCGACTCTCGATTGTGCGGCTTGCATCCTGACTCCGAAGATGGTCAGCGTGGGGAGCCGGCCAAATATTCATCTCCTTAGCTACAGCGAGGTTGAAGAAGTTACTGGCTCCCTGGGCAAGTTCAAAGTCAAGATAAGACGCAAACCTCGGTATGTAAACGAGACTAAATGCACGGGTTGCGGGCTGTGCTATTCATCCTGCCCCGCGGTCAGAATTCCCACCCGCCGAGTGGTGAAGCTCGGCGACCGCGTCCTCAAAGAAATCGCCTGAAGGCGCAGTAATGAGGAAAGAAGAAGGAGGCAAGAAGATGGGAGACAAACTCGAGCTCGTCCAGAAAATCTTAGAAAAATGGCAGTTCCGGAAGGATTTCTTGATCGAAATTCTCCAGGACATCCAGGATGAGTTTCGCTATCTGCCTCATCACGCCCTGGCAGAGGTGGCCCGCTGGCTTGACCTCCCGCTGAACCAGGTTTATGAGGTGGCTACTTATTATAAGGCCTTCAGCCTCGAGCCCAAGGGAAAATTTCAAATAAGCATCTGTCAGGGGACGGCCTGCCATGTCCGGGGGGCGGCGACAGTTCGCGGTGCCTTCGAGCGAGAGCTGGGGATTAAACTCGGCGAAACCGACAAGAACCTGGAGTTCAGCCTGGAAGCGGTGCGTTGTTTGGGCTGCTGCGGGTTAGCGCCTGTTGTTACTGTAAACCAGGATATCTATGGGAAGATTGAGGCGAGCGAAGTACCCAAAATAATCGAGAAATACAGAAAAAGTAGCGGCCAGGTTAAAACCACGGCAACCCCCGCCAAAGGAGGCCGATGATGAAAAAGCTGACGGTCGAAGACTTAAGCCGGATAAAGAAGAAGCGGCTCGAGGAGACGGCTCTGGGTGAAGCCGGGCCTTATCGAGCCCGAATCATCGTCCATCTCGGCACCTGCGGGTTAAGTGCCGGCGCCGGAGCTGTTCTGGAGGCTTTTGAAGCCCAGGTGGCCGCTCACCCTCAAGCCAAGGTTCATCTGCGCAAATGCGGCTGTGGCGGGTTCTGTGCCCGGGAGCCGATGGCCCAGGTTGAGGTTTTTGGGATAGAGCCGGTGATTTATACCGACCTTAAGCCCAAGGATGCCAAACAGATTTTCGAAGAGCATGTGTTGAAAGGGAAGGTGGTCGAAGCTAAACGTCTACCCAAGGAGGAGCCTTTCTTTTCCCGCCAGCATTTCATCGTCCTCCGGAACCGAGGCCTGGTTGACCCGGAGAACATCGAGGACTACATCGCCCAGGATGGCTACACCGCCCTGGCCAAAGTATTGACCTCGATGTCTCCCGAGCAAGTAATCGCTGAAGTCAAAGCCTCGGGGTTGCGCGGCCGGGGCGGCGGAGGGTTCCCTACCGGCGTAAAGTGGGAGACATGCCGGCATGCGGGCGAGGAGAGAGGGGAGGAGCGATTTGTTATCTGCAATGCAGACGAAGGCGACCCCGGAGCTTACATGGACCGGAGCGTGATTGAATCCGACCCTCATGCGGTGATTGAAGGAATGATTATCGGCGCTTATGCTATCGGGGCCAAACAGGGCTATGTTTATATCCGCAAAGAGTACCCGATTGCTCTCGAGAAATTGAACCTGGCCTTAGACCAGGCGAGAGAATACGGTCTTCTTGGCGAGAAAATTCTCGGGACAGAATTTAGCTTTGATATCGAGGTCCACCGGGGGGCGGGTGCTTTTGTTTGCGGCGAGTCAACGGCTTTGATGGCTTCGCTCGAGGGCCGAGCCGGCATTCCCCGCGCTAAATATATCCACACTGTGGAGTACGGCCTCTGGAATAAGCCGAGCTGCTTGAATAACGTCGAAACCTGGGCGAACGTCCCGGTGATAATAAACAAAGGAGCCTCATGGTTTACGCAGATTGGGACAGGAGATGTAACCAATAACCCCTGGGGAGGGAGCAAGGGGACAAAAGTGTTTAGCTTGACGGGCAAAGTAAAGAACACTGGCCTGATCGAAGTGCCGATGGGGATTACCTTGCGGGAAATAATTTTTGACATCGGCGGCGGCATCCCCAACCAGAAGAAGTTCAAGACCGTCCAGACAGGAGGGCCGTCAGGCGGGTTCCTGCCCGAGAGCCTGCTCGACCTGCCGGTAGATTTTGACAGCTTGACAGAGGCCGGGTCGATGATGGGTTCGGGCGGGATGATTGTCGGCGACGAAGATACGTGCATGGTTGACATGGCCAAGTATTTCATCAATTTCCTGCTCGAGGAATCTTGCGGCAAATGTGTTCCCTGCCGGGAAGGGTTGCGCTCGATGCATGCTATCCTCGAGCGGATTACCCATGGTCAGGGCAAAGAGAGTGACCTCGACGCTCTGATGGACCTTTCCAAGGCAATGATTCAATCTTCCCTCTGCGCCCTCGGCCAGAGTGCTCCCAACCCGGTTTTGACTTCCATTAAGTATTTCCGGGAAGAGTATGAAGCTCATATTCGGAACCACAAATGCCCGGCTGGAGTCTGTCCCGACCTTTACGAGATGACCATCATTCCCGAGCTATGCACCGGATGTATGGTCTGCGCTCGCTACTGCCCGACGAAAGCCATTGCGGGAGAGAAGCAAAAACCGCATCAAATTGACCGCAGCAAGTGTATCAAGTGCAATGTTTGCTATTCCCTCTGTAAGTTTAACGCCATCAAAAAAATTTAGGAGGCAGCCATGGATGAGAAGAAAATCGTTACCCTCAAGATAGATGGTCATGAGGTGCAGGCGGAAAGAGGGACACCCATCATCAAACTGGCCTCGAAGCTTGGCATTTATATTCCAACCCTTTGTCATAATGATTTCGTCGAGCCTTACGGAAGCTGCCGGGTTTGCTCGGTGGAGATGCGAAGAGGGAAGCGGAAAAGGCTGGTTACTGCCTGTAATTACCCGGCCCAGCAGGGGGAGGAAATTTATACCGATACCGAGTGGGTGAGGGAAAACAGGCGGTTAATTCTTGAGCTGTTGCTGGCTCGTTGTCCGGAAGTGCCAGTCATTAAAGAAATGGCCGCCGCCTACGGAGTGACTGACACCCGGTTTGAAAAACTGAACTCTGATTGTATCAACTGCGGGCTATGTGTCCGCGTATGTTCCGAGGTCGTCGGAGCCAATGCCATCGGGTGGGCAGGCCGGGGCGTCAACCGAGAAGTTACCACTCCTTTCGAGCTTAAACCCGAGGCTTGCATCGGCTGTGGCGCCTGTGCCGCGGTTTGTCCAACCGGACGAATCAGGGTTGAGCCTCTGTGGCAGACCAAAGAGGGTGAAGTTAGAGAATTTACCCTCGGGCCGACAAGCGCCATTTATATTCCCACCTATCAGGCTGTTCCGAAGGTTCCGGTTATCGACCGCAATGCCTGTATCCACTTCAAGACAGGCGGATGTCAGGTGTGTGTGCGGGTTTGCGAACCGAAAGCGATTGACCATAACCAGGAGGAGAGGCTGGAAGAGGTCGAGGTTGGCCAGGTCTTAATCACCACCGGTTACGACATCTTCGACCCCCGGGAGATGAAACAGTACGGCTACGGAATTTTAGACGACGTCTACAGCAGCCTGGAAATGGAATATCTGTTTAATTCGAGCGGCCCGACTTACGGCCGGGTTTTGATGAAAAACGGCCAGGAGCCGCGGTCAATCGGGATTATTCATTGTGTCGGGTCAAGAGATGTCAACCATCATCCCTACTGTTCCCGCATTTGCTGCATGTATGCCCTGAAATTTGCTCATCTGATTAAAGATAGGTCGACGGCCGATGTCTATCAGTTTTACATCGACATGAGAGCCTTCGGTAAAGGCTACGAAGAATTTTTCACCCGGATTCTGGACGAAGGAGTCAACGTCATCCGGGGACGGGTAGCGGAGGTAGTAAAGGCCGGGCCGGAAAAAGCGGCTGAAGGCAAGCTCTTGATTCGTTGCGAGGATACGCTCGTGCATCAGTTCCGAGAAATTCCCGTAGATATGGTAATCCTTTGCAGCGCGGTTGAACCAAGAAAAGACGCCGACCGGGTGCAGCGGCTTTTCACCCTCAGCCGGAGTCCAGACGGGTTCTTCCTGGAGAAACATCCGAAGCTCGACCCGACGGCGACACCCACCGACGGCGTTTACATTGCCGGCTGTTGCCAGGGGCCGAAGGATATTCCTGATACCGTAGCTCAGGCGAGTTCAGCCGCCGCCCGGATTTTGGCTACGATTGCCAAAGGCGTGGTTGAAGTCGCCCCCATTGTCGCCCATATTGACCCCGAGGTTTGTGCCGGCTGCCGCCTTTGCCTTAACCTCTGCCCGTACGGGGCCATAGAATATCTTGAATCAGAAGGCGTCAGCCGCGTTAATGAAGCCTTGTGCAAAGGATGTGGCACCTGTGTTTCTGCCTGTCCGAGCGGGGCTTCTACCCAGCGGCATTTTCGTGACGAGCAGATTTTCGCCGAGATTGAAGGCATTCTTTTCCAGCCCCGTTGAAGGTCAGAAGCAAAAACGAGGATTTTCAGGCTGGCCATTGCGGTCTTAACATCGTAGCGGAAGCCGAATCATAATTTGCCCCGCCGGGAAGCATATCTCCCTATCGTTAAACGAGAGGGCAGGAAGTTTTTCCTATTCAGGCTGGAGCTCTGCTTCCAGGCTCACCAGGGTCAGGTCTGTTCCGTCGAGGATGGCTACGTCGGTAGACTGACAGACTGGACAAACAAGCGGCCAATCTTCTCGGGTTGCCTCTTGGCCGCAACGCCGGCAGCGGAACTTCACCGGCACGACTTCCAGCACAAGGGTAGCCTCGGAGGCGAAAGTACCCTTTTTGTAGACGTCAAAGGCTGTCTGCAAGCATTCCGGAACGACGCCGGCAAAAAGACCGCAGCGGAGTTTGATTTGAGTTATCCGGCTAATTTTCTCTTCGGCCACCTTGGCTTCGAGGATATCAAAAAGGCTGGCAACCAAGGAAAGTTCATGCACGGGTTTTTCCTAACTGCTGACGGCGTTCTAAGAGAAACCGGCTAAACTCTTCGATTCCCTCGCCCGTCACCGCGGAGGTACAGAAGATTTTCAGCCCCGGGTTTATCTCCAGCGCCTCCTTTTTCACTTTCCCCAGGTCGTAGGGAACGTAACCGAGCAAATCAAGCTTGGTGACCACAAGACACTGGGCAGTAAGGAACGCCTTGGGATATTTCTTTGGTTTGTCTTCGCCTTCGGGGACCGAAAGGAGGACGCAGCGGAGGCTCTCTCCCAGGTCGTAAGAAGCAGGGCAGACGAGGTTGCCAACATTTTCGATAAAAAGAAACTCGGTCTCGGGAGGGATTTCTTTTACCAGACGTCCGACCATCCTGGCCTCTAAGTGGCAGGCGCCGCCCGTCGTTATTTGCCACGCGGGAACTCCCTTGGCTCTGATTCTGGCAGCATCCCGGTCAGTTTCGATATCTCCCTCGATGACCGCCAGCCGATGGCGAGGGAAAAGGAGGTCGATGATTTTTTCCAGAAGAGTCGTTTTCCCCGACCCGGGGGAGCTCATAAAATTAACCGTCAAAATGTTTTGTTCTTCGAAAAAACGACGAATTTCAGCCGCAATTTTCTTGTTTGACCCGAGAAGGTCCTCAAGAACGTCAATTTCTTTTCGACTCATGAGCGATAGGGACAAGTCCCAAAATGGATTTTATTCGGGCTAAAATTTCCGGGATTTTGGCTTTCATCTCCGGCGATAAACCTTCGCCGAGATGGTAGATGTTTTTCGCCTCCACGGCAATGATCATCAGTTCCCTGGGAACAGGAAGGCCAGCTGCCCGGCCGATGGCTAATACCTGGGGGAAAGAGAGATAATGAGGCGAAGGTCCGGGGATAGCCCTTAAGTCTTTCTCTTCGAGAACCCGGACAGCACCCGTTTTCGGGTTTTCGAGTTTGATGGTGTCGATGATGACCAACCGGTCATACCCCAGGACGAGGTCAAGGAGGGCCAATCCGGAAGAGGTTGAGGCTAAAAAATCAATCGAGCCTGAGGAAACTTCCTGGCCGGACATTTCTGCTTGCAAACAGTTGACGAGATGGAGGCCGACGCCGTCGTCTCCGAAAAGGTCGTTTCCGAGGCCAAGAACCAGGGTCCTCATTATTTTTCTGCTCGGACGGGAAGTATGACTGTAAAAGTGCTGCCTTTGTCGACTTCACTCTTTACCTCGATTGTTCCGTCATGCGCCTCGATTATTTTCTTGGCGATAGATAACCCGAGGCCTGTGCCTTTGGTCATCCCCCGTCCTGTCCCGGGCACTCGATAGAATTGGTCGAAAATGAACGGTAGATGTTCAGGGGGAATACCTACGCCTGTATCCTGGATGTCGACGCCAACCTTTCCGTCGACCTGTCTTATTCGCAGAATAACTGAGCCTCCCGGACGGTTGTACTTAATCGCGTTATGGATGAGGTTGGCCAGGGCTTGTTCGAGGCTCGCTTCATCGGCCATGATTATATCGGCAGGGGCAGTTTTTTCCAGACTTAAAGAAACCTTGTTTTCGCCAGCCAGGGGTTTGAAAGTCTCCATCTGGCGCCGCAGGATTGCCTCCAATGACACAGGCTTAAACTTGGCAATTAGTTCATTCTTGTTAATCCTGGCGAGGTCAAGCCAGTCGTTGATCAGATGAAGAAGACTGTCCAGCCTCTCTCTCACCCTTAAAATCATGTCTTTTATCGTCGGCGGAATTTCGCCGGCATACCCGCCGAGGATGGTTTCGAAGTATTGCTGGATTGAAACGAGCGGGCTGCGGAGTTGATGGGTAACAAGCGTGATAAAATTTTCCTCCAGGAGCTTTTTCTCCCGTCGGAGTTTTTCCGCCTCCCGGGCGAGCTCCCTTCTTTCCAAGGCCCGTCGGATAATTACCCGCAGCTCCTCGGGAGTGAAGGGTTTCGGAAGAAAATCATAAGCCCCTTTTTTCATCGCTTCGACGGCTGATTCCACGGTGGCATACCCGGTGATGACAATCGGGATGATTTCCGGGTCGACCTCCTTAATCCTGTCAAGAACATCAAACCCGCTGAGGCCGGGCATTTTAAGGTCGACTAAGGCAATATCGGGCTTGATGGCGGCGGCTTTATCCAGGCCGGTCTGTCCGTCAGCCGCCAGTTCCACCTGGAAACCATGCCGGGTTAGAATTTGCGAACACGAATCGCGCATCGATTCTTCATCGTCGATAACCAGGACCAAAGGCTTTTTTTCCATCGGGGCTTCCTCCGGTGTTCTTCCTCCGTTATTTTAGCCTAAAACTCACGGTTCGGGTAGCTTATTTTTTGGGCGCCGTTCCCTCTTGATAAAGTCTTCCCTTTGCCATTAGCCATCTCTTTTGGTCTTTACGAGGGTCTTATGATTGCCCGGTTAGGGTTACGCTAAATAAAGCAAGGGATGAATTATTCAACGAGATTGCAGCTTATTTCCTATTCTCTTTTTCTTCTAACCAAGAAGCGGGTTTGACCTGCCCTCAAGACAAGTTTTGTTGCTAATCAACCAACGGAAGCAGCCTGGTTTTCGTTCACAATATCAGGGCGCTTCGGATAATGAGTCATTTTTTTGAAGCCAATAAGGCTCTTTTGGCTGGCTAAAGAAGCTTTGAAACCCGAAATTTATAAAGAGCAATACCTCCTAATTTCAGCTCTTTTTATCAAAATTTCCCTGTCAATCGTCCGGTTGTTCTTCTTTATTTTTTCAGGAGCTTTTCGATGCGCGCCAAGAGGTCGGCAGCCACCACCGGCTTGTCGATGTAATCATCCGGACCAACCATGCCCTGCTCTTCGCCCTTGAATTGAAAACGGGTTCCCGCAATTTCTTTAACGGCCGAGACAAAGATAATCGGCGTCTCTTTGAATTCTTTGAACTCTTTCGAGGTTTTAATCGCGTGGCAGAGGGAGAAACCATCGAACAGGCTGTCCATCATAATGTCAAGCAGAATCAAGTCTGGCTTTTCGCTGAAGATTTTTTCCTTGGCTTCCTTCGGGTTAGCCGCTGTCGCTACCTCATAAAGAGCTGATTTCAGGATGGGAGTAACGGCAGCGATAAAATCAGGGTCGTCATCGATGACCAGGATTTTTTTGGGAGTAGCCATTAATTATTCCTCCTTTCTTCTTGAATAAAGGCATTTTTTATTGCCAGTTTTAACTCTTCCAGACCGAATGACTTGATAAAATAAAAAAAGATATCTTGTTCCCGCACCTTGGCTTCGAGCTTTTTCGAGTTTTTCTTGGTCATCATTATTACCTTAAGCTTTGGGTCAAGACTTTTCAAGATAGAAACAGCTTCGTATCCTTTCATCTCGGGAAGGTCGACCTCCAGCAGAAGGCAGTCGTAGCTGCCCTCGCTTATTTTCTTGATCGCCTCGGAAAGGTTTTTCCCTGTATCGACGCTGTAGCCATCATTTTCAACCTGAGCTGCCAGGTCTTTTCTTTCCCGCGGGTCCGGGTCGATTATAAGGATTTTTTTCTCCGCCGACGTCATGGCCAGCTCCCTACACTCAGGGATAGAGCAATTAACGTGCCAATTTAGCACCCGCCGCAGGGGCAGTAGCCATGCTAAATTATTGAAAATAAAGGATTTATTTTGGAGGAAAGACTGGCCGGAAGTGATTCCTGGGAATAAATTATACCCTGAGGTATTTCTCCCCATCCTTATTCCAGAATTGCCACCTTATCGAAAGAAGAATAGAATCTTATCAAAATAAGTATTTTCCGACAATAAAAAAAGCTTGCTTTTTTTCATTTTTTCGTATTAGGAATAGAAAGCAGGCAGACGTCCAGTGGCCTGGGGATTGATGCAGGATTAAAAGGCAGGCAGAGCAGCCTCCGGGCTGCTCTGTGGTCTTTTTGACCACTGGACGGGTGGGGCCAACCCCGAAAAGCGGGGCTGGCCCCATCTTTTTATTTCAGGACATCGCTGATTTTAGCGATGGCCTCAAGCACTGGTTCGGAAATGTCCTTAGATGTCAAGCTTTGTGGTTGAATCCCGAGAAGGTATGATTTTTTCACGTGACCGGGGCTGAGCAGGCTGAGGAACGAAGGCAGAAGCCGGTGGCTGAGGGAGGAACTCCAGAGGGCCTGAGCGAGCGGCATTAAGGTAATCCTGCCCGGGGCGGCACCGAAGTTAAGCGCGTCAATCAGGATGAAAGGCCGATTCTGGTTAGTTTCCCAGAAAACTTCGTCCTCCTCGATTTCCGACTCAAGGTAGGCGTTTTGATAACCGCTGGCTTTCAGGGTTTCAGCCACCACCAGGCCGGCCCCGTCGTCGCCCTTATCAACGCATCAGATGCCGACGATTATGGGGCGAAGCGGCTTCAACTCGGCTAACTTCTGTTGCCAATCAACTTCTTCTGTCGTCCGGACCTCGACAAGATGGGCTGAACAGCTGATACAGGGGTCAAACGCCCGGACGACCATTTCCAGCCGGTCGCGGATTTGGTCTTCCTTTCCCTCGTTCAGGAGTTTTTGGGCCGCCAGGAAGCAGTAGCGCTCGATTTCCTCCGCATTCTGGGCCGTGGGCGTGATGATGTCGGCAAAGACGATGCGGCCGTCTTTGATTTCATAATGGTGGATGAGTAGACCTCGCGGCGCCTCGACCAGGCCAGTTCCTTTGCCCTCCCGGCTCGAATAGGCCGTAATCCCGGGGTCTTCAGGGTATTTAAGAATTTCGTCAACGAGAGCGGGAATTTTTTCAAAACAATACATAATCTCGATAGCTTGGGCGGCATTCTGGAAAAGCGGGTTTCTCTTCCACCTTTCGTTATAGAAACGGCGGAGAATTTTCTTGGCTTCGCCGGACAGCCTTTCACCCAGCAGGTTCACCCTTGCCTGGGCGCCAACCGTATAGCTTTTTCCCTGCTACCGGCTCCGCTTGGCCGTCGAATGAGGAACGAAAAACTCGTTGGTCAGACGACGGTAATCATCACGATGGATTTTTTCGCCCGTCGAAACCAGAATCTCATCTCCCCAGAGGCCATACTTTCCGTCGCCGGGTTCACAACAAGCGAAGATAGCCTCGTCTTCCGGAATATCAGGATAGGGTAGGCTGCAGAAAAGCTCGGTGGTTTTATGGACAAACGGCATGAATTGAATAGCCCTGGCTTTAATCAGCAAGAGCTCTTCCCTGGTGGGGTAGCGGCCGAAACCGCCGATGACGGGGTTTTCCCCGTGGATGAACCGGCCGCTCAAGACCTTCATGATGTTATTCCCGAACTGCTTCATTTCCAGGGCAATCTTGACCTCGAAGGGAAACCGGGTTGCCATGGCGATGGCGTTCGGGAACCCGACAAAATCGGGCAGAGCAAGGTAGTAGAGGTGGAGAGAATGACTTTCGATATATTCACCGAGATGCATCAGTTCGCGAAGCAGGGTAACCTTTGGCGGCACCTTGACACCGAGGGCGTTTTCCATCGCCCTGATAACGGCGTTTTTATGAGAAAGAGTGCAAATGGCGCAGACCCGGGGAGTTATGCTGACGTCTTCCTCCGGTGTTTTACCCACGGCTAATCTTTCGACGAGTCTCGGGCCTTCATTTATCAGAAACTTAACTTCGGTGACGACTTTCCCGTCTACAGTTACGGTTACTCCACCGTTACCTTCAACTCGAGCCAGATGGTCGATAGTTATCTTTTTCATCGTCAACGCCTCCCTGTTTTCAATTGGTGAAAGAATTCAGTAATCGTTGTCCCGGCATAAATCGACATGCGTTGTTTGATGCTTTCTAAATCAAACCCTTTGTCGAGGAGAAGCTGAAATTCAGCCACCCGGTTAGCCTCTTCCGTCGGCCCCCAGCACCCAACACAAGCCAGGTTGTGCGAGGGACAGACTGCTCCGCAGCCAGCTTTAGTCAGCGGCCCGAGACAGGGGATGTTCTTGTTGAGCAAGCAATCGTTCTCATGCCATTTACATTCGAGACACACCGGAAAGCGATAAAGCTCTGGCGGATGGCCGGCCAGGAGCCGGGTAAAAGTTGCCAGGAACTGTTCCTGGCCAATCGGGCAGCCAGGCAAATAATAATCAACTTTGATAAAAGCATCGATGGGCTGAGAAGGGATAGGATGAACGTTTGTATGTTTGAGGTCCTGATAGACCTGACGAAATTCCTTCTCCCATGTGCCCGCGGCCGTAAGGGCTGCCTGGATTCCTCCTTCACAAGCACAATTACCAATAGCAATGACCACGCCTGCCCGTTCGCGGATGCTCAATAGTTCGGTTTTTTCCTCCTCGGTAGTGACCGACCCCTCGACTAAAGCCACGTCTACAGGACCGTGACTGTTGTCACTCTTGGCCATCAGAAAAGCTTCAATATCAGCGGCCTGGAAAATATTAACCAGCTCGGATTCACAATCGAGGATGAGGAGGGCATCGCCCGCACAGCCGGTCAGCTCAAAGACGCCGATTTTCACGCGGGTTTTTTCCATCGGGGTTTCCTCCTTAAATTAACTCTCTCATGTGGAGCACATCCCAGTAAGTAAAAACAGGACCGTCCAAACAGGTATAAATATAATCAATCGCGCAGTGGCCGCATTTGCCGACACCGCATTTCATCCTTCTTTCGAGAGTCATTAAAATCTGATGTTTCGGAATGTTAAGCTTGATTAACTCTCTGATGACGAACTTGTACATCACTGGCGGGCCGCAAACGAGAGCAAAGGTGTTCGCCGGGTCGACATTTTTTAACTTGGGAAAGAGAGTCGTGACGACACCGATGTTTTCGGTCCAGGTTCCGGTATCATCAGCGTCAACGGTCAGATGGCATTCCAGGTCTCCCCGCTTCTTTAAATCAAAATATTCCTCCCTGAAAATCATCTCGGCCGGTCTTTTCGCGCCGTAGAGCACGCTCACCCGGCCAAACTGGTCCCGGTTATCCAGGCAGTAGAGAAGCACAGACCGGAGGGGTGCGGCCCCAAGGCCGCCGACGACGATGATGATATCTTTTCCGGTCATAGCTTCAACGGGAAATCCATTGCCGTAGGGTCCCCTCAGACCGATTAAAGAATTTTCCTTAAGACGGAACAGGGCGTTCGTGACCGTCCCCACTCGCCGAATGCAAAACTCGAGTAAACCCGGCCTGGAAGGAGGGGAAGAAATGGAAAAAGGCGCTTCCCCTGCTCCGAGGACGGAAAGCATGGCAAACTGTCCAGCCCGGTAACGAAAGCTGAGCGCTTTTTCCATATCGGTCAGGCGGACCTGGAAGAATTTCACGTCAGCCGTCAAATTATAAGCCCTGACAATCCGGGCTGGTTCGGGTAGGAGAGGGTTGGGGAGAGTGTTTTTTAATTCCGTGTTCATGGAGTCACCTCAGAAGAAAGCCGAGCCCAAAAGGCGTTGACGGGCTTGCCTTCCAGGGCATCGGCCACTGATTTTACGTTAATTCCCACCGGGCAGGTAACCAGGCAGCGGCCGCAGCCGACACAGCTTGGTTTTCCGTATTTCGAGCCATACGCCTGGAGTTTATGAGTATACCAGAGCTTGAGCCGCGAGGATTTTTTCTCCCGGAAGTTCTCGCCGCCGGCCACCTGAGAATATTCGGGCAAGGTGCAAGAATCCCATTCCCGGACGCGCAACCCCGGCTTCCCGGCCAGCCGGATTTCGTCGCGGACGTTATAACAATTGCAGGTGGGACAGACCATCGAGCACGACCCGCAGGCTAAACAGGATGTGCCTAATTTTTCCCAGAGCGAATCACGGTACTTGAGCTCCATCAGGTCAGGCATAAACACATAGTTTATCGAGGTCTTAAATGCCCTGGCCCTGTTCTCTCGCCAGTCGATGTACTTCTGGATGTCGGCTGTCGCCAGAGTCTCCTCGAAAAACTCGGGGACAAGGCGGACGAGGTCGTCTCCCTGGCTGGAACCTATCCAGGCGAGGTAATTGTCTCCCAGGTCGGTGAAAAAGAGGTCATAGCCTTCTTCGATGATGTCGGTATGGGTAGACTGGCAGAGGCAATTTTCGTCAGGCCAGCAGGAAAGACCGAGAATAAGGGTCCGCTGCCTGGCCTTAAGATAATAAGAATCAGGGAAAACCTGGCTAAAAATGCGGTCGAGAATGAGAAGACCGTGAATGTCGCAAGGATGAATCCCGAACAGAATCCGGTCCTTGACCCAGGAAAAATCCTCTTCATAGCCGCGGGAGGTGAATTGGAACATGGTGAAACTCGGGGGGACGAAAAGCTTCTTGGGCGGCAGAAGAGTCCGGGTCGCCTTGAGGTCGATTTTGGGAATCTCGGACGACGCTACCGGGGCAAAGCTTGTTTTGTTTTCCCTGGTCAAAGGAGCCCACAGCTCCGCTCCGTCGGAAATGGCTCCGAGGAAGGGATACAGATTTTCCTTCTTAAGCTTTAGGATTCTCATGGTTTCGACCCTCTGAATTCATATAATTTATACCTCCTGTTTGAGACACTCGAGCGTGCATTCCTGCATCGCTCTAAATATATGCAAGATTTATGCCTAAATATCTAAGTTTTCCCCTTTTTGGATGCTTCTAACTATATATAAAGTCTATGGTTAGAGCAATCTCTTTTAATAATTTTTTCCCTGGGATAAAGAACTTAAACAAAAAGGGGAATTTTTCCCCACGACTGGGGAATAAAGAAAGCCTGAGCCTGATTGTTCAGAGGGAGTCGAGGTTGATCCCGTATTTCTTAATCTTGGCCCACAAGGTCTTCCGGTCGATACCGAGGATTTGAGCGGCGGCGCTTCTATTTCCTTTTTGATCCTTGAGAACAGCCGTGATGTAATCTTTTTCAACTTCTGCCAGAGTCCGTCGGGGGCTCATCCAGCTGGGTTCGGAGGCAACCCGGCCGCTTATTCCGTGGGTAATTAGGTCTTCGAGGTTAATCGAGTCTACCCTGGCGAGGACAACAGCCCGCTCGATTGTATTCTCTAATTCTCTGATATTTCCCGGCCAATCATACTCCATTAGAGCCTTCATCGCTTGGGGCGTAATGCCTTTGATAGCCTTTTTGGCCTTTCGGTTATATTTCTGGAGGAAGTGCTCGGCTAAGAGGGTAATATCTTCTTTTCTTTCCCGCAGCGGGGGTAAATGAAGCGGGACGACATTAAGCCGGTAGAAAAGGTCTTCCCGAAACTTTCCCGCCTTGACAAGCTCAGCCAGGTTTTCGTTAGTCGCCGCCAGGATACGGACATCTACTTTGATCGGCCGGTTGCTGCCAATCCGGGTAACTTCTCTTTCCTGGATTACCCGCAGGAGCTTCGCTTGAATATTAGGGCTGATGTTGGACACTTCGTCAAAAAAAATAGTCCCGCCGTCAGCCACCTCGAACCGGCCGTGCTTGGTCTCGTGGGCACCGGTGAAAGAGCCCTTGACATGGCCAAAAAGTTCGCTTTCAAAAAGAGTCTCGACCAGGGCGCCACAATCGACGACGACAAAAGGAGCGTTGCGTCGGCTGCTATGCCGGTGAATCTCGCGAGCAATAAGCTCCTTTCCTGTGCCGCTTTCTCCCGTGATCAGGACAGTCGATTCCGTCGGGCTCACCCTTCTGACGACGTCGAGCACTTTTTGCATGGCCGGACTCTTGCCAATGACCAGCTCGAATTCTATCTTGGCTTCGAGTTCCTGCCGCAAGTACATGTTTTCATAAAAAATCCGCCTGTTTTCCAGCGCTTTCCGGGTGACGACGCGGAGCTCCTCAGGGGTAAAAGGCTTGGGCATGTAATCGAAGGCGCCTCGTTTCATTGCTTCGACCGCTGATTCGATTGAACTGTAACCCGTGATGATGATAACCGGGGTTTCCGGGCTGACCTCTTTTATCCTTGAGAGAACATCCATACCCCTAATTCCAGGGAGTTTGAGGTCGAGAAAAACCAGGTGAAAAGTGTCTTTTTGAAAAATCTCCAGCCCTTCTTTTCCTTCCCTGGCTTGCTTGACTTCGTAGCCTTCCCGCGAGAGCACCTGATTCATCGCGTCGCGGATGGCTTCCTCGTCGTCAATGATTAGAATCTGAGCTCTTTCGGTCATTGTCTGATTCCTTTTGCAGGGGCAGAACCACGGTAAAGGTTGAACCTTTCCCGGGTTCGCTCGAAACTTCTATCGTCCCTTGATGTTTCTGGATGATGCTGTAGCTGATGGCTAAGCCAAGACCGGTACCTTTGCCGACTTCTTTGGTGGTGAAAAATGGTTCGAACAGCCGTGACATATCCTCTGGCCTGATCCCGTGGCCGTTGTCCGCAAAAGCGATTCTTATTTGCTTTTTCTCCAGGTCCATCGAAGTGCTTATGGTTAGCGTTCCTCGGCCGTCCATGGCTTCGGCGGCGTTAAGGATAATATTCATGAAGACCTGCTGTAACTGGGAAGCATCGGCAATCACACGGGGCAGCGCGCTATATTGCTTATTAATGGCGATGTTCTGGAATAGAGCCTGTTTTTCCATGATGGCCAGAGCCCGCTCGACAACTTCGTTGACGTCAGTGGCTACCATTTCCGGTTCTTTCGGCCGGGCAAACTCGAGCAACCCTTTAACGATATCCTTACACCGGCTGGTCTCTTTAACTATCTTTCTTAAATTTTCGTAAGCTGGAGTATTCTTAGGCGTATCTTCGAGCAGCAGATGGCTGTAGATGAGAATGGCTCCCAGGGGGTTATTAATTTCATGAGCCACGCCCGCGGCCAGTTTGCCCAGGGAAGCAAGCTTTTCCGACTGAATTAGTTTCGTCTGCATCTCGGTCAGCTCTCTGGTTCTTGCTTCCACTTTTTTCTCCAAGGTCCTCCCCCATTCCATCAGCGCTTCGTTCGCCTGACGGAGCTGGTCAATCATTTCGTTGAAGGAGGAAGCCAAATGGCCGAGTTCATCCTTTGACCTGATATCAACCTTATGCGAGAGGTCACCCCTGGCTATTTCCTCCGTAGCCATGACCATTCTTTGCAGCGGTCGGATGATCTGCGTTGTCGAGAAATAGAGGATGACAAGCAGGAAGACGACGCAGAGCGAGGCCATAAAGGTAAAAGTTAGCATTAGTTTATTGGCCGTATCGATGTAAGGCTTTTCGAGCATGCCGACATAAAGGATGCCGATGATTTTGCCCTCGACATTTCTAATGGGTTCATAAGCGGTAATGTACCAGTCGGTCACGACAAAGGCCCGGTCGACCCAGGCCTTACCTTCGTCCAGGACTGCCTTTTTTACCTGGGCTGAAAGCAGGGTTCCGATGGCTCTTTCGCCCTTTTCGTTCCGGACGTTGGTCGAGACCCGGAGGTCGTTGAGAAAAATAGTGGCCGTGCCAACGTCCCGGCCTTTATATTTTTCGCCCTTAAAAACGGTTTCCTTAATCCGGTCGACGATTTCGTAATTCCGGTTGAGGAGAATTCCTCCATAAAGCACCCCCCGGGTGCGATGGCTTTCATCCTGAATGCTGGCCGCCGCCTTGAGGACAAGCCCGCGGTCTTCGAAGCTCTTGGGCTTCGGCTCTGCCCGGGGAGTGGGGATGAATTCAAGATAAGCTTGCGCCGCCAGGTCTTCGCCCTCAAGCCTGAGCTGCTCGCCCGGGACAACCTGAGGGCCGGCTACTACCCCGCCTTTCAGGGCTAAGCGGACGAGTTCATCTTCGGCTTGAGAATCACCCACGACCCCTGGATTTCTTGTCCGGATGATAACTTTTCCAGCTCCGTCCGTAAGCGTGAGAAAATCCAGCCCGAAATCTGTCCTTACCCGGGATAAATACCGGAGCAAAAGGTCGGTATTTCCCGATTTGAGGGCTTCTTGAATGCTTTCTCTTGAAGCCGTGAGAGTGACGATCTGCTGAATATCGTTAAGTTTTTCGTTGAAAACCATCCAGGCAGCGGCCAGGTCGTGCTTGACTTTCAGCTGGGCCTGGCCGATGAGAGTGCGCCTAACCAGGCGCGAGCCGATGACGAGCGAAATCAGCCCGCCGACAACAATAACTGCCAGGAAGCTCAGAATGAGCTTCGTCCGGAGGGAAAGAGCCCTTTCTTTCATCGAAGATTTGCTTTGAAGCAGGCGTCATCTTGGCGGTTCGTCTGCTCTCAAAGCGAAAACAAACCTTTTTCTTTGTCCTGGACTGGGTTAATCTCTTTTTATCTGTTCCACCAACTCGCGACGGCTGTTGTAAATGTTGATGATTAGAGGCATGTCACCCGGAAGGGCATGAGTGCCGCATGCATGGCAGGGGTCATACGGACGAAAAGCCATCTCCGCTAAATTGAGTAGTCCGTCGGAAACCTTGCCTTCCTTGATAAAAGCCTTGGCTGCTTTTTCGATCGACATCGTAATGGCGGCTGAATTATTCATCGTGGCGACAATCAGGTTGGCTTCAGTCACAATGCCTTTTTCGTCGGTTTTATAATGGTGGAATAACGTTCCCCGGGGAGCTTCGACTACCCCCACTCCCTCGGTGGGCGTTTCTGTCGGCACCCGCCGGATGTCCGGGCTGGTAATTTCTTTGTCTTCCAGCAGGGCTACCATAGCCTCAGCTGCCTGGAGGGCTTCGATCAGACGAGCCCAGTGGAATGCCAGGGTGTTATGAGCCGGTTTTCCTCCGAGGACCTGGTACATCCTTTCGTATTCCTGTTGCGCTAAGGGAGTGGCCATGCCGTCAGCCGCGTTTAAGCGGGCGAGAGGCGCCACTCGGTAAATACTGGTTTCTCTTCCCTCTACGAAGCCCTTCCAGCCAATTTTTTTCAGGTAAGGAAACTTAATGTAAGTCCAGGGCTCGACGTGTTCAGCCACGTGTTCGAGATAATCAGCGGCCTTAAACTTGGCGAACTCCTTGCCTTCGGGGTCGACCACCCGGATCAGGCCGTCATAAAAATTAACCCTGTTCTTCTCATCAACCAGCCCCATGTAATAAGTGACGAGTTTATAAGCGTCGCCGACTACCAGGTCGACGTACTCTTTGTTTTTCAAGACGACGTCGTCGAAGATTTTCAGGGCAAACTTGGCGAATTCAACCGCATACCGGGCTGTCTCTAAGAATTTTAAGCGATGTTCCTCATCCAGCCCTTTGGAAACGCCGCCCGGAAGTCCGCAGACAGGGTGAATAACCTTGCCGCCGAGGTAGTTGATGATATCGCGACATTCCCGGCGGACCCTGATTACCTGGCCGCCGATTTCCAGCCCTACTTTACCCAGGACACCCAGAATATTTCTCTCCGCCGCCGGCGCCTGGGGGCCGACGACAAAATCAGGACCGCCCAGGAAAAAGAAATGAAGCGAATGGTCCTCCATCATAAAGGTGTTGTAAATTAACTCTCTTATCTTGCGGGCGGTTGGGGTTGGCTCGACATGAAAAACGGCGTCAACGCATTTTGTCGAGGCCATATGATGGGCGGTGGGGCAGACACCGCAGATGCGAGGGGTAATCCGGGGCATCTCTTCCACCGGACGGCCGACCGCGAACTGCTCAAAACCGCGCAGCTCCGGCACTTGAAGAAAAGCCCTTTCGACATCCCCGGCATCATTGAGGAAAATCTCTATCTTTCCGTGACCTTCAAGCCTGGTTATCGGGTCGATGGTTATTCGCTGACTCATTTTATTGCCTCCAGTTTCCTGCGGCCAAGAATTGACTTGGGCAGGCTAAAACGATAGAAGGTGCCGGCGGGGTCGGCGATAGTCTGGACAACCTTTTCTATTTCCTTTTCGTCCTTAAAATCGATAAGCGAAGCTAAGGCGGAAAGGAATTTGGCGCCCTGGTCGTAGACCTGGTCGGTTGGCCCGAAGCAACCCCGGCAGGGCATGTTGGCCGTGATGCATCTTTCTTCGCAACCAGTTCTCGTAGCCGGTCCCATGCAGATAACCCCCTGGGCCAAAAAGCACTTTTCCGGGTCAAGAAGGACTTCCCACGGCCGCTTAAACTCTTTAATCGTTAATTTCTCCGGCTTGGTCTTATTCCGGTCGCAATCGTCGCACAGAGATTTGTTGGGAGAAAGCACAGCTCCCTTCGGAGGGAGCTTACCCTCTAAAATAGCCCCGACAGCGTTGAGGATGAGGTGGCGGGGAGGAGCACAGCCGGGGAGATAATAGTCAACATCGATAACCTGGTCGAGGGCCCTCACGGTGTCATAAAAAGCGGGCAGGGTTAATTCTTTGCCCTCGACAACGACTTTTTCCTGAGGAACAACGCCATCAGGGTTAACCGTGGACGGGGTGGTGAAATAGGCCCGGCGGAAAATGGCCTCTTTGTTCCAGAAATTCGCCAGCCCGGGTATTCCGCCAAGATGCGAGCAGCTTCCGAAGGCAACGACGAGCTGCGATTTCCGGCGGAGCAGATGAACCATTTCTTCCTGTTCCGATAACCTGACCGACCCGTTAATAAAGCTAACCGCGATCGAGCCGTCAGCCATGGCCTCGACATCTTTTTTCTTAAAATCGAGGGCTACAGGCCAGAAAACGATGTCAACCGCTTCGACTACCTTAAGGATGTCTTCGGCCAGGTCGACAACCGCTTCCTCGCAGCCGCCGCAAGATGCACACCAGTAAAAAGCAACTTTGGGCTTACTCATGGGAACCTCCGTTGAACTTGAAGTTTAGCGGCCCGAGGCGCCGGACCTGTTCGGTAAACTCATTAACCACCTGCTGAAACCTGGCCCCTTCTGAGGCCGAAACCCATTCGAGCCTGAACCTTTCTTTTTCGATGCCCAGCTGTTCGAGCAACCGCGAAAGAAGTTTATAACGGCGCAAGGCTTTATAATTACCTTCTTGATAATGGCAATCTCCAGGATGGCAGCCGGAAATCAGCACGCCGTCAGCCCCCTCGCGGAATGCCTTGAGGACAAACTGGGGGTCAACCCGGCCGCTGCACATAACCCGGATGATCCTTATGTTAGGGGCATAAGTCATCCTGGCCGTGCCTGCGAGGTCGGCCCCGGTATAAGAACACCAATTACAAAGGAACCCCACTAAGCGGGGTTCAAACCCAGCTTGACTCATTATTGCCTCCTCACCAGCTAAAATCGGATGACATGTTTTTAAAATAAAGCTTTACATTATATCTAAAACGGAAACAGGTTGCTACCTCCCGTGCGATTATACAAGTAATAACCCTTCGATTTCGGCCATGATTTGCCGGTCGCGAAAGTGTTTCTGCTGAGCCGCACCCGACGGACAGGCGGCGACGCATGTCCCGCATCCTTTACACAGGGCGTCGTTTATGACGGATATTTCCTTTTCTCGGTCAAATGTTATGGCCGTAAATGGACAGAGGCCGACACAAATCTGACAGCCGGAGCAAAGGTTTTCGTCTATCTCCGCGGTTACTGGCTCAAGGCTGAAACTGGCTTTATCAGCCAGGGCTAAAGCTTCCGCCGCCGCCCCGCCTGCCTGAGCTACCGTATCGGGAATATCCCGGGGAGCCTGGCAACATCCCGCGAGAAAGATGCCGTCGGAGAAGGTCGAGACCGGAGCTAATTTCGGGTGTCTTTCTAAGAAGAAAGTATCCTGACTGCAGGAAATGTTGAAGGTTTTGGCCAGCTGGTTATGGTCGACTGACGGCTCAAGCCCTGTTGCCAGAATCACCATATCGACGGGAATTCGCCGGACGACGCCCAGGAGCGTATCTTCCACCCGGATGATAAGCTTCCCTTCCTCTTCCTTGGTCACGGCCAGGTCGGTAATTTCCGAAACCCGACCGCGGATAAATTTTGTTCCTTCCTCGAGCAGACGATGATAAAACTCTTCATAGCCCTTACCGAAACAACGCATGTCGATATAAAAGTCATAAATGTCAGCTTCGGTTTTTTCTTTAATCAAATGGGCGAACTTGAGGGAGTACATGCAGCAGACCCGGGAGCAATATTCGTTGTAATTTTCATCTCTTGAGCCGACACAGTGAACTATCCCGACTGATTTCGGTTCTTCTCCGCTAGCCAGCAAGATTTTGCCGCCGGTAGGACCAGAAGCATTCACCAGATGCTCAAACTCCAGGGCTGTAATCACGTTCGGCAACCTGCCGTAGCCGTAGGCCGGGATGCGGCGGGCGTCAAACGGCTTAAAACCGGTGGCCAGGATTATCGACCCGACTTCGACCTCCACCTCCTCTTCTTTCATTTCATGGTTAACGGCCTGTCGGTCGCAAACCTTGACGCAGAGCTGGCATTTGCCCGTCTTAAAATGGATGCAGGCGGATTCATCGATAAAAGGAACCATCGGAACAGCTTGGCGGATGGGAACCCGGATGGCGGTCGATGGCCCAAGATATAGCTCGGAATGGATAACCTGGCGGCCGTACTTATCTTCATAGGTGATTGCTCCTGTCGGGCAGAAATGGGCGCAGGCGGTACAGCCGATGCAAGCTTCTGAAGGTTCGCCAAAAGGAGGCATTACTTTCCTCTCTGTACCGCGGTCGATAAAACTAATCGCACAGGCGCCCACCACTTGTTCGCAAGCGCGGACGCACAGACCGCAGAGGATGCATTTTTCATTTGGGTCCTTTATCGGGAAACGCGGCTTATCAATGCCCATTTCCCTGGCAAGCCTCTGGACAGGTTCAGCGGCCGGCGCCCGGGCTAGAAGCATTTCCACGTTAAGCCGCCGGCTTCTGAGGACCCGCGGGGAGGCGGTTTCAACCTCCATCCCGTCTTGAACCTTATTGTTACATGACGTAATAAGGTCTTTCCGGCCCCGCACGCTTACTTCAACCAAACAGACGCGGCAGGCGGCATAAGGCTCGATTAATGGATGATAGCAAAGAGTCGGGATGGAAATATCTAATTTCTTGGCCGCCTGGAGGATGGTTGTCCCCTCTTCTACCTGAATTTTCTTGCCATCAATCGTAACGGTAACCATTTCTTACCTCCTCACTCAACTCTTACGGCGCCAAAATTGCATACGTCAAAACAGACGCCGCACTTAATACACTTGGCCTGGTCTATCTTATGAGATTCGCCCTTAGCCCCGGTTATGGCTTCAGAGGCGCAGTTCCGCCGGCAGACGTCGCAGCCATGACCCTTTTCCAGACAGATTTGCGGGTCAATGGTGTAAACGTTAAGTTGCCGGCAGACATGAGCCGGGCATTTTTTATCACGGATATGGGTGATATATTCATCGCGGAAGTAGCGAAGCGTCGTGAGAACCGGGTTAGGAGCGGTTTTTCCTAAACCGCAGAGCGACGCTTCTTTGACGGTCTGGGCGAGTTCTTCGAGCAAAACCAGGTCTTCTTCTGTCCCTTTGCCTTCAGTGATTCGGGTGAGGATATCGAGCATGGCCTTTGTTCCCTCCCGGCAAGGAGTGCATTTGCCGCAGCTTTCATCCTGGGTGAAAGACAGGAAGTAACGAGCGACATCCACCATGCAGGTATCTTCGTCCATGACGACCATGCCGCCCGAGCCCATCATGCTTCCCGCCTCAGTCAAGCTTTCATAATCAATCGGGAGGTCGATCTTTTCCGCCGGGATGCATCCTCCGGAAGGGCCGCCAGTTTGGACAGCTTTGAATTTTTTCCCGCCAGGAATACCGCCGCCGATGTCATAAATAATTTCGCGCAGGGTTATTCCCATCGGGACCTCAACCAGGCCGGTGTTGTTAATTTTGCCGACAAGAGAAAAAACCTTGGTACCCTTTGAGGTCGGTGTCCCGATCGAGGCGAACCATTTTCCTCCCCGGTCGATGATAACAGGGACATTAGCCCAGGTTTCAACGTTATTGATGCAGGTAGGTTTACCCCAGAGTCCCTTTTCCGCCGGATAAGGCGGCCTCGGTCTTGGTTCGCCCAAACGGCCCTCGATTGAGGCCAGCAGGGCGGTTTCCTCGCCGCAAACAAAGGCGCCGGCTCCCCGGACAACTCTGATGTCGAAGTCAAAACCGGTCCCTAAGATATCATGACCGAGCAGGCCAAGACTGCGGGCCCGGTCGAGTGCGATATAGATTCTTTTTACGGCCAGGGGATATTCATTCCGGACATAAATGAAGCCCTGGGTCGCCCCGATGGCCTTGGCCCCGATGAGCATTCCCTCGATAACCGAATGCGGGTCGGCTTCGAGGATGCTTCGGTCCATGAAAGCGCCCGGGTCGCCTTCGTCGCCGTTGCAGACGAGATATTTTTCTCCGTTGGGCGAAGGTGAATTCCGGACGAGTTGCCACTTTAGGCCCGTGGGAAAACCGGCACCGCCCCGGCCCCGCAGCCCGGAAACGGTGATTTCCTGGATTATTTCTTCCGGCGTCATCTGGGTCAGAGCCTTAACCAGGGCTTTATACCCGTCACGGGCTATGTAATCTTCGATTTTTTCCGGGTCGATGAGGCCGCGGTTGCGCAGGGCGACGAGCACCTGTTTCTTGAAAAAGTTGATTTCGCTCAAAACCGGCACGGGTGTTTTTTCTTCGGGCGGCTGGTACATGAACTTCTTCACCGGCCGGCCTTTAAGGAGATGTTCTTCCACCAGCAGCGGCACATCTTTCACGCTCAGGGTTTGGTAAAAGATGTTGCCGGGCTGGACGACAAGCAGCGGGCCTCGTTCACAGAACCCGTTGCAACCGGTAGTCACCACTTTAACTTCGTTTTCCAGCCCCTGGCGCTTAATTTCTTTTTCCAGAGCTTCTTTAATTTCGAAGGCGTGGTTGGAGACACACCCCGTCCCGGCGCAGACCATTAAGTGGGTCCGGTATAGCTTTTCTTTTGCTTCCGCCATTTTTCACTCCTTCCTACAGGTCGGTCTTTTCGCTGCCAATACCCAGGGCATAGGCAGTGACGATTTGTCCCCCGAGGACATGCTTCTCGAAGATCTCCTGGGCCTTTTTCTCAGTCAGGTCGACGTACTTAACCGGAGCCTGGCCGGCCAGCTCGACCGTTGCCATCGGCTCGCGGCTGCAGAGGCCGGCACATCCGGATGTCGTCAGAAGAACGTCCGTCGTTCCTCGCTTTTCCACTTCCCGGAGAAAAGCATTCATGATATTTCTGGCGCCGGCCGCAATCCCGCAAGTGCCCATATGGACAATGATTTTGGCCTTGAATTGGCCCTGCTCGCGGATAAAAATCGACTTTCTGGCCTCTTGCCTTATTTTTTCGAGGTCTTCAAGCGTGAGCTTTGGCATGGCTTCCTCTCCTCATTTCTTGTATTTTTTGATGATGCCCGGGACCTTCGTTTGAGTAACTTTTCCGTGGACTTCCTCGCCAACCATAACTACGGGCGCAAGGCCACAGCACCCCAGGCAACGGACAGCATCCAGGCTGAAAAGCCGGTCTTCGCTCGTCTCGCCCGCCTTTATGCCGAGTTCCCGCTCGAATTTCTCCAGAACCAGCTGGGCTCCGCGGACATGACAGGCGGTCCCGAGACACACATGGATGGGATGTTTGCCCTTAGGTTTGAGGCTAAAAGCCCGGAAAAAAGTAGCTAAGCTAAGAATGCGACTAAGGGGGACATCCATCTCCCGGGAAATTTGCTCCAGGGCTTCCCGCGGCAGGTAGGAATATTCTTCCTGCAGGTCCTGGAGCATGGCGATGAGGGAACTCTCATCGCGAGCGTATTTTTCCAGGATTTCAGAGACTTTGGCTTCGACCATGTTCCCTCCTTAAAAAAGATAACCTATGGTCAATATAATTCCTGATGGCGTTTAAAACCTCAGGATGATTGAGTGCTATTCCGGGGTAAGTTTCTTTAAACTGCCGCGTGTTGAACTCAAATTCTGCCCCGTCGCGGCGATGATAATAGACCCATTCTATTTCCGGATGCCCGGCTATCAAGGTAACCAGGGTTAAGGCCAAGTCACCCATCGGCTTGAGGTCGATGTGGCTCAAACGAAACGACGCCCGTACTTTTGTTCCTTTTTGCGGGGCTGAAGTCAGCGTCAGGTCGCCGCCCGCCGCTCGACAGGCTTCTTGAAGGAAGGGCAAACCGAGCCCGATTCTTCTTGTCTGGCGCGTGGAATAAAAAGGGTCGAGGGCGCGACGGCATTCTTCTTCGCTCATCCCTCGCCCGTTATCCTCCACCTCGAGAAGAAGAAGGTCGGCAGCGGCGTCTTCGATAATAGTAATCTTTATGCGTGAGGCGCCTGCATTCACCGAATTCTCGGCGATGTCCAGAAGGTGAAGCGATAAGTCTTCCATGGCTATCTCAATTGAGAATCCTTCTGCCTTCTTGTTGCCGCAGGCTGAGAACGATTTCTTCAAAGGTTAAGTCAGTCATCAAGAAAGAAGTGGTGGCGGCGCCGATTTCTTTGAGGTCATGGGCGTCGGAAAAAGTTACCAGGGGATATGGTTCAGGGAATTTTTTTCTGGCCTCCGCCAGCGATAGACGGGATGAGATTTCCAGCCCGTCCAGGGCGAGAGAAGCAGGAATAAACCCAAGCTGGCTGATGAGCGAAAACGCTTCCCGGTCGACATGGGAGGCTATGGCCAGACCCCCGAGCTGATGGATGAGATTGACTGTTTCTTCCAGGCTGAGGGTCGTCGCGCCGATCAGCAGGCGGTCGTTGAAGCGGAGGACTTCGCCTTCCTCGTTCACCACTACCTGGAGTCCGTAAAGTTCCGGGTTGTTTTCTCCCGGAAGATGTTCGTAGATTTTCTCCTGGAGCTCGAAAGCGGCCTCAACCCGGCCAAAAAGGGCTAACAGGTGCACTTCTTCCTTCGTCGTCACTTCGATTCCCGGGATCACCGGAAGCGAGAATTTCTCGCCCGCCGCGACCAGGGCTGGAATGTTTTCAGCCGAGTTGTGGTCGCAGATGCCGATTATTTCGATATCCTTATCCCTGGCCATTTTAACAATGCCCCGGGGGGACAGGTTCAGCTCGCCGCAGGGCGAAAGGCAAGTGTGGATGTGAAGGTCAGTTTTCACCGCTCGCAGCATCTCCTATTCTTTTTCCATGAGCAATTGATACAACCGGCCCGAGATAACGAAGGAGTTATCCAGGGTTCCTAAAAGGGGAATTTTTTCTTCTTCGGCCTTGCGTTTTGTTTCCGCTTCCGGCTGGCGGTCATGAACAATGATGATGCCTGCCAGGTCTTTAAGCCGCGCCACGGCAATAATATTGGGATGCGTCTGGAGAGTTATCCAGAGATTGCCCTCCCGGGCATGGGCGATCACATCGCTCAAGAGGTCGGAGGTATAACCGCCGGTCACTTCTGTTTCCAGCTGGCCGGCTTCAGTCAAGACTTTGAGGCCGAGATGAGAAATTATTTCTTTTAAAATCATGCTTCCTCTTCCTTTTTGTTTTTGGCCGAACTGATTTCAGCCTGACCCCTCCGGCAACCGGTTTTTTCCACGAGCTCGATGATTTCTTTGGCCAGAGCGGTTATTTTTTGCGGCCAGAGAAAAACGCAATCAGCCAGCTCGACCTCGCCTTGAATCAGGTCCTCAGCGAATGCCTGGCAGGAGGGTGAACCGCAGGCGCCGCAGTCAATCTGAGGCAGCTTTTCATAGATGGCCTCTTTTTGTTTTTTCTTCTGGATTGCTTTGCCGATGTCTTCATCCAGAGGGGCAAGAGGTCGGGGCTCAAGCTGGCCCTCGATGAAATAATATTTTTGTTCGTAGCGTCGCCTCACATCCCGGATGTCCGGGCAGGCTTTAATTTTTTCGTATTCGAGAGTTTCAATTAGCTTTATTATTTTGTTATATGAGCTGTATGTATTTTCGACGGTTAACGAACCGCCGACACATCCGTGGGTACAAGAATAGGCCTCGATAAAGTCGATGTTGCGGATTTTGCCTTTTTCGATGTCGTCGAACACTTTGATCAATTCAGCCAGGGCAGAAACAGCGATCGAATTCCGCAGCCGGAGTGTCCGGCTCATCCCACCGACGACCGCCCACCCGATACCGAGAATGCAAATGCTTTCGAGAGCTCGGCGCTCAGGCTCGGTTTCTTCCAGACTCTCCATGGCGGAAAGGAGCGGGCCATAAACATCGGCGATCGAAAGAGCCCCGTCAAGATGGCTCCGGCCTTTTTCTGCCGGCTGTTTGATCGAGATCATCTTTACAGGGCAGGGAGTTATGTAGAAAGTGCCGATATCCTTTTCCGGGATTTCCAGTTGCTTCGACTTTTTCCTTTTTATTTCCCTGGCAGCGATTTCTCGCGGGGTGTCGATCGGAATGATGTGGTCGATGAGGTCAGGGTATTTGACCTGAATGAGGCGAACCACCGTGGGGCAGGCGTTCGAAATCAGGGGCCTTGCGCCGTTATAGTTACGCAGAAATTCTTGAATCGCAAAACTTACTTCTCCGCAGGTGTTTGCCAGGTCGACGGCCTCGTCGAACCCGAGTTTTTTTAAACCGGCTAATATCTTGGCCGGGAGGATTTCGCGGCCAAACTGGGCATAGAGCGCGGGAGAAGGGACGGCGATGGTGTAGCGGAACCGGCTGAGCTCGCCGAACGGGTCGGTAAGGGGGATGATAGCCCCGTTGGGGCAGACATTAATGCACTCGCCGCAGTCGATGCACCTTTCCTCGATCATCCGGGCTTTGCCTTTACGGACGCGAATTGCCTGGGTTGGACAAACGCGCAGACAACGCATCCGTCCCTCGCAGCGCTCCTGGTCGAAGCGAATCGAATGATAATACTGGTTCATCGCACCTTCTTCTGGTTAAGAAAAATCGTGATTCTGAGGAGGGTGCCTTTGCCCACTTCGGAGGTTATCTCAAACCGGTCGGCGTTTTTCTTGATGTTGGGCAAACCCATCCCGGCGCCAAACCCCATTTCGCGCATCTCTGGAGTGGCGGTCGAATAACCCTCCTGCATGGCCAGTTCGATATCAGGAATCCCCTCGCCTTCGTCTTCCACCCAAAAATTTACTTCGCCCGGGGTCACCTCTAAAATAAAAGTCCCGTGCCGGGCATACATCACAACGTTCATTTCAGCCTCGTATGCCGCGATTGCCGCCCGGCGAACTACGGCTGGTTCTATCCCCAGCTCCTTAAGGATTTCTTTAATCTGGGTTGAAACATGGCCGGCATGATGGAAATCGCCGCCCTGAATAGGAAAGGATTCGACAAAGCAGCTTTCTCGTCCGTTTGCCGGCAGGTTAGTCATCGGTCGACTTCTTCATCCTTGACGCTTTTCAGACCCCGGCCGAAGAGAAGGCCGCAAGCCTGATACATCAGAAATTCGGTGGATAAAAGCGGGATGCCCTTTTTCTTGGCCAGGGCAATTCCTTCCTGGTCGGGTATTTTGCCCCGGACATAAAGAATTGCTTTGGCTTCGATGATATCGGCTGTCCTGACGCTCTGAACGTTGGCTAAGCCAGTGATCAGGAGCATGCCTGGTTTACCAAGAGCTAAGACGTCGCTCATCAGGTCAGAGGCTCCCGCCCTTTCTACCTCATGGTCGAGGTATTCTTCTCCGCAGATAACTCTGGACCGGAGCAACTCCTTTATTTCGCTGAGTTTCATTTCAGTGTTCTTTTTCCACGACTTTTATAATCATATCTCCTTTGCGGATAACCCTCTCGGAAGGCGTGATAGTTGCGGGACAATTTTCCCAGCAAGCACCACACCCGCTGCATTTGCTGATGTCGACATACCGCGGTTTTTTTCTTATTTTTACCTTGAAGTTGCCGACAAACCCGGAGACTTCAGCCACTTCGCTCCAGGTCATCAGGACGATATTCGGGTGTTTACCCACCTCGCTCATCTTGGGCGTAAGAATGCAGGCGGCGCAATCGAGCGTCGGAAAAGTCTTATCGAGATGGGACATATGACCGCCTATCGAGGGTTCCTTCTCCACCAGGTAGACCTTTTTGCCAGAATTAGCGTAAGTAAGGGCGGCGTGGATGCCGGCAATGCCGCCGCCAACGATGAGGACTTCTGGCCTTACGGGTACTTCTTTCTTGAGCAGCGGGTCATGCAGCGCCACTCGCCGGACAGCCGCCGAAACCATAGCTTTGGCCTTTTTGGTGGCTTTTTCCGGGTCTTCCGTCACCCAGGAGACTTGCTCCCGAATGTTGGCCATCTGGAAAAAGAAGGGGTTTAAGCCACCTTCGTTTGTCACCGTGCGAAAAGTTGGTTCGTGCATTAAGGGAGAACAGGAGGCGACGACAACTCGATTGAGGTTATAGTCCTTGATCGCCTGGCGGATGAGCTCCTGACCAGGGTCTGAGCACATGAACTTATATTCCTTGGCCACCGCCACGTTATCGAGCTGGGCGGCAAAAGCCACTACTTCGCTCACGTTGACTTTGCCCGCAATGTTAGTGCCGCAATGGCAAATAAAAACGCCGATTCTTGGCTCACCATTCTGGTTCATCTGGCTCCTCCCATGCTAATTTTTTGCCAGAAAGGCTTAAGGTCGATAATTGACCGGCTAAAGCCCAGGTCTTCCTTAGGCAGACCAAACGCCAGGCCCATCAACTGACTGAAGTACAAGACTGGCATCATTACGTCCTCACCGTAAGCTTTAACGATCTTGTCTTGAAGAATTTCCAGGTTGAACTGACAGAGAGGACATATGGTGACAATAGCGTCAGCTCCTCGACGCCTGGCTTCTTTAAGCAGGATAAAATTAAGCCTTTTGCCTACTTCTTCGATTGTTCCTGTCAGCGACCCACCACAGCAGCGAGTCTTAGCTGAATAAGGAACCGGTTCAGCCCCGATGGCTTCCATCAGGCTGTCGAGCGTCGTCGGATAATCCGGGTCGTCGAAGTCTGTAAAAGGCCGGACCAGCTGACACCCGTAATAGCAGGCCACTTTCAACCCCGTAAGCTTATTGCGAACCTTCTCCCGCACCCGGTCGAGGCCGATGTCTTTCACCAGAACTTCGAGCGGATGTTTAACTTCAACGCCACCGTGGTAGGCGCAGCCGGCTTGTTCCAAGGCATGATTGATCTTTTTTGCTTTCTCGGTCTCAGCCTTCAAGACTTTATTTGCCTTTTTCAGGGTAAGATAGCATCCGGCGCAGGGGGCTACGATGTCGCTGGCTTTCTTTTCGGCCAGGCTAAGGTTGCGACCACAGATGGCCGTTGCCAGCGTCTCGTCGACCGAAAAATAGGCGGTCGCCCCGCAGCAGTTCCAGTCCTCTAGCTCGTCGAGCGGCAGACCCACCTCTTTAAAGACCGGAAGGATTGATTCTTCATATTGCTTGGAGTTACCTTTAAGAGAGCACCCGGGATAATAAATATAATTATTATTCATCAGGCCGCCTCCTTGATTGCCTTCAACAGGGCCTTTAATTGCTTCCTGTCCTTAATGGCTTCTCGCTTAAAACTCATCCGGCCGGTCTTGAGCAGCTTCAACCCGAGAGGAGTCATTCTTAGCAGGCCCATCGGGTTGCGTGATTTCAGGTAAAGCCGCAGGATAAGCCAGAGTTCGGAATTACGGCCGTAGTTCCGGATAAGCTGGCTCATTTCCTTATCCAGGACAGGGATGGCCAGGCCCTGAGGGTATACCTTTTCCTCGATAGCTTTTCTCTTGAGAGCATACATTACTTCCGTAATCTCGATTTTCGCCGGGCAACGTACCTGGCAGGTGTAACAGGAGGAACAGAGCCAGATGGTGAAGCTCCGTAATGCCTCGTCCTTGAACCCGTTCTTAACCAGGCCGATAATTTTCCGCGGGGGGTAATCCATATAAACCGACATCGGGCACGAGGAGCTGCAGGTGCCGCACTGGATACAACGGTCAAGGTCTTCAGCCCCCGACATTTCCTTAATTTCTTCGAGGAAGGTCTTATCTAACTCTTCCTCGTATTTAACTTTGCGCTGGATATCCATGAATCCTCCTTAGGTCAAAATGGGAGATTTATGAAAAAAAGACCTTTTTTGAAAGCCGACGGGAAAAAGGCAAAACAGAGCAAAAAAAGCTGGTCTAAACCTTCCCCCAAGAAGGTCTGGCGCCTGCCTTGTTTAATGAATGCCATAAAAATAAAAATTAGTATTATGCCGCCCGTGTTTTATAAAAAACCGGGTTACGAAAGAGGCATTCAACCAAAATTAACTCCTGCATCAATCCAGCCTGAAAATGCCTGAACCCCGTTTTCGGCATTTTCAGAAATGGAATTTTAGTTGTAAGTTAATTGTCTTGTCAACAGAAAAAATGAAAATATTTCATTCGTTGATTTTTCGGGCGAATCTTAACTATAATGGCGCCGCATGCGTGACCGATTTGACCTTGAACATCTATGCCGGCTGGCCCATCTCCATTTGGACTCAGAGGAGATGGCCGAGCTTCGCCCTCAACTCGAGCAGATTGTCGCCTGGGTAAGCCAGCTCGGCGAATTAACTATCGAGAAGGAAGCCGGGTTAACCGGAGAAACGCGTCTTCCTTTCCGTCCCGATGAGGTCGAGGCCTCTCTTCCCCGGGAGGAAGTTCTCGCGGCCGCGGCAGAAAAGGACGAAGCTTTTATCAAAGTTCCCAAGGTGATAGAAGAAAGATGAGCCGCCCCTTGACCGACTTGCCGGTGCATGAGCTGAGCCAGCTCGTCCGGCGGGGAGAGGTTAAAGCTCAGGAGGTGGTCGAAGCTTATTTAAATAATATTAAGGAAAAAGAGCCCAAGCTTAAGGCCTTTATTACCGTTACCGAGGAGTTAGCCCGGCGACAAGCCCGCTCGGTGGATGAGAAAAAGGCAAAGGGCAAGTTGGCCGGCGTTCCGTTGGCGATAAAAGATAACATTTTGACGGCCGGAGTAAGGACGACCTGCGCCTCCCGCATCCTCGAGCACTATATCCCTCCTTATAATGCCACTGTTATCGATAAACTTCTCGCGGCCGACGCCGTCATAATTGGTAAGACTAACATGGACGAGTTCGCGATGGGGTCGTCGACTGAAAATTCGGCTTTTTACCCCACCCACAACCCTTACGACGAAAAGCGGGTGCCCGGGGGGTCGAGCGGGGGTTCAGCCGCGGCTGTGGCTGCTGGTGAGGCTGCCGCCGCCTTAGGGTCGGATACCGGTGGTTCGATTCGCCAGCCGGCCGCCTTCTGTGGACTGGTGGGGTTAAAACCGACTTATGGCAGGGTTTCCCGGTATGGGCTGGTAGCGTTTGCTTCTTCCTTGGACCAGATTGGGCCGCTGACAAGGTCAGTCGTTGATGCTGCCTTGATTTTAGAAGTGATCTCAGGTTATGACCCTAAGGACTCAACTTCAGCCAAAGAGCCGGTCGCTGCTTACAGCCAGGAGCTTGAACTCACTCCTGGAAGTCTGAGAGTTGGCTATCTTGAAGAATCAAGAGCCAAAGACGCATCTGCCGAAGTCAGGGAAGCCTATCGTCGTGTTCTCGAGGTTGTGGAATCCGAGGGGTTTGAGTTAGTCCCGGTAGATTTTGCCCTACTCGACTACGCGCTCGCCTGTTATTATGTTATTGCCCCTTCTGAAGCGAGTTCCAACCTCGCCCGGTATGATGGAGTCCGCTACGGCTTCAGGTATCCAGGAGAACATACCCTTCGAGAAATGTACAGCCTTACGAGGACAGCTGGTTTCGGTCGTGAGGTTAAACGCCGGATTCTTTTAGGAACTTTTGCCCTTAGCGCCGGCTATTATGAGGCTTATTATGGACGGGCCAGGGTGGTCAGGCAAAAGATAGGTGAGGAATTCAGGCAGGCTTTTAAGAAAGCCGATGTGATAATTACGCCAACGACGCCTGAGCCTGCTTTTCTCCTTGGGGCTAAGGTTGACCCGATAGCTATGTATCTTTCTGATTATTTCACCGTAGCAGTCAACCTCGCAGGTTTGCCCGCCATTTCGCTTCCCGCAGGGTTTACCCCCGAGGGACTGCCTTTAGGAGTGCAGCTTATCGGCGATGCTTTTAAAGAACAAAGCATATTTCAGCTTGCTTTTTTCCTTGAAAAAAAAGTAAAATCTTAACGAAAGTAATTTTAATGGAAGGAGGAAACATGACCAGGAAGGGGCTTATGGCCTTTGCCGTGGTAGTGGTCTTTTTAGCTTTGGCGAGCTGTGCTTCCAAGCCAGAAGAAGCTCTCTTAAAAAGATACTTCAACGCTCTTCAATTGAGGGATGTGACGACGCTTTCGACGATGGCTCTTGAACCGGTTGAAATCGAGGTGGCCGGATGGCAGATTATGGCAGTAACTCCGGAGACCGTGGCTCCGGCATCGCTCCCTGAACTCAACAAGAAGGAGCTGGAGCTCAAGAAAAAGGTCGAAGACCACATTGGCCCCACGATGGACGCTAAGGATGCCCTGGATGCAGCCCAGGCTGACCTGGAGGCTGCCCGGACAGGCGGGGCGAGGGCTGCGGCCAAAAAGAAAGTGGAGGAACTCCAGGCAAAGTATGACCAGGAATATAATCTCCATAAAGAACTGCAAAAAAACTATAACGACGCGAAGGCCGCGGCTGCCAAAGAAGAAGAAATGACCCTTTTTTCGCTGGGGATGACCCAGCTTCCTTCGGTCCGGGACCTTACAGGAACGGTTCATTCGAAAGAGGTCGACGTCAAAATCACTGACCGGGCGGGTAACGAAAAAACTTACCGGTTATATTTGCGTCGTTATGAACTAAAAGACGAAGCGACGAACATGAACTACCGGGGCCGCTGGGTCATCATCAAGTTCGAACCTCTCAGTTGAGCTTGACTCATTCCGTTTATAAGCTAAAATATACGGGTTCTCCTGCGGGCCGTTAGCTCAGAGGGAGAGCACCGGCCTTTTAAGCCGGGTGTCGCTGGTTCGAGTCCAGCACGGCTCACCACTCTAAGGCGCCCCTGTCGTCTAGCTCGGTCTAGGACATCGCCCTTTCAAGGCGGCAACACGGGTTCAAATCCCGTCGGGGGCGCCAAACTTCTTTTGCTGATTATCCCCGAAGTAGATTCCTCCGGAGAGGGCTATGACCACTGGAAATGTTCTTTCCGGAAAAGATGGAGACAGGCGTCCACGGCCTCGGAGTCAAAAAGAATCCCCTTGAACCGGAGGATTTCCACTAAGGCTTTTTCGACTCCGAGAGCCGGTCGGTAGGGGCGGTGGGAGGCCATGGCTTCGACAGTATCGGCCACGGCGATAATTCTGGCTTCGGGCAGGATTTCCTCGCTTCTCAGCCCTGCGGGATAACCCGAGCCGTCGTTTCTCTCATGATGCTGGAGAACAATTTGGGCCACCGGCCAAGGGAAACGGACGTTCTTCAGGATATCGTAACCAACCTGCGGATGGGTTTTTATTATGTCAAACTCGACCTTGTTAAGCTTTGACGGTCGGCTGAGAATTTCCGCCGGCACGGAGATTTTGCCGATATCGTGGATATCTCCGGCGACCCGAACCGCCTGAACCTGGTCCTCGGTTAACCCCATTTTCTTGGCTATGGCCGCGGCGAGCTGGCTCACCCGCCGCTGGTGGCCGGCCGTGTAAGGGTCGCGAATTTCGATCGTCAGAGCCAGAGCTTGAATCGTTCCTTCGAGAGCTTGCTGGAGCTTATGCCAGCTTTCGACGGCTTCCTTTTCGGCTTGAACGCGGTCGCTAATATCCCGGACGACAACGAGCTCGCCCGCGGGTACACGAGGAGAGCCCAATCTCAGCGGCGAAATCGAATATTCTACCGAGACGAGGTTTTTACTCTTCGACCGGAGATAGGTCAACGACCGATTTTCCTCCACGAGGGGAATCAGCTCGAGAACCTCATCCAGAGGCTTGTTCAGCGCCTCGGCAGCTTTCCACCCGGTGAGCCTTTCCGCGGATGGATTAAAATAGGTTATCCTCTTCTCGCCGTCCGTGGCGATAACGGCATCGCCGATTGTCCGGAGAATAGTCGTCAGCCAGTTTTCTCTTTCCCGGAGTTTGATTTCCATCCGGCTCTTAAAAAGAGCCATTTCAATGTTAACCCGCAGCTCTCTTTCATCAAACGGTTTGAGGATATAACCGAAAGGCGTGGTCTCTTTTGCCCGGAGAAGAGTGAACTCGTCGGCATAAGCTGTGACATAAATAGAGGGAATATCCATTTCCTCCCAGAGTTTTTTGGCTGCCTCGATTCCGTCGACCGAACCGCGAAGAATGATGTCAACCAGAGCCAGGTCTGGTTTAAGAGTCGCGGCTAAGTCGAGGGCTTGTTCGCCAGTGGTAGCTACCCCGCAAACTTCATAGCCAGCCCTTTCAGCCATGTTTTCGATATCGCGGGCGACCAGCCCTTCGTCTTCGACAATAAGCAAGCGAATTTTTGGCTTCATCCCGTTAATAATTGCCAATTATTATATTTATTTAGAGCCTCAGGAAACAAGTTTTTTTTTAGATAACCCGAGAAGCCGACGAGGCGGTTATCGGGAGGAGTAAAATTCAGGTGTCAGTATTGTAAGGGAAGATAATCCGGAAAGAAGTCCCTGGCCCGGGCTCAAGCTCGATCTCTGCTCGAATCTGGTTCGTCAGGGTATGGACAATTTGAAGCCCGAGGGTAGCTGAGTTTTCCAGGGAAAAGTCGGCGGGCAAGCCTATCCCGTTATCCGCCACCGCAAGCAAAGCCTTTGAGGCCTCAACCCGGCGCAAAATTACTTTTATTTCGCCGCTTCTTTCATGAGGAAAGCCATGCTTGAGAGAGTTGGTCAGGAGCTCGTTAAAAATCATCCCTAAAGGAATGGCGGTGTTGACTTCAAGCTCCAGTTCTTCAGTTTCAAGCTCG
Source organism: Candidatus Aminicenantota bacterium (assembly GCA_037441905.1). GTDB lineage: Bacteria > Acidobacteriota > Aminicenantia > Aminicenantales > CALLJL01 > CALLJL01. Next base: position 85,224 of record JBBIRF010000003.1, read on the forward strand.
AGATGGACCCGATGGGTGCTGACCCCGCACGACTGGAAGAGGTGGCTCGAGAGATGCTTGAGGTAGGAAGCAAAGTTGATTCGGGAGAGGTTGGCCGATTGATAAAGTTGTTCATGCACCAGAGCCATCGACCGGATGCGGCGCTGGGCATCGCGAAACATTTCCTTGGCCGCAGGGTCGGTTACATGATTAGCTTGCAGGTTAAGAAGAGAGGAGATTACCTGCATGTTGTTTTTTACCCGGTGATGGAGTTCGCGCAACAGGATATCCTTTTCTTTTAAGCTCTCCCTGAGCCGGTCTTCGGCGTTTTTCCGGGCGGTTATATCACGCACATATTCGATCACGCCGGAGACGGCGCCGGTTTCCCTGTCGATGAGCGGCGAGGTAAAAACTTCCAGCCAGCCATCTACTTTCCCTTCCGTTGGGTGATAGGGAATTATCTCCATGGCGGGAAGTCCGGTCTCCAAGGAGCGGCGGGTCGGGCAGGTTTCGCATGGGTGCTGGCGACCATGATAAGCTTCGTAGCATTTTTTTCCTTCGAGCGGCATGGATTGCCGGTACCATCGTTCCATAGCCTGGTTAACGCTGATTATGTTGTATTCCCGGTCGAGGACGCACAGCCCGTCCTGAAGGCTGGAAAAAATATTGCTCAAGAAATGTTCTTTTTCGGCCAGTTCAGCTTCCTTGCGTTTTCTCTCAATCGCCAGAGCCACATCTTCTGAGATTAGCTGGAGCATCGCTTTATCTTCTTCTGAGTAAGTAATTCTTTCATCGTAGCTTTGAAGGGCCATAACCCCTATGGTCCTTTCGTTAATGCGAAGCGGCACCCCCAGCCATACCTGGGGGATGGTTCCGATGAGTTCCACTTCTTGCTGGCTGATGAGTTCTTCAATAACCTTTTGGGTTGCCAGAAGAGGCTGGCCCGTGTGCAAGACGTACTCGGTCAGCCCCCGACGAAGTGACCTCGGCCGCGGTCGGGGGTCTTTTTCGTCCACAAAGTAGGGAAAAGAGACCTCTTTTTTCTCGGCGTCATAAAGAGCCAGGTAGAAATTGAATGCTGGAATCAGCTCGCTGATAGTGTTATGAATGATTTCGAGAAAAGCCTCCAGGCTCTGGGTTTTTCCCGCCGCCTCGCCGATTTGGATAAGGGCGGCCAGGGTTTTTGCCCTTTGATAACGGTTGAGTGCGCTGCTAAATATTCCGGCTGCCAGGCTGAGAAAATTCGAAGTCTCATCTGGCCAATCTTTTGGTTGCTGGGAGGAAACCCCCAGAAGGCCGATGACTCGTTTTTCCTGGAAAATAGGTACCATGAGGAGGCTCTGAATTCCATAATCAGCCAAAAGCTTCTTTTCCGCGCCATCGGGTAGTTCGGCCGTATCCGAGACTCGAATCATCCTCCCCTTTAAAAGGTCTTCATACCAGGAAGGAAAAGACTTGGGGTTAAAATCCCGGAGTTTTTCCTCGAGAGAAGGTCGGCCCTCCTGGCGCCATTCAGCCGCCATCGTCCCGCCAATGCCACCTCTTCTTTCCAGGATTATCGAAGCTCGGTCAGCCTGGGCATAATTCCCGATAGGCGCCAGAGATTCACGCATTATAGCCTCGATTTTATCTGCCGGACAATTAAGAAGCGAAGACGCCAGCTCGAGAAGGAATCGCTGTTTGTCGAACTCCAGGCTGGTCTCCTTCTGCCTTTCCCTGTTTTCAGTGACATCTGCCAGGAAAATAGCCGCTATGGCCGGCGGCCACGAAGAAACCCGGGGGAGCGGCAACAAGGAACACTCAAGAATTCTTGAGCCAATTTTTGCTTCCCAGGATAGCAGTTGCTTCTCTGGTGAGGCTTCCTGAAAGAAGCCGGCAGGAAGACCCGGGACCAAGGCTTCAGCCTGGACGCCTATCAGTTCTTCCGAATTCCTGCCTAAGAGGCTGGCGGCTGTCGGGTTAATTGCTTTTACCCGGCCGCGGTGGTCGAGAATCAGGCAAGGATGCGGGATAGCCTGGAAAAAAACCTCAAAAGGGTTGGAAACAGAAGGTGAAGAAGTTTTCTCCTTGGTCGAAGTCGATTTCTTCCTGGTCGATCCCTTTGCCTTCCGGCCAGAACTCGGGCGCTGGTTATTTTGCTTTGCGGCCATTATTAAGCCTTTCGCGGTTGGAATGAATAATAAACAAAAAAATGGTGGGCGGTACTGGGTTCGAACCAGTGACCCCCGGTTTGTAAGACCGATACTCTACCACTGAGCTAACCGCCCATCTTTCTTCTAATAGATAATATCTTTTCTTTATATCTGTCAAGAAGACCTCCCTGTCCCCATTGGGCGCTGAAACTAAAAACGCCATAAGAGTATTATGTCCAATGGAAGAAAAATCTTAAACCCAAGGTGTCACTAATGTCCTGACCCGATACAACGCCTTGTAATGACAAAAAATTAAGGATAAAATTTCGGAGCGTCATTGTGGTAGGTTAACTCCTTTCTTAACTTCTTCATTTTGAAGGAGTTCCTACCACATCTCTATCTAAAAATCACCACACTTTTTACGGATGAGCCTCCAGGGATTTGACAGGGAGGGGCGCGTATGATAGATTTATTTTTCCCTTTAAAGCGAGGTTAAAATTTCATGTTTGCCATTATTAAAACAGGCGGAAAGCAATACTGGGTCAAGCCGGGTGATGTTATTGAAATAGAAAGACTCAAGGGCCAGGAAGGGCCAGCGGTCGAGTTCAGAGAAGTGTTACTGGTCGACGACGGAACTCAGACACTCGTCGGAATGCCCTATCTTGAGAAGGCGGTAGTCAGGGCAGAAATAATCGAAGAGTTCAAAGACGACAAAGTCGTGGTGTTTAAAAAAAAGAGGCGCAAGCAGTATAAGAAGAAAAGAGGCCATCGGCAGGTGAAGACAAGGGTTAAAATCCTGGAAGTGATTCCAGAGGCGTTCGAAGAAAAAGAGCCTGTCTCGGCCGAGAAGCCGGCAGTCGAAAGGCCACCCGTTACAGAAGTTGCCGCCGAAGAAGTTGTTGCCGTTTCCCCTCAGGCGGAAGTTGTGGAGACGAAGAAACCGGCAAGAGCCGGACGGCGGACGCGAGAAAAAGCGCCTGAGGAAGGAGAAGCAAAACAAGAGCCCTCAGGCCCGAAAAGGTCGAGAGGCGCTAAAAAAGAGGGTTAAGATTATTCGGGAGTTGACCTGTGGCCCATAAAAAATCAGGCGGTAGCGCCCGCAACGGAAGGGACAGCCGCGGCAAGAGATTAGGGGTTAAGCGTTTTGGGGGGCAGTTTGTTCTTGCCGGAAGCATCTTAGTCAGGCAGAGAGGGACGCCTTTTAAGCCAGGATTGAATGTCGGCCGCGGAAGCGATGACACCCTTTACGCTAAGGTCAGCGGCCGAGTCGTTTTTCATGATAAAGGGACCAGGGGAAAATTTGTTTCTGTCCTGCCGGCCTGAATTTAGTTTGCCCCGTTCTATGGCTTCGAGAGAGTGACCAGCGAAAATCTGCCGATAATTCCCGTCTCGAGGCTGGTTTATTAAGCTATCCGTATGTTTATCGACCAGGTTAAGATATTAGTAAGGGCTGGCAAGGGGGGCAATGGCTGCGTCAGCTTCCGGCGGGAATGGGGTGTCCCCCGGGGAGGCCCGGACGGCGGAAACGGGGGCCGGGGAGGAAACATAATAATTATCGCCGACGAAAGAGTCAAATCTTTGGCCTACTATCGTTTCCATCCGATAAACAGGGCTAAAAATGGCGGCCACGGTCGGGGGAGTAACTGTCATGGAAAATCGGGTGAAGATTTGACCCTGAGAGTTCCGGTAGGCACCGTGGTCAAGGACGAGCTAACGGGCGAGGTGCTGTATGATTTTGTTAAGCCAGGCGAGAGATTTATTGTCGCTCGCGGGGGCAGGGGAGGTCGGGGCAATGCCGCTTTTGCCACTCCGACTCACCAGGCCCCCCGGGAAGCTGAGCCAGGAGCGCCGGGCGAAGAAAGACAGCTAATCCTGGAGCTGAAGCTGATTGCTGATGTCGGCCTGATAGGGTTTCCTAACACTGGTAAATCAACCCTGATTTCGAGGATTTCAGCGGCCCGGCCAAAAATAGCAGATTATCCGTTCACCACGCTTTCCCCCAACTTAGGAGTTGTGGATGTCGATGAGAATCAAAGCTTTGTCGTCGCTGATATTCCCGGGATAATCGAAGGAGCTCATGAGGGGCATGGGCTGGGAATAAAGTTCCTCCGTCATATAGAAAGGACCAAGCTGCTTGTCCATCTCATCGATATTTCTCCCTTTACCGGTCGTGAACCAACCGAGGACTACTACGTTGTCCTCAAAGAACTAAAGGCTTATAATCCCGAGCTCGGAGAGAGGAGGCAGATTATCGTCGCCAATAAAATTGACCTTATCGGAAAGGACCGGACTCGGCTGAAAGCTGTCGAGGCCCTTGCCCGGAAGGAGGGGTTCCCGTTCGCAGCTATCTCGGCCCTCAAGGGTGTTGGCTTGAGAAGACTAATCTTCTTAATGGCCAGGGAACTCGAGAGAGCCAGGGAGAGCGCTCCGAAAAAAGAAGAAGATTTGTTTTCTGGCCGGGATTCGGCTTCAGGAAGGCAAGGAACTCAGGAGAGATGAACGGCTCAGGCGTTAGCCGGTTAGGTCTTTTTGGCGGCACTTTTAACCCCATTCATAACGGGCATCTTAAGGTAGCCAGGGAGGCGAGCCGCTTTTTCTCTCTGGATAAAGTCCTCTTTATCCCCTCCCATCTTCCCCCCCATAAACCAGCCTGGGAGGTCGTTTCAGGCGAAGACCGTTTGCGGATGGTGGAGTTAGCTATTGCTGGCTATCCTCAGTTCGAAGCGAGCGCGGTCGAGGTGGAAAGGCCCGGCCCTTCTTATTCTATCGTAACCATCAAAGAGATAAAGAAGGAGTATCCGGCGGCCGAAATTTTCTTCCTCGTGGGAATAGATGCCTTCCTGGAAATAAAAACCTGGAGGGATTATGACCAGGTTCTCAGGTCATGTTCCTTTATCGTGGTCAGTCGACCAGGGTATGACCTAAATCAAGCGGCTGCGGTTTTAGGAAAAGAATGGAAAGACAGGGTGATTGAAGTAAACAAGACGGCATTCATCCACCAGCCGGCCAAGGCAGGTCCGTTAATCTTCCTTTTTCCGATGGCTTCCCTGGAGATATCATCGAGTGAAATCAGGCGTCGCTTGCATGAGCGGGAACCTGTATCCGGAATGCTGCCCGAAGCGGTTGAAAAATATATCCAGCAAAATAAACTTTACCGGGAAATTCCATGAAGAACGTCCAAGGGAAAAAACTCACTCGAAGAGGGCTCCCTTCTGAGGTTCGTTTATCCTTAAAGGTGAGCCAGGCCAAGAAGGCGGAGGAGATTGTGGTCCTCGACTTAAGAGGCATAGCCTCGTTTACAGACTATTTTGTCATCATGCACGGCAATTCTACTAGGCAAAACATCGCCATTTATCAGGCTATCGAAGAGAGCCTCGCAAAAGAGGGCATATTCCCCTTAGGCGTGGAGGGAGAGGTTAACGGCGAATGGGTCTTGATGGATTATGGGCATTTCGTTATCCATATTTTTTCCCGGCGGGCGAGAGATTATTATGCTCTGGAGAAACTCTGGCAGGATGCCCCATCCCTTAGCCTTAAGCCCTGATATATATTTTTAAGCAAGAAAAAAGCTATTGACTTTTAGCGGCCGGGTCGCTATTTATTATTGGCCCAAATAAGGAGCCAGGGGGTTTTGGGCTAACCTGGAAGACCGATGATTCGAGTTCTTTGGCCGGGTAAAACCAAGAACCCAGAGCTCCGGCGCCTGGTCGAGGAATATGTAAACCGACTCAAGAAATTAACAGCTATTGAGGTAATTGAGACTAAGGAAGGGATTGCCGGGAAAGCCGGGTCGGTTGAAAAAATTAAGACCCAGGAGGCGCGTTATTTGAAAAAAAGGGCCGGGACAGGGTATCTTGTTTGTCTTAGCGACCGGGGCAGGGAGATGACGTCGGAGGAATTCGGCCAATGGCTGAGAAAAAGGATTGAAACCGACTCCCGGCCGCTGACGTTTATTATAGGAGGCTACGCGGGAATAGACGACAAGCTTGCCGCTGAGGCGGACGAGCTCCTGGCTTTGTCGCGGATGACCTTAAGCCATGAGTTAAGTCGTCTGGTCCTGCTGGAACAAATTTACCGCGGTTTAACCCAGATGAAAGGATGGCCCTATGCCAAGTAAAACTGAAAATCTAAGCAAGAAAGACTTGCAAGAACTGAAAAAAAGGCTTCTCGAGAGGAAAGAAGCTATCCTGAAGAAAATGCGGCAGTATTATGAAGAAAGCCAGGAAGTAGAAGCCAACATTGCCCAGGATGCCGTTGACCGAGCCGAGAGTTCTTACACCAAGGAATTCTTATTATCATTAACCGATGCCGAGAGAGAACAACTCTCTTTAATCAACGAAGCGCTCCGCCGACTCGCCCGCGGGAATTACGGGCTTTGTCAGAGTTGCGGCCAGCCGATTAGCAAGAAAAGGTTAGAGATCGTGCCCTGGGCCCCTCTCTGCGTTGCCTGCCAGCAGAAAAAAGAGAAGGAAGAGCAGGAAGAGAAAGAGATTGAACGCGAAAAAGAAATCCTGTGAAGCAAGGAAGAGAGCTGCTCTGGAAAAAAGGGGCTCGACTGTTCGAATTGCTAATTTTTCCCTCTTTTTGTCGGATTTGTTCGCGTCTGCTTGACGGGCCGGACGAGAGAATAATCTGCCGTAGCTGCTGGGAAAAAATTCCTTTTCCGCCGGCGGGGTACTGTCCTGGCTGTGGCCGCTTCCTGAGCGACGGCGACCAGCCAGGTTATTGTTTCTCTTGCCAGCAGGAGAGAAAGGTTTTTTCCCTTCACCGCTCGTGCACTCGGTATGAAGGTATGGCCAAAGAAATTATCTGGCTGTTCAAGTACGGCAAGATAAGGGTTCTGGGTAAAAGGCTGGCCCGGTTGGCCGTCGAGCGCTTAGGAGGAGAAGGTATTTTTGCCGGAGTGGAGGTTATCGTTCCTGTCCCTCTCCACCCGAAAAAACAGAAGAGGCGCGGGTTTAACCAGGCAGCGGAAATAGCCTTGGGCCTCGGCCAGGAGCTCAGAATAAGAGTCGCCCCGAAGGCTCTGGCGAAAAGAAGGGATAATCCCGCCCAGGCTTCGCTCGAAGCTGAAGCCAGGAGAGAGAATGTCAAGGGAGTTTATGAAATCAAGGAGCAGGGAAAGGTAGGGGGGAAGGTGGTGTTATTAGTCGACGACGTTTATACTACCGGGTCGACCATTGCCGAATGCAGCCTGATTTTGAAAAAAGCTGGAGCTAAAGAAATCAGGGCGCTGACAATTGCCCAGGCCTGAGGGGGGCTGGAAATAAAAAAGCCCGGCCGGATGGCCGGGCTTTTTAGCTCAACCGCTGATTACTTTTTGTTAGCTTTTTCCGGGGAAGAAGGCTTAAGAACTTTGACCCTCCGGGGTTTTAACTCTTCTCTCTTGGGCATAACCACCTTGAGGACTCCGTTATCGTATTCGGCCCGGATTTTGTCCTGGTCGATATAATCAGGTAGAGTGAAGGACCGGTAGAAGGTGCCGTACGACCTCTCTATCCGGTGGTAGTTTTCTTCCTTGGTTTCCTTTTCGAATTTCCTTTCGCCTTTCAGGACGAGGGTGTTGTCTTCGATCTTAATCTCAACATCGTCTTCCTTTACGCCCGGAATTTCCGCAGTGAGGACGAGTTCGTTATCCTTCTCGTAGATGTCAACAGCGGGAACCCAGGTGCTGCCGATGAACTCTTTTTCCTCGGTCCGGAAGGGGAAGGCTTCTTCGAAAAGGCGGTTCATCCTTTCCCGGAGAGTCAAAAGGTCTTTGAAGGGGTCCCATCTGATAATCGCCATTTTATCACCTCCTTTTTAGTTTTTCCAATTAAAATATAATCCTTTAGCATGATTTTGTCAAGTATTTTTGATTAAATTATAATTAATTTTTGCCGCGCTTCGTTTGCCTTCCCTTAGCCCTATTTTTTAAGGGAAGGCTAGTCTAATCATTTGGTGCTTTTTCTTGAGCGCCAATCAAAAGAGAAGGGAAAATGCGGGTTGATTTAGGTTTTTTTGCCCTCGATTAACATGGTAATTTCCCCCAGGATCTGTTTCCCCTGAATCATTCTGATTACCTCTTCCACCCTCCCCCGGATAAACTCTTCATGTACCTTTGTCAGCTCCCGGGCGATTACGACTTGCCTGTTCCCGAGGACCTCAGCTATCAATTCTAAAAAACCCATTAGCCTCCGGCCAGGGAGGTAGAAAGCTATTATTCCTTCTTCTTCGGCCAGCGAGCTAACCAGCCTGCGCAAGCGCTCCTTCTTGGCCGTCGGGAATCCGAGGAATAACACTCTATTCAGTGGCAAACCGGCGGCGCTGAGCGCGGCTGTGAGGGCTGATGGCCCCGGGACGGGCACGACCTTGATATTCTCGGCTATGGCCGCCTGAAGCAGCCGGTATCCCGGGTCAGAAATCCCTGGAGTTCCTGAATCAGATACCAGCGCCACCTTCTTACCCTCCCGGAGATAATTGATAATCCGGGGAACGCGGCTCGCCTCCTTAGGCTGGTAATAGCTGATTAATTTTTTCCTCAGCCCGTATTTGTTGAGCAATTTTATGGTTACTCTCGTATCCTCACAGGCAATTATATCCGCCTCTGAAAGCACGCGAAGAGCCCGAAGGGTGATATCTTCCAGGTTTCCGATGGGAGTGGCGACAACGAAAAGAACACCCCTGGTCAGTTGAGACCCAGCCATTGCCCGTTTCAGCGCTCCCAGTCGTAGGGATAAAGGAAATCATGCCCTACGGTGCGGGAAGAGAGTTTGACTATCGGAGGCGTCCGGCGCTTAAACTCATTCCGCCGGACCATTTCCCAGACTCTTTCGACCTTCGACCGGTCAAAACCTCCAGCTATGAGCTCCTGTCTGGTTCGCCTGAGGTCGACGAGCTCGTACAGGATTCGGTCAAGCTCCTCGTAGGCAAGCCCGATTTCGGCCTCGTCGGTTTGTCCTGGCCACAGGCCAGCCGTCGGCTTTTTCTTCAGGATTTTTTCCGGCACCCCTAACCAGGATCCCAGAGCCCGAATCTGGGTCTTGTAGAGGTCTCCGAGGGGGTTGAGGCCGCAGGCCATATCCCCGTGGATAGTCCCGTAGCCTATCAATAATTCTGTTTTATTGCTTGTCCCTAAAATGAGGGCCTTTTCGCGGACCGAATAGTCGTAGAGAATTGACATCCTCTCGCGGGCCATCTTGTTGCCTTTCTGGACATGGTTAGTGGTCGAATGGAGGTTGAAGTAAGCGTCAATCATCGGTTTTATGTCGATTGTGATTGACCGGCAGCCAACTATCGCCGCAACCTCCCGGGCGTCTTCTACCTCTTCGGGGAAGGTTTCTCCGTAAGGCATGACCAGGCCGACAACATGCTCCGGGCCGAGGGCTCTGGTGGCCAAGAAAGCGCAAACAGAAGAATCAAGGCCACCGGAAAGCCCGATAATTGCCCGTTCAAACCCGAACTTGGCTAACTCTTCGCGGATAAAAGAAACAATTATCCTGGTGACAAACTCAGGGTTAATCTTCATTTTTGGCGAGTAAGCGGCTCAAGCTCTGGAAAATAACCTCGGGCTTATCATCCCGCAGGAATGACCAGGTGCGACGAGCCCGGTTGAGCTCGTCAAAGTCAAGGTCGACAACGAGGAAAGCCTCCTCAAGGTCAGGCGCCCTTTTGACCAGCGTGCCCCAGGGGTCGAAAGCGAAAGAACCGCCGGCGAAAGCCACCCCGTCTTCGAAGCCAACGCGGTTGCAATAAATCACGAAGGCGGTGGAGAAACGCGAGATTGCTTTCGCCATCAGCTCCCACATCTCGCTGGAGGCAAAACCGACTTGTTCAGACATGCCGCGGCCGGGAGCAGCGCTGATAACGATAATCAGGTCAGCCTTGTCAGCCATTAAGAGATAGCTGGCCCCGTAGTGGAGAAAATCCCGGCAGATAAGCAGGCCAACCCGACCGAATGAGGCGGGAAAAACCTGGAAGGCCCGGCCAGTAGCAAAAAACTTTCCTTCTTCAAACAGGCCGAAGGTCGGCAGAAAAACTTTCCGATGGACATGGAGGATTTTCCCGTCGGCAAAATAAACCGCGCTGTTGTAAAAAAGTCCTTTCTCCTTTTCTTCAACCAGCCCGCAGACAACATCAATTTTTTTACTCAGCTTCTTTATATCTTCAAGCCGAGGGTCGCGACCGGGGTTTAAAGCCACTTCGGCCACCAGGTCCTTCAGGGTGTAGCCGGTTAAACTGAGCTCGGGGAAAACAATCAGCCGGGCTTCAGCCTTAATTGCTTTTTCGATATAAGCCTGATGGGCTTCGAGGTTTTGCTCGACCAGCCCTAACCGGGGGGCGAATTGAACTAAGGCGCATTTCATGGTAAATAACTTATCATAATCTGCCCGGAAAAAAAAGCTTCGACTGGAGGGGGAGTTGCTAAATATGAATAATTATTTTATAAAATGTAGGTGGTGGGATGGACCATATAGGGCTTCACCTGCGGAAAATTTACTTTAACCGGCTTTCGGGAGAGCTGGCGGTTGTCTTTGGCCGGATTGAAAAACACCTGTATTTCGATAAAGGTGACCTGATTTTTGCCAAGACCAATCAACCCGGCGAGAGGCTGGGGGAAATTTTGTTTAAATTAGGAAAGATTTCCGAGAGCACCTTCTTAAAAATTGAGAGCTACATCGAGCCCCAGCAGAACATCGGGAAAATTCTCCTCCGCCGCGGTTTATTATCAGAAAGGAACCTCAAAGAAAGCTTGATATACCAGATGAAAGAGATAACCCTGAACCTCTTTAACATTTTTGAGGCCGCGAGCAATTTTGCCGAGAAGAAAACGGTCGTGAGTCCGGTTGCCGAGGAAACCAGAATCGCCACCCCGCAGCTGATTGAGGACGGGGTCAGGTTGATGAAGCTCCATCCTAAGTTGAGTGCTTTCTTGGAAGACAAAATTCCCTATATTAAAAGTAAATCTTTTCTCCACGTTTTGACGGAGGAAGAAAGGGATTTATTAACCCGAATTTCCGGCCGGGCCAGCGCCAAAGCCCTGCTGAAAGCGGCCAACATCGAACCGGATTTCTTCTGGCGGACGCTGTATCTTTTCTATTGCCTTGACCTGGTTGATTTTCAGGGTGAAGCTGAGTCCTGGAAGGCGGAGTCAAAGGAGACAGAGGTTGATTGGGCCGGCGAGCTCAGCGAAGTTCTTGATTTTTACTCTCGACTGGGAGGCCTTAATTATTATGAGATATTGGGGGTAGCTAAAACTGCCTCGGAGGAAGAGATAAAAAAAGCTTATTTCCATCTCGCCCGCCGCTACCATCCTGACCGCTTCGGCCGGGAGATGCCAACTGCTTACCGGGACAAAGTTAACCACGTATTCGACCAGGTGACCAAAGCCTACCGAACTTTATCCAATGTTGAAGCTCGAAGGGCTTATGACGTAGCGCTCGCGGCCGAAGGCAAAGTTGATGAAAGAAGTGCCGCGGCCCAGGCTGAGCACAGGTTCCGGCAGGGAAGGACGCTTTTCAACCAGGGGCGGTATGAGGAGGCCGTGATTTATCTCGAGGAGTGTGTCCGTTTGAACCGTCATAAAGCCGATTACCTGTTGCTTTTAGCCATGGCCGAGGCCAAGATTCCAGCTCTCAAACGGAAGGCCGAGCTTGATTTCCTCCGAGTTCAAGAATTCGAGCCGTGGAATGCCGAGGGATATGTTGGCTTAGGGCTTCTTTACAAGCAAGAAGGGCTGGCCGTGAAGGCCTCCCGCCAGTTCGAGAAAGCCCTCCAGGTTGACCCCGAGCACAAGATGGCCCGGCAGGAGCTCGAGGCTCTTAGCGGCAAATCAAAAGGAACCAAAAGCATTTTCTCTTTTTTCAAGAAAAAATAAATGAAGAAATAACTTGAGGAAAGAATAGTTTATTTTATTCCGAGCTTTTTTCTGGTTTCTTCAACTAATTTGTTAAACTGAGCAATCGCGGTATTCTGTTCAGCTTGTAACTTTTCGATTGATTTTTTAACTTCATCAATCTGGGCAAGAAGCGTTTTCATTTCTTTCTTTTCAGCCTCGCTCAGGTCTTCTTCGTCCTTATTCCCGAACTTGGAATTATAGGTATTGGTTAAATCTTCAATCTTTTTTCCGAGCTCCTGGAGTTTCTGAACGGTTTCATTATATTTTAAACTAGGGTTGGCGGTGAAAAAGAGACTTTCGGCCATGCTCATAGCCTGTTGAGCCTGGGCCGGATAAGTTGAGCTGGCTTCGATCAAATAGGTGACTGCCTCCATTACCAGGGCCGGGTTAGTTTGAGCCTGTTTGGCCAGAATCAAACCGATATTGTAGGCAATTTCGCCATTTCGTTGTTTGGCGTATGCTTCTTTGAAAAGCTTTAAAGCCTCCTCATTCCGGCCATTCCGGTAAAGACACTTGGCCAGGAAAACCGTGCTTTCAAAATCCTTCGTCAGGTTATAAATCGACCGGCCGACTTTCTCGGCTTCGGCATAATGCTTATTATCGTATTGAGTCTTGGCGAGTTTTTTCAAAGTCTGGATGATCTGAGGGTTTTTGAGCAGGTTGTAAGAAGCCACATAAGAATCAACGGCCGCGCTTATTTCTCTATTTTTTTCTTGAGCCTGACCGAGGGCAAAATAACCGGCGCCGATAATTTTGTTCCACTCGGCGCCCGACTCGGTCGCTGATTCTTTGTCTTTATTAGTCTTGCCTATCTCAATCGCCTGGCTGGCGCAAGTTTTAGCCCGGTCGAGGTTCTGACCGAGCTTGCTGTATAGACCTGAGAGGACTAATAAAACCTGGGTCTTAGTCAGGTCATCCAGCCCGCCCGCAGCCAGGGCTTTTTCGCCGTAATCCAGGGTTTCTTTTTCAGTTTTTCCGGGATAGGCTAAGAGGCAAAGGTTAGCGTAAGCAAAATTTTCGTATTTTGTCCCTTTCCCTGCGTACTTAGCAATGTAATCTTTTAAAAGTTGCGCCCGCTGGGCCGGAGATTGAGCCGTCATCGCTTTAATGTAAGCTTCATCCGCCTCTGTCGTCTGGCCGGCAATCGAAAGCGGGCTAAGAAATAGGAGGAAAAGGGTAACAGCCAGAATCAGGGTTGTCTTCATTTCCATACCTCACAATCAAATTTCCTGAATGATAGCCAGGTTGTTGCCTCTTGTCAACTAAAATACATATCCTCTTTTTATATAAAAGCACCCATTCTAAAAAGCAATTTTAAATTTTTTCTCCAAATAGATTATACCAGAAACGTGGCTGAAGCCAAAAATGCCCGCTTTTATCTTCCTTTTCTTTCCCTTCTCCCTTAAAATAGAGCTACCGATGTCGAGGATACCTCAGGAATTGGCCCAGCTTTTCGAGGCAGCCGTCGGCCGGCGCTGGAAAGAAGGGGTGTCTCTGAAGGAGTATTCAACCTTCAAAATCGGCGGGGAGGCCGACCTTTTTTTCGAAGCCCGGAGTTTGGAAGACCTCGAGAGAGCGGCTGATTTTGCCCGAACCCAGGGTATTTCCTTCTATGTTATCGGTGCCGGCAGTAACCTTCTTTTTGCCGACGAAGGGTATCGTGGCCTCATAATCAAGAATTCAGCTGAAGGCGTTTCCGTTTCCCATGAGCCGCCCGGGCTGGAAGCGGTTTCAGGGACCATGCTTCGCGAGGTGGTCAGGAAGGCTCAGGATGCGGGTTTAAGCGGGCTGGAATTCCTGGCGGGGATTCCGGGAACCGTCGGCGGCGCCGTGTGGGGCAATGCCGGAGCTTTTGGGTTGAGTATCGCCGACGCCTTCCAATCGGGTATTATCTGGGGAAAGGATGGGAGGCAAGAAGTCAACCGAGATTTTTTTTCTTTCGGCTATCGTCACTCGAGCCTCCGGGAGAAAAAAACCCTGCTTTTTTCAGCCCGTTTTTGTCTGCAAAAAGAGAAAAGGGAGATTATTGCCAAAAGGGTGGCCGAGATTATCGCCCTCCGCCGGGTTAAGCACCCTCCTGAAAACACGGCCTGTGCCGGAAGCTTTTTTAAGAACGTCGTCATGCCGGACGGTCAGAAAATTGCGGCCGGCTTGCTGCTCGACCAGGCTGGAGTTAAAGGCCTGAGACGCGGGGATGCCGTCGTTTATTCCGGCCATGCGAACTTTATCCTTAACTTGGGCCGAGCCACGGCGCGGGATGTCCTGGAGCTCGCCCAGGAAATGAAGCGAAGGGTTAAAGACAAGTTCGGGATAGACCTCGAGGAAGAAGTCGTTTATCTTGAAGCAACCGCTTCAATGCTTTAACCTCAGACGAGCTTAGCCCTGTTTTTTCCACCAACCTGACTGCCTCCAGGCCAAGCTGGCGGTAAATTATCGACGCCCGGGGATACGGTTTCAGGACTTCCAGATGCCGCCTGACTGTTTCCACGTCGGCTCGAGCTACCGGTCCAGTTAAAGCTCGAGCCGGGTCGACTGAAACGAGATTGCGGCAAGTTCCGGAAACGAGCGGTCTTAGAGCGGCCAGAGCCTCCTTTTCCTTCACCCCGGATTCCCGAAGAAGGGAGATGGCCAGGGAAAAAAGCGCCACCAGATGGTTTGAAGCCAGGCTGCAAGCTGCATGATACAGAGGTTTCTTGTTTTTTTTAACCGATAGCGGCCTTGCGCCCAGGCGGAGGCTAATTTTTTTGGCCAGGGCCAACGCCCTCCGACCTCCTTCTATCCCGATAAAAATATCTTGCCAATGGGAAGGAGGCATTCCTTTTACCGGGAATGACTGGATAGGATGGAAAGAACCAGTTATCGCCCCCTTTTTCTCCAAAGGCTTCAGGATTTCTGAGTCTATGAGCCCCGACAGATGAAAAACAAACTTTCCCCGCCAGGCAACACGACTATGGGAAAGCCTGTTGACCAACCGGCCGAGCTGGTCGTCGGGAACACTCAGGAAAATTAGCTCGGCTTTTTCGACGGCTTCTTCGGGTTGGAAGATAATTTTTTTCTTTCCCAGAATGGCTTGACTTTCTAAGGCCGAATTCTTTCGCCGGCAAGAAATCGCCCGAATCAAGAACCCCTTTTTCTCGAGGGCAAGACCGAGGGAAGTGCCTGCCCGGCCAGCGCCGATGATGGCTACAGATTTTATTTCTTGCTCAGCGTTTCTAACCACAGCTCTGTTTCCAGAGGCGAAGTTCGAAAACCCGGTTTCTTGAGCTCCGCTTCCTTTTTTCTTTCCCTGGCCACTTTTTTCAACTGGCGGTCAAATTCGGGGGAACTCAGAGTCTTCACTCCCATGGCCTTTGCCTTCAACCGCAGGTCGCGGTCTGAAGTGACTAAAATAATCGTGCGCGGCTGCCGGTTTTGGTTGATGACCCGGGTGATTACGTCGTCAGCCCTCTGCCCCTCCTCCGGAAAAAGAACCTGGAATTTTTTCCATCGGCTGCATTCGGCAGACAGGCCAGGGTCTGCCGGGCCGTCGAAGACCACCCACACCCGGGCTCTTGTGGCCTGCTGGAAGGTCCAGAGCCGGCCGAGTAGTTCCAACCGGCTGCGCTTATCTTTCAGACCAAAGCTGCCAGTTTGCCCGATGAGGTTGTTGCCATCGATGAGGTAGGGCATTGAACCCGCTTAAAGGCGGTAGGTTTCTCCAGGGCTAAGGATAATGACCTCGGCGAGCGAGCTTACCCGACGCCGCAACTCTTCCGGGTCAGCATTGACTATAGGGAAAGTGCCATAATGAATCGGGATTACGCGTTTGGTCTGGAGAAATTCTACCGCTTTGGCGGCTGAAGGAACGCCCATGGTGTAGCGGTCGCCGATAGGCAAAAAGGTCAGGTCCGGAGCGAAGAATTCGCCAATAATTTTCATGTCGTATGTCAACCCCGTATCGCCCGCATGATAAAGCTTTCGTCCGTCCATTTCGACGACAACGCCGGCGGCAGCTCCCTTTTCGGCTGAATGAAGGGCGGGAACCATGTGAATTTTGACCCCTTTAACCTCGACTGTTCCGCCGATGTTCATACCCTCGGCCGGGATGCCGAGCCCTTGTGCTTCCACGGCTATCTCATGGATGGCCACGACCGTAGCCCCCGTCTTCTGAGCTATGTGGAAAGCATCGCCTTTATGGTCTCCGTGGTCGTGCGTTACGATAATGATGTCAGCCTTCTTGATTTCCTCGGGTTTGACGGCTGCAGCCGGGTTACCTGTAAGAAAAGGGTCGATAATCACAGTCTTGGTGCCTTCAATCTTGACAGCCGCGTGGCCAAGCCAGGTTATTTCCATGTTCGCCTCCCTTTTTATAGATTACCAGCCCTATCCTGGAGGCCAGGAAAGACGACGGCCGCCGAGCAGATGAACATGCAGATGGAAAACGGCCTGCCCGGAATCGGGGCCGGTGTTGATTACTATCCGGTAGCCGGTACGGGCCAGCCCTTTTTCCTGACCTATTTTTGTCGCCACCCGAAGCATGTGTCCGAGGAGGCTTTCCTTCCCGGCCGGCACCTCGTTAAGAGAAGTAAAATGTTCCTTAGGAATCACCAGAATATGAACAGGAGCCTTTGGGTTTATGTCTTTAAACCCCAGAACCTCCTCATCTTCATAAACCACTTCAACCGGGAGTTTGCGGTCGCGCAAGCGGCAAAAAAGGCAAGCCTCGCTCATTTGCCCCTGATTTTTTCTCCCGCGATTCTTTCGATGGCCGCTCCCAGGAGTTTTAGTTTTGCCTCGATGCCTTCATACCCGCGGTCGAGATGTTCGACTTCATTAATAATAGTTTCGCCCTGGGCGATTAGCCCCGCCAGGACCAGGCAAGCCGAGGCCCGAAGGTCAGTGGCCGTGGTTTCTGCTCCAGAAAGGGGCGTCTTCCCCTTGATGATAGCTTTATCCCCGTGGACTTCGATATTGGCTCCGAGACGGAGCAATTCGTTGACGTGGAGAAAACGGCGGTCGAAGATGGTTTCGGTAATGATGGATGTGCCGTTGGCCTGGGTCATCAACACCATGAATTGAGCCTGAATGTCGGTCGGGAACCCGGGATAAGGCGAGGTGATGATGTCCTGAGGTCTGATTTCCTCGCTCCCTTGAACTCGCAGGCAATCAGGGGCGATTTTTTCCACTGTCGCCCCGGAATAACGGAGTTTCTCGATCGTGGTCGTCAAGTGCTCAGGCCTTACTTGACGCAAGCAGATATCACCCCGGGTAAGAGCCCCGGCGACAAGAAAAGTTCCAGCTTCTATCCGGTCGGGGATGATGTCGTGGGTCGTTCCGCCTAACTCTTCAACACCCTTAACCCGAATCGTCTCCTCGCCTATGCCGTCGATCTTCGCCCCCATTTTGACCAGGAGTTCACAGAGATTGCTAACCTCTGGCTCCTGGGCGCAGTTCTTGAGGACTGTTTCTCCCTCGGCTAAGCAGGCCGCCATGACGAGGTTTTCGGTCCCGCCAACGGTTTTTTTCTCGAATTCAATCGCCGCCCCCCGGAGTTTCTTGGCTTCGGCCTTAATATAGCCATGTTCAAGGGTGATATGAGCCCCGAGTTTTTCTAACCCGTGAATGTGCAGGTCGATTGGCCGGGAACCGATGGCGCATCCGCCCGGCAGGGCGACGACGGCCCGTCCGTGCCGGGCCAACAGGGGTCCAAGGACAAGAATCGACGCCCGCATCGACCGGACTAAATCGTAAGAGGCCTCATGCGAGGTTACCGCTTCGGTCATGATTTCCAGGCTGTTTCCCTGGAGTTTATATTCCGAACCGAGTTCCGACATCAAAGTAAGGATGGTGAAAACATCTTTGACCAGCGGAATGTTGTTCAGCCGGAGCTTTTCTCGGGTTAGGAGCGAGGCCGCGATGGCGGGTAAGACGGCGTTCTTGGCGCCGCTGATCTTAACTTCCCCGCGCAATGATTTATCCGGGGCGCCGATTATCCTGATCTTTTCCATCTGACTTCATTTTAAACCAGGCTAAACCTGAATTCAAGAAAGCTTCAGGAAGCCACCGGACTAAATTGTCTGCGGAAAATTTACTAATAATAAGAGACGAAATCGGGCTGGGGCGATAAGAGGAGCGCTTGTTTCTTCAGCCTGAGAAAACCCCGCCGATTTCTCGCCCGGTTCCTCCCAGGGCGAGGAAAAGGCTCAGATTCCCTTTAGAGCTTGGTCGAGGTCGTTGATTATGTCTGCCGGGTCCTCGGCGCCGACGCACAGCCGGATGAGTTGGGGAGGGATATCAGCCATCCGCCTGGCTTCTTCTCCCTGCTGCTGGTGCGTCGAGATGGCCGGAATGGTGGCGACACTCTTGAGCCGGCCGAGGTCAGTCGCCCGAAAGATTATTTTTAGCCTGTCAAAAACCTTCCGGGCATTTTCTGGAGGCCCGTCAACGCGGAAGCTCATCAAATGGCCGTAACGGTTGACCTCTTCGCCCTGGCCGTTGTCAGAATCGACAAGTTTTAGGTAGCGCTTGGCCAGCGGATGAAACCGAAAACCCGGAAGGCCGAGATAATCAACCTGGTAGACCTTTGGTTGCTGTTTTAAGTAATCGGCTACTTGCTGGGCATTCTGGCTGAGAAGGTCCATCCGCGCGCGTAAGGTTCTTATCTCGTGGAGGGCCATTAATGAATTGAAGGGCGAAGGCGAAGGGCCATGATCCCGGTACGGGAGAAACTTGACATACTCCGCGAAGCTTTCGCGAAAAAGCGGGTGGTCGTTTTTTATTTTGGTCACAATTGGTTTTCGGCTGATGAGGGCTCCTCCGATGGCCAGACCTCCGGAGGTGATGGACTTGGTGAGGGAGTGGACGACGATGTCCGCTCCGTAAGCGATGGGTCTCATCAGAGCCGGCGTGGCGCAGGTGGCGTCGACGATTAGGGGAATCTCCCAGGAATGGGCGAGGTCGGCTAAGGCTTTGATATCGGCAAAAGCCTGCTGGGGGTTCGAGGGAGCTTCCACATACAGAAAGCGGGTATCTTCGTCGATTCTGGCTTTCCATTCCTCGAGGTCGTCCGGGTTGAGGACCCATCTGACTTCAATCCCTCTTTCCTGTCCCTTCCGGACGGAGAAATGCTGGAAGGTTCCGCCGTAGAGCTGGACTGAAGAGACAAAATTAATCCTCTCCGGTCCTGGCTTCTGCTTGACCAAAAACGGGTCGACGGCCATGGCAATGGCTGACATACCTGAAGCTGTTACCAGGCATGAAGTATCGCTGCCCGTTCGGTAACCCTCAAGCAGAGCCAGAACCCATTCTAAGTAATAGGTTGTCGGGTTGGCGATCCGCGTGTAGCACCAGGTTGGAATTAGATAAGCCAGCGCCGCCTCGAGTTCGTCGGAGTCGCGGTAAGCCTGGGAAGTGGCGAGGTAAAGGGGTTCGATAATCGCGCCCTGGTTGCGGTCGAGAGCTTCTTCGACCGAATAAAGTCCGTGAACGGCGATCGTATCGAACCGATAATTCTTGACTCTTTCTTTCAGGGCGGTTTGCTCGGCCAACCACTTCTCGGCTTGAGCAATATATTTCTGGACTCCAGGCCGATAATTTGAATCATCGGACATGATTCCTCCTGTTTTGATTAAAAAGGGGTCGAAAATTATTCATATTCCTTAATAATACTAATGAAAACTAAAAGTCAAATCAGCCCGTGGACGAATTTTTTCGGCAGAGAGGCAATAACCCAGCTAAGGCGTCGGGTTGTTATCTTCAAGAGACCCTTGGTTTTCTCGGGATAAGGCTGGCTAAAGGGGTCTGGGAAAAATCGTTTTTGGTGGATAAATTAAACGGAAGAGAAAGCCGGGAACGAATTCGCGTTTTTCCCTAAGTCCGGCCGGCAAGCCTCAGGCGGTTCTAAAACGCCTTAAGTTTTCGTGGATGAAAAGGATGTCGTTCAGGATAGCATAGCCGGTTTCTTTTTTTCCGGCTCCCGGTCCTTGAATCATTACCTCGCCGAGCAAGTCTAATTCAAAAAGCAATGCGTTGTGGGCCCCGCTGATGCGAGCGAGCGGGTCGGAAAGCGGGACTTCCTCCGGGGCTACTTTGGCCTTAACTTCGTCTCCTTGGCGCCAGGCTCGGGCGATAAGCTTGATTCTTCTGTTCCCGGAAAGAGCCTTCTTGATGTCCCCGGGTGTTATCCCGGAAATCCCCTGGCGTTCGACTTGTTCAGGTTTAAGCGGGTAGCCAAAAAGAACATTCGCCAGAATCAGAACCTTAGCCAAGGCGTCGAACCCTTCGACGTCGGCGGTGGGGTCAGTTTCAGCATAGCCTAACTGCTGGGCCTCTTGCAAAGCCTGGTCATAGCTCAAACTTTCTTCTTCCATCCGGCTGAGGATAAAGTTAGTCGTGCCGTTAAGAATGCCGCGGACGGCAAGAACAGTGTTTCCGGCGAGCCCGGCCTCAAAGAGACTGAAAACCGGGGTTCCGCTCATTACCGTTCCTTCGAAGCGGAAGAAAAGATGGTTCTGGCGGGCCAACCGGTTAAGTTCATGATAGTAAAGAGCTACTGGTCCTTTATTCGAGGTGACCACGTGTTTCCCTGTCCGCAACGCTTTGCGGATATAAGAGCTCGCTGGTTCGGCTGTTTTTATATCAGTGGGCGTTAATTCGCAGATAATGTCTGTTTCGACGTTCTCGATCATGTCCAGAGGGTCGAGATATTTTCCTTGCCCGGAAGGGGCATAACCGTTGATTTTTTGTTGCCGCGCAAGAAGGAGAAGAAAGTCTTCGAGGTCAATTCCTTCCGGAACAACCACGCTGCCTTTAACCTTATCGCAGACGGCCACCACCCTGGCTTCAAAATCATGGTGGGTTTTTAGCCACGACGCTTTTTCTTTTAGTATTTGTAAAAAGCCAGTGCCGACGGTGCCGCAACCTATAATCCCAATCTTATACTCCATTTTTGGCCTCCATCATCAAACTAATTTCCCTTAATTACCATAATTCCCGGAAAAAGTCGATGGCCTGTCCGATGATAAAAAGGCCCCTCTCTGGAGCGGGCGCACGCCGTTTCGGGAAGGCAGTTTCCTTTCGCCGCATGAAAGAATGAAACTTGGAGATAGTAACATTTTTTCCAGTTTAAGCCTTTGCGCGGCCGTTCAAAGGGACAACCAACCACCCTTCTGTTAGTCTTTTCGGGCGGCAGCCAACAATTAGGCCTGACTTGCCTTGCTGAATTTCAGCCTTTTACCCGGGGAGAAGCAAGCTCTCTGGCTGCTTCTTAAAAAGAATGCGGAGAAAAGAGAAGGGGCGATTCGAAGGGAATCGCCCCTTTTTTCAGTCGCTTCTCTTACTTGCTTGCTTGTTGAGCCTTGGCCGCTTGGATTTGCTTTTCAATCCACTCGGTCGGGACGCTCTTGGGTCTTTCAATCGGCAGCCCTAAAGCACGGCTCCAGATAAGCTGCGAGAGGACACCGATAGCTCGCGAGACTCCGAAGAAAACAGTGTAGAAATCATACTCGGTTACGCCGTAGTGGTAAAGCAAACAACCCGAGTGAGCATCGACATTCGGCCAGGGGTTTTTGGCTTTTCCATGCTTCATGAGAATATCAGGAGCCACTTCATAGACAAGGCTGACCACCTTGAAGATTGGGTCGTCGGGTAAGTGTTTGAGAGCGAATTCTCGCTGGGCGGTGTAACGAGGGTCAGTCTTGCGGAGGACAGCATGGCCGTAACCGGGGACCACTTTGCCTGCGTTCAGGGTGTCCCAGATGTACTTTTCTAACTGTTCTTTGGTGGGGATGCCGCCAAGGTCTTTCATCAAGTCCATTATCCAGCGAAGAACTTCCTGGTTAGCCAGGCCGTGGAGCGGTCCGGCCAGACCGTTCATCGCTGCGCTCAAGGAATAATAAGCATCTGAAAGGGCCGAGCCGACAAGATGGCAGGTATGGGCGCTGACATTGCCGCCTTCATGGTCGCTGTGAATGACAAGATAAAGGCGCATGAGTTCTTTGAAAGCCGGGTCTTCGACTCCGATCATGTGAGCAAAATTGCCCGCCCAGTCGAGACTCGGGTCAGGGGGGATGTGAACATCGTCTTTGTAGGTGCGGCGGTAAATATAGGCAGCGATCAGGGGGAGCTTAGCCAGCAGGTTCATTACGTCCTCGAACATCGGGTCCCAGTATTCGAGCTTGTGGATTCCGGCGCGGTACTTTTCGGCAAAAATTGATTCTTTCTGCAGAGCCAGAATGGCGAGGGAGAACTGAGTCATCGGGTGAGTATCTTTGGGAACAGCCTTCATAATGTCAATAAGGTAGCCGGGAAGAGTGCTTCTTTTTTGCCATTCGGCGCTGATCATCCGGACATCTTCTTCTGTGGGCAGCTCACCGGTCAGGAGAAGATAAAAAATGCCTTCAGGCAGCGGTTCCTCGCCGCCAGGCGCCTTGGGCAGTTTTTCGCGGAGCTCGGGGATGGTGAACCCGCGGAAGCGAATTCCCTCGAAGGGGTCGAGCTCCGAGGTTTCCCAGACCATGCATTTGACCCCGCGCATCCCGCCGTAGGCCTGGGCTACCGTCACCTCTGAAATCTTGAGGTCCCCGTGCTCTTTCAGGATCTTCTGGACCCTTTCCCGCATCGGGCCGATTTTGACTGCGAACTTTTCCTTTAAAGTTGGCATTATAAAAGGCCTCCTTTGCTTAAATTAAATTTGATATGAAAATATATCATTAAATAAAAAAAGGTGTCAATCATTTTCTGAGGGTTCTTTGGCCTTTTTCCTTGATTTTTCGCGTTTTTATCTGTAATGTAGGGAACAATAAAGGCTGGAGAAAGAACCTGGGTTTCTCTCAGGTAAGAAAGGAGACCTAAATGGGCTTCGTTGTCTTTATCCTCGTTTTGGTGGCGGTCTTAATCTTAGCCGGGATAGGAGTTTATAACTCTCTTGTCCGTCTGAAGAACCGGGCGGAAAATGCCTGGGCTCAAGTGGATGTCCAGCTAAGACGGCGTTATGATTTGATTCCTAATCTGGTAGAAACAGTCAAAGGATATGCCAAGCACGAAAGAGAGGTGTTTGAAAGAGTCACCGAAGCCAGAACCAGGGCTATTAACGCCTCGACAGTGGCCGAGCAGGGAAAGGCTGAAAACGTGTTGACCGGAGCCCTTAAATCCCTTTTCGCCGTCGTCGAGAACTATCCAGAGCTCAAAGCTAATCAGAATTTTCTGCTGCTCCAGGAAGAGCTGGCGGGGACCGAAAGTAAGATTGCCTTTGCCCGGCAATTTTATAACGACTCAGTGATGAAATATAACATAAAACTTCAGGTTTTTCCGGCCAAGTTAATCGCTCAATGGTTCCGTTTTCAACCGAAGGAATATTTCGAAATAGAAGAAGCGGCCGCCAGAGAGCCGGTAAAAGTAAGTTTTTAGGAAAAAGAGCCCCTCTTTTCCTGCAATAACTTGCCGGCCACTGATGTCAAATACGAAACGGATTTTTTTCGGCCGATATTTATGATTCACAATAATTAAAAAAAAATTAGAAACCCAAAAAAAGCCCGAACCTAAGGACGATTTGATGTACGAGCAGATAGCCCGGAACAAATGGAAATCCTTCGGGTTAATTATTTTTTTTGGTCTGCTCATTTTTCTTTTGGCCTGGGTTTTGGAAAACGTGGCCGGGCTGGGAAAAGAGGGGATTTTCTTGGCGGCGGTGATAGCTGTAGCTTCAACCTGGAGCAGCTATTATTGGAGCGACCGGCTAGTCCTGGCTATAAGTCGAGCCAGGCCGGTCGAGAAGCAAGAATTCCCATATCTTTATAACACGGTTGAGGGACTGGCACTCGCCGGTGGGGTGCCAGCTCCCCGGTGCTACTTCATCGACGCGAGCGCCCCTAACGCTTTTGCCACCGGCCGTTCCCCCCGGAAGGCGGTGATTGTTGTAACGCGGGGTTTGCTGGAAAAGCTAAACCGTCTCGAACTTGAAGGCGTCATTGCCCACGAGATGGCCCATATTAAAAATTATGATATTTTAATCCAGACTTTGGCGGTAGCCATGGTTGGCATTGTGGTCCTGCTCAGTGATTGGCTCCGGCGAGCTTTTTTCTGGGGTGGGGGGCGGTCGAAGCGAGGGGGGACACGGGAAGGCCAGGCCAGAGCTCTCTTTATTTTGTTGGGTTTAGTCCTGGCGTTCCTTGCTCCGCTCGTGGCTCAGCTCCTCCGGCTGGCTGTTTCCAGAAGAAGAGAATTCTTAGCCGATGCCGAAGCAGCCCTGCTTACCCGATACCCCCTGGGCCTGGCGTCCGCCCTCCGGAAAATTGCCGCTGATTCAGAACCCTTGGAGGTTGCCAACAAGGCGACGGCGCACCTCTATATCGTCAACCCGCTGCGTAATATCCGCGGGTCTTTGAACCGTCTTTTTCAAACTCACCCCCCGGTGGAAGAAAGAATCGCGGCTCTCGAGAAAATGGCGGCGGGGGCTTGAAAAAAACGGCGATTTATTCTTATAATTATTTTGACTCCGGAAGGCGGGGTCGTAGTTCAGTTGGTTAGAACGCTGGCCTGTCACGCCAGAGGTCGCGAGTTCAAGTCTCGTCGACCCCGCCATTTTTTCTGTGGGGAAAGAAAGACCGGAAAAAGAAATACTCCCGTAATAATCAGCCGGGGGAGTAAATCATTCAGGGGAAGGAAAGATTTCAAGCCTGGCCGGGAGTGGCGGCTGCAAGGGAAGAGACGGTGAAAGAAGAAGCCGGGTTAATCGATTTTTTTAAGTTTTTCC
Organism: Candidatus Aminicenantota bacterium; assembly: GCA_037441905.1. Classification (GTDB taxonomy): domain Bacteria; phylum Acidobacteriota; class Aminicenantia; order Aminicenantales; family CALLJL01; genus CALLJL01. The sequence goes on from JBBIRF010000003.1 coordinate 109,942, forward strand.
GGTTGGCGGTCAGGCAGGCCGCCCTCTACCCTGAAGACCATCCAGCCCAGCGAGCGTTCTTGCTCGAGTTAAAAGGAAAAATTGATGCCTTGCTAACCAGCAAAGACCATATCAGACTCGGCATTACGCCGCGAGCTTTAAAATTGGAGGCTGGTCCGTTACTTGATGACCCTGTGAGTCAGGAAATGGCCAAATTCTTTCATGCCCGGCGCATCCAGGCCCTTGAATTTATTAGAGGGGTTAGCGAAGAAGAGCTGCGCATCTTGATAAAAAGTTTATCCAGGTCTGGCCGTGAAACTGACCTCTCCCGAGAAATAAAACCGCCGCTGGAGGAGAAAGATATTCCGCATGTTAAGGTTCAATGGCTCGACTATGCCCCCCTTCTGCGGCCGGAAGGAGGCGAAGAAATCGAGGATGTCTGGGCCTATCTTCTCGAGCAAGCTCTCCAGCGCCGGGAAAGTAAGGAGGTTCAGCTGGCTGTCCTGGGGTTGACCCAGGGACTCGAACGCTTTCCGCTGAAAGACCTGGGTTCTCTTGACCGGGTCTGGCCACAGTGGCCTGCTTTTTTCTCGCTGCTCAAGGAAAAAGACAAAAGAGGTTATAAAACAATAGCCAGCGCTGTGGTCAAGAACGTGATGCAGGAGCCCCCCCTTTCTCCCTCGCCCGCCTTAGAAGAAAAATTTTCGGCTCTTTTCGACAATTTTGATGAAGAAACTCTGGCTGCCTCCTTAGCTGAAATTTTCAGACAAGACCCTCTGTTTGACCCTGATAAGCTTAGCTGGTGGTTTCGTCTGACCAAAACAAAAAAACACGGGTTGCTGGCCACCTTTTTCGCCAGGCAGCTGGAAACCAAGTTGTTTAGCGTGCCGGCTTCTTTGCTTCGTCAAAAGCTTACCTCTTTTATCCAGGGCTATTCGACTAACCCTTATCCTGTTCCTTATTACCAGGCGTTTTTGAGCCTGTTAGAAAAGCTGCCGACCGAAGAGCGGCTGAAGCTTTCGCGAGAGGAGCTCTGGAAGCATGAAATCGCCCTCTGCCTGTTCTTAGCCCAGGATGAGAAAAAACCAGAAGAGGTTATCCCCCAGTTCGAACTTCTGGCTCGCAGTCTAACCCGGATGATAGAATCGCGAGCCTTCTTTTTGCTGAAATCATTCCATCGGTTTCTGGTAGAGAGAGCCGACTTGCTCTCTTCCCACGAAGATTATCCCGGGACGTTGCGCCGCCTCGCAGGTTTTGTCGAGGAGCTAATTCTTGCGGAGGAAGATTTTCCCGAAAAGGACTATTTTGTGGCCAATTTGAAGAAAAGTGCCCTGGGTGTCAATTATTATCTGGAGAAGATATTCGGTGAAGGCCGGGTCTCGCCGGCCATCCTGCAGCTGTTCTTTCGTCTTTTCCGGGAGCATATTTTTTATTTTGACCTTAACCTGGATGAAAAGGCCAAGGACAAGGTCTTTCTGGAGAAAATGATTACGGCTTTGAGTGACGTGGATTCTCCCGCCTCCTTCGTGGCCCTTAAAAATATCTTTAACTTAGGCGATGCGAGCCTTCGGAGTCAGGCCCTTCGAGCTATGGCCCGGATTTCTACCCTGGATGAAAATTTTCTCTGGCCTCATTTTCTTAAGCCCCCCCTTTCCTGGCAAAGAGAGGCTCTTTTATTATTAAGGAAAAAGCCGAAGGCTCTCGAGCAGGCCCTTGGGCTGCTTTTCAACCAGCGTTCTCCCTTAGGGTTAAACAACCGCCGGTTGATTGAAGCCGTGAACCTGGTCGAAGAAATTGGCCTGGCTGAGGCCAGGCCTTATCTTCACCTCTTGGCCGGCCGATGCTTTTTCTGGAATCATCGACTGCGGCAGGCGGCGAGGCGAGCCCTGGAGGTTCTCGATGGGGGCTAAGTCACGGGAAATATTGCAGTTGCTTTTTGCGGCGCTCCAGGCGGCTCGCGTCTACTCGCCCGAACATCCCCATTTTAAAGACTTGGCCAGCAAGGCGTACGAGCTTTTGACCCCCGTCCTTGAGGAGAAAGGTGAGTTCTCCTTCGGAGTAATCGGCGAGGAGGTCGCTTGCGGTGAAGAGGTTTTAGTTGACCTGGCGGCCAGAACAAAGCTTCTCTGCCTGAGCCTGAAGGAAAAAAGCTTAGAAAAGATTGTCTTTTTAGCCGGGCTGAGAAAAGAGGAATTCGTTCGCTTCCTTTCGTTTATCGCCCTGCCGTCGAAAAGGTCGGCGGAAGACCTGGCCAATTTTATGGCGCTCGAAGGAATCAAGAGTATAAAAGCGGGGAGGTTGACTAAACCGGCTGAACTGATAAGTCCCGAACAAGACCTCTCGCTTCCGCTTTCTTATAACCACACCTTGGCCGGAGCCGGCGAGTTGATGGCCAGGCTGAGCCGGCATGAACCTGGCTCACCCCTCGAATTTAAATACCTCGCGCTTTCTATCCTCGAAAATTATGCCGGCGAATACTATAACCTGCTCGCGCTCTGGCCTACCCTCGAGCCTCACCAGAAGCTCGTGGCGCATTCAATAGATACCTCGGTTATCGTAATGACGGCGGCGACCAGAATGGGCTTTTCCCGCGAAGATGTTCTTGACCTCGGACTGGCGGCTCTTTTCCATGACGTGGGGAAAATAGCTCCTTTCGGGCTGGCTGGTTTTTCAGATGAAAAACACATGGTGACCGGCGCCCGGCTTTTACTGGCCGCGAAAGATTCCCTTTCTTCTCTGCCGGCTGTAGTTTCCCTTGAACACCACTTGCGCTTCGACCTCAAAGGTCAACCGAGGCTTTCCGGTATCCAGGAGCCTCATGAAGCCAGTTTATTGGTAGCTATAGGTAATATTTATGACAACCTGATAAGAAAATGGAAAGATGATAGCCGGTTTGACCCTGCTTTTGTCTTTAGTTTGATGACGGCAGAAAAAGGCAAAGTGTTTGCCCCTGATTGGCTTGACCGCTTCTTTCAGGTATGGGGCATCTGGCCTGAGGGGTTTCTGGTCAAGCTGAGCGACGGAACAAACGCCAGGGTGGTTCGCTTGAATGAGGGCCTTCCGTGGCGACCGCGGGTTCAAGTCGTTAAGCCTGAGGGCCAGGGAGATATAATCGACCTGGCGCAAGAAAAAGAAACCCTTTCCATCGTCGGCGGGGTCAGTCCTTTTGTCCCTCTGGAAACAAGTCAAAAAAATCAGGCCTCTTAATCCGGACCTAAGAAATCTTATTAATTAGGATGAACATATTTTATCCCTCTTTGAATTTTATCTAAATTTAATAGTTGCCACCTCCTTAGGCTTGTAATTTTTGGCGAGGAATTGGAGAAAACCTTTTCTCCTTTAAGCCCGGCCTGTCAAAATCGGTTTAACCTTCATTCTTAACAACCCCATGTTCTTGCTTAATAGCTAAGTTAATCCGGAAATTTAACGCCGCGGCAGGCCAGATGGCAATATAATTCCTATAGGTTTTCTTGTGAGGTAACGAATCATTCAGGGGGAACGCGGGAGGTTGACTTCAGGAAACGCACCTCCTATAATAAATTTTCTACGGGGGCGAATGGATTCGACGGAGGTCGTGAGACGGAAGTGGCATGCCGAGATTCCATCAACCTCGTTAAACGGTGGGCAAAATAAGTGCAGAAGCACTCCCTGTTGCTGCCTAAGAATTAGGCATGCCGTCTCTCAGGCTTTTGCCTGCGGGGCCTGATGAGGCGTCGGGTAGCAGGATAGCTTGTCGGGTTGGCACCGGGCCTGGCAAGTGAAACCTTTACCGGGGCTGGCGAGCGAAGGCTTCGCCTCTTCGAGCCTTGGCTCGTGAGAGCTAAAGAAGGGGCTGAGCATGGAGGACACTTCCAGTTGAAGGCCTTCGGACGCGGGTTCGATTCCCGCCGCCTCCACCATTAAAAAGGAAAATCGGCCGGACGTGATAGGGAAAAGGAAGAAAGGGTTTATTCGGTTTGCCCTCAGCTTGCTTCTAATTTTCGCCGTCGTTGTCTTTCCTTTTTTTCTTCCGCCTTTCTTAGCTGGCCAGACAGCGGGGTTGGTTGAAGTTAACGTCAGGGACGAGGCGGATTCAACCCTCGTCGTCATCAGGGCTAACTTACCCCTCGACGTGGAGTTTAATAAGTTCAACCAGACCCTGGAGGTGAGGTTATCGAGTGAAAGGCCCCTCCGTTTTCGCAGTCAACCCGTCCGTAGCCGGCTGGTCAGCTCCCTGGGTTGGGCCAGCACCAAGAGCGGCTACTTAATCGCCGTCGAAAACACAACCGCCGCTTTCCGGTATGAAACCCGGATAAATCGTCAGCCGTTCATGGCCGAGATTAGACTCTGGCCTTTGGCCAAAGAGGATTCAAAGGTTATGGAGGTTGGTTCAGCGGAGGCGGCGTCGAAGCCGGCAGAAAAAGCGGCTGAAAAGCCTATTATATCTATGGAAACTATAGATAAAGTAGAAAAAACTGAAGCCCTTACGGGCGAGCTTAACCGGGAAGCGGCGAAACGAGTCAAGACGATTGTCATCGACCCCGGGCATGGAGGGCTGGAAACAGGCGCCAGAGGGCCGGGCGGGACCCTGGAGAAGGATGTCACCCTGGCCATCAGCCTGAAACTGAAAAGAATAATCGAGCGCAACTTGGCCCTTCGCGTTGTCCTCACCCGGGACAAGGACACGGATATTTCTTTGGAAAATCGGGCTGCCCTGGCCAATAACAACCGGGCCGACTTGTTTATCAGCATCCATGCCAACGGCGCTTTTCGACCGAAGGCTCATGGTTCAGAAACCTATTTTCTCAGCCTGAAAGCGAGCGACGAAGAGGCCCGGCGCCTGGCTTATTTTGAGAACAGCTCGCCGGAGTTTGAGGCCAAAATCCAGGAAGAAAATCAAGACCAGATTATGCTTATCCTCTGGGATATGGCCCAGGCCGCCTTCCTAAAACAAAGCAGTCAATTAGCGGAAATTATCCAGGCTGAACTCAATAACCTCTTGGGAACGGCCAACCGGGGAATAAAGCAGGCTCCTTTTAAAGTCCTCACCGGAGTAGCCTGCCCGGCAGTTCTGGTCGAAGTGGCCTTTATTTCCAACCCGGAGGAAGAGGCCAAGCTGAAAGATGAAAGTTTTCAGGAAAGTGTCGCCCAGGCCCTTTATCAGGGTCTTCTTAATTACCTCAGGAAATTCCAATGAAACGGCGGCGCCGGAAGAACTGGCAATTATTGCTCTTAATTCTTCTTACAACAATAACCTTTATCCTGGCATTTTTTTTCTTCTTTTCTGGACCCAGGGAGAAGATAAAGGCCGTCGCTAAGGAAAAAAGCGGCGAGCCTTCTCTGCCAGCTGGAGAGGAGGTCAAGCGCCAGGTGACGCTTTATTTTCCTTCGGCCGAAGACGACCTTCTCCATCCAGAAACCAGGGAGATTATCGCCGGGCCGGCCGAGAAAGAGGCAGCCGAAATTGTGGCCGAGCTAATTTCGGGCTCGCGGGCGGAGTATCTTTCGCCGCTGCCTTCCGGGACGACTTTGCGACAGGTTTTCATAACCCAGGAGGGAGTAGCCTACGTTGATTTCTCCCGGGAATTGGTCGAGAAACATCCTTCTGGTTCAGCGGCGGAAATGACGACGATTTATGCGGTTGTCAACTCTTTGATTAAGAATATTCCGGCGATTAAGCAGGTCTTCATCCTGGTCGAAGGTTCGGAAAGAGAAACTTTAAGCGGCCATATTAACCTCAATCAACCTTTCTCTTTTCTTCCTTCGCTGCTGGCTCGCTAAGCAGGAGATATTTTCTTTCAAAGAAGATTAATCAATGCGAAAACTGCCGACGGTTGTCATTTTAGGTTTTCCGAACGTCGGCAAGTCGACTCTTTTCAACCGTCTTTTACGCCGGAAACTGGCCATCGTTCATCGCCTGCCCGGGATGACAAGGGATTGTGTGCCGGCGCTCGGTCGCTTCAACGGCAAACCGTGTTTCCTGGTCGACACCGGCGGTTTTTTTGACGCCGCCGCCGACCCCCTGGCTGAAAAAATCAAAGAAATGGCCTGGAAGGAAGCCTGTGCCGCCGACCTCATTCTTCTTGTCCTTGACGGCCGCCGGGAGCTCCTGCCGGCCGAACAGGAACTCTATGTTTCGTTGAAAAAGCTCGGTCGGCCGCTTTTCATCGTTGTCAACAAGGTCGATACGGCCGAAATAGAGTTGAAGGCGGCTGACTATTTTCGCTTGACCGGAGAGGCAACGTTTTTTGTCTCGGCCGAGCACCGCCGGAACCTCGACCGGCTGGAAGAGGCCATTGCCAGCCGACTGCCTGAAGGGGTGCAAGCCGAGGAAATAAAACCCATTCGCCTTGCTATCATCGGCCGGGTCAACGTAGGCAAATCTTCGCTCATCAACCGCCTGTGCGGCCAGGAAAGGTTAATCGTCAGCGAGCTCCCCGGGACAACCCGAGACCTGGTTGAGACATACCTTTTCCGTTCCGGCCGGCTTTTCAGTCTGGTGGACACGGCCGGTCTCCGTCGACTGGCGAGGGTTAAGGATGAGCGGGAGAAGGCCTCCGTCGTCGTGACGCGCCAAAGAATCAGCCAGGCGGATGTGCTCGCCTTAGTGATGGATGTAACAGAGTTTCCTACCCGCCAGGACCTGGCCATTGCCCGGCTGGCCTTCGCTTCGGGGAAGCCCTTAGTGATGGCCTTGAATAAGTGGGACCTGGTTCTTCCGGAAGAGAGAGACAGGGTGGCCCGGATTTTGCGGCTTACCGTAGAAGAAAGGATGGAATTTGTCTCGTATGCGCCCCTGCTTCTGGTCTCGGCTAAAACCGGGAAGGGAGTTTTCAGCCTTCTTGACGAGGCCGCCAAGGTGCTCGAGCAAGCCGGCCGCCGCCTCGAGACTCATGAGCTTAATGTTTTTTTGGAAAAAATTAAGAGAGAAAGACCGCCGCTCTGGGAAGAAGGGAGCGGGATTAAGGCCAGGTACATGACACAAGTGGCCGCCTTTCCTCCGACGTTTGTCCTTTTTGTCAACCGCCGCAGCCGGTTGCTTCCAGCCTACGAAAAGTTTTTCCTCAATCAATTGCGCCAGACTTTTGACCTCTGGGGTACTCCGGTTAAATTAAGGATAAAAGAAGGCTAACTCCCGGCTGAGGACGAAGTTCTCCTTGCGGGCGGCGTTGGTTTGACCAAGATGTGGCCCTCGACGGTGCGCAAAGAGATTACAGGGCCTCCCTGGTTCAGACGGCCTGAGAGCTTTCTTTTTCCCATAGCCTCGCTAAAGGTGAGGGCAAGGTCACAGCGGACAGACCCGTCGCCGGTTTCTAAAATCAGGTCGGCCGAGATTTCTTCCGGGAGGAAGAATTCGATGTCACCGTCAATAGTGCTTAGATTCCATGGGCGGCTGATGGCTGTCCCCGGCTGTAATTCCACCGCGATGTCTCCATCAGTGGTTTCGACCCGGAGAGGCTCGAGCTTCCCCCGGAGCAGAATGTCGCCGTCGACGCTGTGAGCCTCGACTAACCCCTTTCCTTCCCTTACTGTGATTCGGCCGTCAACTGTCTTGAGGTTAAGCCTGCCTTCGATTTCCTCCAGCCAGGCCGAGCCGTCGACGGTTGTCAGGTTGACCTCTCCCAGCCTGCCTTTGACCCTGGCTCCGCCGTCAACCAGACGGATGGCCAAGTTGGTCTCCGGCGGGACGGCGATTTCGGTGGAGACTTTGACCCGGCGGTAATCCCGGAGGGGAAAAAAAATTGCCCGCAGGCGAGGATAAAGGATATTGACTTCAATGGTATTTCCCCTTTGAGAAACGTCCACTTTTGTTTCTTCGAGCAGCCTCGCCGCCAGTTTTTGGTCCTTCGAGAGAGATTCGAGGCGAGTTCTTATCTCGACTGTTTTCTCGGTTGAGGCTGTCACGGCGAGGTCGCCGTCAACATCTTTAAAGCTAAGGTTGACAGGTCTGGTCGGGTCGATACCCAAGGTTTTTTCCCAGAACCTCACGCCCGACTGAGCTTCGAGGACTGAGGATAAAACCGGCAAAAGGAAAAGGCCCAGGGCTACCGTTACCTTATTTTTCCAACCTGCTTTCATTTATGGCTCCTTATTATCTCATGAGGTTATCATTATTTCTACCGTCTCGTTCCGGGTGAATGTTTTTGAGGCCGTCTAACAAACCGCTTTTTTCTGGCGGGTTTGGTCTCGCTCCGGGGCTCTAAGCTTTTTCTGTTCACCGACGGCCTTATCTTCCCTCCCCGCCAATCATTTTCCCTGAGAAAATTTCAATTGCTCTCCCGACTTTTGAGCCGAACCGCAATTTCCTGGGATTCGGCGTCGGCCTCCAATATTTTTAACGTAATCCGGTGCTTCCCGGTTCCTTAGAGGTTCTGCTTGCCTGGTTTTCGGCTTCTTTAATATTTAAGATATCTAAGGGCCTGGAATAGCCTGGACCAAGGCGGCCGGGAAATCCTTCCGGCGAACCTGACGCCGCGCCAGGATGACCCCCACCCGAGTGATTTTCTTGACTTTCACCTTCACGTTGGATTATAAAATATTTTCAGCCTATTCTGGCCCATAAAGGAATAAGGAGGTCATAATGGTTAAAAAAGGAGCCCCGGCGGCAGTTGCTTTCTGGCTGACTCTGGTGCTTGTTCTTAATTTTACGGGCTGCCAGAAACTGGACGTCAATTATATCAAAGGTAATCATCATTTTAACCGGGCCAACGCGCTTTTCACCGACGGCCGTTATCGCATGGCTATCGAGGAATACGAGAAAGCCCGGGAATTTTACGAGAAAAGCAAAGTCAGTACTCCCAATTTGGTCCATGTTTACCGCTTCCTCGGAGAGAGTTACAAGAGCCTTTTCCGACCTGGAGCCGAGGACGCGGAAAACCTCGAAAGGGCTAACAAAGCGGTTGAGTTTCTGACCAAAGCCTACGAGATGAACCCGAACAGCAAAGAAATCATCTATTCCCTCGGGGATATGTATGACAAGCTGAAGAGGTTCGAGGATGCGGAAAAACTTTACCTCAGAATTCTCGACCTTGAACCGGGGAATATGAGTAACTACTACGTTGTTGCCGAGTTCTATAAGCGTTATGCGGCCGAGAAACAAGAGCTCCGGGCCAAGGCGGAAGCAATGTATTTCCGTCGAATCGAGGCCGACCCGGAAAACCCCCAGGGATATGCCTACCTGGCCAATTATTATGAGCTTATTCAGCCGATCCCTGAGTTTGATAAGGCTAACGATTGTTGGGATAAGCGGATAATATTGGACCCGAATAACGCCGAAGCCTACTACGCCAAAGGAGTGAATCGCTGGTCCAAGGCCTATCGTCTGGCTAACCTTCCCGTGCAAGAAAGGCTTGCGCTGGCCCAAGAAAGTTTGCGGGCCCTCGAAAAGGCAATCCAGATTGACCCAAACTATCCTGAGCCTTACGCTTATGTAAACGTGGTTTACAAGAGCGTCCTGGCTAAGCTGGAGCCGGAAAAAGAAAGCCGGTACAACGCTGAAGCCGACCGGTACATGGAAAAATTTAATGAACTCCGCAAACGGCAGGCTGAAAGAAAGAAGCTGGAAGAAGAGCTGAAGAAAATAAAATAAGAGCCTTTTCTTCGCCTGATTCGGGGACGCCAGAAAGTATTTTCATAAGAGAAATAGTTTATTATTCCTTTTAGGCCCAGCCTGCTGGTCAGGGTTATTTCCTTATAGCCCCAAAATATAGATTAAGGTTAGGCTAGGCCACGAGAAGAGTCAAACAGGTCGTGCCGCCTTTCCAGTTTTTTTCTCTTTTATTGGGGTCGAATGGGCTTTCTTCTTTCAAGCCCCCTGGATAAAGGCGACTTCCAAAAAACTGCGTTTTCTCCCGAGGTTTTATTGAATTTTACACAAATAAGAGAGCCTTTAGGTTGACAAACACGACGGCTCAAGGAATTATTAGAAAGTCTTCGCTTTTAGTTTATGTAGGAAAAGATGTTTCTGCCTTTAAGGGATGAAAACCCCACCCGCCGTTTTCCTGTAATTACCGTCCTTTTGATCGCCCTGAACATCGGAATTTTTTTATGGCAGTCTTTTTCGCCCGGTGGACTCGAGCCGCATATCATCCGGCTGGCAACTATTCCCTATGAAATAACGCATTTTCGTTCTCTCGACCCCGAAGTAAGGGTTCCGCCGTGGCTTACCCTGTTGACAGCGATGTTCATCCACGGGAGCTTATTTCACCTGCTGGGAAACATGCTGTATCTTTGGATTTTTGGGAATAACGTCGAGGATGTCCTCGGCGGAATCCGGTATCTTCTTTTTTATTTTATTTGCGGCCTGGCCGCGAGCCTGACCCATATTGCCTTTCATCCAGATTCCCGCGTGCCGATGGTCGGTGCCAGCGGCGCCATTGCCGGTGTCCTGGGGGCTTATTTCATCCTTTTTCCCGGGGCCAGGGTGCTCACGCTTGTCTTCTTTTTCTTTTTTATCAGAATTGTCCCCATTCCTGCCGGGTTAGTCCTCGGGCTTTGGTTTTTAATGCAAGTGCTCAACGTCGGGCTTGGAGGCGGGGTGGCCTGGTTCGCCCATATCGGCGGGTTTCTGGCCGGCGTTCTGCTTATCCGTTTGCAGTCTCGCCGGCGGCGACGTTATTATTCCTGGGCTTAAAAGCCGATTTCTTTTTAGGGAAAGGAAAACTGTCCCGGCCGTCAAGTTGACATTTCATCCTGGATTTAGTATCTTAATCAATCACTCCAAGCTTTAAGCTTGAACCTGAGGTAGTTAACCCATGGGAAAAACTTATATTCCAAAACCTGGAGCCGTTGAGCCGAAATGGTGGCTGGTGGATGCTGAAGGCCAGGTGCTTGGCCGACTGGCCACCGAGGTGGCCACTCTTCTCCGGGGAAAAAACAAGCCGGAGTTCACTCCTTTTCTGGATACCGGGGATTTTGTCGTCGTCATCAACGCGGAAAAAATAAAGGTGACGGGCCGGAAGCTGGACGATAAGCTTTATTATTCTCATTCGGGTTTCCCCGGAGGCCTTAAAGCCAGGACGCTTCGCGAGCTGCTGGCCAGGAAGCCAGAGGAGGTTATCCGGCATGCTGTCTGGGGGATGATTCCGAAAAACCGGCTCGGCCGGAAGCTGATCAAGAAGCTTAAGGTTTATCGGGGGTCGACTCATCCTCATGAGGCCCAGCAGCCTCAAGTTTATCCGCTCAAGGGGAGGCAGGCTTGAGTCTTATCCAATATTACGGAACGGGAAAAAGAAAAACCTCGGTCGCCAGAGTCTTCCTTCGCTCTGGTAAAGGTGATATTACGCTCTACGTAAACAAGAAAGCCCGACCTTTTCATGAATATTTCCGGCTGGAATCATTACGGCATCTGATTCGTAAACCCCTCCTGCTGACTGATACCGAAGGCAAGTTTGACCTTTTCATCCGGGTCGGCGGCGGGGGAATCAAGAGCCAGGCCGAAGCTATCCAGCTGGGTATTTCCCGAGCTCTGACGGAATTCAACCGGGAACTCCGCAAAACCCTGAAGCCAGCTGGGTTATTGACGCGCGATGCTCGGGTGAAGGAGAGAAAGAAATACGGGCTCCGGGGAGCACGAAAAGCACCGCAATACCATAAGCGATAACGGGAGGTGGGTCCTTGGTCTCAGTAACGATGAAAGAGCTGCTCGAAGCCGGCGTTCATTTTGGTCATCAGACGCGGCGGTGGAACCCGAAGATGAAAGATTTTATCTTCGGCCAGCGCAACGGAATTTATATCATCGACCTCCAGAAGACCATCAGAATGTTCAAGGAAGCCCTTCATTTCCTGAAAACCCAGGCGGAAGAAGGGAAAACCGTTCTTTTTGTCGGGACGAAAAAACAGGCTCAGGAAATAATCAAAGAGTGGGCGACGAAATGCGAATCCTGCTATGTCAACCAGCGCTGGCTCGGCGGGTTGCTGACTAACTTTCAGGTAGTCAGGGGAGGTATCGAGCGGTTGGTTGAGCTCGAAGAGATGAGAGAGGATGGGCGCTGGGACCTGCTCTCGAAGAAGGAACAATCCCGGCTCGAAAAAGTCTACCGCAAGCTGGCCAAGAACCTTGGCGGGCTAAAAAACCTGGTCGAACTTCCGGGAGCGCTTTTTGTCGTCGACGCTTCCAAAGAGGAGATAGCCATCTCCGAGGCCAAGAAGCTTAAAATCCCGATTGTGGCTATCGTCGATACTAACGGAGACCCGGAAGGAATTGACTATCCGATTCCAGGTAATGACGACGCCGTCCGGGCAATCGAGCTTTTTACCTCGAAGGTGGCCGAAGCAATCATCGAGGGAAAGAAGAGCCGCCTGGAGAAAGAAATTCAGAAAGAGTCCGGGCCTTCGCCTGAAGGACAGCCGCCGATTGAGGCCGGAGGAACGGCGGCCAAGGAAACTGGCGAGACGAGCTAAACAAGGAGAGAATCGATGGAATTTTCAGCTGAACTTCTCAAGGAACTCCGCGACCGAACCGGGATTAGCATCATGGAGTGCAAGAAAGCTCTGGAAGAAAGCGGCGGGGATATTGAAAAGGCGATCGAAATTCTGCGGAAAAAGGGCTATGCCAGGGCCAAAGACAAAATGGACCGAGAAACAAGCGAGGGCCTGGTTTATGCCTATATCCACCTCGACGGGAAAATCGGTGTCCTGGTTGAGGTTAATTGTGAAACTGACTTTGTTGCCCGGAACGAAGAATTCCGGGAGCTGGCCAAGAACATCGCCATGCAGATCGCGGCTTCTCGGCCGAAATATATTGCGCCTGAAGACATCCCGGGTGAGGAGATAGAGAAGGAAAAGAACATTATCCGGGAGCAGCTTAAGGACAGCAAGAAGCCGGCCGAGATTATCGAAAAGATTGTCCAGGGTAAACTGAGCAAATACTATGAGGAGGTCTGCCTCTTAGAGCAGCCTTTTATCCGGGATGATAAGGTCACAGTTCGTCAATTTATCGCCTCCCACATTGCCAAGTTTGGCGAGAATATCCGCGTCCGTCGCTTCGCCCGGTTTGAGCTGGGAAAAGCATAGCCAGGGCTATGGGGCCGGAGACGCCTTTATATAAAAGAATTTTGCTCAAACTTTCGGGTGAAGCCCTTTTGGGCTCCCAACCTTATGGTATCGATTTTGACCGCGCCCGGCATCTCAGTCGGGAAATCCGCAAAGTGCATGAGTTAGGGGTCCAGGTAGCCATAATGATTGGCGGGGGAAATATTTTTCGCGGCAGTCAAGGAGAAAAATCAGGGGTAGAAAGGGCCGCCGCGGACCAGATGGGCCTCCTGGCCACTATCATCAACGGGATTGCTCTGCAAGAAGCGATTGAAAAAGAAGGGTTGGTTGCCCGCCACGTCTCCGCCTTGGACATCAGAGCCGTAGCCGAACCCTTTATTCGACGACGGGCTGTGCGTCATTTAGAAAAGGGACGCGTGGTGATTTTCAGCGCCGGCCTGGGCAGTCCTTTTTTTACTACTGATACGGCCGCGGCTCTGCGGGCTCTCGAGGTGGGAGCCGAAGTGATTCTTAAAGCGACCAAAGTTGACGGTGTCTATACCTCCGACCCGATGATTGACCCTGAGGCCAAACGGTTCGAGCGCATCTCTTACCAGGAGGTCCTTAACCTGAGGTTAAAGGTGATGGATGCTACGGCCATCTCTCTCTGCCGGGATTTCCGGCTGCCGATAATCATTTTTAACGCCAACATCGAAGGGAATATCAAACGCGCCGTTCTCGGTGAACCCGTCGGGACGACTGTCGTCGAATCTCTTTAAAATAAACCACCCGGGAAAGGGACGACCATGGTTAAAGAGGTTTTACGAGAGCTGGAAAAAAAGATGAAATTATCAGTCGAGCATTTTCGCAAAGAATTGGCTAAGTTGCGCACCGGCCGGGCTAATATCCATCTTTTTGAGGACATTAAAGTGAGCTATTACGGACAGCTTGTGCCGATAAATCAGGTGGCCACTCTCTCCATCCCCGACCCGACCCTGGTTACGGTTCAACCCTGGGACCCGTCGATTATGGAAGCGGTGGAGAAGGCCATCCGGGCCTCTGATTTGGGACTTAACCCGATTAACGACGGCCGTCTGCTCAAAGTTCCTATCCCGCCGCTGGATGAGGAAAGACGCAAGGAAATGGCCAAGAAAGTCCGGAAAATGCTGGAAGAGGAGAAGACCGTTCTCCGGAACCTCCGTCGGGAAAGCAAGGAAGAAATCGAAGAGATGGAGGAGGAAAAGCTCATTACGGAAGACGAAAAGTTCGACGGGCTGGAAAAGCTCCAGGAAATCCTGGATGAGTACGTCGCCAAGTTAGAAGAAATGGCCCGGGCAAAAGAAAAAGAAATTTTAGAGGGTTGAAACCTGGTTTACCCCGAAACCTTTTTTTCTCTGGTCAAACCCAAGCGGTAGTAATAGGCTAATAGAAAAACGAAAACCACTGCAGCCATAAAAAGCCCGGCCGCGAGTTCAAGAGTTAATACCGAGAAAGGCCAGCCTGTTCCCGGGAAGGAAAACCTATCAGGCCGGAGAAAAGTCCGAAAGCCTGAAGTTACGGCCACAGCAGCCTTAACCAAAAGTAAAAGGGCTGACTTGACCAGGCCCAGGAGAGGGAGTCTGAACTCAAAGGCGGGGGCAGAGGTCTCAGGCCGGAGCGAGCCAAGCAGAAACCGGAAGCTGGAAAAGAGAAAGCTCAGCCCGGCAATTGCGGCGAGGATCAAGATGGGCAAAGTCGGGCCGACGCTCAAGATTTTGGCCATAACTGTTTTCGCCCAGTTAAGCGGGAGAGGCAGGTCGGGAAGACGGGAACACGCTTCAAGAAAACGACGTCGGTTGGCAACCGCGGCGCGACAATCGGGACAGACGAGGAGATGCTCTTCAACGGACTTAGCTTTTTCCGGGGCTATTTCTTTTTCCAGATAATCGTCGACTTCGACCAACGATAAGCAGCTCATGGTTTCACCTCCAAGTAAGCCCGGATTCTTTCCTTAGCCTGGAAGACGCGGTTTTTCACCGTGCCTACAGGCAAGCCGGAAATCTCGGCCATTTCCGCATAGCTCAGGCCGTTAACATAACGCCAGAGAAAAAGCTCCCGGAGTTCGCGCGGAATTTTTTCCACCGCCTCTTCCACCCGATGAATAAGCTCGTTTATTTCGTACTGAGTGGTAACAGAAAGAGCTTTCGTATCAGCCGGCGAAAAAGAGTTGAGGCCGCCCGCCTCATCTTCATAAACCTGGTCCAAGGAGGTCTGGGGCAACTTTTTCTTGCGCCACTGGTCAATTATGAGGTGGGAGGCGATGCGAACCAGCCAGCTGCGGAAATTGTACTGCGGGTTATAAGTCTTAAGCCCGGCAAAAGCCCGCAAGAAAACTTCCTGGGTAAGGTCAAGAGCGGTTTCTCTCTCAGCTACCATCCGGCCGATATAATTAAAAAGAGGCTGCTGGTATTTTAGAATAAGGACCTCGAAAGCTTCTGTTTGGCCAGCCAGAACCTGGCTGACAACCTGGCTATCATCAGCCATTGGCAGAACCTACCTGTTTATAATACGAAAAACTTAACCAGAAGTTTTTTCCTTCCGGGTCAGAAAGAAGCTCGTTTCGCTTGAGCGCGCTTTTCTCCTGGATTATTTCCCAGTCGGCAGGAACAGTTAGCTCGAAGAGCCGCTCGGGCAAAGAGGGGTTGATTTTCACCCGAGAAAACCTGAATTCCTGGCGATTCCCGGTTGTTTCGAGGAAAGAAACCTTTTGAATCACCCAGCGCTCGCGGTCGACTTCCAGAATGACCTGGCTGATTTCGGATTCACCCGATGGTTCAAGCCTGAGAGTGAGCGTCTTTTTGTCGGACAAGCTGCCGAGAACGGCCACCTGGTAGAGGTCAGAAAGCTTCGCCTGTCCGGCAAGCAAACCCATAATAGTTTCTTTGAGTTCTGATTCCTGGAGAGCCTGACGGATGAGCTGTTTATCCTCAGGAAAGGCCGAGAGAAGCAGGTCCTTCTGAAGGAGAAAAGTTTTTTTTTCGGGAGAAAAATAGTCCCAGCGCATTCGGTCTGGTTTCAGCAGATACAGCCGGCCTTTTTCTTCGAGTCCCCTGGTCTCGCCGGCGGGTAGATATACCTGGACAAAATCAGCCTCCAGGGATTTTATCCCCTGGAGTTTATTTTCAAAGTTGCTGATTAGCGATTCTGGAGACTGCTCCCCTGCCACAAAAGAAATTAAGATGGCCAATATACTCCACAATTTCATTTGGCTAATTATAACATAAAAGAAGGCGGCTCGGTTGCCGCGGCTGGCGGAAACTCTTGTCCGGGCGTTCATGACGCGGAAGTCAGGCGAGTTTAGACCCTGTAAAGTTTTTCATCAGAGGTTGAGCCCGTTTTTCCCCGGGCAATTTCTTCAGGGGCATTTGCCTAAGCAGGGCGCCTCTGGTATAAACTCAGCCAATGGTGCTGAATTATTTTTTTCTCTGGGTAGGTTACCTGGGACTTCTCATCCTTGCCGGTTTGGGGTTAAGAAGAAAGGTCAGGAATCCAGAAGACTTTTTCTTGGCTTCCCGTTCCCTGAGAGCGCCGCTCTTAGCCTTTTCCTTGACCGCTTCCTGGGTGGGGGCCACTTCTATTCTAATTACCACAGATGAGGCCTATCTCCACGGTCTTAGCGCCCTCTGGTTAGTCGGGATTCCCGCCTGGTTGACAGTTGTTATCATGGCCGTTGCCCTTGCCGGCCCAATTCGGCGCTGGGGAGGATTTCCTCTGGTGAGTCTTTTGGAGGAGCGGTATGGAGTCCTGGTCAAGGAAATGGCCAATATCTTAATTCTCTGGTATATGACCCTTCTCGCTGCCTCCCAGATGGTTGCCCTGGGGAATTTCCTTCGCCTGTTCTTTAAACAAAATTATCTTATAAGCCTGGCTGTTGGTCTTATAGCCGTGCTCGTCTATACCGTCCTGGGCGGGCTGTTCTCAGTCGTCATGACTGACCTGTTGCAAAGCGTTTTTCTCATTGCCGGGCTGGCGGCCCTTTTTCTCTTTTTGCTCACTTCTTCCACTACCGAAACGGCTGGCGCCCTTTCCCTTCCCCGGGGTTTTTCGAGTCTGTTTGCTCAGTTTTCCCGGAACGGGTTGGCCGCGCTGTCTTTTACCTTGGCCTGGTTAGTTTCTCCAATTGCCTGGCAAAGAGTCCAGGCCGCCCGGAGTCTCCGGGCCGCCAGGGGCGGGCTTTTTTTATCCGCCGGGCTTTTTACTTTAATTTATCCTTTGCTCGTCGCCACCGGTGTCCTTAGCCGCCGGGTCGTCGAGCTTCCGCCCGAAGGAATACCCCTGATGGCCCGGTTCACTGACGCTGCCTTCTTCCCGTTGTGGTTAAAGTACCTTCTTTTTGTGACCATTGTTGCGGCCATAGTTTCCACGCTCGATACCGCGGTCAACTCGAGCGCCTTGTTTCTTACCCATGAAATAATTGCCCGGAGAAAAAATCTCGCTCGGGCTAAGGGGGTAACGGTCAGCCGGCTGGCCACTATTCTCGTCGTCGGCGTTTCGTTCCTCGTGGCCACGCGGTTTGAAAGTATTCTCGAGACCATCGGTTTAGCCTCGGAAATAATGGCCGAAGGTCTTTTCTTCCCGGCTTTGGCCATGCTTTTTTTGCGGCGGCAGGCACCGCTTGCCGGGTTATTCAGCCTCTCGGCCGGAACGGTTTTTTCTTGCGGCAGTTTCTTGAGCGGCGCCGGAGTTTTAGCCTGGCCTTTTCCCGCCTGGCCTTTCTCCCTTCCGTTTGGTTTGGGAATTAGCGTTATTGCGTGGGTAGTGGGCTATCTATTTGCTAAGGCAAAGAAAAAGCAGTTAAGATAAATTCATGCTGCGGCTGAGGTCTGAGGTCGGCTGGAAACTGGTTGGCGTCCTCGGCCGGGTTTTACTGCGGTGGGTAGCCTTAAGTTCCCGGGTGAAAATTATCGGCAAAGAAAACCTGCAGCAATTGAGAAACCGACGCCAGCCGATTATCCACCTCGTCTGGCATGGAAAAATCTTTCTTGCCCCGTACTTTTTCCGGAAACAGGGGATAATGCCTCTTATAAGCCCGAGTGAAGACGGTGAGGTTGTCGCCCGGATTGTAGACGGCTGGGGGTATAAAATTCTGCGGGGGTCGAGCTCGCACAGCATGGTTTCAGCCTGGAAAGAAATGCTTCAGGAACTGAAGGATGGCGGCGAAGTGCTAATCGTGCCTGACGGTCCGCGCGGTCCCGACCGGGTTTTAAAACTCGGCGCCATCAAACTTGCCTTAGAGACGGGGGCAGCTTTAGTCCCCTTTTCCTTTTCCTCCTCCCGCCGCCGCATTCTAAGGAGCTGGGACCGCTTTCACCTCGCCCTGCCTTTTTCCCGCATCATAGCCATTTACGGAAACCCGATTGTGCTTCCTGCCGGCCTTCGGGAAGAAGACTTGGAAGATGTCCGTAAGCAGGTAGAGAAAGCTCTTTGCGAGGTTGACGAAGAGGCTGACCGTCTGGTTAGCCAAAAATTTTGAGGGGAAATTGGTCTTTCGGCAACTTGGCGCAAACGGCCAGGAGGGTGGCAATTATTTATCAGCCGGGAGAAAGCCCAGGGTGAAACCCAGAGTTCGGGGGACGAAAGCGAAGTTGGATATTTTTCCAAGAAACTGAAAACCTGGATTTTTCCGGAGAAGGAAAAACCTTGACTTTTATTTTCTCTAAATGATAAAAGGAGGGCGATTTAGAAAAGGAGGGATGGCATGATTCGGATAAGCCGCGGTTTGTTTTTTTTATCAGCCATCGCATTTCTTCTGACTTCTGGCTGGCCGCAGACAGCCGAGGAGCATCTGCGGGCGGGTGATGAGTATTATGCTCAGTTTGACGACTCCCGAGCGCTCGAGGAATACCGCAAGGCCGTCGAGCTCGACCCGACGAACTACGAAGCTCTCTGGAAAACATCCCGGGCGTTGATTGATGTGGCCGACGCCCTTCCCGCGAAAGACCCGACGACGCCCGCCAAGCAGAAAAAAATTTATGCTGAGGCCGAAGATTTTGCCCGCCGAGCAGTCCAGGTGAACCCGGGCGATACCTGGGGACATTTTTTCTTGTCCGCCGCCATGGGAAAAAGGTTGCTCCTCCTGGGAAAGAAGGAACAAGTCCAGATGTCGAGGCAAGTTAAGGCGGAAATCGAAAAAGCCATCGAGCTCGACCCGACGAACGACCTCGCCTATCATGCCCTCGGTCGCTGGCACCGCAGGATGGCCGAAATAGGCGGGGTAAAAAGGGCTCTGGGGGGCCTTTTATACGGGAATATCCCTCGGGGCACCTTTGAAGAGTCGGAGAAATATCTTAAAAAGGCCGTCGAGCTTCGACCTGATTATACTAATCATTATTTAGAGTTAGGCCGGACTTACATAGCGATGGGGAAAAAAGACCAGGCGGCCGAATGCTTCCAGAAATGCCTTGAGGCGCCGGTTACTACCTCGAAATGCGAACTTTATAAACAAGAAGCCACCGAGGAACTGGCGAAACTTAAAGCGAAAAAATAGATTTCAGGCTTTGTTCGGGATTAGACCCAGCTCTTGTTCGCTGAAAACTTCGGCGGTAAAGATTTCTATTTTTGCTCCTCTTTTCCAGGCATCGGGTTCCAGCCCGGCTTTCAGACACCCGTGCCGGAGATAGGTCTCGAGGTCCCAATCATATTCGACCGGAACTTGCGGCAAGAGCAGCCCCCGGGAGGCCCCGCGGGAGATGATAATCCCGTGGCGGCCGACCTGGACTTCGTCCGCCTTGCCTACTGGTTGCGGGAGGCTGAGGACAGAAATTTCGAAGTTAACAGCCGGAAGTTCTTCGACTCGCAGGGGGGCAAAGCGAAAATCTTGGGTGGCCGCGGCTATCGCCACGTCAACCACTGTCTCAACCAGCGGTTTGTACGGCAGCGGATAACCGATGCAACCCCTGAGTTCGCCCTTAACTTTTAAAGTCACAAAGGCCCCCCTTTTTTCCCAGAGGGCCTTATCTTCGGTCTCAGGTTTTATGTGCTTTCCTTTATGCAGGTAGGTTGTTACCGCTTCTCTCGCCAACCCTAACAAGAATTTTTTTTGAGCTAAACTAAGTTCACCCATTTATTTCCTGTCCTTCGATTTCAAACGGGCAGGGAGACAGGCGGAAGCGGCCGTTGAATTCGATAAAAAAACATTTTAGACGCAGCGAATTTTTCGGGCTGAGGTTAATTTTCAAGTAAACCTTGCCACAGGCCAAAGGCTGCAGAAGTTTTGCCGGGCGCGCTGTCTCCGGCTGGTAAGAAAAAAAACCAACCACCCTGCCAGCAAAAGCCGGCTCGATTTTCCAGTAATCGGCAGGCCGGCGAAAGAAGCCTTTTCTCGCCGGCCAGGTTTTTTCGATAAAAACCCGCGGGCCGCGGTTATGGCCGAGAAGGTAACCATCGCAGGGCTTTTTCCCCCAGAGAAGGCTCAATACTTTTATTTCCTCGTAGGCCTCCCGCGAAATAAACGCATCCACATTGGCCATTATACGGAGGCCTGGAGAAAAAAATCAAATCAACTTCCCTTCGGTTGGCGAGCCCAAATTATCAGGAGATATCCTGGGCTGAACGAAACGAGTTTATCTAATTTCGCCATCAACCAAAAAAATGGATACACCAGAGAGTAAAGGCGAAAAAAACCGGCCTTGGCCTGAAATTCTTCCTGGTTCATCGGACGGATATGACCGTCCCGCAGCCGGGTGCTCTTCGGGCTCCTGAGGAAGCGGACATAAACCAGGTTGATTAAAGTCTCGAGGCCCTCCGAAAACAACCGGGACAAGATAGAGTGCTTTTCCGGTTGAAGTCCAACCCGGCGAAGCCGTTCCTCGAGTTCCCGCCAGTTGTAGCCATCGCGTTTATGACCATAGATGTCGGGGGTCAACCCCACCAGCCGGCGCCACTGATAGAGGAAATGGCCAGGCCCGGTATGAGGAGTAACCATGATCAGGACCCCCCCTGGCTTGAGCGTTCGAGCGATTTCCTGGAGGCAGAGGTCGTCATTTTCAACGTGTTCGAGATAATCCGGACTGATGATGAAGTCGAAGGCAGCGTTGACAAATGGGAGCAGCCCGCTCTCTATCTGGACAAGGTTGGAGCCGAGCAATGACCTGGCTTCCTCCAGGTTGGCCATGTCTTCGTCGGCGCTTACC
>JBBIRF010000004.1:0-60844 GCA_037441905.1 Candidatus Aminicenantota bacterium
AAGGCCAGCTTCGCTTTGAACTGGCTCAAGAGCCAGGATAAAGCCACAGGAGAAAAACTCCTCCGTCGGCCAGACCGCCAGGCGAAGGCTCAGCTGGAGCTTTGGCCTTTTAAGGCGGGAAAGCTGGTCGTGACCTTGCTCGCAGTCGGCCGAAGAGATGATATTGATTATTCATTTTTCCCGGCCCAGCGAGTAACTCTCGAACCCTATACTGTCGTGAACTCCACTTTTCTTCTCGAGGTCGCTCGCGGGTTTTCCGTTTATTTGCGGGCGGATAACCTGACTTCGGAACGATATGAAGTAATCAAAGGATACGGAACTCCGCCCCGGGGTGTGTATGCGGGGTTTAACTGGTCGTTTTAAGCCTTCTTTTTCTGGCTGATTAAAGATAGCTTTTTGGGAAAAAAATTAATTTATCTTGCTATTTTTAATGAGAATCATTATTATTTTAGTTTAAAAAAATGCCTCGTTCATGGAAATCGCCGTTTAAAACTTTTGGTCATTGCGGCCGCTGGACTCAGCCGCGCGACCTGGTCCTTGGTTTTCTGGCCGAGAACCGGGGTCACTGGAGCGCGAAGGATGTTTACGCCTCCCTCTTTCCCCGGCATCCTCAAATTAGCCTGGCCACGATTTACCGGACGCTCGACCTCCTCACGAGAATGGGTGTTCTCAATCGGTTAGCCATGGCTGATGGCCAGAATCGGTATGAATTCACCGGCGGCCCGGCCGAAAATCATCACCACCATTTAATCTGCACCCGCTGCGGCCGCATCATGGACACGACTGACTTTGTCGACGAAGAGGTGAAACTGATCCAGTTGATGGAAGATGCGATTAAAGAGAAACATCGTTTCGTAATCGAGGGACATCAGATGACTTTTTACGGCCTCTGTCCAGCCTGTCAGCAGGAAAGACCCGGATGAAAATATTCCTGAATTATTATCCTTTTGCGGTTATAATGATATTTTGGTTTTCCGCGTGGCGATTCGTTCAACAGGAGAAAGATGAGTCTTAAGCAAAAGCTCGGGAGCGGAAGATGAAAAGAAGTTTATTTCCTTTAACTGGCTTGCTAATCATTCTGGCTTTTTTCTCGGTCCCCGCCTCACGCCTTCTGGCCTGCCGGGGAAACATGGCCTGGCGCTTTCTGCCGATTGCCGTTGCCCGGCAGGAATATGCCCGAATCGAGGCCCAGCTAAAGAAAGACCGAGAAAAGTTTTCCCTTCTGGCTCTGCCTCCTGAGCTCGAAAAATGGGTCAAGTTCTACGACAACCCGGTATTTCAGCCTGGACCTCCCGGGTCCTGGGAAGAAAAAAGCGTCGACTGCTTCTCCGTCGGCTATTTTTTCGGCCAGTACATGATGTGGTATGTAGGCACGCCCGAAAACCTCAGTTGTCAAATCGGGCTGGCCACCTCTCCCGACGGTATTCACTGGACCAAGCATCCCGAGAACCCGGTAATCCGTGTTGGTCCGAAGGGTTCATGGGATGAGTCTATTCTTATCTGTCAATCTGTGCTTTACGATAAAGAAGAGAACCTTTTTAAAATGTGGTATATTGGCGGCACCCCCGAGGGTGTCTTTTCTATCGGGCTGGCTACTTCTCCCGACGGCGCTCATTGGACCAAGTATCCTGGCAACCCGGTCTTGCGGGTGACTGAACCATGGGAAGGAACTGTGATGGAGGCCTTTACCGTCCTGAAGACGAAAGAAGGCTATAAAATCTGGTACGGCGGCAATGACCTCAGCCGGGATAAAGCCAGCATTGGTTATGCCACTTCTCCTGACGGAATCAACTGGACAAAGCACCCGAACAACCCCATCTTTGTTCCCGACATCCCGAACCGCTGGGATAGTTACAGCGTCAGCGACCCGGATGTCATTTATTACGACGGCATTTATCATATGTGGTACAAAGGCTGGAGAAGGAAGGGCGGGAATGCCTGGATTGGCCACGCCACCTCTTACGACGGAATCAACTGGGAGAGAGACCCCGAGAATCCAGTCCTTCTCACTTCTTCTCTTCCAGGAGGCTGGGATAATTACGAAGTTTATCGGCCCCGGGTCATCCCCGGAAAGCTTTCTGAATCTGGCCCTTCTTTTACCATCGACCGGATGTGGTATTCTGGCCGGAACTATAGCTTAAGAGCTCAGATCGGCATCGCCCATCAGTTTAACCCCTCCGAACAAGCCAGACGCATCCGCCATCGCTTCCCCCATGTTACCCAGGACGAAATGCAACTGGCCGTGGACACCGCGGCTGACAACCTAAGGGTTATTTCCTACTTCACTCCCTGGATGGGCCAGGTTAAGCTGACCATCTATTCGTCTGAAGGCCGGGTCGTGAATAACCTTGTTTCTGCTTACCAGTTGCCGGGTTATTATGAAGTCACCTGGGATGAAACCGACGGCCGCGGCCGGAGGGTAAAACCCGGGCTGTATTTTCTCGAGCTCGCCGGAGAAACTTTTATCCTTTCTAAGGAAATAATCGTTAATTAAATCAGCTAAAGGAGGCTTCCTTGAGTCATCCCTCCCGGATTGGACTTTTTTCTAAGGTTATTCATGCCGGCGCCGAGCCGGATTCCCTTTTTGGCGGCGTTTCTGTGCCTATATATCAATCATCCACCTTTGCCTTTCGTTCGGCCGAACATGGCGCGGCGCTGTTTGCCGGGCAAGAGAAAGGTTATATTTACACCCGGCTTGGCAACCCGACAGTCCATGCTTTAGAGGAATGCGTGGCGGCGCTCGAAAACGGAAAATACGGGCTGGCCACAGCCACCGGAATGGCCGCTGTCACCACTGTCTTGCTGGCCCTGTTAGAACAAAACAGCCATCTCCTGAGCACAGCCTCGGTCTACGGCGCGACCAGGGTTGTCGTCGAAAAGGAATTCTGTCGGTTTGGGGTTAGCGCGTCTTTTGTCGACACTTCTGACCTCGAGAACAGCCGCCGGTATCTCCGACCGGAAACACGTTTAATCTTTATTGAATCTCCGGCCAACCCGACCATCGCCATCACCGACATTCAGGCATGGGCGCGTTTGGCCAAGGAAAACGGCTGCTGGTTGGTCGTCGACAACACTTTTGCCAGCCCTATCCTTCAGAACCCGCTTGAATTAGGAGCCGACATTGTTATCCACAGCCTGACAAAGTTCATCAACGGCCACAGCGACGTGGTTGGCGGAACGATCATAAGCAATGAGGCGACCCTACATCAGCGGCTGCGGCGGGTTCTTGTTAACTTTGGCGGGACCATGGACCCCCACCAGGCCTGGCTTATTCTCAGGGGAGTCAAAACCTTAGCCCTGCGAGTGGAAAAGAGCCAGGAGAATGCCCAGAAATTGGCCCGCTTCCTTGAGGCACATCCGGCCGTGGCCTGGGTGAATTATCCTGGCCTCGAAAACCATCCGCAGTATGAATTGGCCCGGAAACAAATGCGCGGTCCTGGTTCAATGCTCTGCTTCGGGCTCAAAGGAGGCTTTGAGGCCGGCCGGAAGTTCATTAACTCGGTCCGGCTTTGCACCTTGGCGGTTTCTCTCGGCGGGGTCGAATCATTAATCCAGCATCCGGCCAGCATGACTCATGCTTCTGTGCCTCGCTCAGAAAGGGAAGAAGCCGGAATCACTGATGACTTGATTCGTCTTTCGGTTGGGTGCGAGGACTTCGAGGACTTGAAGGCTGACCTCGAGCAAGCTCTGGAGAAAGCCGGTCAATAGAAGCAGCTGAGGGTGGGGGTGGGCAACTCCAGAAAGAAGAGAATTCCTTTTTTATGAAATTTCCCGTCCGGGCAAAAAGGAAATAAGGTTCGAAGCAGTTTAAAGGGAGTTAATGACCAACAGAGGGCTTTTTAATCCGACTTTTTCCCTTTTCCGAACGCCGCTTAAAGGCAGCAAATCAAAATCTTTTTTAATAAAAACATCGAGGGTGCTTTCCGTGGGAGAGACAGGGGCGAACGCTGTTTTACAGATGGCTAATGAGGATTCTTAAGCCAATCCCGATGAGCGTCAAACCGCCTATGATTTCAGCCGATTTACCAGCGAGGCGGCCGAGATAACGACTGAGGCCGGCAGCCAATAACGTCAAGCTGAAGGCAACCACGCCGATCACACTGGCGCCGAACACCACTGGAATTCTCAGCGCCGGGAAAGTAAACCCGACAGCTAAGGCATCCAGGCTCGTCGCCACCGAAAGAAAAATAAGCGGCATACCTTTTGTCTGGTCTTCATTCGACGGCCTTACCTGACCATTCCTGACAGCCGAAAAAATCATCCGACCGCCAACAAACCCGAGCACCAAAAAGGAAACCCAGTGGTCGAAATCCTGGATGAGCGAAATTATCCTTTCCCCGGCGGCAAAACCCAGGAGGGGCATGAAAAACTGGAAGAGCCCGAAATTAAAAGCCAGACGGAGCGAGGCTCTCGAGCTCAAACCGCGCAGCGAGGCGCCGATTCCGGTCGTCACGGCGAAGGCATCCAGGGCAAGGGCAACGGCGATAAAAAAAATCATCCTGAGCTCCTCCTGCGAGCCACGAGCTTAGCTTCTATTCAGCTTCCTTTCTCTTTTTCCATTAACCCGGCAGACAAAGCGGATTATAGCCGAGTTTTCAGCCTAAATAAATTTATAGAGTTAGAGCCATCCCGATAATTTTCAAACCCTGACCTCAAAATCCATGATGCTGCCCTCAGGCTGCTTAATCCTGCAATCTCAGAGACAGCGAAGCTAAAAAAGAAGAAAACCTGAATTTAGGCTTCATCACGTTAGGCAATCGCAGATAAAAAAGGGTTCGTTTAAACAGCTCACTTAGACCCCATAATGACAACCGAGGTTTGCTCGTTGTTCCTCCGGGTCAAAGTCTCCAGGCGCGAGCATTTTCCAATAATTCTTGGCTTTCTCTCTTGCCTGGTCTCCGTTTGTTCTTAAAAATCTTAGGGCTATTAAAAGCAGATGGTCTTTCCTCCAAAAATTTTCTCCTCCAATTCCTTTTTGCCTCTGAAGGGGTGAGACCTTTTAACGGCGGGCGGGGATGGACTATAATAATAATTCTGCTTTCATGGAGAAGATGTCTACTCTTACCCGGGAGATTAAAAGCCAGGAAGTCATCAGGCTTCGAGGCGTTCGGGTCCATAACCTTAAGAACATCAACCTGGACATCCCTCTTTATCGTTTTATCGTGGTCACCGGCCCGAGCGGCTCGGGCAAGTCTTCGCTGGCTTTCGACACCCTATACGCTGAGGGCCAGCGCCGTTACATTGAGTCCCTTTCCTCCTATGCCCGCCAGTTCTTAGAAAGGATGGACAAGCCAGATGCCGATTTAATCGAAGGCATAACCCCGGCCATAGCCATCCAACAGAAGGCAGCCACTAAGAACCCGCGTTCGACCGTGGCCACGGTCACCGAGGTTCATGATTTTCTCCGGGTCCTTTTTGCCCGAGTAGGCATTATTCATTGTTCGCAGTGTGGCCAGCCGGTCAAGCGCGATACGATTGATTCTATCGCTGATAGCCTTCTCCAGGAAAACGCCGGCGAAACGGCTCTGATCACATTTTCCTGGTCCCTGGATAAAGGTCTTTCCCTCCTTGAAAGGGACGGTTTTTACCGGGCTGTTTGCGGGAAGAAAGTTGTGGCCTGGGAAAAATTGAACCTCAAAGGGAAAAAACAGGTGGACGTTTTTGTCGACCAGGTGAGGCTCGACCCGGAGGAAAGAGAAAGGCTGGTTGACTCGCTCGAAACAGGTCTCCGGCGGGGAGAGGGTCGGGTCAAAGTCCTGACTTCCAGAGGGAGGCCAAGAATATTCTCCACCCACCTGGAATGCAAGAATTGCGGCCTAACTTACGAAGAACCGTTTCCCAACCTGTTTTCCTTTAACTCCCCTCAAGGGGCCTGCCCTGTGTGCCATGGTTTCGGCGACCTGGCGGTGCTGGATGAAGACAAGATAATACCAGACCGGAACAAATCCCTGGCTGAAGGAGCCATCGAGCCCTGGTCTAAGCCCGGCTCCTACCCCCTGCAGGAAGAACTTCTGGATGAAGCTCGGCGTCGGGGTATTCCGATAACAACCCCTTTTAAGGACCTTAAGCCGAAGTGGCAACGGTTTATCCTCGAGGGCGGCGACGGTTATTACGGCGTCAAAGGTTTTTTTGAATGGCTCCAGAGTAAAAAATATAAAGTTCAGGTGCGCGTTTTCCTCAGCCGGTATCGCAAATACGTTCCCTGTCCGGCCTGCCAGGGGATGCGTCTCAACCGCCAGGCTCTCCAGGTCAAGCTTCGGGGCAAATCCATAGGTGATATTACTAAGATGACTGTCGCCGAGGCTGAGCTGTTTTTCCGCACGCTCAACCTTTCTCCCTATGAACGGCAAATTGCCGAGCGCTTAGTGGCCGAGATTCAAAACCGGCTTCGCTTTCTGCTCGAGGTCGGCCTTGACTACATCACCCTTGACCGGATGACTTTCACCCTGAGTGGTGGCGAAGCCCAGCGGATCAATCTGGCCGCAGCTCTGAGCAGCTCTCTTGTCGGGACGCTTTTTATTCTGGACGAGCCCTCAATCGGACTCCATCCGCGCGACAACCAGCGGCTAATCAACACCTTGCAATCACTAAAAGAGATTGGGAATACCGTCCTCGTCGTCGAGCACGACCCGGAAATAATTGCCGCGGCCGAATATATTATTGACCTTGGACCGGGGGCTGGCGAGGCCGGCGGTGAGGTGCTGTTCGCCGGGCCGATGGAAACGTTCCGGAAGCAAGCTACTTCGTTAACCGCCCGTTATCTGCGGAAAGAGTTCAGGGTCGAAATGCCCCTTCGGCGGCGCCAGCCCAGAGGCTATATCCAAATAATTGGAGCTAACAAGCATAACCTCAAAAACATCGATGTTTCCCTCCCGCTCGGCACGTTCACCTGTCTGACTGGCGTCTCGGGTTCAGGCAAAAGTACTTTGCTCTTCGACGTCCTTTATCTTGGCTGGCTGGGAGAAGCCAGGGAGGGGTTCAAAGAAATCCGGGGGCTGGATTTCATCGACAAACTAATCATGGTCGACCAGTCGCCGCTCAGCACCTCGCCTCGTTCTATCCCGGCGACCTACATGAAAGCCATGGACGGGATTCGGGAACTGTTCAGCTCTTCCCGCGAAGCCAGGCTGCTCGGGTTAAAACCAGGCTACTTCTCGTTCAATACTCCCGGGGGAAGATGCGAGGCCTGCAAGGGGGCCGGCCAGCAGATAGTCGAGATGCAGTTCCTGTCGGACGTCGTCTTGACCTGCGACGCCTGTCAGGGTCAGCGTTTCAAGCCCGAAATTCTCGAGGTTAAATACCGCGGGAAATCGATTGCCGACGTCTTAAGGATGACCGCCCAGGAAGCGATTGAATTCTTCGCTGACGTGTCTGAAATTACGCGTTATCTCCAGCCTCTGATTGATGTCGGCCTCGGATATCTCCGGTTAGGCCAGCCAACCACGACTCTTTCCGGGGGTGAACTCCAGCGCCTGAAGCTCGCTCACCATCTTGTCCATGAACCGGGAAAACAAATCGTTTACCTTTTTGACGAGCCGACCATAGGTCTTCACCCAGCTGATATTTCCGTCTTGCTCCGTTGTTTCCAGCGGCTGGTTGATGCTGGCCACAGCGTGGTCGTCATCGAGCACAACCTCGACGTCATCAAGTGTGCTGATTATATAATCGACCTCGGACCGGAAGGGGGCGAGGCGGGCGGAAGGGTTGTCGCCGCGGGAACACCCGAAGAAGTTGCCGCCACCCAAGGTTCGATCACCGGAAAATACTTACGAAAAGTTCTTGCCGAAGAGAGTTAGTCTTTGAGTCTCTTTCTTACTTCTTCCCGGAACTCCGGGTTAACCGCAACCCCCAGGGAAAGCGCTTTTTCCAGGTGGAGCCAGGCCTTCTCATACTTTCCTAAATGATAAAAAGCTACCGCCGCGTTATTATGAGCCACGCCGTGGCCGGGCTCGATGGCCAACAAAGCCTCGTAGAGAGCCGCCGCTTCCTCCCATCGGCCTGAGGCCAAGAGGAAGTTGGCGAAGTTAGTCAGCAGTTGTCTGTTTTGGCTTTCCAGGGCCAGGCCTTCCCGGAAATATTTCTCCGCCGAGACCGGGTCGCCTTGCTGGAGAGCACAAATTCCCAGGTTGTTCCAGGCCAAAGCTGAGTTAGCGTCAAGCGAAACAGCCGCCCGGGCTTCAGCCATGGCTTCCGACCATTTTTTCTGGTAAATAAGGGCAGTGCTCAGGTTAAGATGAAGCCCAACAGACTCAAACCCCAACCTCTTGGCCTGTTGGAAACTGCGGATAGCACCGGCGATATCGTTCGTAAGCAGGAGCGAGGTGCCAAGCCCTTCATGAGCTTCGGCCAGCCCGGGCGAAATCCGCAGGGCTTGCTCGAAAAATTCCCTGGCTCGCTCAGGCTGGTTCATTTCTAAATAGCAATTGCCCAAATTATGGGCGGCTTTCGCCTGGGAAGAGTCGAGGCAAAGAGCGAGGGTAAACTCGCGCGCAGCTTCCTTTACCTTTCCTTCCCGGTGGAGGATTTTGCCTAACATGTTGTGCGCCTCGGGCAAATCAGGGTCAAGAAAAAGGGCTTTTTCTACCGCCTCTTTCGCTTTCTCGTTATTATTCTGTCGGAAATAGACCTCGGCCAGGTTGGCATGAGCTAACGGAAAGCGGTTATCCAGGGCTATTGCCCGGGATAAAATAGCCTCAGCCTCTTTATCCCGACCAAGACGCAGCAAAACATCGGCCTGGTTGGTCATGGCTTCAACCATCCTCGGCCGAAGCTCGAGAGCCTTTTCATAGGCTTTAAGCGAAGCCTCGAGCTCTCCCTTTTTGCTGAGAGCAATCCCCAGGTTATAATAAACTCGGCCGTTCTGCGGTTGTTTCTTCAGAATATCCTGGTAGATGGCGATGGCCTCGTTGACCAAACCCTGTCTCCTTCGGGCAATCCCCTTTAAATTCAGAGCCTCGAGACAATCAGGGTTGAGACCCAGGGCCTGCTCACAGGCTTTCACGGCTGCCTCATAGTTTTTTTCTTCCAGCTCGATTAAGGCGAGGTTAAGAAAAACATCCTCGGCCGCATTGGGAGTTCGACCGAACGAGGTATCTCCTTTTAGCCGCCCCCATCTTGCCTCTTTTTCCAGGCCGGCGGCGATTTCTTGATAGATGGACCGGGCCAACTTTCTTTTTTCTGGAGTCAGGGCGGGCCGATAGGAAACAAAGGAACGGTCGCGAAAAAGCTTAACTAAGCTTAAGTTCTGAGGGTCAAGCTTACTCCCCCGGTTCCATAAGTCGAGGACCGAATCGGGGTTGGCCACGTGCACGGCGCCGAAAAGATGGGCTAATTCATGAAGCAGGGCCCTTATGGTCATCTGGCGGTCTTTAAGAATTTTGACCAGGACAATGCCTTCCTGCGGCTGGCTAAAACCGAAAAGGCGGTCGGTCAGGAGCTCGCGGCCGAGAAGAAAAAGCGCTACTTCGTCCTCCGGCTTAATTAAACCTTTTTCGAGGCTTACGCTTATTTGTTCCAGGGTCGCCAAACCGGGCTCGGGCTCCCAGGTTTCATATCGCTCGACGACAAACCCCAGGCCTGCCTCTTTCTCCAAAAGGCTTGCCGCCTCCCGCAAGAGGGCCGCGGCTGCGGCCGGCCAATCTGGCTGCCGGGAAAAGGCCTCATCGGCCAGGATGAAAATTTTGACCGTCCTGGTCTCGATTTCAGGCGTCGACGCAGCCAGGACCAGAAAAGGTCCCAACAGACCAACTAAGAACAGCCGCCAAAAAATACCCATCCCCTTTTTTCCCTGAGTTTTCCCGGTTAGAATCAAATAAATTATAACACGATTCAATAATCCCTGAGCTTGGAATTCTGAAAAATGGCCTACTGTGAGAATCTACTATGAGAATTTCGTTCGAGTTTTTTCTAACTGTCTACATAGGTAAACATAGCCTCCCTTTCAGGCTTGGTTTCGCCCGGCGGGTGAATCGTTTTCCCCCCGCAAATCACCGCCTCCGGTGATTGACGCTTCCCTGGCTAAAATTTATCTATTATCCAGATTATGAATAATTCTCTAAGGCATGGTTTAAGGCTGAGGCGGTCCCTTTCCCGACAACCCCACCCTGGAATTCACCCGACTTTAAGGGCAAAGCTCCAACCATCAGACGGAGGGAGCCAAACCAGGTTTCTCCGGCTGGTCAAAAGAATCACGGGAGTTGACGTGAGCCTTTACCGGGAATCAACCCTCAACCGGCGGCTGGAATTGAGGCTCCAGGCGACCGGTTGTCCGAGTCTCGACGACTACATCAGCCTTATCCGGAAAAACCCCCAGGAAGCCTTTAACTTTCAGGAACACCTGTTGATTCATGTAACCCGTTTTTTCCGGGACAAACCGGTGTTTACTTACCTCGAACGCCGGGTTCTTCCGGACTTGCTCGAGAATCTTCTCTTTCGGGAACGCCGGACTCTGAGAGTCTGGTCAGTCGGTTGTGCTACGGGCGAGGAACCGTTTTCCCTGGCGATGATTCTGTATAACTTGACCCGCGAGCGAGGCATCCATCCTGTGATTCTGGCTACTGATATCTCAGCCCGGGTTCTGGCCCATGGCCGAGAAGCTTCTTTCGGGAAGGAACAGCTGAAGTCTGTTCCCCGGCCGTGGCGCGAACTCTATTTCCTGCCAGCAAACGGCGGGGGGGTTAGGATAGCTCCTAATCTCCGGCGGATGGTCGTTTTTCGGCAGCACAACTTGATAAACGACGAACCACCCGGGACTTTTGACCTCATCATGTGCCGCAACCTGCTCATCTTTTTTAAGCCAGAAACCCACGCCTTCTTGCTCAAAAAAATTATCAAAGCCCTGAACGAGCCCGGAGTTTTAGTCCTCGGGCGCTCGGAAAGCCTCAATTCAAACTTAGGCCTGAAGCTTATTTCCAGCCGCTTTCATGTCTATAAAAGAATCGAACAGAAGAGCCAAATTAGCCTTTCCATTAAAGGCGGGTAGGGAGGGAAAAAAATGACTACGCGTCGGTCAAAGACTCTCCGGAGCTTCAATGAGCTTATCGGCAATCTTTCCCAGGGAGTGACTTCACTCCAGCGCCTTTCCGCCGACATCGACGCTGCCCGCGAGGAGCTCATTTTTCATCATCAAGAGCTAACTTCTCTCAACGAGAAACTCCGTCTGCAGGAGGAAGAGCTCCGTTCAGCTAACGAAGAACTCGAGGCCATGATGGAAGAAATCAGGGCCGCCAACGAAGAACTCGAAGCCACCAACGAAGAGCTGCGCCACAGCAATGAGAGTCTCGAAAGGGCCAAGGCAGACCTCGAGGCTCTGTTCGAGGCGATTCCTGATTTGATCATGGTTGTCGACCCCCGTTTCACCATTCTCCATGGCAACTCAACCATGGCCCGCTGGCTTAAATTCCGCCATCCAGGGGCCTTCCTCGGGAAAAAATGCTACCAGGTTTTTTATGGCCGGCAAAAAGTCTGTCCTGGGTGTCCGGTGCTTAAAGTCCTGAAGACCGGTCAACCCGATTTCCTGGAAAAAACCACCGCCTACGGCCGGATGGTTTCGGTCGCTACCTCTCCGGTCGTGGATTCCAACGGGAAAATTATTAAGATAATCCAGGTCGCCCGCGACATTACTTCCCGCTATCAGGCTGAAAAACAGGCTCAGAAGGAAAAAGCCTACCTCGATAGTCTTTACAACAGCGCTCAAGAGGCGGTCGTCATCACTGACCTTAAGGGAAAAATCCTCCGGGTGAACCCCGAGTTCACCAGGATATTCGGTTATACCGAAAGGGAAGCCCTCGGGAAGAATATTGACCATCTGATTGCTCCGGCCAAGTTTAAGAAGGGGGCTCAAGACATAACATCCAGAGTAGCCAGGGGCGAAAAGGTTAACCTCGAGACTATCAGGCAACGCAAAGATGGGTCGCCGGTTCACGTCTCTCTTCTGGTCTCGCCCATCTTCGTTGACGGCCGGCTGGAGGCCTGTTACGCCATTTACCGCGACATCACTGACCGCAAAAAAGCCGAAGAAGCCAGGGAAAAGGAAACGGCCAAGCTGGCCACGATGATTTCGGGAATGCAGGAAGGGGTGGCCTTTGCCGGGCCTGATGACCGGGTGGTCGAGGTCAACGACTTTTTCCTCGAGCTTTTCGGCAAAAAAAGAGACGAAGTTCTGGGGCGAACCCTTCAGGAACTGCACTTTGGACCAAGCCGGGAAAAACTAAGAAAAATGCTTCATGCCCTCCGTACTAAGGGAAAATCAACCCTAATTACGATAGAAAGGGCTATTGGAAACCGCGACTGCGTCCTCCGCTTCCAGCCGATTTTCCGCAACGGCAGCTACGACGGCGCCCTGGTTAACATTGTCGACGTCAGCGAGCTTGTCCAGGCCCGGCGCCTCGCTCAGGCTGCCAGTCAGGCGAAGAGCGAATTTCTGGCGAACATGAGCCATGAAATCCGGACGCCGATGAACGGTATCCTGGGGATGGTCGAGTTGGCCCTGGATGCTAACCCGGCTCCTGACATCCGGGAATACCTGGAGGCGATAAAAGAATCAGCCAACGCCTTGATGGGGCTACTTAACGACGTCCTTGATTTTTCCCGGATTGAAGCCCGCCGGGTCGAGCTCGAAAAAATCCCGTTTAACCTCAGAGATACCGTCGAACAGGCTGTCTCTTCCTTGGCCATCCAGGCTGAAAAAAAAGGCCTGGAGCTCGCCTGTCGGGTGGCGCCAGACCTGCCGCTTCATTATATCGGCGACCCGGGCCGGTTAAGGCAAATTATCCTCAACCTGGTAAGCAACGCCATCAAGTTCACCGACGAGGGAGAAGTAGTCGTTTCCGTCGAGCAGGCCAAAAGGAAAGGTCGAGAAGTAACCCTTCTCTTCGGAGTCCGGGACACAGGCATCGGCATCCCGAAGGATAAACAAAAGGTTATTTTTGAAGCTTTTACTCAAGCCGATAGCTCCACCACCCGGCGTTATGGCGGTTCCGGTCTCGGGTTGGCCATCGCTTCTCAGCTTGTCCAGCTCATGGGCGGCCGCATCTGGGTGGAAAGCGAGGTGGGGAAGGGAAGTGTCTTTTATTTTACCGCCACTCTCACCCTTCAGAGAAAGGGCGAAGCCCGGATAATCCCGGCCCGGGTCGAGCAGCTTCGTTCGCTGCCTGTTCTGGTGGTCGATGATAACGCCACTAACCGGAAAATTCTTTCTGAGCTTCTTTCTGCCTGGCACTTTGTCCCGACTGAGGCCGCATCCGGGGCTGAAGCCATTAAGCTGCTAAAAGAAGCCGCCCAGCAACAACGACCTTTCGAGCTCGTCATCCTGGACGTCCACATGCCTGAGATGGATGGTTTCCAGGTGGCGGCGGCCATAAGAAACCACCCTTCGCTTTCCAGCCCGGTCATAATTATGCTAACATCGGCCGGGATGCGGGGGGACGCGGCCCGCTGCCGCGAGTTAGGCGTTTCTGGCTATCTCACTAAGCCGGTTCGCCAATCGGACTTGCTCAATGCTATCATGCTCGCTTTTGGCAAACGCCCCTCGAAAGCTTCTTCATCCATCCTGATAACCCGCCATTATATCCGCGAGAATCAGCCTTCCTTCCGGGTCCTCCTGGCTGAAGACAACCCCATCAATCAAAAAGTAGCCGTCCATCTGCTGGAAAAACTGGGGCACCAAACCGTAGCCGTTAATAACGGACGCAAGGTCCTCGAAGCTCTCGAAAGAGACCATTTTGACCTGGTGATTATGGACGTCCAGATGCCCGAAAAAGACGGCCTGGAAACGACGGCTGAAATAAGAAAGCAGGAGAAGCTGAAAGGCACCTACACGCCAATCATTGCTATGACTGCCCATGTGCTCAAGGGAGACCGGGAAAGATGCCTGGCCGCCGGAATGGATGGTTATGTTGGCAAACCGCTTATTCTTGAGGAATTATCCAGAGCCATAAGGGCTGCCGCCGCCAAAATAAAAAAGCCCAGATTCAATTAAGGGTTACCAGGCCAACTCTGTCTGTCATATCTTAAGCACCCGTTTTAAAGACAATCCCTTCGTCGCCTTGACGCCCTAATAAGCGGGTGATATAAGAGAAAAAAACGGGTTAAAAAACCAAAAATGAGTTTAATGATAATGAGATTTTGGCGAGAATTGGTTCGGCAAAAAAGCATCAAAAATAACCGGTTCTCATCAGTCACGGGCAAAAGACTCCTTTCCTGTCTCCTGCTTGTTTTGGCTATTCTATTTTTTCTGAGCTCTTTAGGGCCACGGATTCTTTTCTCTTTTCCCGCCAACTCCGCTTCGTTGCCTGATTACCAAAAAATTGTCGCCAATTATGAGCAATACGTGCGCCAGCAAATGGTCCGGGACAAAATTCCCGGGTTATCGGTGGCCTTTCGCCATCAGGATTTTTTCTGGGCCAAAGGTTTTGGCTGGGCTGACCTCGAGAATGAAGTGCCGGCCAGCGCGGCAAGCTCCTACCGCTTAGCCTCGATAACCAAAACGATGACGGCAGTGGCTATTCTCCTTCTTTATGAAGAAAGGAAAATCGACCTTGACGCCGAGGTTCAAGAATACGTGCCTTATTTCCCGCGCAAACCATGGCCGATTACTATCCGCCAGCTGCTTGGCCATCTCGGCGGAATAAGCCACTACCGCAATTACGACCTTGAAGGCCACATCAGAGAACCAAAGACAACTCAGGAGGCCCTGGCGATTTTCCAGAATTTCCCTTTGGTGGCCGAACCCGGCACCAGATACAATTATTCAACTTATGGCTATAACTTGCTGGGGGCGGTCGTTGAGGCTGTCTCGGGAATGCCTTACGCTGAATTCATCCGACGCCGCATCGCTGAGCCTTTAGGAATGGAGGCAACCCGGTTAGACAGCCAGGCTGATCTGACCCCGGGTAGAGTCCGGGGCTATCGTCTGGTGGCCGATGACTGGCGAAGGTCGGAATTCATCGATACCTCAAGCCGGTTTGCGGGCGGCGGGGTAAGGTCGACAGTAGAAGACCTGGTCAAGTATGCCTATGGGTTAATCATCGAGGGTAAGATTCTCCAGCCTGAAACCAGGAGGATGATGCTCACCTCCCAGGTGCAAAAAAACGGGCTGTTTACTAATTACGGCATGGGGTGGGTGGTTGACCCCTGGAACGGCCATTTTCACGTCAACCACGGCGGCTCCCAGCAGGAAACTCGCACCCACTTAGCCGTCTTCCCTGAGGAACGCTTAGTTATCGCGGTTGCCTGTAACCTTGAGGGCGCCAACCTTTCTCGCTATGTCCGGGTCCTCGCCGAAAATATCTTCGGCGAAAAAATGGACGCGCTGGCTTACCCCACGAGTGTTGATACGACGATTATCTGGCGAGCCTGCGAACAGGCATTTAGCTATGGTCTGAGCTATTTCTCCCGGAACAAAAGCCCTCTGGCGACCTCTACCTCCGAAATCGCGGCAAATTTCAGTGCCTTTAACCAGCACCTGAACCCAAAGCTTCTTGCCAGGCAACGCCGCCGCGCCTGGGATTTTGTCCTCACCGGGGTTCATCCGGCTGGCGGGCAGGTTCTTACGAAAATCGGGTCTTTTATGGCCGAGGCGCTGGCCAAGCATGGGGACAAGCCCCTCGCTTTCTACCGGCAGCATGGGCCCGCGGCCCTTTTTCATGACTACATAGAATTGGGAGAAAAAGAGTCCAACCGGAGACAACTGCCAGGTTTCGATAAGGAGATTCGGCAAGTCATTAATGGGTGGGCCGAGGATTGGCCGCGCACGTTTACCCCCGAGTCGCTAGACATAGATTTTCCTCCCGGAATCAACTGGGAAGTGTTCACCAAGCAACTCAAGTCGGCCTTTGCTGGCCGGTTGATTTACCCGGATTTATCGGCGGGCTACCTCAACGCCGCGCAGGAAGCTCTGAATAGACAGAAGGTAGAAGAAGCCTTGCACCTGGTCAATCTGGGGTTAGAAGTTTATCCCCTTTCTCCCTCCCTGCATGCCGCTTCTGGAATTGCCCATTTCTGGCAGGGGAATATTCCTCAAGCAAAGAAGGCTTTCGAGCAGGCTTTTTCGTTAAACCCGCATCATCAAGCTGTTTCCGTCGACCGTTTTCTTTCCTGGAGCAGCCAGCTCGAGCGGGCTAAGAAAACGGCCGAAGCTCTGGCTCTTCTCGAAGTTGCCCTCCTTCATTACCCTCGCGAAGCCCGCTTGCATTTTGAGTCCGGAAGGCTAAACCTCCAGGCGGGAAACCACGAAAAAGCTCTGGCGGCGGCAGAAAAAGCCCTGGCTCTTGACCCGAACATGGAAGAAGCCAGGGAGCTTATCGAAAAAATAAAAAAGAAATAATATTCTGGAGCCAGATTAAAATGGCTGATGAGTTTGTCCGCTTCTTTCAGGAAAAGACGAAGTATGAACGGTCGCGGCTGCGCCACCCGGGGATAACGGAAACGTGGCCGGGAAGGTATAAACGATATCCGGGAGCTCCGCGGATAAGTCTCACGCGGCCAAAAATAGAGGACGGCCCCTCCCTCTGGTCCTGCCTCCAGAAACGCCGCAGCGTGCGGTTTTTCAAGGACAGGCCGGTTTCGCCTGATATTCTTTCCCTCCTCCTCTGGGCCTCGCAGGGGATAACAGAAAGAGAGGGCGGCCTGGAACTGCGGGCCGCTCCGTCGGCCGGCGCTCTCTATCCGGTCGAAACCTACGTGAGCGCTCAGAATGTAGATAATCTTCCGGCCGGAATATATCACTATGACGTGGCCGGCCATGCCCTGGAAAGAATAAAAACCGGGAACTTCGGCCGCGAATTAGCCCGGGCTGCGCTCGACCAGAACTTCCTCGCCACCGCCTCCTTAGTCTTCATCTGGACAGCCATTTTCGCCCGCTCTGCCTGGAAGTACAGGGAACGAGCCTGCCGGTATATTTATCTTGATGCCGGCCATCTTGCCGAGAACCTGGCTTTGGCTGCCGTCGCTTGCGGGTTGGGGAGCTGTCAGGTGGGTGCTTTTTTTGACCAGGAAATAAACTCTATCGTTGGCGTTGACGGGGAGAAAGAAAGTACCATCTACCTTGGCGCTGTCGGCTATCCCCGGTAAAACCCCTCAGGGGGTAGCCAGGAGGTTTCCCTGGATCAAAAAGGAGGGGAAAATACGAGTGAGATAAAAAGAGAGGGTTGACCGGAGGCGAAGAATCCAGAGGAAGGCATCGCCGCGGCTAAAAAAAGATTTTGGAGCTTAAGAAGCTATTAGAATAATTTAGAATAATGCGAGGAGGGTTTTAAAAAGTTTCTCTAACACCGCGGCAAGGAGGTTGGAATGAAGCCGAAAAGATTTTTTTCGGGTCTCTTTTTTTTAATGGTAATGTTTGTTTTTCTCTGGCCCGGCCAGCAAGAAGAAAAACCCTGGCTTTGGAGCCTGGAAAAAATTCAGAAGGCGGTTAATCAAGTCCGGGCCGGCCGAGACCTCACGCCCAAAGAATGGCCCAACGGCGCAAGGGTTGCAGTTGGCCTCTCATTCGATTTCGACGCTGAAACCAACGCGCTGCGAGACAATAACCTCTCCCCCGGGATTCTTTCTCAGGGAGAATACGCCAGCCGGACGGCGATCCCGCGGATTCTGGAGCTTTTAGATAAACATAACCTTCCAGCCACTTTCTTCGTCCCGGCTGTCACTGCCGTGCTCCACCCGGAAGCCATCAAGGCTATCCTCAGTAAAAAGCGGCATGAAATCGGCATTCACGGCTGGATTCACGAGCGCAACTCGCTGCTTTCCGAAGCCGAAGAAAGGGATGTTATGCGCCGGTCTTTTAACACTCTGAAAGAAATCACCGGAAAAGCCCCTGTAGGCATCAGGACGCCATCCTGGGATTTCAGCCCGGCCACGCTCCAAATCATCCGTGAGCTCGGTCTTATCTATGACAGCAGCCTGATGGCCGACGAAAGACCTTATGAAATCAACGCCGAAGGCAAACAGACGGGTGTCGTTGAATTGCCCGTCGAATGGATTATGGATGATTATCCTTATTTCGGGTTCGAGCGGTACAGCTCTGTTCGGCCGCACATTTCGCCGGCTGATGTCCTCTCCATCTGGCAGGCCGAATTTGACCAGGCTTATGCGGAAGGAACTATGTTCATCCTGACAATGCATCCGAAATACATCGGCCACCGGAGTCGCATCGTGATGCTTGAACAACTGGTCAACTACATGGCGGCGAAAAAGGGTGTCTGGTTCGCCACCCACGAAGCTATCGCCCGCTACGTCAGGCAAAAAATAGCCAAATAGTTTTTCACCCATAACTTAGACTTTTTCTGGGCCGATTATGCCGCCCGAGATAACAGAATTAATCGCCTCCTGAACACTCCAGGAAAGGTTTCTTACCTGGCTTTCTGGAATCATGGCCATAAAACCCGAGGTCGGGTTGGGTGTGGTCGGAATGAAAAGCTTCAGCCACCTGGCGCCCGTGGCCTCGTCCAGGACCGAACCGGTGACAAAACCAACAGTCCAGACACCCGGCCGGAAATACTCCACTAAAACAGCCCTTTGAAAAACCTGCTTTTCTGGCAGGGCGAGAGCGTCGGCCACCCTTTTCCCGAGAAGATAGATAGTCTTAACGAGCGGCAGCCGGGTCGTGACGGCCTCGATAAGCCTGAAGGCCTGCCGGCCAGCCCAGTTACTGGCGGCCAGTCCGACGAGATAAAGGATAATGACCACAAGAAGCAGCCCAAAGCCGGGGATGCGGAAACCGATTATTCTCTGGATGAGCGAGGCCACCCGCTGGTCGACAGTCAGGTAAAGAAAACGGATTAAAAGAAAAGTGAGCAGCAGAGGGATGGAAGCTAAGATGCCCCGGACAATGTGCCGGCGTAAATGAAAATATATTTTTTTCATTATTTTTTTGGCCTCCTCAACTTAATTTAACCCTGTTTCCCCGTTTAATTTATTTTTAACTTAAAAACTTGCTCTTGTTTAATACCGACCAAACCATATTTTAACTTATCTGCCGGCCGGGCTCATCCGGGTGGCTGTTGTCTCGTTGCTCGAATCCCTGTTTCCGGCTGGAAGGTTCAGCCCAGAGCTTCAGCCTTTTCTAATCAAGGCTTTCGCTCCAGGATACGCCTGGGATACGAAAACTTCCGTCCCCCGATTTTGGTTATCCGGCGAGGCGGTTACCGTCTACTTCTTGCCCTGACGGCCTGCAAAATAGCCGATGGCGAAACCGACGACGAGAACAACCGGGATCAAGATGACCTTCGAAATGATAACCTCCCAGATAAGAAACCTGAATTCAACCGGGCCGTGATTCTGAATCAGGGCGATGATGACAACCGCGGCCAAGATAGCAATCAGAACCCATTTGCCCTTTCCCGACATTTTCTCTCCTTAGTCCCGAGGGCTTTTGTATACTCTTTTTTTAATTTATCCGCAATCCCGGCCGCCGGCAACCAATTTTTTAGTCTTTCGACCTAACCTGAAGATTATTCTTATAAAGCTTAACCAACCAATTATTGCCTCCAGACTTCAGCTGTCGCCTCTTATTTGTTGAATCGGACATTCTGGCTCGCACCAGATAAAATAAAGGCGTTAATAATTATATTAAAATATTTTTATTATATTAAATTTTTTTATTAAAGTTAAAGCCATCTTTTGCGCCGGAAATAAATGACCATCCATAAAGCACAGCCAGCCATTATTCCCAGGCAGGCAAAATAGCCCCAACGCCATTTGAGCTCGGGCATGAACTCGAAGTTCATCCCGTAGATGCCGGCAATAAACGTCAAGGGAATAAAAATGGTGGCAATGATGGTCAGGACTTTCATGATTTCATTCATCCGGTTAGAAAGGCTTGACAGGTAAGTATCAAGCATGCCGCTCAGCATGTCGCGAAAAGTCTCCACCGTGTCGATGACCTGGATAGTGTGGTCATAAACATCCCGCAGGAAAACCTGAGTGCTTTCCTTTATCAGGGACGAACCCGACCGGCTCAACCAGCCGACCGCTTCGCGCAACGGCCAGACCGACCTTCTCAGAAGAAGAGTGGCGTTTTTGAGCCGATGGATCTCATGAAGAGTTTCCCGTCTGGGGTTGGAGACGAGCTCTTCCTCTAAGGCCTCAATCCTTTCGCCCAGCTTTTCCAGTACCAGGAAATAATGGTCGACGGCCGCATCAATCAAAGCATACGCCAGATAATCGGCGCCGGCGCTCCGGAGCCTCCCTTTACCCTGACGCAGACGCTCCCGGACGGGGTTAAAAACACGGCTTACTTTTTCCTCGAAGGAAAGAACATAGTTTTCGCCCAACACCAGGGCAACCTGTTCAGACTCCAGCTCGCCTGATTCTTCGCCAAAGTCAAGCTGCCGGAGGACAAAAAACAGGTAACTCGCCATCTCCTCAGCTTTTGGCCGCTGATTCGTATGCATAATGTCTTCCAGGGTTAATGGATGAAGACCGAACGCCTCGCCAAGCGCTGAAATGAGCTGGCTATCATGGACTCCAGAAACATGAACCCAGCAAATTTCTCCCTTCTCTGGGGGAAGTGCTTCTGAAACCGATGCTTCCGACTTTTCCTCAAAAAAGGACTCATTGTATCGGATAACGCCGAGGCAGGGCTTCTCGAGTTTCTTCTTGCCTACATGGACCAGCGAACCCGGAGGCAAGCCCACTTTCGCGGCAATGGTTGCGTTAGTATCAGGACTATCCATCATCTACCTCCAGCCTTAATTCCCGAATAAAGCTAATCTTAAAATATGCCTATCCTTCCTTCTATTGAGCAACAAACGTGGTCTTAACGAAACCCTGGACTGGCTGATTTCCTTTCTCCCTTTTATAATCGGACAAGGCTACGCTGGCTCTCTTCGACCTTCTTGTTTCGAAGGGGGCACGGTTATACTTCGACGCCGGAGTTTTCAGAACTCAACTGGCGGCTTTTTTCTCCGGCTTGGCGCCCTCGGGTTCAGGAAGCAGGCCCACTTTCCGGCGGATATCCAGTTCCAGCTGTTCGGCCAGCTCCTTGTTCTCTTTAAGCAGCTTCTTGACATTTTCCCGGCCCTGCCCCAACCGTTCGCCGCGGTAGGAGTACCATGTCCCGGTCTTTTCGAGCAGGCCGTACTGCAGGCCGCAGTCTACGAGGTCGCCCTCCCGGGATATCCCCTCGCCGTAAATGATGTCAAACTCAGCTTCCCGGAATGGCGGCGCCAGTTTATTTTTCACTATCTTCACTTTTACCCTGTTGCCGATGACCGCGTCGCCTTCCTTGAGGGCTGTCAGCCGCCGCACGTCAATCCTCATCGAAGCGTAGAACTTGAGGGCCCGGCCGCCGGTCGTTGTTTCCGGTGAACCGATGAACACGCCGATTTTTTCGCGGATCTGGTTGACGAAAATAAAGCAAGTCTTCGACCGGCTGACAATTGCAGTTAGTTTACGCAGGGCTTGGCTCATCAGCCTCGCTTGCAGACCCATATGAGCATCGCCCATTTCACCTTCGAGCTCGGCCTTGGGGACGAGGGCGGCCACTGAATCGACGACAATCACGTCGACGGCGCCGCTGCGGACCAGGACTTCGGCTATTTCGAGGGCTTGCTCGCCGTAGTCTGGCTGGGAAATAAGCAGATTATCCACGTCGACGCCGACACTGGCGGCATATTTCGGGTCAAGAGCGTGTTCCGCGTCGATAAATGCCGCCATCCCCCCTCTTTTCTGAGCTTCAGCGATGACATGTAAAGCCAGGGTAGTTTTTCCCGTGGCCTCCGGGCCAAAAACTTCGACTACCCGCCCCCGGGGAAACCCGCCTATTCCCAGGGCCAAATCAAAGGCTATTGAACCTGTCGGAATGCTCGGAATTTTCTCGGCCGCCTCTTTCTGCCCGAGCTTCATCACGGCTCCCTTGCCGAATTGTTTTTCGATCTGGGAAACAGCGGCCTCAACAGCCTTAAGCCGCGAAACCTGCTGACGGTCGCTTTCCTCTTCCTTCATCATTACCTCCTCTCTCCCCCGCTAAAGATTCTTGTCAGGAGAGATATATAATGGCTCGTTCTTCTAATTAATTCCTCTAATTCACTGGCTGTAATTATAAAACCCGCGGCCTGATTTCCGCCCTAAGTAGCCAGCCTCGACCATTTTCCGCAGGAGCGGGCAAGGCCGGTATTTGGGGTCGCGGAAGCCTTCATAAAGCACTTCCATGATGTTGAGGCAGACATCCAGTCCTATCAGGTCAGCCAGGGCGAGCGGCCCCATCGGATGGTTCATCCCCAACTTCATAACAGTGTCGATTGCTTCGGCGCTACCCACTCCTTCCATCAGGGCAAAAACAGCCTCGTTGATCATCGGCATCAGAATCCGGTTGGAAATGAACCCCGGAAAATCGTTCGCTTCGACGGGGACTTTGCCCATTTTTTCGGCCAGGGCTTTTACCACGCTAAAAGTCTCCGCCGAAGTCTGCAGACCTTTGATCAACTCGACCAGAGCCATTAACGGTACCGGGTTCATAAAATGCATCCCCATGAAACGGTCCGGTCGCAAAGTGAAAGCCGCCAACCGGGTAATCGAAATCGAGGAAGTGTTGGAGGTAAGAATAACTTCAGGAGGGAGCAAGCTATCCAGAGCCTGGAGCACCTGCTTTTTGACCTCGACATTTTCAAAAACAGCCTCGACCACAAAATCAACTGTCTTCAGGTCTTCCACCCTGGTGGCAGCCTTCACGCGATTGAGGATTAATTCTTTATCCTCAGCTATCTTGCCTTTTTCCTTGAGTTTCTCCAGGCTCTTTTCCATACCTTTCAGGGCTCGGCTAAGCTGCGCCTCGCTTATATCCTGGAGGACAACTTCGAACCCGCTCGCCGCCGCCACCTGAGCAATCCCGGCTCCCATCGTCCCTCCGCCGACCACCCCTATTTTTTTGATTTCCATCCTGGTCCTCCCCTTTATAGACAATCAGACCATTTCCACGGCCATGGCCACCGCATCCCCGCCGCCGAGACAAAGAGACGCTATTCCTCGCTTTAACCCGCGGTGTTTCAGGGCATAAAGCAAGGTAGTTAGGATACGGGCACCGGTAGCGCCGATAGGATGGCCCAGAGCCACCGCCCCTCCATGAACGTTCACTTTTTCCCTATCCAGCCCGAGTTCTTTAATAAGCACTACCATCTGGGCTGAAAAAGCTTCGTTGATTTCAAACAGGTCGACATCTTCAATTTTCCAGCCGACGTTCGCCAGGACCTTTTCAATCGCTCCCTTGGGGGCGTACATCACCAGCGAAGGCTCAACCGGATTTGTCGCCCAGCCGACAATCCGCGCCAGCGGTTGACTCAACCCGAGAGTTTTAATCGCCTCACCCGAGGCCAGAACGCAGGCGGCGGCGCCGTCGTTAAGCTGGGAAGCATTCCCGGCCGTCACGGTTCCGTCTTTTTTAAAGGCTGGCCTCAGTTTGGCCAGTTTCTCTAAGCTGGTATCCCGCCGCGGCCCCTCATCTACCTTAAAAATTAGCGGCTCTCCCTTTTTCTGAGGAACCGAGACAGGCACGACCTCCTCTTCAAAATAGCCTTTATCGATGGCGTGGATGGCCTTCTGGTGAGAACTGACGGCGTAGAGGTCCTGTTCTTCGCGGGTGGCTCCAAACTTTTCAGCAATAATTTCGCCTGTTATTCCCATATGGATGTTCTCAAAGGCACACCAGAGGCCGTCATAGATCATCGCGTCTTTGAGCGTTACATCCCCGAATTTCACTCCCTCCCGCAGGCCCCAGACAAGATGCGGTGCCCGGCTCATGCTCTCCATACCGCCAGCGACCACCACTTCCTTCTCTT
This sequence comes from Candidatus Aminicenantota bacterium, assembly GCA_037441905.1. Classification (GTDB taxonomy): domain Bacteria; phylum Acidobacteriota; class Aminicenantia; order Aminicenantales; family CALLJL01; genus CALLJL01. Next base: position 23,772 of record JBBIRF010000004.1, read on the forward strand.
CGAGCTGGATGCTTTTTGCTCCCAGGACCACAGCCATCAAGCCCGAGCCGCAAACCATGTTGACGGCAAAGCAGCTTACGGTAAAAGGAAGACCCGCCTTGACTGCCGCCTGTTTGGCCGGCGCCTGGCCGAGACCCGCTGAGACTACATTCCCCATGATAACTTCGTTCACCTGGTCAGGACTCAAGCCCGCTCTCTTGACAGCCTCCCGAATCGCCACCCCTCCAAGTTCAGGCGCCGCAAGCTCTTTAAAAGCTCCAAGGTAAGCGCCGATAGGCGTCCTGGCGGCGCTGACAATGAAAACATCCCTGGCTTCACACATCAAGCTCTCCTTTTTTTCATGTTATGGAAATAATTCCTCTTATCTATTTATTTATCATAAATCAGGCTAAAGTTGAACCAGCAATTACTTTAGTTAGGACGGCCTTTAAACCGTATGTTCTCAGGCTTAAAGATATTTCCCTCGCTGGAGAAAAAGGCAGACTTAAAATTATTTTTTGGCCGCTCCGGGGCGTTTAAAACAACCAATCAGCACCTTTCGGCCTGAAAACGACCTTAAGTCAACCCGACGATTTCGCCCGCCGGGGTCAGGTCGATTTTTTCGGCTGCCGGGTTCCGCGGCAGACCGGGCATGGTCATGATGTCGCCGCAAAGAACAACGACAAAACCAGCCCCAGCGCTCAGGGCCAAGCTGGTGACAATAAGCGTAAAGCCTTGAGGCCGGCCCCGAAGCTCTTCGTCATCCGAAAGCGAGTACTGCGTCTTCGCCAGACACACCGGCAGGTTTCTAAACCCGTCTTTCTCCATCTTGAGCAACTGGCGTCTTGTCTTTCCCTCCATGGCTATGCCGGCGGCGCCGTAAATCCGGCGAGCTATCGTCTCAATCTTTTGGTCCAGAGGCGCTTCAACCGGGTACAGGAACTCGAAATCAGCCTCTTCTTCCTCGACCGCCTGAAGCACCGCTTCCGCCAGCTCTATCCCCCCTTTACCCCCTTGCTCATAGACTCGGCTCCGGGCAAACCGGAAACCGGCCTCGCGGCAGAGTCGAGCCAGAAGCTCAATCTCTTCGGCTGGGTCATCAGGAAAACAGTTTAAACCGACAACAAAAGGGAGGCCAAACGTTTGCAAAATGACTCCGTGCTGCCTGAGGTTTTCAAACCCCTGCTCGACAGCCCGGGGGTCAGGCTGGTTCACTTCGGATAAAGGCTTGCCTCCATGGTACCGCAGGGCTCTCAGCGTGGCAACGACAACCGCCGCGGCGGGCGGCGGCACGTGCCCAGTCCGGACGACGATATCAAAAAACTTCTCCGCCCCCAGGTCAGAACCAAACCCGACTTCAGTGACCACGTAGTCAGCCAGACTCAGCCCGAGCCTGGCCGCGATGACCGAGCTCGTCCCGTGGGCGATGTTAGCAAAAGGTCCTCCGTGAACCAGGGCCGGCGTCCCCTCGAGGGTTTGAACAAGGTTGGGCTTGAGAGCGTCCCGCAGCAGCGCCGCCATCGCTCCGTCAGCCTTAATCTCCCGGGCAAACACCGGTCGGTCATCGGGGCTGTAGCCGACAACGATGTTTCCCAGCCTTTCTTTGAGCTCGGCCAGGTCAACCGAAAGACACAAAATGGCCATGACTTCCGAGGCCGCGGTAATATCAAACCCCGACTCACGGGCAATACCACGGAGGGGTCCGCCTATTCCGACTATTACGTCTCGAAGGACACGGTCGTCCATGTCGAGGACTCGCTTCCAGGTAACCTTACGGCAATCGATGAGCCCGCAAGCCCCGTCGAAGTGTATCCGGTTATCAATCATCGCCGCCAGGAGGTTATGGGCGGAAGTGACGGCATGAATGTCGCCGGTAAAATGGAGGTTAATATCTTCCGAGGGGACGACTCTCGCCCTCCCGCCGCCAGTCGCTCCTCCTTTTAGCCCGAAAACTGGACCAAGGGATGGCTCTCGCAAGGCGACGACCGCCTTCTTCTTCATGAGCCCAAAGGCGTCCGCCAGGCCAATCGCGGTTGTCGTCTTGCCCTCGCCCGAGGGAGTCGGCGTCATGGCCGTGACCAGGATCAGTTTCCCCCGCTGGACAAATTCATCCCGGCCAGGCCATTTCTTTATCTTCGCCTTATATTCGCCGTATTTTTCCAGGTTCTGAGGGTCAACCCCGAGTTTCTTCGCGATGAGTTCAATTGGTTCCATGACCACCTCCTCTCTTGAGTTTATTTCCCTTCCAGCCGGGGTTCAACTGTTTTTTGGGGTGTAAGGGAAATGCCGTTCGTAGGTTTCAATCAGGCCGGCGTCGGCAAAGCTGAAATAACGGTTGTTCCCGATGATGATGTGGTCGAGCACCCTCAGTTGCATTACAGCGGCGGCAAAAACCAGTTCTCTCGTTATTTCTTTATCGCAGAGGGAAGGTTCGGGGTCGCCTGATGGATGGTTGTGGACAAAAATAAGCCCGGAAGCGTTATGCTTCAGAGCCTCCTTCATTATCTCCCGGGGGTAGACGGCGCTGGCGTCGACTGTCCCTTCAAAAAGCGTCTTTTCCTCGATAATCTGATTTTTGACGTCAAGGAAGAGGACTTTGAATTTCTCTTTTTTCAGGTCCCGCAAAGCATGGAATAAGTAATCAAAAACCTCACGGGACGAACGACAATAAGGCCGGCTCATCATCCTTTCCCGCAAGAACCGGCGAGCAACTTCATGGACAAACTTCAGCCCGAAGATATTATGAGGGCCGATGCCCTTGATTTCTTGCAGTTCCTCGGGCAAAGCTTCTAAAACCCCCCGGAGGCTACGGAAACGACGCAGGGCCTCTCTGGCTTGCTCGCGGCAGTCCCGTCGCGGAGTAGCTAAGGTAAGCAGGAGTTCGACAATCTCATAATCCAGGAAGGCGTCTATCCCGCCCCGGAGGAATTTCTCCCGCAAGCGGCGGCGGTGTCCCTCCCGCGATTTATTCAGCCGCCGGTCTCTTTCTTTTTTCTCCATCGTATTCCCTTTTAATTAACGCACGAGGGCCGTTTTCATCGCACGGTTGCTGTTCAGTCTTGAAAAAAAACTCAGGTAAACGCGGCCGGCCTTAGACCTCGCTTGTCTTTTCGTTCGTTGAATTTTTTAATTTTTTCGAGGAGAAGCTTTGTTTCGTCTTTCGGCCCTTTGTTATCGGCCGCCTTTCTTTTGAAACCCTCAGGTCTTTCTTTCGAGAGAAAGACCAGGTCAAAACTTAAAACAGCAAGCTCTCCTTTTCCCCTCTCATAAACTCAAGGGAGCTTTTTTATGAGAATGATATTTGAGCCATAATTTTTTTGTCCGTCATCTTCGCGCCAATCAGCTGAAAAAAGAGCCCGTGTTTAAATTGACCAAAAAATGCCAGAGTTATTTCTCATTGGGCAATGGTAATTCCGGGAAATTGATTCGCTCGAGCTAAAGCTTGTACCGGTGGCGGCGGTCAGCTTCTTTCACCTGTTCATTCAGCACGTATAAAAATACAGCAATGACCAGCCACATCCAGGCGACAAAGGCATAGATGCCAACCTTTTCTTTGATATTCATAAACGCTGGCCTCAAAACCTGCCTGTTTTCTTTCCGCTCCCGGACGTTTTCGCCCTCCTGCTTCTCCCCTCTCCTCTCGGGCGGCGCCGTCTGGAGCCAGGACAGGTCCTCCATATAGTCGGTTTTTCCTTCCTTTATTTCTTGTCTCTCAACCCATCCGGCCAATAACAGCGGCTGGTTTTGCCGGAGGAATAATTCAGCCGGGCCAAACCCAAAGAATACCTCGGCCGTTGTTTCTGTTTCTTTTTTTCCTGGGCTCTCACCCGGAATCACCAACCTCAGGTTTATTCTCATAAACCCGGAAGAGGCTCGCTCGCCAACGGCATGGAAAAAATTTGGCCGGGCTAAGACAGGCTCAGGCGCTGTTTCGCCAGCCATCAGGGTCACGCCATTATTTCCTGCCGCGGCTGCTTTTCCGATGCAAGGGAAAAGCTTCCCGGCCAGGGGAAAAAACAAAAAACAAGTTAAAAGCAGAAAAAGAACCGGACTCTGGCTCCATTGCTTTATTCTGAGGTTCATTCGAGGAGACTCCAGATAGTCATCCCGATGGCATAGGCGATCAGAGCCAGGGAAACCAGAGTTATTACCTTTCCCTTCCTGGCCGCTGGCCGGGTATCGATTAACGGCAGGAAAAAGAATAGCGCTAACCCGAGGAGAATAAGAAAAATAGCCACGGTTTCACCGCTCACCACTAACAGTTCAGCCGGAAAGAGCTTAAGGGTCTGAAAAAGAAAGAGAAAATACCATTCGGGTTTTATCCCCGCTGGCGTTGGCGCCATCAAATCAGCCTTCGGTCCCAATGAACGCGGCAAGAAGACGGCCACGGTCACCAGCAGGCCGACGGCTACCACCCAGACTCTGGCTTCCCTCAGGACGAAGTTTGGCCAAAAAGGCACTTCCTCGACTCTTATGCCTTTTATCTCGCAAGAAAGCGGGTGGCTCATTCCGAGTTTTTGAACGAGGAAAAGATGAATCCCGACTAAAACAAGGATTAATAACGGAAGAAGACAAACATGGAAGATATAAAAACGGGTAAGAGTATCACCGGAAACATCCTCCCCGCCCCGGAGAAGTTTAGATATCCAGAGGCCAACCAGAGGAATCGCCCGAGGGATGTCGGTTCCCACCTTGGTGGCCGCCAGGGATAAATGATCCCACGGAAGCAGATAACCCGTGAAACCAAACCCCAGGGTGATAACGAGAAGAAAAACGCCCGTCATCCAGGTGAGCTCGCGGGGACGACGGTACGACTTGAGCAACCAGCTGCTTATCATATGGACAAAAACCGTGGCAATCATTCCCGTGGCCGACCAAAAATGAATCGACCTGATGACCCAGCCCAAAGGAACTTCGGTCATGATTCGCCGAACGCTCTCATTCGCCTCGGCGATTGTCGGCTTGTAATAAAGGGCCAGGATGATTCCCGTGACCACCTGAAGGGAAAAAAACAGCAGAATCAGGCTTCCGGTATAAAGCCAGATAGTGTGCTTTGTCTGCGGAACGGTTTTGTGGCGTAAGAAGTTGACGAGGAGGCTCCAGCCCAGCCTTTCTTCCCACCATGAGGCGACTCGGCCCCGCCAGACCTTGCTCCTCATCCTTCAGCTCCCTTTTCTTCTTTCCGGATAACGAGCTTATCCCCGGCCTGGGAGAGAAAAAGGCGGCGCAACGGTCGGGGTGGCGGCCCGGCGATGTTCACGCCGTTTTCATCATACCAGCCCTCATGACAGGCGCAGTAAAATTTTCTCTGTTCTGGCAGATACTGAACATTACAATCGAGATGGGTACAAACGCCGACAAAAGCCTCCAGGATGCCATCCTGGTTCTTCTTGATTATTCCAGGTTTTATCCCCCAGGAAAAAATCTTAGCCGAGTTAGGCTCGAGGGTGGAGTATTCACTCAACGGCAGGACCACTTCGTCCGGCTCGCGGTACGGCGGAATGGCGGCCTTGAGCAAAGGATAAATCAGGCTTGCCGCCAGGGTCCCCAGAGTGCCGCCGCCGAGCCAGTTAAGAAAACGCCGCCGACTGAGACAGCTGTAAGCGAGCTTCATTTTTCCTTCCTGAAAATATGTTTAATTTTTTCCCATAAATAGCGCCGCCTCAAAGCTAAAATGCCATAAGCCGGGCCGACTTCCCGCGGGCAAACCTCGTTACACCGGAAAACGGTATCACACCCCCATATCCCGGATGAACTCCCGAATTTTTCCCACGCTGCGAACGGCCGGCGGTCTCTCGGGTCGCGGATATACCGGTAGAGCTTCGCCAGGGCAATCGGCCCCAAATAGTTTTCATCCCTGGAAACAACGGGGCAAGCGCTGTAGCAACATCCGCACAGGATGCAGTTGGTGAAAGGTTCAATCTTCTCCATTTCTTTTTCTTCAATCCGGTATCCAGCAAGAGCCAGACTTCCTTCGACTTCAGGGCTATCTACTTCAGCTTCCATTTTTTCAGCCGGTTGGGCTAAACCCGTTCCAACAGGCAGTTCATTTTGTTCTTCACTCATGACATAAGGCTGGATAGCCTCCAGGGCTTTCCAGAAAGGCTCCATATCAACCACCAGGTCTTTAAGGACTGGTAAGTTGGGCAAAGGCTCGATGATAATGGTCTCGGAACCGAGAGAGTCAAGCCGGGTGCGACAGGCCAATTCAAATTCACCGTTGATTACCATCCCGCAGCTTCCACACACCGCCTCCCGGCAGCTATACCTGAAGGCCAGAGTGCTATCTTGCTCGTTCCGGATATCCATCAGGGCTTCCAGGACTACCCTGGGCTTGCTCTCCTCGTAAACGTAGTCCTGAAAATAAGGAACTTCGTCTTTTTCCGGGTCGAAGCGCCAGACCAGGAAGAGATATTTCTTTGCCATCCCTCTTTTCTCAGTAGAGTCTGGCCACAGGCGAATACCGGGTGATTTCAACTGGCTTGTAAGTTATTTCGGGTTTGCCGTCCTTCAGGGTAACAAGCGTGTGCTTCAGCCACTCTTTGTCATTCCTGGCGGGAAAGTCAAGTCTATAATGAGACCCCCGCGTTTCCTCCCTGGCCAGAGCTCCCCGGGTTATAACCTCGCACAGGTCAAGCATATATTCAAATTCTATCATATTTACCATCTCCTGGCTGAAGCGGCGGCAATGGCCAGCCAGGTAACCCTGCTTCTGGTAAGCTTCGCGGATTTCAAGAATGGTCTCGACCGCCTGCTCCAGGTCTTGCCGGTGGCGGAAAATACCCACCTTTTCACTCATCACAAGTTTCAGCCGGTTAAGCAGACGATGAACTTTTTCCCCGCGCTCCCGCCGCATCCATGCCTCCACTTTCTCCTCCACCTGGCGCGCCTCAGCCTCAAACAACCGGGAATCAGCCTCTCTCCCCCCGCCGTTCTTGACGTAGGCCGACGCCTCCCGGCCGGCAATCTTTCCGAAGACGATAGTTTCGAGCAACGAATTACCGCCGAGACGATTCGCGCCGTGGACGCTCACGCAGGCACATTCGCCGGCCGCATAGAAACCTGGAAGGGAAGTGGCTCCGTTGACGTCAACATCAATCCCGCCCATCGAATAATGCTGGGCGGGTTGAATCGGGATGGGCTTTTCGGCCGGGTCGAGACCGGCAAAACGCAAACAGATTTCCCGGACCGAGGGAAGTCTTTTCTTTATTTTTTCCGGGCCTAAGTGCCGCAAGTCGAGCAGCACGTACTCATCCTCGAACCCGTTCCCCCGGTCAATTTCCGTCTGAATAGCCCGGGCGACTATATCCCGGGGTGCCAGCTCCATCGCTTGAGGCGCATAGTCAGCCATAAAGCGCCGGCCATGACGATTTAGCAAGTAGCCCCCTTCTCCCCTCGCCCCTTCGGTGATCAGGATATTCTTGTTATAAAGCGAAGTGGGGTGGAACTGGACAAACTCCATATCTTTGACGGGGACGCCAGCCCGGTAAGCAATCCCGATGCCACTTCCGTGATTAATATAAGCATTGGTCGTCCGGAGATAAACCCGGCCGTAGCCGCCGGTAGCAAAAATTACGGCTTTGGCCCGAACGGGAAAAATTTCGCCCGTGGTGAGGTCGTAAACGACAACCCCCTGGCAAACTTCGTGGCCGACGATTAATTTCACCACCAGCCATTCGGAAAAAAAGCGGACTCGCCGTCTGAGAGCTTGCTCAAAAAGAGTATGCATGATGACTAAACCTGTGCGGTCGGCCGCATAGCACGTCCGCGGAAAACCGGCGCCGCCAAAAGGCCGCTGAGCAATCACTCCTCCAGGGAACCGACTGAAGGGAACGCCCATCCTCTCGAGCTCGTAGATGGTCGGCGGAGCTTCCCGGCAGAGCAATTCCGCCGCCTGCTGGTCGGCTAAAAAATCGCTTCCTTTAATCGTGTCGTAAGCGTGTTTCTCCCAGTTGTCATCCCGGCCTTCAGGGTGGTTGCCCAGGGCGGCGTTTATTCCTCCCTGAGCGGCGACAGAATGCGACCGGAGCGGATGGACGCGGGAAATAACAGCCACGGAGAGCGAAGGGTCGGCTTGCAAAGCAGCCGCCAGGCCAGCCAGCCCGCCGCCCACAATCAGGATGTCGTGGCTGAGCATTCAGTAATTCCTGGTAAAATAGACCCCGAGCATGACTGCGGTAAGAATGACTCCCAGGCAGGTGAATAACCAGAAAAGGAGCTTTTCCCGGCGGCACCCCATATCCATGATAACTGTCCTCACACCATAAAGAGCGTGGAAAACAACGGCCACAATCAAGACCACGTCGATTATCGGGCTCGTATGAAGGGCGAGGGCCCAATCTGGTTTTTTATCCTTGGTCATAAGAAAAAACGAAGTCAGGAATTTTATTCCCAAGAAAACAACCATCAACAGCCCCGTAACCCGATGAAAAACCCAGACAAACATCGGCGCCTCTCCTTCCCGGGAAAACAATAATTAAATAATTATTCCCCTGGAAGTCAAGCAAAATCCTCCTTGCCGGGTTGCCGGCCGGAGATAAAACCGAGAATCATTTTCTGGCCGCTCTCAGTTTTCTACCTCTTTCATTTTACCACGCGGTTGACTTTCCGCATCATGGAGGCCATGAGTGGGGCAACAAAATAATTGAGGCCGAAACAAACGGGGTTAATTTTTCCCCTCAAGTCGGGCAAGCGGCGCAACACAGACTCTGGGAAACGGCCCGGTGGAAAATAGGTTAAACCCCCATTGATAGGCTGGCCATATATTCTTTTGGCCACCGAATAGCGAATTGAATGGCTTTTACCTGCCCGAAAACAATTTGCTTTCTCTAAGGCGTTAACTTATAATGGCCTCGCACTCAAAAAGGAGGCAAGATGAAAAAGTTTCTCTCGGTAGGCGTGTCTATTTTGTTCTTGAGCTGCTTAGCCGCAGCCGATATTCACATCAAGGCCAAGTCGCATAGCGATGCTTTTACAGTCATGGGGCAGACCCAACCAGAAAAAAACGAAGTTATCGACCAGTGGGTCGGTGATAACCGGTTTGCTTCCCACAGTCAGGACTCCTCAATGGTCATCGACCTGAACAAAAACGTCCTCTACTTTATCGACCATAAAGATAAGAGCTATGTCGAGGCCAGCCTGCCGCTCGACCTGAGCAAGCTCATGCCGCCGGAAATGGCCCAGATGATGGGGATGATGAAGATGACGGTCACGGTCAACCCTCTCGGGCAGACAAAGACGGTCGGTTCCTGGAAATGCACCGGTTATGAAGTCGGCATATCGGTGATGATGATGCCGCTGAAAATGACGGTTTGGGCTTCAACCGATGTTCCTTTTGACGTCGACCAATTTAACGAAAAATTCATGACCAACCTTCTCAAGCTGCAGATGAGAATTGACGACCAGAGTCTGGCCGAGCTGCGCAAAGTCAAAGGCTACTGGATAGCGTACGAGCAGACGGGCGAAGTCATGGGCGCCAAGATGCATACCACCTACGAAGTTACCTCTATCACCAAAGAAAACCCGCCGGCCTCAGTCTACGCTTTGCCGGCCGGCTACACGAAAAGCGATAAGCTCAAACTCCGCTGAGCTGAGCAGCGCTCGCTTAAACCGTTTTCTGCTTGTTTTCTTTAAGGGGAAGAAATTTTTGCCTGGCAAGAGATAGATTCCCGCCTCACTTAGTCTCGGATATGCCGGAGCCGAAGCCGATTGCCTAATAATATAGGTGGAGGCCGACCGAGAAATACTTGCCTGAAAAGCGGTAGGCAGCTGATTCCCGGTAGTCCCAGAAAGTGAAAACAAAGGTAAAAGGCTCGCGGGGGATGAAAACCAGACTGACAGCCAGAGTCGTAGCTGTAACATCTTCCGAGTTACGGTAAAGGTAAACCTGAGGGTTCAGCTGTAAACCCTTTGCCAGGAAAAGGTTTAAGCCTCCCCTTATAGCCCCCACTTGAATCCGGCGCTCTGGTTCATCAGGGTACCAGAGAACTGAGGCCTCATCCAGAAGATAAATCCCCGCTTCAACCCCCAAAAACGAGTTTAATTTGTATCCGGCGCCGGCATCCAGGTTATAAGCTGTGTAACCCTCAGTGCCCCGAAAGTAGGAAAAGGCGGCATAGCTTTCGAGCTTTTCCCGGGCATAATAAAAGGCGCCGATGAATTGACCAAGGCTCGCCTGACGTTTTATCCTGTTTCCGGCATCGTCCGGATATTCGAACTCGAGGTCATGATAGGTGAACTTAGCCAAGGCTGACGCCCAAGAAGAAAGGCTTACCCTGACTCCGGCCCATGGTTTGAGGCTGCGGAATTTATTGGCGCCAAAATAGTACTCAACTCCAGCCTGAGGAAAAAGGGCTTGGGGCCAAACTTCGGTAGCCAGCAGTCCCAAAACAACCGCCAGAAAAATCAAGCGGGAGCTACTTACTTTCATCTTGCCTCCTTTCGTCCATAGCTTCCTGAGGCTTCTCAGCCACGGGAAATCGTTCTGTTTTCAGCCAAACTCTTTGGCCGGGGCGGCGGATATCCTCATAAAAGCTGCGAACTACGACCAATGCCCACAGTTTGGTGTACGTAAAATAGGCCAGCAAAGAAAGCCAGAAGTTGCTCAGGGTATCTTCCTTCTCCATCGACAGAGCGACCATAATTTCCAGAAGAAAAAGGAAAAAGGCTAACACCCAGAGTTCAAGATATGGCCCCGGAAGCCGCAATGATATAACACCGGTTAAGGAGAGGATGAAGAAAATATCAGAAACAATTATGGCCGAAATAAATAAATAGTAAAGGTAAAAGAGGTTGGCCATCTCGAGCGAGGAAAGCGAAGGCCGGCCGCGAAAAATCCTTTTTATCTGCCGGCGAATGAGGTAGCTGTTGCCCCGGGCCCAGCGGGTTCTCTGTCTAATCCAGGTTGACCATTTCTCCGGCTCCTGTTCCCAGGTGGTCGCTTGAGGCAGGAACCTCACGCGGTAGCCGGCCTCATAAATTCTGAGAGTAAGCTCGGCATCCTCAGTCAGAGCCGTTTCCTCCCAGCCCCCGAGTCTCTCCAGAACTTCTCGCCTGATAACATAATTGGTTCCGGGAAGAAAAGCCACCTTCAGAAAAAAATACCGGCCAGCCTGAATAATCCACTGGAAGGCGATAGATTCGATGTTAATTAACCGCGTCAAAAAATTACGATGGCGGTTGTAGGCGCGGAATTTTCCGCTCACCGCCGCCAGGTTCGGCTCGGCCTCCAGGGCCTGGACCAGCCTCTTCAGAGCCCCGGTCTCAGGCAGGTTATCAGCATCGTAAACCGCCAGCACCTCTCCCCGGCAGAGTTTTAAACCTTCGTTTAAAGCCGCCCCCTTTCCCCGGCCGCTTTTTTCCTCCGGGATGTTATGCAGCTTTATCCTTCCTCCGGCGCGGGAAACCCAACGGCTGACTATCTCCGCGGTGGCGTCAGTACTGCCGTCATTCACCACGACAATTTCCATTTTTTCCGGCGGATAATCCTCAGCCAAAAGCCGCTCGAGCAGAGCGCCGACCACCAGGGCTTCGTTCCGGGCCGGAATCAAGACAGAAAGACTCGGTAAATTTTCTTTTTCTGTTTCCTCGCTTCCAGTATTATCCGTTGTTCTTGCCCGCTTCCTTTGGCTTCGCGTTTCTCGCCGCCAGAAAAGAACCCCGCCGACCGTAAGAATAAACTGATAGAGCAGCATAAGCCAGATGAAAATCACGGCAAAAATAAAGAGACCGTCGCGGAGCAAGCGAAAAAAAGAACTCATCTTTTTATTTTGATATATAGATAGCAACCCAAAAGTAACCCCACAGAGATGAAACCGAGAGAGAAAAAGAGGAGAGAAGAAAAATAACCAACTCGTTTGAGAGCCTCAGCCGCGGCCGTTTCCGTAAAAACCCGCAGCTCGTGCTGGCCCCGGGGCAGGACAAGGCTTGTCTGGTCAAGCCTCAGGGCCATAACCTGACCATCAAGGAGCAGACGACCGGGAACAGGCCAAAAAGAAAAGGTGACAGGAAGAGAAGAAGCATAGACCATCCGGTACCAGGGGCCGTCGCTTTCGACTTCTATCATTTCGCCGTCGAGGAAAAAATGATAATTCCACGACGCCGGGAAGAAAGAAGATTCCCGCCGGAGTTGTAACTGGATTTCGCCCGCCGGCAGGGCGACGGAAGTGGCCGAACTCAACGGCCATGGCCGGCCGTCGACCAGAGCCCGATACCCGGGCTTTAAAATCTGAAGGTTAAACGAACGCCGGCTGGTAATAAGGTAGCCATCCGCTTTCTGCTCTATGCTTACGTCGGCCCCGAAAGCGAACGGCAGAAGGCCCAAATCGAGCGGCAAAACAGTCGCCTCTGAATAAATCGCCACTCGGCCTGAAGCTTGCCTGGCCAGATACACCAAGGTTGCCAGCTCTGTGCCGCAAGGCTCCGGTAGAGGGAACGGCGTTCCACGAACGTCCCTTGAGGGGACAACATTAATGTCAAACATCAGCCGACCAAGGTCAGGAATATATTTTTGATATTCATTAATATAATCAGCATACCTCGAGGGCAAGGCTCTCCAGCTTCTTTCCGGGTCTTCCACCTGAAGAGTGAAATCAAATTCAGCCATCAAAGCAATCAGGTCTTTGGTTTCAACCCCGCACTGTTCCCAGATTTCAGGATGGAGAAGGGAGTCAAAATTAGTCACGATTATCTCCCATTCCGCCCCTTTAGTGTTTTCAATCCTCTCAATTTCTTCGAGAAATAACCGGTGCAATTCCCGGATTAGCTCCGACCGAAAAATCAATAACTTTTCCCTGGCGGCGGCGTTTTTTTGCCAGTAATAAGGAGAATCCGGCCGGAAAATTTCCGCCATTTCGTATCCTGCCCACTTTTTAAACCTTTGCCTTACCTGTTCATTAAAGGGAGTAAATTTCGCCGGGTTCAGAAAACCGTGGTCGGTGTCGAAGCTCAACTCAGCTAAATTTACTCCGTCCCAGTCGTATTCAAGGAGAAGCTGACGGAAAAAATCGAGAGTAGCGGCCAGGGCTTCAGGGTGAAACAAGTTTAAAGGAAGCCGCCAGCCATTCCTGGCATCAGCTCCGTCCGCCTGTTTCTCCCGCCATTCCGGGTTTTTCTCCCACATTAGGGGAGTAACGTAAGGAAACTCTAACCAGGCATAGACGGCAAGCCCGAAGCGGTGGCAAAGGTCGATAAAATAACCATAAGGAAATTGGTAGTTTTCATAAAAATGCCAGGCGGCTAGATAGACAACCTTAACGCCCGAAGCCCGCCAGTGCCGGACAAGCTTTTCTAAGCTTGCCTGAGGCCGCAGCCCAGGGTCAAAATAAAGCTCCAGGAAATTCCGCCGGACTAAAAATGGAATCCCGAGGTTGTTTCTTAAATAATAAGCCAGGTACGGATAGCGGCTGACGCCAAACGGGGTTAAAGGGTCAAAAGGTGCCGCCAAAAAAAGCAGCTCCCCCTGACCCAAATTTCTAAGGACAGCTATCGGCCAATTCTGGTCAATGTCCCGGGCCAAAACACTGCCGCTTTCAAAAGAGAACTTGGGGATGACGGCTGGAGCAGCCCACACGAATTCAGGCGTCGGGAGGGTCGTTTCTTTCAGGCCTCTCACCCTCAACTCTTCCGGAGCAAACTTGAAACCGGTTCTCTCGACAAACTTCGAAGGGCCGTCCGCAATTACCATACCTCCTTGCTCGATAAAACTCAGCAAACGATTTATCTCCGCTGGACTCAACCGGACCGCGGCGGGATGCGGGACGACGAGCAAATCAGGACGGCCACGCCCGACGGAAGATAACTCCCGCCGGCCGATTTTCCGCGGGTTTAACCCAAAAACTCGGAGGACCGAAAGAAAACTCGCCTGGTCGTTCTCTTCCTCCTGGCTTAATCCTTCCGCGGTTAAAACTGCCGTGGTCACGAGGCGAAGGGGAGGTTCGGGAGCCGGCTTAACCAGCCTTCTTAAACCAACAAGGATGCTCGCCGGAAAACCTTTCTTTTCGGGGGGGAGAGACGGCAAGGCTTCCAGGACATAAAGATACCCACGAGGTAGCTCGACCTGCTTCGGCCATATTCCCTGAAGAGGCTGGGCAGAATAAGATTCTTCTACCAGCCGGCCGCCTCGGTCGAGGAGAAGCTCATGAAGATAATCGCCGGCCAGCTCGATTTGCCCTTCGCCGCTGGTGGAGGTTACCCAGACGGAATTGGTACGCAGTTGGCAACCGAAATCTCTTATTGAGATAAAGTCCCAGCCCATTTGTTTCATGGCCGTACACACCTGCTGCAAATACCGGATGGGGACAAAAGAATGGAAAAAAAACGAGGCCAGCCCGTCCCGGATGGCGAGCATCCGGCGGGCCTTTTCAATCAGGCCGTTCGGGTCAGGATTTTCAAAATCGATATACCCGAGGTTTTCCGGAATCACCCAGACCCCGAATGCGGATAAGAACGCAGGATAGGGAAATATTTGCTGGCTGCCAACGAGCTCGGCAGCCATCACCCTGTCGTAAAAAGTATTAAAAAAACGGCTGATAAGCCGGTAATCTTCCTGCGAGGCCGCATAATGCGGCGTTTCCCAGGATAAAGGATAAAGACCGCAGCGGAAACATTCTTCGAGCGCCAACTTGATTCTCTCCTCCACCCAGTCGGTAGTTTCGTGGGGGATAGGCTGGCCGACAATATCATCCCAGAATTCAAAATCCTCAGCCGTCCGTCCCTGGTGCTGATGGGTGGCCCCATGAAGAACTATCGTCCCCCCGCGCCGGACTAATTCTTGGAGCGCGGCCACGAGTTTTGGCCTTTCCGACAGCCTGATTTCCTGCTGGTTAGCCGGGTCGCGGAAGATGGGGATGAGCGAGACGGCAAAAGGAATCCCTTGTTTCTCCAGCCAGCGGCCAATCCGGACGAGCTTCTCAGGGTCGTCCTCGGGGTTCACGTCCTCAATCCGGACTAAAGCTTGATGCGACGGCGGATGGGGCTGTCCGAGGATATCATGGAGCAGGTCGGCCAAAATGAGGAAACGGCCGGCTTCATAAGCATAAGAAAAAGGAGAATCAGCTACGTACCAGAAATTCCCGCTTTTCAGAACATACGGAAAAGAGTGGGTTTCGGCCGCGGCAACCGTGGCCAAAACCTCTACCTTTTCGGCCGAAACCAGCTTAACCCGGTTTAAGCCAGGGTCTTCCTTGGGAAAGACCGCCCCTCGATAAAAAACCTGCCAATCATCTCTTTCTTCCCAATCATCATAGATAAACCCGAGTTTCTCGCCTTCTTTCTCGAGGAATAGGTCGATGTGCATGTTGACCCAGATTGTTGTTTTTTGGCGGTGACTGAGGTCCTCAAGAAAAACCGTTGAAAATTCCGGCCGGCCTTCTTCAAAAACGAGAAAAAGGAATTCAGGCTCGAGCGCCTGACCCGGTTTGTAGTGCTCAATCGAAACGACCTGGCTTTCCTTGATTTCAAAATGGCCCAAAAGCCGCTCAACGAAACGGGCAGACTTAAAGGCCTCGGATTTTCCCTCAGGACCGTCATAAAAAAGAAGGACTTGCTGCCCGATGAGAGGCACGAATAAATTCAGGGCCAGCCCTAAGACCATTAAAATTCTTGGAAGGGGGCTGAATGTGATTTTGGCGACTCTTCTCCCGTGATTCATTTTTATAATTTCCCAGAAATATTGAACATCATTTTAATAATTTTAATAGCCATCAATTCATTTGTTATTATATTACAAATCATTAATATTTTCCTCGCTTCCCCAAGAGGCATAACCGATGCTGCCCTCCCACCTGCCAACTTACTTTTTTTCCTTAAATTCCACCCTTAACCGGCTTACGGACCAGATTTTTTTCTCTTCTCATAATATACCTTTTCTCTTCTCATAATATACCTCAAGTCGAAATTGTTTTCGTTTTTTTCTTTCGGCTCTAAATTGATCATCTTTTATATCAAATTAGTCGGGTTAAAACCTTCCCGCCGTAATCGGGCCACAGAGAGAAGCGGCTCGGTCGAAGCACAACCTACCTTGATTTAGGACAGCAGCCATTTAGCTGGCGGGGCGAAGTTAGCTGATGCTGCCCTCTAAATTAATTTCCGATGGCTCTTCGGGCTCAATCGATATCAGCGTAGATTTTGATAAGGCCAGAATAAACCAACATTATGGCAATTCCGTCGGAATTCGCTGACGGTGGCCAAACAGTTGTTGACTCGGCTGACCGAGACGAATAAAATTGGGGCTCTTCAGGGAACCAGGATGGCCGCTAAAATTCTCGTCGCCTTCGGGACCAGGCCAGAACTGATCAAGCTGGCTCCGGTAATCCAGGAACTAAAGCGCTATCCGGCTGAATTCAACCCGCTGCTTGTTGCCACGGCCCAGCATCGAGGCTTGCTCGACCAGATGCTCCGTCTTTTTGGGATTAAGCCTGACATCGACCTCAACCTGATGCAGCCAAACCAGTCGCTCGAACGCTTGACCAGCCGGGTTATGCTCCGCGTTTCCAGGTTGCTGCGGGAGAGCCGACCGGATTTAGTCATGGTTCAGGGTGATACGACTACCGCGATGGTCGTTGCCCTGGCCTCTTTTTACCTGAGAATTCCGGTAGCTCATGTGGAAGCTGGCCTGCGCACCTACGACCCATACCATCCTTTTCCCGAAGAAATCAACCGCCGGCTGATTTCGCAAGTTTCCAGCCTTCATTTCGCGCCGACCACCCGGGCGGCGGAAAATTTAAGAAACGAAGGCATCCCGCGCCGGTCGGTTTTTCTTACAGGAAATACTGTGGTCGATGCCCTTCTTTACATGAAGCCAAAAATTGCCAGCCGGCAGTTGCCTGTCAAGCTTACTCCGGGCAGTCGCCTGGTTCTGGTGACGGCTCACCGGAGAGAGAGCTTCGGTGAACCCTTAACCCGAATCTGTCAGGCGCTCCTTCAACTCCAGCAGAAGTTTGCCGACATCGAAATTATTTATCCAGTCCACCCGAACCCTAATGTCCGGAAGACGGTGTACTCGCTTTTAGCCAAAAAACCCCGCATCCATCTTATCAGGCCCTTACCCTACCTTGACCTTTTGGCCCTGATGGCCAGAGCCTACCTCATCCTTACTGATTCAGGGGGAATCCAGGAGGAAGCGCCCTCTTTTCACAAACCGGTTCTTGTCCTCCGCAAGGTTACGGAGAGGCCTGAAGGCATCGAGGCGGGCGTTGCCCGGTTGGTGGGAACTGAAACCGAGAAAATCGTCGCCGCCGCTTCCCGCCTCCTTCGCGACCCCCGGGCATATCAAAAAATGACCACGGCCGCCAACCCCTACGGCGATGGCCGGGCGAGTAAAAGAATCTGCCGGTATCTCCGGCGGTATTTTGCGACGGTTTCTTGACGCGCCCGCCTTCTAGCCCTTATCATGGACAGGATGAACCAAGTTAGAGTTCGCTTCGCCCCGAGTCCGACCGGCTATATTCATGTGGGCAATGCCCGGACGGCTCTGTTTAACTGGCTATTTGCCCGTCAGCAGGATGGAGTCTTTGTCTTAAGAGTGGAAGATACGGATGTCGAGAGGTCCAGGGCGGAGTACGAAGAAAGACTCATCGCCGACCTGCGGTGGCTTGGCCTCGATTGGGACGAAGGCCCGGATGTCGGCGGCGCTTACGGACCTTACCGGCAATCGGAGCGCCTGGCAATCTACGCCGAGTACGGCCAGAATTTGTTATCCCGGGGACTGGCTTATTACTGCTTTTGTTCTCCCGAGGATTTAGAAAAGGAGAGACAAGAAGCCCTGGCGGCGGGACGTTCTCCCCGTTACAGCGGCCGTTGTCGCCATCTTGCGGCTGAGGAAGCCCGGTCGAGAGTGGCGGCAGGCGAAAAAGCGGCCCTGCGCCTGAAAGTGCCCGAAGGAGGCATTATTGCCTACCACGACCTCATCCGGGGAGACCTTTCGTTCGATTTGAGCCTGGTCGGCGACCCGGTATTAATTCGCTCGAACGGGTTGCCGGCCTATAATTATGCAGTAGTTATCGACGACCACCTGATGGCCATAACCCACGTCATCAGGGGAGAAGACCACATCTCCAACACTCCCCGCCAGCTCCTCGTCTACCAGGCGCTCGGGTGGGAACCGCCGCAATTCGCTCATTTAGCCATGGTTATGGGGCAGGATAACACCAGGTTGAGCAAGAGGCACGGGGCCACTTCAGTCGACCAGTTCAGCCAGATGGGCATCCTTCCCGAGGCGCTGTTTAATTATTTAGCCTTCTTAGGCTGGGCTCCGCCCGAGGGACGAGAAGTCCTGACCAGGGAAGAACTTATCAAGCTTTTTGACTTGCGGAAAGTAAGCCGCTCCGCGGCCATCTTTGATTATGAAAAATTGTTCTGGCTAAACCGGCAACACTTCCGCCAGCTCTCAATCGCCGAGAGAGCCAGAAGAGCCTTCCCCTTCCTCAAAGATGCAGGGCTACTACCTGAAGTCATGACACCAGCCCACTGGAGCTGGCTGGAAAAAGTGGTCGACAGCTTCACGGAGACGGTTGACCGGTTGAGTGAGCTTCCAGACCGGTTAGCCATCCTCTTCGAGTTTTCACCCGAAAGGATGGATGAAGAGGCTAAATCCATCCTGGCTGATAAAGCCAGGAGGCAGGTGGCCTGGCTTTTCTGCCTGAAAGTGAAAGATATTCCCGAGCTTTCTCCAGCGGAATTTTCTCGGGTAGCGGCTGAGATAAAAAAAGAGACGGCCGCCAAGGGGAAAAATCTCTACCATCCGGTCCGCGTCGCCCTCACCGCCCGCGCCTCAGGTTTGGAGCTTGACCGCTTTATTCCGCTGGTCGAAGAAGGCGCCAGGCTAAGCCTTCCCCGGCCAGTGCCCAGCTGTCGCCAAAGGGCGGCTAAGATGCTCGCGTTTCTCGAAGAGGGGCAAAAGATTAATCAGGACAAAGGAAGCGGCTAAAATAAAAGGGCTAATTTCTTGATGGAAAAAATTTCCCGCGTTCAGCCAATCTTCGAAATCCTCAAAGCCAACCCCCGTCGGGTCAACAAGCTTTTTCTGTCGCGCGAGATGCCGCGGCATCGGGCGCAAAAAATCATTCAACTCGCCCGCCAGGCTGAGGTTCCAGTAGTTCTGGTGCCCCGGCAGAAGCTTGACGCCTTAAGCCAGCATCACCAGGGAATAGTAGCCATGATTGCGGCCAAGGAATTTGTCTCGCTTGAATCACTTCTTGGCCGGTCAAAACATCCTTGCCTCGTCTTCCTTGACGAAGTGGAAGACCCCCAGAACCTCGGTGCCGTTATTCGCTCGGCTGAAGCGGCTGGCGCTTCCGGGCTGGTGCTTCCAGAAAGACATTCGGCCGGGTTGACGGCAGCCGTTTACCAGGCTTCAGCCGGCGCCCTGGAGCATCTCGGCGTGGCGAGGGTAAAGAATCTCGTCCGGGCGCTTGAAGAAGTGAAGAGCCGGGGGCTCTGGGTTATCGGCGCTGAGGCTGAGGGCGACGGTTTGTGGTATGAGTTCGATTATACCCAGCCGGTGGCGCTTGTTTTTGGCTCTGAGGGCCGGGGATTAAGGCCACTCGTCCGGCGGTGCTGCGACCGGGTTCTTTCTATCCCCTTAGCCGGGAAGACCAATTCGCTAAATGTCGCCGCCGCGGCAGCTGTTTTCCTTTTTGAAGTCGTCCGGCAACGCCGCTTGAGCCGCGCGAAGACTTAGGGCTTTTTCTGAGCTGCCCATCCGGCCGCTTTCTCCGGAACAATGGCCAATGACTTTAATATTTCTTAGATATTTCTTAGCCCGGTCAGGAAGTGAGCGGGTTCAGGAAGAAAAATCAACCTGTTTAAACCCCTATCTATTCTCGATAATCGACCGGGTTTGGCTTGACACCTCTTTAACCCAACCGATAGAATAAACGGGTATTCAACGCCGGAAGAAAAAGGTATGAGCAGTTCTGAATTTTATCAATTAGAACAACCAATCCTCGAGCTCAAGGATAGGATTGAAAAACTCGAGGCTTCGGACGACCCGAGGAAGAAGGATAAGATTGTCGCGCTCAGAGAGGAAATCAGTCGCCTCTGGGAGTCAATCCTGCCGACGCTCACGGCCAAGCACATTGTCCAGCTGGCTCGTCATCCGCAGCGACCGTACACCCTGGATTATATCCAGGCGCTCGTCGAAGATTTCGTCGAGCTTCATGGCGACCGCCGTTTTGGTGATGACCCGGCGGTCGTCGCCGGTCTCGGGTTTTATAAAAAAAGAACGGTGGCTGTCATCGGCCATCAAAAAGGAAGGACAACCCGGGAAAGAATCGCCCGGAATTTCGGCCAGCCTAACCCTGAAGGCTATCGGAAGGCTCTCCGGATAATGAAACTGGCGGAAAAATTCCGTTTTCCCGTGATTACTTTTATCGACACCCCGGGCGCCTACCCTGGAATTGGCGCCGAGGAAAGAGGCCAGGCCGAAGCCATCGCTACCAACCTCAAAGAAATCTCCCGGCTGAAGGTTCCGGTCGTAAACATCGTCATCGGCGAAGGGGGGAGCGGCGGGGCTCTGGCCATCGGTGTCGGCGACCTCATCTTCATGCTGGAGTATTCTTTCTACTCGGTAATTTCGCCCGAGGGCTGTGCCGCCATCCTCTGGAAGGACCAGAGCGCAGTGGAAAAAGCGGCCGAAAACCTTAAAATCAGGGCTCAGGACCTCCTCAACCTGGGAATAATCGATAAGATAATTCCCGAACCTCCCGGAGGCGCCCACGTTGACCCCCAGCAAACCTTCGAGAATGTCGACCGGGTCCTCCAGCCAGCTTTAAAGAAACTGGAAGAAACGCCTCTGGCTGAACTTCTCCAGGCGCGGTATGAAAAATTCCGGCGGATTGGAATATTCACCGAAAAATGAAGCCAGCCATCGCCGCCATCAAAGGAACAAAAGACATCCTGCCTGAAGAAGCCCGCTTCTGGCAGAAGGTTGAGGCCGTTTGTCGGTCGGTGTTTGAAGCCTACGGCTACCGAGAGATAAGAGCGCCCATCATCGAACCTACCGAGCTGTTCATCAAAGGAACAGGTGAAACAACCGATATCGTCACCAAGGAAATGTATACATTTACGGATAAAGGAGGCAGGTCGGTTACGCTGCGTCCGGAATACACGCCGTCAGTCGTTCGCGCGATTATCGAACATCGCTTGTATCTTCAGCCTTCGCCCCTGAGGTTTTATTATTTCGGCCCGATGTTCCGGTATGACCGGCCGCAGAAAGGCCGTTATCGCCAGTTTCACCAGGTGGATATCGAGGTCTTTGGCGAGGCAGACGCGGCGGTTGACGCCGAAATTATAGAAATGGCTGATTATTTACTTCGTTCCCTGGGTGTAGAAAAGGCCACAACCCTGGTTAATTCCGTCGGCTGTCCAGTTTGTCGGCCCAACTATGTGGCCACGCTCCGGAAGGAGGCGGAAAAAATCAAGCCTCTCCTGTGCGCCGATTGCCAACGCCGGGCTGAACTTAACCCGCTGCGGCTTTTTGATTGTAAGCTTCCCGGTTGCCAGGAACAGACGGCGCGCTTGCCGCTCGTCACTGACTTCCTCTGCCCTGAGTGCTGCGACCATTTTGCCTCTTTCCGGAAATGGCTCGATTTCTACGGGCTGGAGTATCGGGCGGAACCAAGGCTTGTCCGCGGGCTGGATTATTACACCCGGACAACTTTTGAGGTCGTCAGCTCCGGCCTCGGAGCCCAAAACTCCATCCTGGGCGGCGGCCGGTATGACCATCTGATGAAGCTTTACGGCGGCCCGGATATCTGCGGAATCGGGTTTGCTATGGGCGTCGAAAGACTCCTCGCCGTGGCCAAACTCACTCCGGAAGAAGAGCCTCTAATTTATTTAGCCTGCTTAGGCGAAAAGGCGCGTGAAATTGGGCTCAGGTTTTGTCGGCAGTGGCGCCATGCCGGGCTTCAAGCTTTGTTGGAGTATAAAGAAAGAAACCTCAAGGCTGCGCTCGGAAGAGCTAATAAAATCAAGGCTACCTGGACTGTTATTTTAGGAGAGGAAGAAATAAACCGGAATGAATGCTTGCTCAAAGACATGCGAGCAGGCGACCAGAAACCAGTGTCCCTGGATGAAATAACAGGAGTTTTAAAGGAACTCGCCAAGGAGGCCCGAAGCCGCCAAAACGCGGGTTCCCCGGAGCCAAACCGCTGATGAAATCTTCGACTGAACTCAGCTCCTGGCGTCGGACGCACTATGCCGGGTTGCTCCGGCGGGAAGACGAGGGCAAGCCGGTAACTCTCTGCGGCTGGGTGCAAAGGCTCCGCGACCTGGGTCAGCTGGTCTTCCTTGACTTGCGCGACAGGGAAGGAATAGCCCAGGTTGTTTTTACCCAGGAAAGACCCACTCTTCTATCGCAGGCAAAGGAGCTAAGGCAGGAATACGTAATCGGGGTTAGAGGTGTCGTCCGCCGCCGAGAGCCGAAAGCCGTCAACCCCTCGATGCCTACCGGCGAGGTCGAGGTGGTGGCCGAGGAGC
This sequence comes from Candidatus Aminicenantota bacterium, assembly GCA_037441905.1. Taxonomy (GTDB): domain Bacteria; phylum Acidobacteriota; class Aminicenantia; order Aminicenantales; family CALLJL01; genus CALLJL01. Next base: position 46,227 of record JBBIRF010000004.1, read on the forward strand.
TGGTTGTCTTTAACCAGGCCGAAGTGCCGCCTTTTCAAGTTACCGACCCGGTAGCCGCCTCCGAAGAGCTCAGGTTCCGTTATCGCTATCTTGACCTCCGGCGACCTTCGATGCAGCGTAACATCAAGCTGAGGCACGAGGCGGCGTTAAGGACAAGGCTTTTCCTCCACCGCCAGGGTTTCTATGAAATCGAAACTCCGTTTTTAACCAAGTCAACGCCCGAAGGAGCCAGAGATTATCTCGTTCCCAGCCGTATTCATCGGGGGAAGTTTTATGCCCTGCCGCAATCGCCCCAGCTTTTCAAACAGACTCTGATGATTGCCGGGTTCGACCGGTATTTTCAGATTGTCCGCTGCTTCCGGGACGAAGACCTCAGAGCCGACCGTCAGCCTGAATTTACCCAGGTCGACCTCGAGATGAGCTTTGCCGGGCCGGAAGAAGTCTTCTCCGTCATCGAGGGCCTGATGGCCGAACTTTGTGAGCTGGCTGGAGTGAAAGTGGCCACGCCTTTTCGCCGGCTAACTTACCAAGATTCGCTCGAAAAATACGGGACGGATAAGCCCGACCTCAGGAATCCCCTCGAGATTCTTGATTTTACCGCCTTCCTCTCCCGGGCCTCGAGCGAAATCCTGAGAAAAGCTCAACAGGAAGGGGCTGTTCTGAAGGGATTAGTCATCCCGGAAGGGGCCAAGCTTTCCCGGTCGCAGCTCGAAAAAATTCAAGAAAGGGTTAAGACAGCTGGAGCCAGGGGGGTAATCTGGATGAAAAGGGAAGAGACCATTAAGGCCTCTCCGCGCCTGGGGCCTGACGACTGCCTGGCTCTCTGGGAGGCCGCAAGAGCCAACAGTGCCGACCTTCTCCTCCTCTGTGCAGACCGCCGGGATTTAGCCCTCAGGGTGTTAGGAGAACTCCGCTCGGAACTCGGCCGTCCTGAGGCCTCTTCGGCGGAATGTTTCGCCTTTGTCTGGGTTACTGATTTTCCGTTGCTTGAATGGAGCGAGGCCGAGGGAAAAATTGTTTCGGTCCATCACCCTTTTACTTCGCCTCGACCCGAGGACATCGACCTTTTAGAAAAAGAGCCCCTCCGGGTGAGGGCTCAAGCTTACGACCTGGTGCTTAACGGTTATGAAATTGGCGGCGGTTCAGTCCGGATTCATGACATGAATTTGCAGCGTCGGCTCTTCCGAATATTAGGACTTACGGAAAAAGAAACCCAGGAAAAGTTCGGCTTTTTCCTCGAAGCCCTGACTTATGGGGCACCGCCGCATGCCGGCATAGCCCTGGGGTTTGACCGTATTGTCATGCTTCTCGCCGGAGAAAATTCTATCCGGGAGGTAATCCCTTTTCCCAAGACGACAAGCGCCCTTTGCCTTCTTACCGGCTCGCCCGCCACGGTTTCAGCCGGCCAGCTGGCGGAGTTAGGCCTCGAAATTAAGCCCGCCAACCCTCAGAAGGAAAAATAATTCCGCCTCAATCGACGACCGCCCAGCATTCAATCTCCACTCTGGCGCCGCCGGCCAGCCCGCTTACCCCAAAAGCACTCCTGGCAGGCCGGTTTTTCGGAAAATAAGTGACATAGATTTTATTCATCTTTTCCCATTCGCTCATATCAGCCAGCATCACTGTGCATTTAACCACCTTGTCGAGAGAACTGCCGTATTTTTCCAGGGTTCGCTTGATGTTCTCGAGCGTCTGTTTCGTTTCGGCTTCAATTCCTCCGGCAACCAGGCGGCCTGATTCTGGGTCGCGGCCAAGTTGGCCTGAAAGGATGAGAAAACGACCCACCCGGACAGCCTCGGAAAACGGTGCCTGGCTTCTCTCGGGCGGGTTGAGAAATTCCACGTCCAGCTTTTGTTGACTTTCTTCAGACGGGGTTTTGGCGCCGAATAAAAATAAAAGCCCAACAACACCGAAAAGGAGGCAAATGGCTGTTATTATTTTCCTCGGTTTCATCTATCCTCCTTTATTCCAGCTGGCTATTTCAACGGCTCGCCCGTCAGCGGGTCGCGCAGGGTTATCTCATGAACCTTGCCTAAGCGGGAGAGCGGTCCGGGAAATTTTGGGTCTCCCTGGTTGCACGGTTCCCAGTCACCGACGATCATGATGACCATTTTCTGGGGGTTGATGTATTTCCTGGCTACCTCTAAGACTTTCTCTTTGGTTACGGCCTTAATTTTGTCCCGGTAAGTCTTGTAATAATCCAAAGGCTTCCCCTGAAGCTCGAGCTGAGCGAAGTTAGCCATCGTCGCGACTGGCGTGGAAAAGAAATTGCTGAAACTCTCCAGATAGTAGTTGATCGCGGTCTCCATCTCTGCGTCTGTCACCGGCTCCTGCCTAATTCTTTCGAATTCTTTCAGGATCAGGGAAATCGCATAGGCGACGGTCGAGGACTTGGTTTGCACATACCCGGAAAACGTCCCCGGAAATCCCCACCGGTAGGTAAACCGGCTGCCGGTGTTATAAGCCAGGCCTTCGTCGGAACGGACCTTGGAGGTAATCCGCGAAGTGAAACTCCCGCCGCCCAGGATAAAATTCATCACCTGGACAGCGAAATAGTCGGGGTTAGTATCCTCGATCCCGAGGTGGCCGATGGAGACATAACCCTGGTTTATCTTTTTCTGAATAAAATACACGCCGGGCTCGACTTCAGGGAAATTCTTCGCCACTGAAGGAAAAGCGGGGGTTTGATTCTTCCAGCGGGAGACATACTTGTTTATCCTGTCAACCAGGGTTTTCTTGTTAAAATCGCCAGCCCCGGCGAGGATGATGTTCCGGGGAAAGAAATACTTCTGATGAAAGGCCTTGAGGTCCTCCCGGGTGACGCCTTCAACCGTCGCTCTGGTTGGCTGATAGGTGAGCGGATGGTCACCGTAAAGGAGCCGCTCAAACTCCCGGGATAGAACCGCCGCCGGAGCATCGTTGGCTGTTTTCAGCTGTTCAACCAGCCTTCCCTTGGCAATTTTCAGGCTATCCTCGCGAAACTCGGGGTTCATCAGGACGTCGAAGAAAAGGTCAAGCCCTTCCTCCAAGTCCTTGCTCAAGATGGAAAGCGACAGGGTAGAGACTCTTTCTCCCATGGAAAAATTGAGCGAAGCCCCCAAGAAGTCCAACCGGTCCTCGATAATCGCCCCTTCCCTCGTTTTGGTGCCGCCTTTGACCAGGGTTTGCTGGAAGAGGCTGCCCAGCCCGGCTTTCTCCTTCGGGCAATAAAGCTCGCCCGCGTGAATGATGGCCTGAAGGTTGACGAGAGGAAGGGTATGGTCTTCCTGGAGATAAGCTCTCATTCCCTGAGCTAAGGTCAGTCGAAACTGCCTCGGGTCAGGCGGTTCGAACTTTAAAGGCGGAAAACTCAGGTCTTCGGGCCTTTTTACCTGTCCCCAGAAAATTCCAGTGAGCCCGAATGCCAGGCATAGACTAACTAAGATTAACTTTATTGATTTTCGGTTCATTTTTGCCCTCCTTTACCGGCTGAAGCTACGGCGATAGATAGCGGTAAGCGAGTTGTTCCGGACGAAATACTTCGCGGCAACCTTTTTTATCTCGTCATTCGTGACCTTCTTAATCGCCTCGAGGTCGGAAATCAACGAACGCCATCCCCGGTTGAGTTCAGCCCGGCCAACGCGGCTGGCCAACCCCATAGTGCTCTGGAGGCTCATAATAAAGCTGGCTTCATACCTGTTCTTGGCTTTTTGCAGCTCTTCGGCCGTTACCCCTTCTTTTTTCACTTTTTCTAATTCAGCCCAGAGGTCGGCCTCCAGGTCATCCGGCTTCAGTCCTTTTTCCGTTTTCGGCCTGGCACTGACCACAAAGCTTCCGGCATACCATTGCGGCCGGGAAAAAGCACTCACCATCGAAGCGACGTCTTTCTCCTTAATGAGCGATTTATAAAGGCGGCCGGTATCGCCAGAAAGAATGCTGGCCAACACCGAAAGGGGATAGGTATCCGGGTCGCCTTCAGCCGGGATGTGGAACCAGACGGAAATCTGAGGGGGAGCCGGCCCATCGCCGTACATCCTTTTTTCACAATTCTGGGGAGGAACACCTGTCCGGACCGGCTCAACGTCTTTACCCCGGGGAATAGGGCCAAAATACTTCTCGGCCAGTTCGATTATCCTTGCCGGGTCAAAGTCGCCAACATAAACCGCTACAGCATTATTGGGAACATAGTACTTATTATGAAACTCAATCAAATCCTCTTTGGTCATCTTGCGCAAGTCATCCATCCAGCCAATTACGTTCCAGTGGTAAGGCGAAGCCACAAAGAAAGCAGCCCTAACCTGCTCGTTAAAGAGATAGCCGGGGCTGTTCTCGGAGAGCCGGCGCTCTTCCATGACAACGTCTTTCTCGGAGTAAAATTCGCGGAAGTAAGCATTCATCATCCTGTCGGCTTCGAGGAACATCTGGAGCTCGACTTTGTTCGAGGGCAAAGTAACATAATAACCGGTTACTTCATCCGAGGTCGAAGCGTTAAGCGCGGTTCCTCCGTGTTTCATGTAGGTTTCCCAAAGATGGTCTTTGATAATGTACTTCTTCTCCTCTTTTAGAAGCTCCTCCACTTCTTTCTCCCAGGCAGCCACTTTCGAGTTGTCGCCGTTCCGTTTCCAGTATTTTTCCTGGTAGATTTTGGTCATCAGGTCGTCAATCTTCTGGTTGAGCGCGTGGTCGGCCTCATAATCAGTCACCCCCATGATTTTCGTCCCTTTAAACATCATGTGCTCATGGACATGGGCAATTCCAGTAATCCCCGGGCGTTCGTTGATTGACCCCACTTTGTAATAAATATGACAGACCACCCGCGGAACACCCGGCCGCGGAATCATCAGCAGCTTCAGTCCGTTGCTCAGCTGATGCTCCTTGACCTCAAGCTGAAATTCAGCGGCCGAGACCGCAGCCACCAGGAAAATAACGACCGCGAGACAAATAAAGCTGCGTTTCATCAAGCTAACACCTCCTTTCGCTTTAAATTATATTTCTTTTTGGCCTAAAATAAAGACGGTAAACCTTGTTTCCCTGGAAAGAAAGCATTTTGATTGGCTTTGACTCTGAAAGGCAGGTAGTATTAACCTAAGAAAAGGAATTTGGGAAAAGGGATTCGGGAAAAAAGGGAGATGCGGCGAAGAGAGCTAACGCTTAAGAAGAAAGCGCGGTTTTTTTTGTCTTTAATTTCTGGCGGCAATTTATCGGAGGACCTGCACCGCCAGCCGGCGCTTCTCTCCCGCTTCGCGTTGCGCTTGAGTCTGGCGCTTGCTTGCTTCTCAGCCGCATTCGTCCCGCTTTTTCTTTACCCCTCTGTTATCCAGAAAAAGCCAGTCAGGGCCGAATATCGACTCACGCCTGAAAGGCAGTTCGAGCTTTTCGAGAAAATCTTAGGGTTCGAAAGGACCTGGAAAGCCAGGGCCGGGTCTGAGCTCAAAATAGGGCTCCTGTATGAAAAAAATTTTGAGCTTTCAACCTGGACAAGAGACGACCTTGTCGCCGCCGTCCCGGCGGGAAGAGAGGTCGATGGAATACCAGTCCGGCTAATCGAATTTCCGCTTGAAGAAATAGCCAGCTGGCAGGAGGCCTTGCGTCAGGACAAAATATTGTTTCTTTATATAGCTCCTTTAAGTCCAAAAGCTGTTAAATCCCGGCTGAAGGAGATTCTAGGTATTTGTCGGCAGGCTAAGGTAGCCACGCTTACCGGAGAGACTGCCTACCTGGAATCAGGCGTGGCGGTTGGTCTGGGGCTGGAAAACAAAGCGCCCCATGTTTTCATCAACCTCCAGGCTGCCCGGGAGCAAGGTCTTGATTTCAGCTCCCGGCTCCTGAAAATCACGTCGATAAAATGAACCAGCTAAAAAGAGCTACTCAGGCAGAGAAAAAAAGCAAGGTGGGCTTGCTTTTCTTCCGGTCCCGTCTGGCTGGGAGGTTTATTTTAGTCTTCATGCTATTTTTTCTTTTAGCTGCGCTTGCCGCAATTATCCTTATACCTTACTTTTATAAAAAGCACGGCATCCAAGATATGGCCAGCAAGGCCAGGAACGTGGCTAACATCGCCGCTTACAGCGCGGCTCCGGCGCTTGTTTTTGAAGACATTCCGACGCTTGAAGAGGTCACCCAGAGCCTGGCCCGGGATGAAGACCTGCTTTTTGCCGTGGTCAAGGATGCCGCTGGCAAGCAGCTGGCAGTTTTTAAAAAAACGGACGAAGTAGACCCGGCCTCTTTCGTCTCAGCCGAAACCGGACTAACCAAGGGCGGCCTGGTCTGGGTGGAAAAGGTGGCGGTTAAACACCAGGAAAAACCTGTCGGCGAGCTCATCCTCGGTTTTTCCCTGCGCTCGGTTATCGAGGGAACAAGACAAGTCAGAAGGACAACCGCGTTGGCGGCTATGCTTATTCTTCTGCTGGGTGGACTCCTCAGCTATTATCTGAGCGCGATAGTGACAAGGCCGCTCAGACACATTACGGCTACAGTAAGCGAAATCGCCTCGGGCGACCACTCGCGGCGGGTGAAAGTTAGCTCGACAGACGAGGTCGGCCAGCTCGCTTCTTCCTTCAACCAGATGCTCGACCGGTTAGAAGAAACCATGGGCCATCTGGAAGAAGCCAGGTCCAACCTGGAAAAAAGAGTCGTCGAGAGAACGGCCGAACTGGCCGAATCAGTAAGCCAGTTAGAAAGAAGGAATGAAGAAACAAACTGGCTTATTCAGATGGGTGATTCGTTCCAGATGGCCCAGAATGAACTGGAAATCGTTTCCATCGCCGTTAATTATGCCCGCCGCCTTTTTCCCGAAGAAAGCGGCGCCATCTACCTCAAGCGGAAAGAAGGTCTGCCGCTCGATTTAAGAGGTTCCTGGGGAGAAAAAAGGCCCCGGGTGAGGGATTTCTTTCCGGAAGAATGCTGGGCTTTGCGTCGTGGAGAGCCTCACCTGGTATACGACCCGGAGAAAGATATGGTCTGTCCTCATCTGTTAAACGAAGACGAATTTCGGCCACCCTCCCTGTGCGTGCCGCTGGTTTCCTTCGGCGAATCGTTGGGCGTTCTGGTCATGAGCTGTTGCCTGAGGAAAAAAGATGAATTAAATAACGGCGAAGCCTTCCATAGATACAGGTCGGAACGCCAGCGATTAGCCCTCCAATTCACCCAGCGGCTGAGCACCGCCCTTTCCACTATCCGGCTGCGGGAATTCCTCAAAGAACAGTCAATCCGCGACCCGTTAACCGGTTTGTACAACCGCCGGTTCCTGGAGGAAACCCTGGAAAGAGAACTCTTCCGGGCGCAGCGCTCCGGTCATATGGTAGCGGTGATGATGCTTGACATCGACCATTTCAAGGCTTTTAACGACAATTACGGCCATGATGCCGGCGACGAAGTCCTCGAGGCCCTGGCCCGCCTCTTCCAGAAATCAGTCCGACGAGAAGACGTCGTTTGCCGTTATGGCGGCGAGGAATTCACGATTATCATGCCGGTCAATTCCATCGAAGTTGCCAGGGCAAGGGCAGAACTTATCCTCAACCGCGTTCACCACCTCGAAGTTTTTCATGGAGGCAATGTTTTCCGAAACCTCACCGTATCTATCGGCCTTGCCTGGTTCCCAGAAGACGGGGAAACAGCCGAAGCCCTTCTCCTGGCCGCTGACCAGGCTTTGCTCGAAGCAAAAAAGCGGGGCCGAAACCGGCTCGTCCTGGCCAGCGAGTTAAGGCCAACGGCTGAAGATTAATTAAAATAGCATAAAAAAAAGCATAAAAAATTATAAATATTATATGATTCGTAAAAATTGTTTGGTAAATTCCTGGGATAAAACGGAAGAATGAGGAGCGAATAAAAGTCGGGAGATATCGGAAGAATAAACGAAGAATAAATAATAAGAAACAAAGAGAGGTCGGGTGTGCTGGCAAAAGAGGCTTGGCGTATAGAACGGGTTAAAGTCTGGAGAGCTGAGAATTTATTTTACAAGTATTCCTCTCTCCCGCTTTTTTTGAGCCATTCAATTATCTCCCTCAGCTTTTGGTCATCCTGACGCCGGCAGACAAGAAGAGCTGATTCGGTGTTAACAATGATGAGGTCTTCGGCGCCGACGAGCGCCGTCAGCTTTCCCGGGTTATAGACCAGACATCTTCGGGCATTTAAGGCGACAGTCTCGCCGCGGGTAGCGTTATCAGCCTGGTCTTTGGGCCATAGGTCGAAAAGCGAGGACCAGACACCGACATCCGACCAGCCAAAATCGCCCGGGCAGACGAGAATCCCCTTGGCTTTCTCCATAAGAGCGTAATCGATGGAAAGAACCGGCAGGTGACCGAAAACAGAGGCCAACCGGGTTTCATCTTTCGCCTCCAGGCAGCCCAATATTTCCCGGAAGTAGCCGTACCATTCAGCCGCGTAGGCTTCCAGCTTGGAAACAAACGCATCGGCTCTCCAGAGAAACATGCCCGAGTTCCAATAATATTCGCCAGAGGCCAGAAACTTTTCCGCCAGCGGCCGGTCAGGCTTTTCTTTGAACGAAAGGACGTGGAAAAAGGGTTCGGCCTCGAAGGAAACGCTTGAATTCCGGTCATAATGAATATACCCGTAGGCGGTTGCCGGGTAAGTAGGCGGGATGCCAAAGGTTACCAGGAAACCGTCCGCGGCGGCCGCCGCAGCCGCTTTTAGTTTCCGGCGGAAGATTTCTGGCTTCAGGATAACATGGTCAGCCGGCAACGCAGCCACGACCGCAGTCGGGTCCTCCAGGAAAACTCGGGCTGTAGCTAAGAGTAACGAGGGCGCAGTGTTCCTCGCCTGCGGTTCGACCAGGATGTTTTCCTTGCTAAGCTGGGGCACTAACTCTTTGATCATTTTCGCCTGCGCCTCCCCCGAAACTGTGTAGATATTTTCCAGGGGGAGGAGCGGCAGAAGCCGCTCGACAGTTTCCTCAAACATCGTCTTTTGGCCGGCAATCGGCAAAAACTGTTTCGGCCGGGAAGACCGACTGAGCGGCCAGAACCTTGTCCCGCTTCCGCCGGCCATGATTACAGCCACAAGCTTCATGCTTTTCTCCTCCGAGAATCAGGCGTTGTTCAACCGGCGGATGACTTTTTCCAGGTTTTCCTTGATTTCTTTTTGAATGGCTTCCAGGGCTTCCGGAGTGTCGGCTTCAAACCTGAGCACCAGGACGGCTTGGGTGTTGGAGGCTCTTACCAAGGCCCAGCCATCAGGATATATAACCCGGATGCCGTCGATATCCACCAGGGGATACCGGGGAGCTAACTCTTTTTTTAGCTCTTCAACAATCGTAAACTTAACTTCGTCAGAGGCATAAACCCTGATTTCGGGCGTATAATAGGTCACGGGAAGGTCGGCCAAAAGCTTTGAGAGCGAAGTTCCCGACTTGGCCACGATTTCGGCTACCCGGACCGAGGCGTAAATGGCGTCATCAAAACCAAAGTATCTGTCAGCAAAGAAAAGATGGCCGCTCATCTCGCCGGCGAGCAAAGCTTTTTCCTCCCGCAGCTTTTTTTTGATCAGCGAATGCCCGGTTTTCCACATTACAGGCCTCCCGCCGAGCCTGGCCACCTCGTTGTAAAAGACTTTCGATGCCTTGACCTCAGAAATAATCGCGGCTCCCGGGTTCTGGGGAAGAAGGTCGCGGGCAAAAAGAACAAGCAGCTGGTCTCCCCAGAGCAACTTGCCCTGGTCATCAACGACCCCGATTCGGTCACCGTCGCCGTCGTAACCGACGCCAAAATCAGCCGCTTCGGCCACCACTTTTTCGGCCAATTCTTTCATCGCTTCCGGAAGAGTTGGGTCAGGATGATGGTGGGGAAAACGGCCGTCCATTTCAGTATAAAGCTCGATAACCTCGCACCCGAGGCGGCGGAACACAGGGGCGGCAACAACGCCGGCTGTGCCATTGCCCGCATCCAGGACAACCTTCAAGGGACGGTCGAGCCTGACATTTTTGGAGACGTATTCGATGTATTCCGGAATAACGTCGTATGAAGTAACCCCACCCGGGTTATCTTGAACGAACTTACCCTGCGTTACCAGGCGGTATAATTCTTGAATAGCCGGCCCGAAAAGAGTCTCCTCGCCCAGCATAACTTTGAACCCATTCTGGTCGGGTGGATTATGGGAGCCGGTAATCATCACGGCCGCCTGTTTGCGGCGGTTGAAGACGTTAAAATAAAGAACCGGAGTGGGAACGACGCCTATTTCTTCGACGGCGCACCCGGTAGTCAAAAGCCCTTCGATAAGGGCTCTGGCAAGCGACGGAGAGCTCAGCCGGCAATCGCGGCCGACACAAACCTCCCGGGCCCCACGCTCTCGAAAATAGGTGCCGCAGGCCTGGCCGAGAACCCGGGTAAACTCTAAGGTTAGGTCCTGGTCAACAATTCCTCTGATGTCATATTCGCGAAAAATCTTCGGGTTAACCTTCATCGCTGACCTCACAGAGCTAATTATTTTTTTAGTTCTTAGCTTCCTCCGGCGGGTCGAGCAGGGTCTTAATTTTCTCCTCGAGGTTTTCCATCTTCCCCTGAGCGGTGAGGATGAATTCAATAAACTCGCGGACCGCGCCCCGGCCGCCCTGGTTTTGACAAACGTAATGAGAGCTTGCTTTAACCAGAGGATGCGCGTCCGCCACCGCTGCCGCCAGCCCCACGCTCCTCATCACTTCAAGGTCGCCCAGGTCATCGCCGATAAAAGCAATTTCCTCAGAGGTCAACCGGTGGCGGCGCATGATATCTTCCAAAACCTGCTTTTTATCCTGAATTCCCTGATGCACTTCGTCGAGCCTTAACCGCTCGGCCCTTTTAGTCACAACCCTGGAGTTCTTACCGCTTATCACTCCTGTCTTGAGCCCGGCTTGCCGGGCCATCAATATTCCCATTCCGTCGCGGACGTTAAAGCTCTTCAGCTCCTCACCGTCGGGAAGCAACAGGAGCGTGCCGTCGGTCAGCGTCCCGTCGACATCCATCAGGATTAATCTTATCCGCCTGGCTTTTTCCTCAGGGCTCATCAGAACATCTCCGTCCGCCACAGGTCATGAAGATGAATTATCCCTTCGACCTTGCCGGCAGCATCCTTGATGATGAGCGAAGTTATCTTCTTTTCCTCCATCAGGTTTAAGGCCTCGGTGGCCAGACTCGTCCGGTCAATAGTCACCGGGTCAGGAGTCATACAATCCCTGGCCTGGCGGGTGAAAAGTTTATCCTGGTACCGCCGCATCATCCGGCGGAGGTCGCCGTCAGTAATTATCCCTTTGAGATAACCTTCGCGGTCGATAACACACGTCATCCCGAATCGCTTCCGGGTCATCTCCTCGACTACTTCGAGCATCGGCGTCTCCTCATAAACCAGGGGGACTTCTTCGCCCGTATGCATTAAGCTTTCGACTTTGACCAACCGGCGTCCGAGGTGGCCTTTCGGATGGAAAAGGGCAAACTCTCTTTCCCCAAACCCTTTTTTCTTCATTAAGGCAATGGCCAGGGCATCGCCCAGAGCCAGGGCCGCTGTCGAGGAAGCGGTGGGCACGAGATTCTTGGGTCCGGCTTCCTTTTCAACTCTGGCGTCAAGAACAACATCGCTGTAGCGGGCGAGACGGGAGCGGGGGTTACCGGTAATCGTGACTAATTTCACCCCGATTCGCTTGATAAAAGCCAGCAGGTCGATAATTTCCTTGGTCTCGCCGCTGTAGGAGACCGCCAGGATCGTGTCATCCTTTAAAATCATTCCCAGGTCCCCATGGCCCGCCTCGGCGGGATGGATAAAAACAGCCGGGGTACCACAGCTCGCCAGGGTAGCCGCAATCTTACGCCCAATCAACCCGGATTTTCCCATCCCGGTAACAATCACGCGCGACTTGGTCTTGCTCAGGAGGTCAACAGCCTTGATAAAACTTTCATCCAGCCTCTCGGCCAGCGCCGCCACGGCTTTGGCCTCTATTTCCAGGACTTCTCTGGCTGTGGCTAAAAGGTCATTCTTCCTCATCATCTAATTCCTTTATTGTCTTCCAAAGGCGCATGGCCATGACCAGGGTTTTTCTTAATTGATTCAAAGGCAAGGAATTTTGCCTGTCGGACAGAGCTCGTCCGGGGTCTTCGTGGACTTCCAAAAACAGCCCGTCAGCCCCGGCCGCGACCCCGCCGCGAACGATAACCGGAATAAACTCGGGGTTGCCAGCCGAACTAACACCCGCGCCCCCCGGACGCTGGACCGAATGGGAAGCATCGACGACCACCGGGAATCCCCACTGTTTCATGATGGCGATCGACCGGAGGTCGACGACAAGGTCGTGGTAGCCGAAGGTTGTCCCTCTTTCAGTCAGGATAATCTGCTCGTTCCCCGTGCTCCGGACTTTATCCACCGCATGAATCATATCCTCGGGCGACATAAACTGGCCTTTTTTAATGTTCAACGGCCGACCAGTTCGGGCTGCAGCCAGGAGAAGGTCGGTCTGGCGGCAGAGAAATGCTGGAATTTGGATTATATCCAATACTTTGGAAGCTGGCTCGGCCTGCCAGGCCTCATGAATATCGCTTAGAACAGGCACGCCTATCTCCTGCCGGACTCGGCTCAAAATGGCCAGGCCTCTTTCGATTCCCGGCCCCCGGTAAGAGGCGAGCGAAGACCGGTTGGCCTTATCAAACGAGGCTTTAAAAATAAACGGCAGTCCGAGCTCTTCCGTCAAGGTTTTTATTTCCCGGGCCAAGAAGAGGGCGTGCGTCTCGCTCTCGAGCACGCAGGGGCCGGCAATCAGGAAAGGCCTTCCTCCGCCGATGAGCAAGCCATCACTTAGCTTTATTTCTCTGCAAGCGGTAAGCATAGCTGGCTCCGATAAAAGCTTTAAAAAGAGGGTGAGGGGCCAGAGGTTTCGACTTAAACTCGGGATGAAATTGGCATCCGAGAAACCAGGGATGGTCGGCAAGCTCGATAATTTCTACCAGCTGATGGTCCGGGTTACGGCCGGAAATCACCAGCCCGGCCTTGGTTAAAATTTCTTCATAATCGGGGTTAAACTCATAACGGTGGCGATGGCGCTCCCATATTATATTTTTCCTATAGGAATTATAGGCAATAGAAGGCTTTTTGAGCTCGCAAGCGTAAGCGCCGAGACGCATCGTCCCGCCAAGGTCGTGCTCGGGTTTGAGTTCCCGCCAGAGGAAGAAAACCTTATGGGGCGTGTCAGGGTCGAATTCGGTGGAATGGGCTTTGCTTAGCCCGGCGACATGACGGGCAAACTCGATGGTCGCCAGTTGCATCCCCAAGCAAATCCCGAAATAAGGAACTTTATTTTCTCGGGCATAGGTTATGGCCCTGACCTTCCCCTCTATCCCTCTGACCCCGAAACCGCCCGGGACTAAAACCCCGTCATGCGGCCGCAGGATTTTCTCGACATCTCCTTTTTCTAAGGATTCAGCTTCAATCCAGGAAATGTTTACCTTGAGCCCGTTGGCCACCCCCCCATGGTCTAAGGCTTGCTTGAGGCTCAAGTAGGAATCGTGAAGCCCGGCATACTTGCCAACCAGAGCAATGTTCACTTCGTCTTTCGGCTGGTTCATCCGCCGGACATAGGCTTTCCAGCGACGAAGGTCCCTTTTCCGCGAAGGCAGGTTTAGTTTCCGAAGAATAATCGTGTCCAGCCCCTCCTGAGCAAAAATAAGCGGAATTTCATAAATATTTTCTACGTCCTTGGCGGTGATAACCGCTTCGAGCGGGACGTTGGTGAAAAGGGCGATTTTAGCCTTGATATCAGGCGTCAAAAACCGGTCAGTCCGACACAGCAGGATGTCCGGCTGGATACCAATCGCCCGCAACTCCTTGACGCTGTGCTGGGTGGGCTTGGTCTTGAGTTCTCCCGAGGTCTTGATAAACGGGATCAAAGTGAGATGGATGAAAAGTGTGTTTTCCGGCCCAAGAGAAAGCCTCATCTGGCGGATGGCCTCTAAGAAAGGCAAGCTTTCGATATCGCCAACCGTCCCGCCAATTTCGACGATGACGATATCGTTATCGTTATCCACCCCGTGGATAGCAGCTTTAATCTCATCAGTCACATGAGGAATAACCTGGACGGTTTTACCCAGGAACTCGCCTTTTCTTTCTTTCCTGATCAGACATTCATAGATTCTTCCCGCTGTCCAGTTATGCGCCCGGGATGTGTCGGTCGATGTGAAGCGCTCGTAATGGCCCAGATCAAGGTCGGTTTCCGCGCCGTCTTCAGTGACGTAAACTTCCCCATGCTGGAAAGGGTTCATCGTCCCCGGGTCAACGTTAAGGTAAGGGTCAAATTTCTGGATGGTTATTTTATAGCCATGGCTCTCCAGGAGACGGCCGATAGAAGCGGCCGCAATCCCTTTCCCCAGAGAAGAAAGAACGCCGCCAGTAACAAAAACATATTTTGTCTTCTTCATTTTTTTCGCGCCACGATTAAAGCTTCCACCCTCGCCAGGTCTTCTGGCGTATCCACCCCGATTGTCGGCTGTGATATTTCCACCATCCGAATCCGATACCCGTTCTCGAGGGCCCGAAGTTGCTCGAGACGCTCGCTTTTTTCCAGGCGCGAGGGCTCAAGACGGCAGAAGGCCTCGAGCACCTCCCGCTGAAACCCGTAAATTCCGATGTGCTGATAAAAGAAATCCTCGGGGGAAAAGGGCACGGGCGAACGG
>JBBIRF010000004.1:60854-107262 GCA_037441905.1 Candidatus Aminicenantota bacterium
AAATAAAGAGCATAACCATTCTTATCTACCACTACCTTGACCCGATTGCAATCGCCAGCCAGCGAAAGCTCATAAACAGGCGCCATCAGCGAGGTCAAGTCGGCCTCTTTCGAGACAAGAGGAGGAATCAGGCGGTCAATCATCCATCCTTCGATTAGCGGCTCGTCAGCCTGAATGTTGACGACAATAGAAGCCTCCTTCCCCTCAAGAGCCTCGGCAACACGGTCAGTCCCCGAAGCATGGTCCGGTTTCGTCATCGCTACTTTAGCTCCGAAGTTGCGGGCAACCTCAGCGATTCTTACGTCATCAGTCGCCACGATTATCTCTTCCAAATAATCGGATTCAGAAGCGCCCTCATAGACCCACTGGACTAAAGGCTTGCCGAGGAGAAGAGCCAGCGGTTTTCCTGGAAAACGGGTTGAACCGTACCTCGCTGGAATAACGCCGATTATTCCCGGCATCAGCTCTTTTCACCCCCCTGGAAAGCAGCCTCACTCGGGAAACTGACCCCTTCCCCCGCCAAGCATTTCGCCTCGAGGAAAGCTCCTTCTTCTACATAAAGGCGAGGGGTGATGATGGTGCCGACTGCCTTCCCTTTATCATGGATTTCTATCTTCTCCCTTGCTTTTACGGTTCCATGAAATTCGCCGCGGATAATACAGGTGCCCACCTCGACCTCACCCCTGACTTTTCCCTCGTCGCCGATTATTAGCGTGGCCTCCGATGATATTTTTCCCTCAAAATTGCCGTCAACCCGGAAAGCCCCTCGAAACATCAAATCGCCTTTGATGGTGGTGTTGCTGTCGAAAAAACCGGTAATTTTTTCATCTTCAGGCAACCGTTTTTTTTCTTTCATCTTTTCACCCCTCTATTGAAAAATACTCAGCAGCCGGTTGAGGTCCTCACTCGAAAAATAGAAAATCTTAACCACGCCTCTATCGAGCGTGCCTTCAACCTTTACTTTTGTTCCCAGAGCCCTGATCAATTCTTCCTCAGCCGCCATTAGCTCAGGAAAGCTCTTCTTCGCCTTTGGCTCCTTTGGTTTTTTGATCAAGCGCTGGACTATCCTTTCTGTCTCCCGGACAGATATCCCTTTGGCCGCAACCTTCTTGGCCAGAGTTATTTGGAGGTCAGGGTCGGACAGTGAAGCGAGGGCTCGGGCATGCCCCATCGAAATCTTATTCTCAGCCAACAGGCTCTGCACCTCAGGCGGCAGAGTCAACAAACGAAGATGATTTGTCACCGAAGAACGGTCTTTGCCCACCCTGGCGGCCACCTCCTCGTGGGTCAAACCCAGTTCCTCAATCAATCTCTGGTAGACCTTAGCCACTTCCAGCGGGTTGAGGTCTTCTCTCTGAAGGTTTTCTACCAGAGAAACCTCCAGCTGTTTTTCCCTCGGGAGACGACGGATTAGAGCCGGGATCTTTTTCAGCCCGGCCAGCTGGGCTGCCCGCCAGCGTCTCTCGCCGACGACAATGCGATAATGGTCTTCCTCAGGAATGACCACCACCGGCTGGATGACTCCGGTCTCGCGGATTGAAGCCGCTAATTCCTCCAGGGCTTGCGGGGAAAACTTCATCCTTGGCTGGTCCGGGCTGGGTCGGAGGAGGTCGATTTCGACCTCAGCCAGCCTCTCGTCTTTGATTAAACCGATTTCGTCGGGAAGAAAAACGTCAAGCCCCTTGCCCAAAGCTTTCTTGGTCATTTCTTTAAAATCTCCTCAGCTAAACTCAGGTAAGCCTCGGCTCCCTTGGACTTTATATCATAAAGAATTATGGGTTTGCCAAAACTCGGGGCTTCGGCCAGGCGCACACTCCTCGGAATAACCACGGGGAAGACCACTTGTTTGAGCGATTTTCTGATTTCTTCTGCCACTTGTCTGGACAAGTTAGTCCGGTCATCATACATAGTGAGGACAATTCCTTCAAGCGACAATTGTGGGTTGAAATAAGTCCTGACTTTATCAAAGGTGCTGAGAAGCGCGGGTATGCCCTCCATGCAAAAGAATTCACACTGGACAGGGATAAGAATAGTGTCCGCCGCGGTCAAAGCGTTTATCGTCAGAAACCCGAGGGAGGGAGGGCAATCAATTAAGATAAAATGAAATTGTGGCCTGACCGGTATCAAAGCCTCCCTGAGTTTTTTCTCCCGGTCAGGCAGGTTGACAAGCTCGACTTCCACGCCGGCGAGCTCGGGCGAGCAAGGGCAGAGATACAGATTATCAAGCTCGGTTCCCTGGATGTGGTCAATCAGCTTCTGGCCATCCATCATCGCCGGATAAATTCCCTTCTTAGGAATTCTCATCCGGCCCAGCCCAGCAGTGGCCATCCCCTGAGGGTCGAGGTCGATTACCAGGACTCGCCGGTTCTTGAAGGCCAGGCTGGCCGCTAAGTTGATGGCCGTGGTTGTCTTGCCAACGCCACCTTTTTGGTTCGCAACAGCGATTACTCTTCCCATAGCCAATCAATGTTTCACGTGGAACATTGGACGGCACCAGGGTCCTGAGATTCAGGACATCGCCTGATTCTAAGGTACACGTATAAGTTTATGATAGCCGCCGGCGTGATTCCAGGGATTTTTTTTGCTTCTCTCAAAGTTTGAGGCCGGAATTTTTCGAGTTTTTCGACAGCTTCTCTTGTCAAACCAGGGACGTCCTTAAAATTGAAATTCTCGGGGATGCGGACAGCATCCACCTTGAGTAATTCCTGAATTTCTTTTTCCTGCCTTTTCAGATAACCCTCGTACTTGATTTCAGCTTCGATAAACCTCCTCTGGTCGGCCGAAAGTGCCCTGATTAGAGGCACATATTCTTCGAGGTCGGACAAAGAAACCCTGGGATGGCGCAAATAATTCTTTAAAGATATTTTGCCGCCTTCGCCCTGGGTTATCTTTTCCTTTTCCAGCCAAACCAAAACCATATCCACCTTTTCTTTCCTTTTTAGAAAAGCCTCGTATTCTTCCTCGCTGACCAACCCGAACCTATATCCATAGGGCATCAGACGTCTGTCTGCGTTATCTATTCTCAGATTCAACCGGTACTCAGCCCGCGAAGTGAACAGCCGGTACGGTTCTTCCACCCCTCGACTAACCAGGTCATCAACCAGGACCCCAATATAAGCTTCATCTCTCCGGAGAATAAAAGGCTCTTCCTTCCTTATTTTTAGCCCCGCGTTAATCGCGGCCACAATCCCCTGGGCAGCCGCCTCTTCATAGCCAGAAGTCCCGTTTATCTGGCCCGCAAGAAACAGATTATCAATACCCCTGACTTCGAGCGTTGGTTTAAGCTGGGTCGGGACGACGGCATCATACTCTATGCCATAAGCGGGCCTGAGAATCTTTGCCTGGTCAAGCCCCGGGATCGTCCGCAGCATCTCTATCTGAACCTCGAGCGGCAGACTCGAAGACAGGCCGTTAACATAAATCTCGGTTGTCTGCAACCCTTCTGGCTCTAAAAAAAACTGGTGGCGAGGATGATGCGGAAACTTGACCACTTTGTCCTCCACCGAAGGGCAATAGCGGGGCCCGATGCCCTTGATTTTACCGGAATACAAAGGCGACTTGTCCAGGTTCCGCCGGATGACCTCATGAGTCTTCTCGTTAGTGTAGCCAAGGTAACAGAGAACCTTATTCTCTAACTTCTTCGCTGTCCGGAAAGAAAAAGGCACCGGGTCGTCGTCTCCGGGCTGGGGAACAAAACAAGACCAGTCGATTGTATTCCTATCAAGCCGCATGGGTGTGCCGGTTTTTAACCGGATCATTTTTAAACCGAGTCTTCGGAGGCAATGGCTGAGCTCGACAGAAGGGGGCTCATTCGCCCTTCCGGCCGGATAACTTTGCAACCCGATATGGATCAACCCGTTTAAAAAAGTCCCCGGAGTAAGAATCACCGCCCGGCCAAGAAAAGTGCTGCCGTCAAGGGTCCTAACCCCCTTAACCCTGCCGTCTCCCACTTCGACGTCGGTAACCACTCCCTGGAATATCGTCAGGCCGGGCACTTCTTCCAGCCATTGCTTCATCGTTAACCGGTATAAGGCCTTATCACATTGAGCCCTGGGGGCCTGGACTGCCGCCCCTCGACTCCTGTTAAGCAACCGGAATTGAATCCCGGTCTCGTCGGTCAGTCGGCCCATAATCCCGCCGAGGGCGTCTATCTCCCTGACAAGATGTCCTTTGGCCAGACCGCCAACAGCCGGGTTGCATGACATTTGAGCAATTGTCTCGAGATGGATGGTCAGAAGCAGAGTACTAAACCCCATCCGGCTGGCGGCGTGGGCTGCTTCACAGCCTGCATGCCCGGCGCCAACCACGATGACGTCATACTCTCCGATTACCGCCATCCTATTTCCCTATACAGAACTGGCTAAAAATATTGTTAATTATTTCCTCTGACCTGATCTCGCCAATCAATTTTCCTAAGGAAAGCCTCGCCTGATGAAGCTCTTCAGCCACCACCTCTTCTGGATAACCATCTCTGAGGGCTCCGAGGCTTCTTTCGATAGCCCCATGGACTTCCTCCAGAGCCACTTTCTCCCGCCAATGAAAAATAACCTCCTCCTGCCAATCCTCGCCTGAGACACCGAAGACTTCGTGAATAGTCATCCGGAGGGCCTCGATATTGGTCCCTTTTAGGGCAGAAACCTCAACCAGGGGTTTATTTCCGGCAGCCGCGGTCACTATTTTTTAATCCAGGCGCCCCGGGAGGTCGACTTTGTTGAGAACGACAACCCCCCTTTTCTCCGCAGCTTCCGCGAGGATTTTTTCATCCTCGGCTGTAAGAGGCTCGGAACTATCCAGAAGAATTATCAGGCCATCTGCCTGGTTCATCCACAACCTGGCCCGCCGGATGCCTTCTTCCTCGACAGGATGCCCTGGTTCAGCGATGCCTGCCATATCAACTAAGGTATAAACCATGTCGTTAATCTTTATTTTTTCTTCTAGATAATCGCGGGTTGTCCCCGGGAACGGGCTGACAATAGCCCGGTCCTTTTCTACCAGGGCGTTAAATAGAGTTGACTTGCCGACATTTGCCCGGCCAACGATGGCCAGCTTGACACCGTCGAGCAACGCCCGGCCAATATCATAAGAGCGAACAAGCCTTTCCAGAACAGTTGCCATTTTTTTTAGCCTCTCGGCAAACGCCGAGCGGTCGAGTTCGATTCCTTCCTCAGGGAACTCGACGGCCGCCTCGATGGCGCTGAGAATTTCTGTAAGTTCTTGCCGCAGGCTATCTATCCTCCTGGACAACCGGCCATCCAGCTGGCGGAAAGAAAGCCGCGCCTGGGATAAAGAAGTCGCCCGGACAAGGTCGTTTACGGCTTCAGCCTGGAGCAAATCAAGCCGGCCGTGGAGATACGCCCGGAGAGTAAATTCACCGGGATGAGCCAACCGGGCTCCAGCCAGAATTCCTAAGCGGATTATCTCCTCCAAAATTGCCTGGCTCCCGTGACAGATTATCTCCACCATATCTTCCCGGGTATACGACCTGGGGGCCGGGAAATAAACGGCTGTAGCTTCGTCAAAATATTCCTGTCGCTCCCAATCGATGAGCTTCCCGTGGACGAGGCGCCACGGCTTTAACCCATCCACCTGGTCTGGCCGGAATAACTTTTGAGCCACTTTCAGAGCCTCACGGCCGCTCACCCGGACAACGCCTAAGGCGCCCTGGCCCGGAGGCGTAGCCACGGCGATTATTGTCTCGCTCGCATCAAAACCTTTGAAAACCATCTTCCTCGGTGATAATAATAGAACGATTCAGCAACTTTGCCAACGGGCTGAGGAGTTTTTTAGATTCCGCGGGTTTTTGAAAATTTCCGCCATAAATCTGTCCCCCCCATTCGCCCGCCTCCAGCCTGGAGTCAATCGGTCGAAAAAGCTCAGTCATTGCCTTTTAGCTTGACCTAACCTGGAAAACGGCCTTCTTAATATGGGTTTCTCGAATATTAAGGAGAATTCAGAAAAGCAAAATCGTTTTTTTCTGGACTCAGTAGAGACCTTAGAGTCCTGGTGCGACTCTGGTTTTATTCTTCGTCTTCAGATTTCGTCTTTGACTTCGTCGGGTAGATACGAACTCGCTTGAAAAACCCTTCCCCCAGACTTTCGGTGGTCAGGCCCGGGATCTGGTTAACAGTCAGGTGAACAATCCGACGTTCATAAGGATTCATCAGGTCGAGGATTTCTTCCTTACCGGTGTCTAAGACCTGCTGAGCCACCCGTTCGACCATCTCGCGTAGCCTTCTTTCTTTCCGGCGTCGGAAAAACTCGCAGTCAACCTGAACTTTCCGCGGCGAAATCTTGTTCAGCAGATGCTGAATGGCCAGAAGCAAGCTCCCCTCCTGGCGGAGAAGAAGACCCCGGTCTGGCCCGTCAAACACAAGGTAGATAAAATTGTTTCTTTTTTTTATTTCGTACGTAATTTCCAGCGGAAAATAGGTTAAAAACTGCCGGAGAAACTGAATGATTATTTCCGAGCCGTCTTCCTCCCTTGGCCAGGCACGGATAACAATTTCTTTGCCTTTAATCCCGAAAAGCTTGGTTTTTTCGGTCACTACTTCGAAAGAAATCTTGTCCCGCGGGAGCTTGAGGCCGTGCTCGGCAGAGCTCAGGGCTTCATCCAGGTTCCTTCCTCGAAACTCCTCCCCGGCGTTATTTTTTTGGTTTTTTACCATGGGCCTGACTCTTTTTCCGCCGCATCAAGCGGTTCATGATATATTGCTGGATAATTTGCAAAACGTTGTTGGTTAGCCAGTAAAGAACCAGTCCGCTCTGGAAATTAAGAAAAATTATGGTCATGAAAACAGGCATGATTAAGGTCAATCGCTTTTGGGTGGGGTCGGCCGAAGTGGGCACCATTCTCTGGCTAATATACTGGGTAATGCCCATCAGGATAGGAAGAATATAATACGGGTCGCGGGTCGAGAGGTCTTTTACCCAGAGAAGAAAAGGACTCCGCCGTAATTCGATGGCAATCACCAGCAGCCGGTAAAAAGCGATAAAAACAGGAAACTGAATCAGGATGGGGAGACAACCGGCCGCCGGGTTGATGCCATGTTCTTTGTAGAGCTTCATCATCTCTTCGTTCATCTTCCGCCGTTCTTCGATGTCCCTCTTCGCTTTCTTATATTTAGCTTGCAACGCCTTAATTTTTGGCTGCAACTCCTGCATCCTGGCCATCGACTTGGTGGAGCTGTAAGTCAGCGGAAAGAAAATTATCTTGATGACAAGAGTTAACAGAATAATCGCCACTCCCCAGTTGGGTATCAAGCGATAAAAAGCTTTCAGCCCCAGGAGGAGGATTTCGACGATGGCGCCGAAAAAACCAAAATTGATTAACTTTTTTCCGTCGTAGCCAAACGCCTTGAGGTCGTCAATCTCCTTCGGGCCGATTCGGCCGAGTTCCGGGGAGCTCACTTCGAGGAAGAAAACCTCAACCGGGGTTCCTTCGCCAACCTGGATAACTTCCTTCCGGAAAGCGGCTTTGCCCTTTGACTGGGGAAAAACAAACAGGGCGGCGGTATAGTTATCTTCGTAGGCCGCCCAGGCGAGGCCGCTCATCTCGAGCGCTTCTTCCTTGAGCTTTCTTTCAGCCAGACGAATGACTTTCGGGGGTTGATACAAGGCCACTCCGCCAGCCCCAGAAACGACCGGCTTGCCTTTTCCGGCCAAATGATGACCTATTCCAGGTCCCCAGACTACCCGGTAATCTGCCTCGACTCCATCCTGGACGACCGAGATTTCTGTCCGGAAATCATACGCATCCCCGCGAAAAATAAACCGCTTGCGCACAAATACACTTTTCCCATCGGAATACTCAAATATTAATTCAGCCTGGTCTCTTTTTTCCAGGCTTAAAGAGGCGGCAGACGGCTGAAAATAAGCCTGATTGACGGCTGTTTCTAAGGCTTTATCATCCAAGCGCAGAGAAAAAGGAAAAAGTCCAGCCTGCTGGGCAAAAGGGTTGACAAGCTCCAGCCCCTGGTTGGTTTCGTCCAGGTAACGCGAAAGCCGCCAGCTCCTGAGGACACCGCCTCGATTGCTCCATTTGGCCACGTAGAGAGACGTTCTGACCTCTATTTCCTGTTCCTGACTGGCCATGATGGCCCCCGGAACATTCGGAAGGGCTGTTTCAGGCGGCTTCTTTTCGAGGGCAGCTGGTTCTTCTGGCTCGGGCGCTTGGGTTTCGGCTGCCGGTTTTTCCGGCTGCGGTAACTCAGGCTTGGGTTGCTGGCTGGGTTTGATGAAAATTGCCTGGTACAGGAATAGCACCAGAATGGATAAAACCATCGCCAGAATCAGTCTTTTTTCCATCTGCTTGCCTTTCAGGGCACAGGGTCGAACCCACCGGGATGCAGCGGATGGCAGCGCAACAGACGCCAAAGGCCAAGCCCGATTCCCTTGCTCAGGCCATGCTTTCGAATAGCCTCATAAGTGTAATCAGAACAGGAGGGAAAGAAGCGGCAGCGAGCGCCCAACAGGGGTGAAATTGTTCTTTGATAAACCCGGATCAAAAAAAGGATAAAAGAAGTCAATTTCTGTTCTCTTTTCGTCTAATTTTTCTGACCGCCTGGAAGTATTCTTCCTGGTATTCTTCCCAGGTTATCCCTTCGACCCCTCGGGTGGCTACGACCAGCATATCCAAGGGGAAAGGGATTAGTTCTTTATTCCGGCGGAACAACTCTCTGACCCAACGCTTTATCTTATTCCTGACGACAGCTTTTCCAATTTTCCGGCTAACGACCACGGCTAAACGGGAAAAGCCGCATCCATTTTCATGGTAAATAATATTAAAAAACCTTGTCCGAACCCGCGTGCCTTTTCGGTATAAAAATAAAAAATCCTTTTTTTTCTTTATTCTTTCTCGAGGTTTTAACCCCTCATCCATTAAACCGTCAGGCGCTTGCGGCCTTTCTGGCGACGCCGCTTGAGGACTTTGCGGCCGCCGCGGGTTGCCATGCGAACTCTAAACCCGTGGGTCTTCTTCCTCCGCCGGATGTTCGGTTGAAACGTCCTTTTCATCTTGCACCTGAAAGGCTTATGTTAGTAAACGGCCAACTTCCTGTCAAGTAAACGGCCGGCCGCAATTAAAGCCTATCGTAACAGGCGGTCATAAAGAGGCGCTGCCGGGATGACTCGCGGACCTTCCTCAGAAACCGTGATGGCTAAAACTCGGAGGGCTCCATTCCTGGGCAAAGTCAGCGTCCTGGCCCCTTCCGGCGTTTCGATTACGGAAGAGAAAAGATAACAAAAGCTGTAAGGCTCATTTAACCCGTTCACCCCATGGATGTGGGAGGCAAACCAGGCTACCTCGGCTGGCTTAACATATCCTGGTACCAGACCGGCAAACTCCATCGTCTCTCTTACCGATGGAAGCTGCGGAATAAGAACAGGAGGCGCTTCCGGGGAGGCTTGCGGCGACCGGGGAGGCATCAGTTCTTGCTTTATTCTCCAAAGTCGGTTGTCCCACTGGCCAATAAACCCATTCCAGCTGGGGATGTAGAGCTCAGCCGGTCGCTCATCCACCCAGAACACAGCCCTCTGGTCGCCACTGGCCGAAGCAGCCAGAATATAAATCCTCCGGTTGTTGGCTTGGGGAAGAGGAATCGTCTGCCCCCGGCAGATAACGGCGTTCAAACCAGCCGGTGGTCCCAAGCGGAAGCTAATTCCGCCAAAAGGAATCTCCTGGGGAAGCATCTCCGCGGGCAGAGACCGGCCGGCAGCATCAAACCCCCTTTGATTAAAAGAGCCGTCAGGTGAGGCTGCGGCGAGCTCATAGGGAAGAGAGACAGTCTGGTAGGGGGAAGGCTTGCTTCTGACAGGGGCTGGCCCAACCTGGAGCGCAAAGCTCTTTATTTCGAACGGCCGGAGGCTAAAAGTCAAATTCCCCGCCTTAACGGGCACGTCAGCCAGATGACGCTCAGTACCTGTAATTTCCCTCGCCTTGATAATCGGGCTGGCCAGTTGAAGGGTCACGCCGGTGGCTGGTTTGCCGTCCATCTCGACCACTCTGAGAACAACCTCGTCGCTGTCTTCAGCCTTTTTCATCGCCAGAACCCTGACCCTGGGGGAACTCAACCGAAGGAAGGAAAAACTCCGGCCGAGAGAACCAGGATGAGCCGGGCTGACAAAAACAGCCAATGGCTGATTCAGGCGATAGGCTTGCCAGTCGGTCTGGTCCCGGCGATAATCGCCTGAATGTCCGGCCAACCCAAACAGGATTTCATGGCGCCCCCAGTCCTGGGTTGATTGGTCGCCGTAGCCTTCCCATCCCTTGCTTATTCCGGGAGTGCGGACCAGAGTAAGACGGATTGTCTGGTCATCAGGCTTATCACTTCCCAGCTTATAATCGGTCAGAATCGTAACCCCGAAAGAGCCAGAAGCGTCGGTAAGGTCAACCCACTGGTGGGAGGGAACTTCAAACTGCTTGGGTGAGTTCGTCGGCCTCTTGACTGTCCCGACTTCCCAGTTATAAGTGGCCAATTCGTTTTTCGCTCGCAGCGGAAAGACAGCCTTAAGATGGCTCTCAGCCGTGTGCCAATCAATTACGTTATAAAACTCCAGCCGATTTCCCGCGTCGCCGGCAGCCAGCCGCACCACCTGAACGAACTTCGAGCCTTCGGCCTCCCGGGTAATTTCCAGGGCTACTCGAGCCGGCCCTGTTTCCAGGATTCTGATTTTAGCTGGCCCCCTAATATAAGCCCGGGCCGGCCGGGACTGGTCCTCCCAATCCATGTTCCATGCCGGCCATTGGGCGGGTTTATCCGTCTTGATTTCCAGGCTTATGGGCGCTCGCAGCAGCTCCCGCTTGAGTTTCTTGTCATAAATGCTGGTGACGTCTCCGTTGGCGTCGATATTAACGAGGTAGCGTTCATTCTCCAGACTCTTTTCGGTAACTTTGAGTCTCGAGCTTAAAACCGGGTTCTCAGCCGGAAAAACTTCGTAAACTGCCAGCCCCACAGGCCCAACCCGGGCGAGAAACACAACCCTGTCGCCGGACAGTTGCGCCGGTACTTCCCGGCCGTCAGGCCCGACAACCCGGACTGCCTTAGGCTTTCCTTCAGGAAAACCCAGGCTCGCCTCGACTATTTCCTCGCGGCCGATGTTAAGCGGGTTATAAACTATGAGTGGTATCCCCCTGCTCCTGGTATCCATCTCCGCCGCTATAGCTTCCACAGCGCTTTGAGTTACCCTGGCGAAAAGGTTAAGAGCTAAAATTTCGTCGTTCCAGGAATATTCATACGCTTTGGGAATGCTGGTTCCCGGGAGAATATCGTGAAACTGGGCTCCCAGAACCAGGCCCCAGGCTTCGTTAAGCTTCTCGCGGGGGTAGCCGCGGCTGCCGAGCCAGGAAGCTATAACCGAGGCTTTTTCGGCGGCCTCGGCCAGGACTTCGTTCATCCGGTTCCACCGTTTCATGTACGCCTGGGAAGTAATCGACCCGGCCGAATGATTCGTCAGCTCGAGGTCTCCCTGGTAGCGGGGAAGCTTCGGAATCATGACCTCTGGAATATCCAGGAAAAGGTCCTCGGCCGTGGCAGAAACCACGTTCACCGGCCCGCCGCCAACCTGGACTTCAGGCGCGGGCTCGGGCTTGCGCCTGGGCTCTGGCGGCTGAGGCCTTCTCGTCTCAGGCGGCGGAAGAATCGTCTTAGCTTTGGTTACTATTGCCTCGAGCAATTTTATAGAGGCTTCCGAGGGAGCACCTCCAGTGTCGCCCGTCCCGTAATACATGTAATCAGCCAGGATGCCGCTTACCTGGCCGTTCAGGTTTATCCTCGCCGGCCAGTCGACAACAGGCCGGCGGGCTGTTTCTCCTGCCGGGAGAGGGGGAGGGGTCTGGCTCAAATCATAGGTTATATTCTGGCCATAACTTCCGGGGTTTAAGGCGGCGATTACCCCTTTTCCATCAGGCCCAACCCAGTAGCCCACGTTGAAAGGTATGCCCTCGGGCGTCTTCTCCGGAGAATCAGGACCGCCGACAGGAGCGTTCGACCCCCAGCTAAGCTTCTGGGTGGAGAAGCCTTTGATTCCACAATGAGCCAAAAGACTCGGGAGAGACGCGGGAAAACCAAAGCAATCGGGGAGCATGTATTCAGCGCTCGTCCGGCCGAGTTCCTTCTCGAAAAACCTCGTCCCATAAAGGATCTGCCTGATAATCGACTCGGCCGAAGGAGCGTTCACATCTGATTCTTCCCAGGATGACCCGCACGGAAACCACCGGCCAGCCTGGACTAATTGTTTCACCTTTTCCCACTCAGCCGGGTAATATTCTTTTATCATCCGGTACCGATTGGCGCCGCTGAAATTGAAGACATAATGGGGATATTTTTCGAGCAGGTAAAAATTAAGCCGCATAGTTTTAGGAATATATTCGGCAATCGTCGTCACATAATCCCAGCGCCACTGGGTATCAAGATGAGCGTACCCAACGACGTAAAGAGTTGGCTCCTTACGGAGGTCACGCTTTTCGGCTGAGACTAAGGACCAAACTAATAAAATGCTCCCGACACTCGCTATAAAAAACCGAAGGATTTTATTTTTCTGCCCTCGTCTCTTCATTTCGACCTCCTCCAGCGAAATTTTTCCCTTCCCAATATAAGATAATTTCTGTCTAAAAGGCAACAAACCAAAATCGGCTAAACCAAAGTTTCCCTTAAATAAAAGATGAAATTAGAAGCGCAGGGTCCGCTGGCGAGCTAAACCAAGGTGAACTCGCCAGTTATCTGGTTCTAAAGCCAGAGCCTGTTCTAATAATCGACAGGCATTCCTGTATTTTTCCGGTATAAAATAAGCGGCCGCGAGGTGCGCCGGCGGGGTGTTTTTTAGATTCGCCTTCGCCATTTCCCCCCGCAAGAGCCGCGGCCTGGAGAAGTTTGAACTTGATTCAGAATTAAGGTAAAATAGAATTAATGGATTCATTTAAAATTGGTGATAAAGTTATCTATCCCAATCAGGGCATCGGTATCATCGAGGACATTAAAGAGGCGACTCTGTTCGGCGAGAATTTCCGCATTTATCACGTCCGGATACTGGCCAACAATTCGCTGGTCATCGTCCCTGTCGGGAATACGGGCGAAGTTGGCCTTCGCCGCCCCATTTCCGGAGACGACATCGACGACATCTTCGACTTCATCCGCAACAGTCCTGTCGACATCCATCGCGACTGGAAGGAAAGATATAAAGAACATCAAAACTTGATGAAAACCGGAAAGATCAACGACGTTATTCTTGTCCTGAAAGGCCTCTATTACCTTAACCTGCAGCGGACCCTTTCTTTCCGGGAAAAGGCCATGCTCGAAAAAGCCAAGGAACTGATTGTCAGCGAACTGGCCGAAGCCGCCTCGCTTTCCGCCGGGGAAATCGAGAGCCGCCTCGAGGCCTGCCTGGCTCAGTGTTTCCAGCATGTTAAACCCGGGCCTCAGATATAAAGCTCGAAGCAATGGCCTTGACCTACGTTGCCCTGTTTTTTCTTTGTCTGTTATTAAGCGCCCTTTTTGCCGCTTCTGAAACTGCCTTTATCGCCGCGAGCCCGTTTAAACTCCGGTCTTTAGAAGAGCACGGGTCGCAGAAAGCCAGGCTTATTCAAAAGATGAAATCACGGGTTGACCGGTTGCTGACCACTATCCTGATCGGGAATACCCTGGTCAACATCGCGGCAGCCTCCGTGGCCACATACCTGGCTGTTTCTCTTCTTCCCGAAAAAAAGAATCAGGCTGTCCTTCTGGCAACGGTCATCACGTCGCTTGTCATCTTGCTCTTCGGCGAAATCGGCCCGAAAACCCTGGCTGCCTACCATCCGGTCAAACTGTCTTTGAGTCTGGTCCATCCGGTGCGCTTTTTCCTGGCTCTTTTCTATCCTCTTTCCCGGGTTTTCTCCGGAATTATCAACCTGGTCGTTTTCTCCCGAAAATCCGCCGTCACCCGGCCCGACCTTCTTAACGAGGAAGAAATGCGGCTGATGCTTATGTCCGGGGCAGCCGATATGCCCGTCGAAAGAAAACAAATGCTTTCCGGCGTCCTCGCTATCTCGACCAGGACGCTAAAAGAAATCATGGTCCCCAGACCTCAGGTCAAAGCTCTCGAAATCTCCTGGCCAGCTGAAAAGATCCTCGAGACGATCTTAGCCTCGGAGTTCTCCCGCTACCCTGTTTTCCGGGAGCGGATGGAAAATATCGAAGGCATCCTCCATATGAAAGATATTCTGCCCTATCTGGTCGAGGGCAAGAGTTTCCACCTCCCCTCGCTTTTACACCCTCCCCTTTTTCTTCCCGAATCAGCCTCGCTCGAAACGGCCCTGCGGGAGATGCGCAACCGGTCAGTTCATATGGCGGTCGTCGTCGACGAATTCGGAAGCGTTGAAGGCATCGTCACCCTGGAGGACATCCTGGAAGAGATTGTCGGCGAAATCAGGGACGAATCAGACGACCTGGCCGAGGAAGGCTGGCTGGAGAAAAAAGAAGGCGAGGTATACTACCTCCGCGGCCGAGCGCCGGTCAAGGAAATCCGCGCTTCTCTCGGAATCGACCTCCCGGCCAGCCGGGAATACACCACCCTCGCTGGTTTTTTGCTTTTTCATTTCGGCCGGCTGCCTCAAGAGAAAGCAACCCTTGAATACGGTCCCTATCGTTTTACGGTCGAGAAAATCACCCGGCGCCATTTAAGCTTGATCAAAATCGAACCACGCGAAAAAAGCGATAACAAATGAAGATAGTCGCCGAAAACAAAAAGGCCGTTTTCAATTATGAAATCATCGAACGGCTGGAGGCGGGAGTTTCCCTTTTAGGAAGCGAGGTTAAATCTGTCCGGGAAGGAAGAGTCAACCTCAAGGAAGGCTGGGCTGATATCAAGAACGGCGAAGTCTTCCTGCTGAACTGCCACATCAGCCCGTATGAAGCGGCCAACCGGTTCAATCACGAGCCGATGCGGCCGCGCAAACTCCTGCTTCATCGCCAAGAAATAAAAAGGCTGACCGGCAAAATCAAGGAAAAAGGCCTTACCCTCGTGCCGACGAAAATCTATCTTAATGACAAACGAAAAATAAAAGTTGAACTGGCTCTGGCCAGAGGAAAAAGAGCTTACGAAAAAAAAGAAGCCATCAAAGCCCGCGACATCGAGCGAGAGGTGAGGGCGGAAATAAAGCGCCTAAGACGCTGATTTCGGGGCCAGCCGCCAGGCTAACCGGATGGCCGCCATCATACTTCCCTCCGAAGCCACTCTTTGGTTAGCAATATCAAAGGCAGTCCCGTGGTCGGGCGAGGTGCGGACAAACGGAAGCCCGAAAGTGACGTTGACCCCGTCGGAAAAGGATACTAATTTAAAGGCGATAAGCCCCTGGTCATGATAAAGAGCAATAACTATTTTCCGCGCGCTGTTAAGCCCTTGACGAAAAACAACATCAGGAGGGTAAGGGCCGGAAATGTTCAGGCCCATCTTCCTGGCTTCGTTTATGGCCGGTATGATTTCTTTGATTTCTTCCTCACCCAGGAGGCCTTCTTCCCCGGCGTGCGGGTTGAGGCCGGCCACAAGATATTCCATCGGCCGGCCAAAAAGACGGTTAACTGATTCCTCCAACGACTGGAAAAAAAGAACCAAGTTATCCCGGGTGATCCGCCGGAGAGCTGCGGCCAGCGGAAGATGGTGGGTAAAAAGGGCGATTCTCAGCCTCCGGCTCCAGAAGCCCATGATTGCTCGAGGGAAAAAATGCTCAAGATATTCAGTGTGGCCGTGATAAGGAACCCCGGCTAAAGACCAGGAAAGCTTAGCCACTGGCGCCGTCACTACCGCCTGAACCTTTCCTTCTTTAGCCATGTCCACGGCCAGAGAAAAAGCTCGAAAAGAAATCCGGCCGGCCTCAGCCGACACCTCCCCTTTTCCCGGCAGCGGCGTCGTCTCTTCACAAGGATAAACATAAATTCCGGGCGCCGACGCCTCTTCCCAGCCATCGAAAAGCGAAAACGAAAGATTCAGACCGAGGGCTTCAGTCTCTCTTTCGATCAAAGCCGGAGGTGAAAAAACTAGATAGCAGGCTGACGGCAAGTCTGGCCGCGCCAGAGCCTTGATTAAGACCTCGGGCCCGATGCCCGCAGGGTCGCCCACAGTCAGGCCGAGGCGGGGCCAGGCGGGGTTATTTCTTCCGGGTATCCGGAGGGGACGAGACATTCTTGCTGTCGTTAATTTTATACATGTATTTTATGCTGTTCTTAAAGAGAAGAAGGTTAGGCGCGTCCTCGCGGTTAAGTTTTATACAATGCCGGTCGTACCATTCTATATACCCATGAACAACCTCACCGTCAATCAAGACGACGGCCATCGGCGTCTTCTTGTTCATCTGTTTAAGGTAATAGTAGTTTTCCGCGTGAGTTTCATAAGGAGGCGGCGCTTTTTTCCGGGCAGCAGTGTCTTTGGTCGCTTTTTCTTTTACTTCAGCTAAACTCGGACGTAATAATTTTCGGTTCATGACAAACACTCCCGCGGCAAAATGATTTCCCGGACTTTTAACCTTAGTTATATAATACCATCCTTTTTCTCGCCGAAGCAAGCAAAAAGACAATTTCCCGAAACTTCAGGAGAATAAATCCAGCGCAAACCTTCATCCCGGGAATCAACCCGAGAAACTCCCGGCTAAATGCCGAGCCCTCGAGCTCCAGGTTTAAATATCGGGCATGGCTCTCAGGTTTCTTTTCCCCGACAACCCAGCCCCTGGGCTCGCTCCAATAAATTCTGACCCCATAGCCAGGTAATAATCAATTTTTGCCAGACAGAGAGGACAAAACGATGAACTTTTCAGCGCGCCAGGTAGGGAAGAAGGGCTTCGGCCCAGACCCGCGCCATTTCGCGATAGCCTTCCTCGGTTGGATGCACACCTGGAAGAAGCTCTGGCTTGGTCGCAAAAAGCTTCGAGTGGTCAACCAGGTCTAAGCGGAGTTCGCCGGCTAAACGTTTAAGAGTCGGGTTTATCTCCTTTTCCACCCTGACTCTTGATTCGGGGGCAAAAGGAAAAGCGACCCCAGGAGGCAAAGGAGGAATCAGGGCCAGCAGAATTCTGGAACTTCCGCCCCACCGGTTCTTGAAACCCGAAAAAAAGCGCAAAATTTCCCGCATGTTGGCGTCATAGACGGCGATGGAATTATGGTCGCCGTCTATCCTCACGTCGTTGGTCCCCAGTTCTACCAGGATAAAATCAGGTTGTAAGGACCTAAGCTTCTCGCCCTCAGCCCGGAGATACGCCAGATATTCGGTCGAGTTATGACCGCTTCGGCCGAAATTATAAATTTTTACCCGGTATCCCTGTTCTTGCAGAATACGGCGGAGATATTCAGGATAACCCTCGGCAGTCAGGCTGTCGCCCGCCGCCAGGATGATATAAGAAGGAGGATGGGGGCGGCAAGTGCTCAGCAGGAGAATAAGACCAAGGCTGAGAAAAACCGCTGTCCCTGCTGCGCGGAAAAGGGGGGCGGGAAAAAACATCTATCTTTCCATCTTATAAAACTTAAAAACACACGCTGGCTCTTAATAAAACGAGCTTA
The DNA here is from genome assembly GCA_037441905.1 of Candidatus Aminicenantota bacterium. Taxonomy (GTDB): domain Bacteria; phylum Acidobacteriota; class Aminicenantia; order Aminicenantales; family CALLJL01; genus CALLJL01. Next base: position 78,374 of record JBBIRF010000004.1, read on the forward strand.
GAGACGCCACCAGTAGGAAAACTTGACGAAAATTGAAGGCTCGGGCCGTTGAAAAATGCCGTCTTCGTCTCTTCCCCGCAGCCTGTCGACGCCGAAATAAAAAACCGTCCCCGGTCTGAGCTCATAACTGAGAAGGAAACTCAAGAAGAAGCGGTCGTAATAATCATTGTATTCAGTAATCAGCCGGAGGGAGGTTGTCTTCGAGAGCTGGTAGTTAACCCGCTGGGAATAGATATTAATCTCATAAACCTTTTCGCCTCCCTTCTGACGATAAAATTCGTTATTCTGCAGGTTATAAGAGAGGGTGATATTGCTGAGAGGCCTTAACGTAGCCCTGAAAGACCACGAAGTTTTAAAACCAAGATAGGGCTCGTCGGAATAATAAATTGCTTCTCCCACGCCATAATTAATATTGCCACTCAGCCAGGAAAAAGGCTCCGAGAAGAGATGAACGTCGAATTCGGTCTTATAAAAATCCACTTCGTTATATCTTTCCAGACCGGTTTGGAGCGAAGCCCAGAAACTCGTCTGTCGCCAGGCGGAAATAAAAAGAGAAAAATCAACTTCGTTATCCGTTAGGGTGTTGCGAAAATCATAAACCCGGCGGTATTCAACCGAAGGCCGGATAGAAATTATGTACTCATTTTCGGGAAGGATTACATAACCGAAACGCGTGTTCAGAGACTTGATGTCGCGGCGACGGAAAAACCCGAGCGAGCCTTCGAAATCAGGCGGCAGGCTGGTGTAATCGACCGACAGGTTGACGTGGCGGGTCATCCGGCTGAAATTAAGAGAAAACCCGGGAACAACCTTGGTCTCGTGTCCCTGAACCTTGGTCTTGGCCCCGGCTAACTGAAAAGACAGCCGGTTGGCTTCAAGAAATTTAAAATGGCCGTCGATGCCGGCCACCCGGTTATAATCAGAGAATACTTGATTGATTGACGGGCCAATCTCCTTATCAGTAAAAATAAAGCCAATGTGGGATTCAGGGTAAAGGTCCTGGCGCCAGCGGAAAACATGGACTAAGCTCCGGGCCGAAGTGCCCTCGACGCTTTCAATGCCTTTATCAGGGATAGAGATAGCTAAGGGATTAGTATCCAGGGCGCTCAAGAAGCCAAGAGCACTCCCTTTGATTTTGCCTGAAAGCTTAAAACCCCACAGCGGGTCGATAATCCGGCGAGCATAAAGCAGCTCCAACGGCGTGTCAAAAAAATCTTTACCTTCGAGGAAAAAAGGCCTTTTTTCAGGATAATAAAGGGCATAGCGCTGGTTAACATCAATCTGCGGCATGTCAGCTTCAATCTGGCTAAAATCAGGGTTAAGAGTAATATCAGCGGTTAAATCAGAGCTTATTCCCCATTTAAAATTTAGCCCGGGCTGAGCGGAAAACCGGGTCTCTTCGGATTTCAACGCGGTAGCCAAGGGGGTAAGCTCGATATTTTTTCCCGCGCTTATATTCGCCGGAATTTCGAGAACTCCTGCCTGGACGAGAAAGCCGTTAACCTGCCGCGAATGGGGCGGCCAGTAAAGCTCCTCATTCTTCCGCCGGATTGACCGCTGGAGCTTTATTCCCCATTTCTGCTGGCTCGTGTTGGGAAAGCGCAGGCTCTTAAAAGGAATAGCCATTTCGACCGTGTAGCCCTGTTCATCTATTCTCGCATGAGCCTGATAATAAGTATCCCAGCTGCGGTCGAACCGCTCAAACCCCATCATCCCGCCTCCGCGACCCCGGCCGCCTCTTCGGCCCGCTTCTGAATACACGCCGTCGTTTTGAATCCCGCAGGGGTTAACCTGGAAAACGAAGGCCTGTTTCTTGTCATTAAAAGTATCTAGATAAACCGTCACAGAATCATCACTCATCACCCGGTCTCGCTGAGTCAGGCAAGCCCTGATCGCCTTCGGGTTAGAATCAAAACAACGAAAGGCAATGTATAAATTCTCGCGGTCATAGCCGATAAACACCTGGGTTTTTTCCGACGGCGCGGCGCCTTCTTGAGGTTCAAACTGGGTAAATTGGTCAATTACGGCCGCCTGCGGCCATAAAGGATTCTCCAGAACGCCGTCAATCTTCGGTGGATGGGACAATTCAATGGCCTGAATTTGATACTCTTCTCGGCCGCCAGCAAAGAGAGATGAAAGGGAAAAGAATACCAGCAGGAAAAAGAGAGGGACGGTTTGCTTCGACTTCCATACTGCTTTCATTGGTAGCCGGCTAATCTCATCCTTTTTTTCCTATATCTATCACTCTGTTCTTCTAATCTCCTAACCTTTTAACTCACGTTTAGCTCACGGGCCTGATAAACCAGATATTAGTTGTTCATTATAGCTATTTACTGGACTTAAATAAACAAGCCTGCATGAGCGAGCCTGCTCGTTTTTGTCAATCAATTAGCTAATTCGACCAATTAGTTAACCCACCATTAACAGAAGACAAAAAATAAAACCCCCGAGCCGGGTTTATAAACCATTTATTAATCAAGGCATGTTAATAATAACTTTTAATAATTCTTGACCCGGATTGATTCTACCAACCTGGCGGCCCTTTTGCTCAATCGCGCTTGAGGAAATTCATGAATTCGATGTTCTTGGTTTTCAGGGTTGTTCCCAGCACCCGGTCTAAGTTGGCTAAAGACAGGTTATAATCGATTATGGCCTTGAGTTCAGCCGTACGCTGGTTGGCCAGGTCTCGCTGGTAAGTAAGAACCATGAAGTTAGTACTCAACCCCAGCCGGAGCTTTTCCTGCTCGGCTTCGAGTTTCTTCTCCGCCAGTTCTCGGGCGACCCGATAGGCCTGGACGCGCTGGTAGTTGGACTCAACAGCCCGCACCGCGTTCTTGACTTCCAGATAAATCTCCTCTTCCTGATTTTTTAACCTGAGAATAGCCTGTTCCAGGTTAATTTTAGCCTGAGCATAATTAGCCCGCGAAAAAACACTGCTGAGCGGGATGTCCAGCGTCAGACCCAGCGACCAGTTGCGGTACTTGAAGTTAAATGAGTCTTTCAGGGCTCCAGAAGCACCGCCGGGAATAGTGCCGATAACGACCCCGGTAAGAGGATTATCATTAAGATAAATTACCCTGTCGCCAGAAAGACCTGGACTCCAGTAGGAGGCCGAAAAAGAGAGGCTGGGAAGCAGCTGATTCCGGGCGATACTCAGGTTAAACTCCGAGCTTTCCACCTGGAGACGGCTGGACGCCAGGTCCGGCCGATTCTGAAGAGCAAGCTGTAAACACTCCTGGAGGTCAACTTTTTGCTCGACAAAACGCGGCTTGTCTACAGGCTTTATCTCGAGGGTGGCCGCTTCCTCTTCCCGGCCGAGGTTAAGAATACGCCGCAGCTGGTCCTCAGCATTTTTCACCTGAGCCTCGGCGGCAATAATATCCGCCTCCCGGCTGGCAACCTCGGCTTCAGCGCTCAAGACGTCGAGAGGGGCCATCGTCCCGATATCAACGGCCATCCGGTTCTTCTCTAAAAGTTCCTTGGCTAATTGCAAGGCTTGCCTTCTGACTTCCAAGTTTTCGATGGCATAAACCAGGTTCCAGTAAGCATCCTCGACTGAATAGATCGTGTCCATAATTGTCTTTTTGAGGTCGGCCTCCGAGATTTCAAGATTGGTCTGGGCTAAAATTATTTCCCGCCGACTCATCTTAAGCCCAAAATCGCGCAGCAGCGGCTGGTTAAAAGTGAAACGCAGGGTGCTCGAATAACGCGGGTTAATCGTCTGGAAGCGAGCCGTTGTATCAGTGCGGTCCCAGCTGAGGGTCACTCCCAGGCTGCCGCCCGTGGGAATCTGCTGGCTTAGCTGGCTCTGATAGCTTTCGGTGTCGGTGAGGGTTCGGTCGGTGGCTTCCAACCACGAATAGGATGCCTGGGCGGTACTCCGGCGGCTAAAACTGAAGCTGAGGGTAGGAATAAATTTTTCTTTGGCCCGGGCCACGGCAAGGTCAGCCAGCTCCGGGCTGAGAACTTGAATAGCTAACTGAAGATTATTCTTAAGGGCCCTGGCCACCGCCTCTTCTAAGGTTAAAGATAAAGACTTGCCTTTTTCCTCGGTTTGCGCCGAAGCTAACGCTGGCAAGAGGAAACAGGCAATGGTTATCAAGCCTAAAACAAGCTGCGCTTTTCTCATACCAACCTCCTCAATCTTTTTCTTATAACTCAAGACGAAGGGTTTGACGTCAAGTTATCATTCGTAACGGAGAGCTTCAATCGGGTCGAGCTTCGAGGCTTTCCGCGCCGGATAAAAACCGAAGAAAACCCCGACAGAAGCGGCGAAGAAAAAGGCCAAAAATATGGCGTCAGGCGAAACTACGGTCCGCCAGCCGGCAAAACGGCTGATGAGCCGCGAGGCGATAAACCCGACCATGATACCAACCAGGCCTCCCATGAGACAGAGGGTAACAGCTTCGGCTAAGAACTGGAGGAGTATATCTCTCTCGCGGGCACCCACCGACATCCTGATGCCGATTTCCCGAATTCTTTCTGTCACTGAAACCAGCATGATGTTCATGATGCCGATGCCGCCGACCAGGAGGGAAATCCCGGCGATGCTTCCCAGAAGGATGGTTAAAATCTTTGTGGTTTCGGTGGCTGACTCCATCATTTCGGTCATGTTACGGACGTTAAAATCGTCTTCCGCCCCGGGCGCGATTCGATGCCGGATGCGCAAAAGGTCCTCAATCTGGGCCTTAGCTTCTGGCGTTCTGGCAGCCGAAACTGCCTTAACATCAATCGAACTAATCCAGTCTTGCCGCACCAACCGCATCAAGGCCGTCGTATAAGGCACGATAATCATATCATCCCGGCTCATCCAGCCTCCGGATTCTCCCTTCGACCGCATCACCCCGAGGACTGTAAACGGAATCTTCTTGATGCGGATAACTTTGCCGACAGCATCCTCTTCCTCGAACAGGCTTTTCTTTACCTCGGACCCGAGGACGCAAACCTTGGCCCCCGAACGCACATGACTATCGTCGAAAAATGACCCGAATTCGACATCCCAGCTGCGGATCAGAGGGAATTTTTCGTTAGCCCCGGTGATGCTCGTATTCCAGTTCTTGTTGGCATAAACCACCTGGGCTCTTGTCTGGACAATCGGCGAGGCATAGAGCACGGCATCGCACTGCTCTTCAATCGCCAAAGCGTCTTCTACTTTAAGCGATTGAAAACCGCCGAATCCTGTATGCCGGCCCTGGACAGAACGGCTTCCCGGGCTGACAAAAAGAAGATTAGTCCCCATAGACTGGAATCTTTCCTCGACGGCGGTTTTGGCGCCCTCGCCAATGCTCACCATGGCGATAACCGCGGCTACCCCGATTATTATCCCGAGGGTGGTTAAGAACGACCGCAATTTATTGCGGGAGAGGGCCCGCACCGAAACCCGTAGAATTCGCAGATAATTCATCTTTGCCTCCTCACGAGCTCTCCTCGCGGATAATCAGGCCATCCCGGACATAGATTCTTCTTTTGGCCATGGCCGCGACGTCCGGGTCGTGGGTAACTATACACAGGGTAATGCCTCTTTCCTCGTTGAGGCGCCGGAAAATGGCCATGATTTCCTCGCCCGTCTTGGTGTCAAGGTTCCCGGTGGGCTCGTCGGCCAGGATGAGGGACGGGTCGTTGACCAAGGACCGGGCAATCGCTACCCGCTGCTGCTCACCGCCGGAAAGCTGGTTGGTTTGATGGTGCTCCCGGCCTTTTAACCCGACTGAAGCCAGCGCTTTGAGGGCTTTTTCCCGGGCCAGCTTGTGGGGGACGTTAGCATAAAGAAGCGGCAATTCGACGTTTTCTAAAGCGGTCGTCCTCGCCAGAAGGTTAAAATTCTGAAAGACAAAGCCGATTTTCTGGTTCCTGATCCTGGCTAAACGATTCCGGTCGAGCTTCGAGACTTCTTCGCCGTCGAGGAAATACTTGCCCGCAGTTGGTTTATCCAGACAGCCAATCACGTTCATCAGCGTCGACTTCCCGGAGCCAGACGGCCCCATGATGGCGATAAACTCCCCGGGCTTGACGCTCAACGAAACCCCCCGGAGAGCATGGACTTCAGTCTCGCCGACTTTGTAAATCTTGATTATGTTTTCTATATGAATCAGATTCTCATTCCGACTGTTCATTTGAGCATTCCTCAAGCAACCTACCGCCGGATAAACATCATCGGTCCAGGGCCGCCAGGACCCATCGGCTGGGTCCGCGATTGAGAGGTCGAAGTAGGATAGGCAAGGCCGACAATTATTTTCTGGCCTTCCTTGAGCTCACCCCATTTTATTTCGGTGTAGGAATTGTCGGAGATTCCGGTCCGGACGAATATCGGCCAGAGTTTGCCTTTCTCATCCAGAGTCCATACCCGGGACATCTGCTGCCCACGGGCTCCCATTCCTCTTCTTTCGCCGGTAAACTGACCGCCCTCCGGACCCGCCAGTCCCGGCTTTGCCCCTGGTCTTCCTTCGCCCGACGGAAAAGCGAAGCGAGGCTGCGGCTGGCCTTCTCCTCCCGCCTGGCTCTGGCGCTGAGCCTGGAACTGGGCCATCATCTTCTCCCTGACCTCTTTGAGCAGCTTGTCCATTTCCTCCTGACTGATCTCGGGCGAAAAACGAAGGGCGGCGTTGGGCACGCGGAGAACTCCCTTCGCTTCGCCCACCGTAATCGTGACATTCGCCGTCATCCCCGGGAGCAGCTTAAGGTCCGGGTTGTCAACGTCAACAATCGTCGTATAGGTGACTACATTTTGAACCGTCTCGGGCGAATAACGGACCTGCCGCACAACACCATGAAAAACTTCCCCGGGATAAGAGTCTACCGTAAACCTTACCGGTTGCCCTTCCTTTACTTTCCCGATATCAGCCTCGTCGACGCTGCACTGGACTTGCATCTTACTCAAGTCGGTGGCAATCCTGAATAACACCGGCGCCTGTAAACTGGCGGCCACGGTCTGGCCGACATTAACATTCCTGGCAATGACTACCCCATCAACGGGAGAGCGGATGACGGTATAGGCCAAATTAACTTTGCTCGAATCGAGTTGACTCTTAGCTTGCTCCAGCCTGGCTTCCTGAGTCAGAAGTTCGGTTTTGGCGTTTAAGTAATTGGCTTCGGCCGCCTCTTTTTCTTCGTAAGAAATAAGGTTTTTTTCGAATAAACTGAGCGCCCGCTTATATTTTTTTTCGGCAATCTCCAGGCTGACCTTTGCCCGGTCAAGAGAAGCCACGGCACTCCGGTAATTGGCTTCATCCTGCTGGAGTCGGGCGATGAAGGAGTCCTGCTCGAGCTCGGCGACAACCTGGTTCGCTTTGACCGGTGAATTAAAATCGACATAAATCTTAGCCACCCGTCCCGACACCTGGCTGCCGACGTCGACAATCGTCACCGGGTTAACCGTACCCGAGGTGACGACCGTGGCCTCGATATCTCCCCTGGAAACTGCTTCCAGGCGATACCTGGGAGTGTTATTCTTCCCGCGCTTGATCATTCCGTAGCCAATAAAGGCACCGCCAACCACGACGATGACCACGGCCAAGATAATCCATTTTTTCTTCATTTGGCTTCCTCCACTCCTCGTTGGATTATTTAGGAAAATCCATTTTTCTTTCAGGATAGCGCTCTTTTTCCGGAACTCTATCCCTTTCTTTTTTTCTCTTTGCCAGATGCTCCTGAATCATCGCTTGCAGCTTAGCCCTTTGTTCCGGGGTTAGAATAGCATCGATTTCCTTCCTGACTTCAGCCTGAATGGCTCCGAGGTCCGAATGATACCTGGTTCGCAACTGCCGCATCTTCTCGTCGCTCTGTTTAAAAACCTCCCGAATTTTCGTCCGCTGGTCCTCCGTCAAATTGAGGTCCTGAGCCCATTTGTCGAACGACGGAAAACTCGGGCCCTCCCGCCGCGGCGGAAACCCGCGGTGCACCAGGAGTCTTTCAGCGAAAAACCCCAGGATGCCGCCCGCCAGGAAAACCGCCACGAAGGAAATAATCAGCCAGAACTTAAACCGTGGGGTCATGGCCAGTGCCTCCCGGAAATTTCGCGGGCTTCGAGCGACGAGAACATCAACCTGAGATTTCGCTGTTCGGGCTGACCTTCATTCAGAATTTGCTGGACTTCGGGAAAAGGAGTCTGGTCCTGAAACACTAAAGCCTCAGTCTGGCTGAGAGCCGGCGATTTCCCTGGCAAAAGAAAAATCATGAGACCGGTAATGATAATCAGTCCAATGAGAGCAATCGTAGCCGCCTTCATCAAGATGGGCTGCCAGAGAATTTCAGGCTGGGGTCGGCCAAGCTGGGCAATCTTCCTGGATAGCCTTTCCTCGAAGAAAGGCAGCGGCTCGGCTTTTTCGTCTAATTTAAGCAAAGGCAAAAGCAATTGATAATCAGCCTCTAAGCGTTGACAGCGGGAGCAAGTTTGAAGATGCTCTTTTAATTTCTCTCTTTCGCCAATCGTCAGCCGATTATCGAAAGAGCGGAGCAGCCATCGTTCCGCCTGACGGCAATTCATGGCGTCCTCCCTTCCTGGATTAAATAAGGCTCCATTTTCTCCCGCAACAGTTTCCTCGCCCGGTGGAGACGGGAATCCACCGTCCCGAGAGAAGCTCCGAGAACGGCGGCTATTTCCTCATAAGCCATCCCTTCGACGTCTCGGAGGGTCAGGACAATCCTGTATTTTTCAGGCAAAGTAGCCATTACTTTCGCCAGCAATTTTTTCCTTCTTTCGAGCGTTTCTTCTGCCTCTTCATCGCCCCGGTCATCCGGCAGTTGCTGGACTCTCGCCTCTTCCAGGGGCGCCTCTCTTAATTCCTTCCGTTTCATCTTCCGCAGATAATCCTTAATATGATTGATGGCCAGGCGATAAAGCCAGGTTGAAAACTCAGCTTTCCAGCGAAAACCGGGCAGGGCCAGGTAAGCTTTGAGAAATATCTCCTGGGCCAGGTCATCAGCCGCCGCCCTGTCCCGGGTAAACCCAAAGGCAAGATGAAAGACCCTGTTCTGATACCGGCTAACCAGCTCGCCGAAGGCCTCGCCCTCTCCTGCCTGAGCTCGCTGAACCAGCTCTCTGTCTTCCATTCAAAACGCACCTGCGGCTTCCTCCGTACGTCATTTAGACGGAGGAACCCCTTTAATTCTTCCCTTTCAAATTAAATTAACTCCCGAATCCACTCCAAGGATACAATAAAGGACTGAATAAAAAAACAGGGGGCAGGAATTTTCCTGTCCCCTGCAGGAACGGTGGGGAAAGAAAGGAGGACGGAGTTGGGGCTAAGTTATGATTTTCGGGTTGCGGTCCAATTAATCGAGCCAAACTGGCCCATCTCAGCCGTGCCGGCCATGGTGTTATTGTCTTTAATTTCCCCTTTGTAAGTGGTGGTAAATTCTCCCCGAGGGGTAGACCGGGTGATGGTCCATTCAACTTTATTCCCTTCAATTTTTCCTTCCCCTGTTATGTCACCCCTTTGGGTCTTAATCGTCACTGTCAATTTTGCCCCGTCCTGTTTGATTTCCAGCTCCGACTTCATCTCGCCGCGGGGAGATTGGGAAACCATTTCCCAGGTGCCGGTAAGGTTGTACTGCTGGGCGAAAAGAATTCCCAGGAAAACGAGCCCAAGACCAAGAGTTAGAGCTAAGCTCTTTTTCATTTAAGCACCTCCTCAGACAACAATAAATTAAAGTCCAGATAAAAATCAGAAAAGCTGCCTCTTTACCTGGACTTCGCCATTCTTTAATTTTGACGATGAAGGTTTTCTTTTCTTCCTTCCTTTTCAAACCACCCTCGAGACTCAGCAATGTCATCAACTTAGGTCATCACCAATTAGTTTCTCCCGGAATTTTTCCCTAAAATCAACTTATCCGCTTTCTGCCTTATTATTGCCTTGCTGGTCACACAGCCGCAGATAATCCTCAGGAGTATCGAGGTCTGATACGGCAGCCGGCTCGCTCACCGGGACCTCGAGGATGTCATCCGGATGCTCCCGGAGCAGGGCTCTCAGGCCTACTTCGGGGTTAAGTCGCGAAATTTCCTCCCGGTATTTAAGGTCGATGAGAACAGGATGTCCCCTCTTTTTCTCGTATACGGGGACAATAATGCCCGTTCCTTTCACCCGGTAACCGATGATTAGTAAATCAATAAGGGAAGAAGTGATCGCGGGCTGGTCGCCCAGAATAACAACCATTGCCTCTGCCTCGGGAGGAATGCGGTTGAGCCCGATAATAATCGAGGAAAGCATACCTTTCTCGGGTTGGGGGTTTACAACGACTTCCAAAGAAAACCTTTCGACCAACTCAGCCAGCTTTTCCGGTTGAGGCGGGCAGACGACGAGAGTGGCGTTCAGCCTGGAACTGCGGGCGGCTTGCAAAACGGACTCGATCACCGTGGTTTCGCCAAAAGGGAGGAGTAGTTTTGGCTGTCCCATTCGTCGGGATTCTCCGGCTGCCAGGACTAACCCATAAATCATCCGCGCTTCTCTTTCCTTCGCCGGACTTTTATTATTTCAGCCATAATACTCACGGCAATCTCCTCGACGGTTTCCGCGCCAATATCGAGTCCGACAGGGGAGTGCACTTCAGCCCACTTCTCCTCGCTCGCCCATCCCTGACGGATAAATTCTTCCCGCATCAGGGTAACTTTGCGGCGACTCCCGATCATGCCGACGTAGGCCAATTTTTTCGCCAGAGCCACCCGGAGGACGGCGGCGTCATGACGGTGGCCCCTGGTTACGATAACCGCATAGCTCATTTCATCAGTCGGAAAGGCAGATAAATTTGTGGCCATGTCGCCTGTCAAAAACCGGACCTTGGCTAACAGATCCTCCGGCACCGGCAAGTCTTCCCGGTCGTCAAAAAGGATTACCTCAAAGCCCAAAAAAATACCAAGCCTTGCCACGGCCTGGCCGACATGGCCGGCGCCAAACACCAGAAGGCGAGGCGCAGGGATAATTGGCTCATAGAACAGGTGCCAGACTTCCCCCTGCGCTCCTTTTTTCGTTTCCAGCCGGCAAGTTTCTTCTTCCAGAACCTGGCGGAGAAGCTCGGCTGAAACTGGAATGGTCGAGGGAATAATGCCGGGTTCATCCAGACGAGCGGCCGCCACCCCTACCGGTGCTTGAGTGCCAGCCTCGACAAAATACCGGTGGACAACGGCAGGGTTGGCTGGTGAGAGTTTGACTGCCGTCAGGAGGACCCCTGGCCGCCTGGCCTCAATCGAGACGGTCGCTTTTTCGAGCGCCGCCCTGTCTTTATCCACCGACCCGTCTAATAAAACCAGGGCTTTCCCGCCGCAAACCGAGCCTTCCTCCTCGATACCGGCAGCAAAAGACCATTCGAGCACCTGAGCCTCGCCGGAGCCAACGAGACGCTGGCAACGCTCGATTATAGCCGCCTCGAAGCTGCCGCCGCCCACTGTTCCGGCGACCAGGCCTCCGGCTGAAATCAGCGCCGCTGCCCCGGCAACTTGCGGCGTCGACCCTTTGGCCTCAAGAATCACGGCCAGCGCTGCCTTCGCGTCTGTTTCCCACAGCCGGGGTAGGAGGGCATAAGCTTTTTTCTCCGTCTGCGAAGCGCTGCGTATATCCATTTTGGGAGCTCAGGAGAAAATTATAAAAGAAACGTGGGAAAAAGATAACCGAAAGAAAAGAAAGAACCCTGAACACATGGGTGATGGCATTGAGTTGGCCTTCAGAACCGGGGCGCAGCGTTGAATCATAATAATCTACGTTCGAACAGAATTTCAATTTATTAAACTCCAGTCATTCATAAATCGACTAACCTATTGACAATCGCCATGATTTCTTGCAGAATGCCTGCGGCATCCCTAGAAATATAAGATATTTGAAATTAAAAAAGGAAAGGAACCATGAAAGCGAAGCGAATCAGGCGTCGTGATTTTTTTAAACTAGGTGTTGGCGGAGCCTTAGGTTGGCTCGCAGCGCCGGCGTGGCTAAAAGGAGAGTCCGTAAGCCGGGGGCGCTTACCTCATCAGTCCTCAGCTACGGCCAAACCCAAACTGCTCTACCGCACCCTTGGCCGGACAGGGCTTAAAGTTACCGCTGTCAGCATGGGAGTGATGAACGCTGATAACCCCGACCTGGTCCGCGCTGCCCTCGATTCAGGAATTATCCTTCTCGATACCGCCCACAGTTACCAGCGGGGACGGAATGAAGAAATGATCGGTCAGGTTATCAAGGGCCGACCGAGGGACTCTTTCCTCATCGCCACCAAGATTAACCCGCCCACCCGTGACCGCCGGAGCGGTGATTTCTTTCCGGAGACAAACGCCGCCCAGTTTCTCGAGATGCTGGATATAAGCCTCCAAAGGCTGGGGCTTGATTACGTAGATATTCTCTCCCTCCATAATACTACTAAACGAGAACACGTCCTCAACGAGGCTATCCTCGAGGCCTTGCAGACGGCCAAGAAGCAAGGTAAAACCCGTTTTCTGGGTGTTTCCACCCATGCCGGTCAGCCTGATGTTATCCAGGGAGTCTTGGAAGCCAAAGTTCACGACGTCGTCATCGTGGCCTTCAATTTCCGCCAAGAAAACCGAGAGGAAGTCCGCCAGGCAATCAAGCAGGCGGCCGCAGCCGGAATCGGGATAGTGGCGATGAAAACTCAGGCCGGTGTTTACTGGGATAAAGAAAAAACGCAGAAGATAAATATGAAAGCGGCTCTAAAATGGGTGCTTAACGAACCGGCAGTTCATACGGCTATTCCCGGGTTCACGACGTTCGAACAGCTGGAGGAAGACCTCTCGGTAATGGAAAACCTGACTTTGACCGAAGAAGAGCTTAAAGACCTCAGGCTGGGCGAGGTTCACAGCGGCGGTTTTTACTGCCAGGGGTGTTTGAGCTGTCTTCCTTCCTGTCCCGAAAACCTGCCTATTCCTGACCTTATGCGGAGCTACATGTACGCCTTTAGCTACGGGAATGTGACGGCAGCGGCCGAGTTGGTTTCATCCCTCGACCTTCCCTCCCGGCTATGTTCTAATTGCGATACCTGCAGAGTAGGTTGTTCCCGGAATTTTAACGTTAAGCAAAGATTATCCGAGCTGAGCACGCTCGTTCCTGTCTTCGCCGTAGCCAATCCTTGAGCTGTTATTTCGGCCAGGTTTTCCTTGGAGAGGCCAGTCTCTTGTTCATCTGTTAAACTGGGCTTTAATCAGGGAGAGGAAACTAAAAGCGCCTTAAGCTTTGCTTAAGCCTTAAAAGAATAACGGGAACAAGCTTCCCTGACTTAACGAGAAGAAACCCATGCCCGCCGCGAAGCGCCATTCTTCTCCGCAAGCGAATAAGGCTGGCTGGGAAAAACCGGAGAAAAGTTTCCCAATCCGAGAGCTCATAAGCCATACTTTCACTCTGACATTGGGCTCTTGACTTTTTGGCGATTTTAGCTATAATACCAATGAAATTCAATTTAGCCCTCATATAATAACTTCATTATATCAAATAAAAGGGAACATTTTTCGTCCGACTTTCGTTTAAATAAGTGAAGCTGCAATTAGCAGCTCGAATCGATAAAGGAGGTGAAGTCATGAAGTTCAGAACGAAAGTAGCGGTCATGCTGGTAGCCGTGCTTCTCACGCTCGTGGGGTTTAATTTGATCGTTTCCTCTTCCGCCCTCGAGCTGGCCAGAGTTGGCAAACAGGCTGGTCAAGAAATCATCGCCAACTACCTGGCGCGGGTAGAAGCTACGGCTGCTAAAACACCGGCGATTAAGGGATGAGGCGGGTCCGGGTATGCGTTCAGGACTCGTCTCACCCGGACACCCGTCCGGAAAACAACTACGAGGCTGCTGGAGAAAAACAGGCAGCCTCTTTTTTTTGCTGCCTTCCCTCGTTTTTCCCGCGCTTTTCATCCATGCCTTTTTTCTTATTTTTTCTTTCCTTCGCTTTTTTTCTTTCCCTCCCTGCTAATTAAACCCTCCCCCCTCCGGCTGTCTCCAGCCCGTTAGCATTTTTCTCTTTGTTTGAGTTTTAGGTTTTTTTTAATATTTTTTTCTTATTTTTTTTACGATAGCGGGGACCGGCGATATTCTCTTATCATTAAAAGGTCCGTCGCGAGGAAAAGATTAGATTTTTTTTATAAGTTTTTCCGGCCAGAAAAAGGGCAAAACCGGCGGCCGAATGTCAGGAATTAGTAACCAATGGGAAAAAGAGTGGGACGGAAAAAGCGAAGGCCGAGCAAAAAACGAAGCTGGATACCAGTTTTCCGTAAATAAATACCTCGATCATGGTCTTTTTCTAAACAACCCGGCCAGCCGGAATGACTTCAATCAGACTAAAACTTCAGCTGTCGTTCCGCCATTTCTTGACCTTGAGTCAGAAACTGTACTTCATCCGGACAAAAATTTCGTCGCGGTCCTCGAGCCGCCCGAAATTCGTCTCGCCCCGGCCGTCGATTAACCTCAACCCGGCTGTGAAAACCGCGTTGCCCCCAGGATGATATTCCACGGTCGACGTCCAGATATAAGCAAACTGACGGGTGAGCCGGGAGAAGCGCTTGACCTCGACGCACCCGGCCAAGGGAATCAGTTTAAGCTTATCATGAAGCAGCCGCCATTCGACGTTAAAAAGAAAATAATTGCCGAGTTCAGCCGCTCCCCGCTCATGAAGGAATCCGTGAGCCAGTTGGAAATTTAGATAGATGCCCGAGACGAAGGTATAGTCGGCCCCAACTACCCACTTGGTATACGCCTGGTTGCTCAACGGTATAGTGGTCTGGCGCACGAGCCCAAACCCGGGCGCTGGAAAAACAACCTCTCCTTTAACTCTTTCGGGGAAAAAGACGGCCGCCTCGGCCCAGACACCGGCTCCGCCGACAGCCCCCGCCATATCCACGCCCCAGATGTTCATCCGAGGATAGATAAGCCGCGCCAGGACATCCACAGCCTGACCGCTCCACTTTTCCACTACGACATCCTTGACCAGCGGCAGGTCGTCCCGGCCGTGAACATAACTTAACGAAAAGTCATAACCCATAAAATTGGAGGCCAGCTTCACGCCGAAAACCGAAGAATCCCGGAAGTTATTCGCCGGAAGAATAATCTCGTCTTTTATGTTCTGAATAGTCAGGCCATCGAGCGCCACCGGCGGCATCAAGGCGGAAGCCCACTCAGGCAACGGGGGAGAAGCTGGCGTAAAAGTAGGAATAAGGACACCGGTCAACGTGAATTGACCCAAATAGCCTGTAATCTTTATGGCGTCTGACCCAAGGTGCCGGCCAAAATCCCAGACGTCCTCGAGGTCATCCGGGTTAAGATTATCCGTCGGGTTGACTCTGTCGGCCGTTCCCCAGGCTATTCTCTGGCGGCCAAGCCGCAAGTCCAGCCACGGAAACGGGAACCCGTAGAAATCAACATAAGCTTCCCTCAGTTGTCCTTCGAAAGGCAGGATTTTCTCCCGGACAAAAAGAGTCTGGCTGTTGGTAACTCCGGTGAAACCGAGCGAGCGAACCCAGACTGTGCTGTGGAGCCTGGTTTTCTGGGTCCCGGCTTCAGCCTGGAGCTCAACCCGGTACTCCTTGAATGAATAGTTTCGAGGAGAACGCGTAAAGCTCCGGTAGTCGACCAGAAAGCTTCCACCCCAGCGCAATGGTTGTTCGCCGGGCTTTGCCGACTCCTCGCTCTGCCAGGGATAAAACCTCGAACCGGCGGCCAGTCCCGCCTCGGGCAAGGCTCCAGAAACCTGAAAAAGGCCCGCCTTGCCGAAATACGAAGGGGAGAAAGGAATGCTTTGGCCTGGGATAGCTTTCTCTTCGACGCCGGAGCTTTTCTTGTTCTCTTCTCCTGACGCAGCCGACTTCACCCATTTTGCTGGCCAGAGGCTGGTCTGAGGTGAAGAAGCCAATTTCTTCGTCAGCCCAAAGTCTTTTGCGCCATTTTCGAGAGCTCGGGTTCTTGCGGGCAAGAAAAAGAGGAGGCCGAAGGTTCCCGATAAGACCAGAACATGGATGAATTTCCTCTGGAGGCAAGTTGCCCGCATTATTCACCTCCGTCCTTCATTTCCTTTATCGGGATAAGTAACGTTCGGTGAAGACCTCGTCACTCAACCCCGAGTCGAGCTTGACCTCTTCCAACTCGAGAATCGTCTTCCTTTTCTCTCTGGTATCTTCCATCGTCATCTGGCGGCAAACCCAGTAGTTGCCGATTTTTTCCAGCTTGTCCAGGAGTAAAACTTTATAGAGGCGGTCGGCTCGGTCATAAAGCTCCACTCGGGAAGGGTAGAAAATATCAGACTTTACCCACATGACCATTCTTGAATACTGGGTTTTGGTCCCTTCCTTTGGCTTCAGCTGCAAGACATACTGCTCGGCCTCGACCCGGAGAAAACGCGGCGTCCATTTTTCCGCGTAGCGGACAGCCTCCATGTCTTCGTAAGTGAAGTCGGTGCCGGCGAATTTCGTATTTTTAACGTGAGAGGCGATGCGGCGGGTGCGTCCGTAAGCAGGGAGGTAGACATACATCACTTCGTTCGGCAGGGAAAGAAACCCGATGCCGCGATGCTCGGCGGGCGAGGTAAACTTGACGAGCCGACGGTCGCTCCCTTTCTGAAAACTTACCATTTCCCTTATTTCTTCTTTGCCGCGGCTGTCGACGATAATAACCTTAATCCTCGCCTCTCTATCCTTAGCTGCGTTCACCACGTCGTCGACTCGCCTTAAAATTTCGTCCGCCTGAAGCTCCTGGGCTCCAAAGACGCCAGCCGCCCAGAACGCCAGAAAAAGGACGAGCAGCAGGATAATTATTCCGGCAACAATCCAGAACCAGGTTAAACCCCAGGGAGCCGGCAACCCTCGTTTGCCTTTAGCCCTTTTTGTTTCTTTTAGATCATCCATCCTTACCTCCTCCTTTTTAGCCAGCGAGCGCCGGTTAAAACGATGACGGACGGCAATAAAGACAAAGCACCTGTCCCGGAAGCAAGCATGGTCACCGCGACTAAAAGACCAAAACGGCGCAATGGAATAAGGTTGGCAAAAACCAGGACTAAGAATCCCAGAGCCACAGTCACCATGTTAATGAAGACCGCCCGGCCGGCGCTCCGCAGCGTCCGTTCGACGGCAGCTAAAAGCTGAGCCTCTTTTGCCTCGTTCGGAGAAACAACCTGTCCAGAAGGTGAATCCTTTGATGCCGGCGACCGGGCTGCTGTTAAGTTTTCCTGCCCATGGGTTAGCGCCACTTCCAGCCGGAAGCGATTCAGCCAGTGAAGCGAGTAATCAATTCCAATCCCGATAGACACACTGCCTACTAAAACTGTGGCAATGTCTAAGGGAATCCTGGCGTAACCCATCAGGCCGAAGATTAAGATTAGAGTAAACCCTATCGGAATCATGCCCAAAAATGCCCCGCGGAGCGAACGGATAAGAAGCCAAACGCAGAAGTATATTAGAACCAAAGCCAGCCCCAGACTGACCACCTGGCTGCTGAGGAGACTGCGGTCGAGATGGATATAAACTAACGGGGAACCGGAAAAACTAAACTTGGCGGCCTCGACGGGGTGTTCCCTCAGCCAGCTTTCAACTCGGTCGACGAGCGACTTCATTTGACCCATATCTAAACTCGGGGTCATTGCCTGGATAACGGCTTCAGTCTTATCTGGGGTTAGCAGCTGGTCGAGCCCTTCCTGGCCCTCGAGCAAAAAGAGGAGGTTGTTCACCTTTTCTCTGGTATCGGGAATAGTTTCCCCTTCGCCCATTAAATCATTCATTTCAGCCAGATAATCAGCGATGGAAACGGGGTGGTGCATCAACGGGTCGAGCTCAAGGAATGCTTCGAGCTCCTTCATTCGCCTGAGCACCTGAGGGTTGCAGATATCTCCCTGGACTAAAATGTTTACTGGAATCGACCCCACGCCACGACTTTCGAGGAAGGCCTCGCTCTGCCGGATTTCACTCTGGGGTTCAAAATAATCAAGCATGTTCGAGTGCCGTTTTATCCGGGAAATCCCCCCAAAAGCGACCAGAATAATCAGGCAAAATACCCCAAGAGTAAACTTGCCGTGGCGCAAAAACTTCAGGCTCGAGTTCTGGAGTCGGATGACAAAACCCGGTTTGGACCTGAAGCTCAAGGACTGGGGCGGCTGGCTGATTCTTTTCTTTTCCTGGCTGATAAAAAGCCACGCAGGAACAAAAGTAACCGAAAGAATTAAGGAAACGAGAACCCCGAGAGAGGCAAAAACCCCGAACTCTCTTATGGCTGTGAGGTACGACCCGAAAACAAAGGACATAAATCCAGCTATGGTCGTCACGGCAGCCAGGAAGACAGAAGCGGCCACATGAGCCAGGCCAGCCTCTTTTGACTCGAGACCGCCTTCTTCAAAACGATTAATAACGTGAATACTATAGGCACTACCGATAGCCAGCAGCAGGACGGGAATGGCGTCAGAGATGATCGTCAAGGGAACCCTGAGTAAGCTCATGATACCAAGAGTCCAGAGGGCACTCATGATTACCGCCGTCAAAGGAATAATCACTCCCCGAAGATGGCGAAAACTCAACAGGAGCGAAAGGAAAATTATTATGCCCACTAAAGGCGAAAGCACTTTGAGGTCGTTTATTATGTACCTGCTTATTTCCCGAAGCTGGAAGGGGAGTCCCGCCAGATGGGCTTTGGCCGCAAACTCTGTCTGGCTCAGGGTTTTCTCGATTTCATCTATCACTTTCTCTTTATCAGCATCCTTATGGACGGCGACTATTATCAGCGAAACTTTACCTTCAGCGGCAACGATTCGGCCTGCGTACCGCTTTTTCGAAAGGACATAAGTCCGCAAGGCCTCGCACGCCTCTTCAGATAGAGGTAAGTCTTCCTCGCTGACGAGCTTGCCAATTTCCAGCCCTTCGGGTGTCTTCTTAAGGTCAAGGATGTTAGTCAAGCTGGTAACGTAATTAACCCCGTCAATAAGCTGAAGCCGGGTGGTTAAATCATGAATGGCTTGAATCCCGCCGGGGGTGAAAAGGTCATGGGCTTCGATGGCCATGACTGCCAGGAAGTTCCCGCCGAAGGTTTCGGCCACATGCTCGAGAGTCTTGACCGCCGGGTCTGTCTTCGGTAAGTAGGAAGTCAGGTCGGCGTTAATTCTGAGATGGCGAACTTGGAGGCCCAAAACAACCGTGACCAAGATAGACGCGATAACAACCAGCCAGCGGCAGCGACGTACCAGCCGGAAAAACTCCATGGCTCAGCTCACCGTTTGGTTATTCCGTAAAAAAGAACATGCAGCAGAATATCGATATCTCGTTCGACCCTGGCGATGTCAGAAGCAACGGCCCAGGGGTATTCAAACCCCTTCATCGCCGTAATGATGGCCACGGCCGTCAGGTCTAAGTCGCGGACGCTGAATACTCCCGCCGCCACCCCTTCAGCCAAAATGGCTTTTACGGTTTCGATTTCATAACGGTCATAATCCTGGCGGAGTTTCTGGATGAAGCTGTATGATTCCAGGTATTCTTCGCGAAAAGCTTGATAAAAATTGGCCAGGCGGTGCAGGGCCCGCATCCTGGTTTTAACATAGGCTTCGAGTTTCGCCACCGGCGAATCGGCTGCCGCCAAAGCCCGGCGGATTTCTTCTTTTACCGCCCGGCTCTCCTTCTCCACGACCGCTTGGTAAATTTGTTCTTTATTTTTGAAGTAGTGATAAAGAGAGCTTTTTGCCTTGAAAACGGCCCGGGCGATATCATCCATCGTCGTTTTTTTGAACCCAAAACGGGAGAATAACGTCTGAGCCGTCTCTAAGATCCGTTGTTCCGCCAGTTGATGTTTTTTCATATTATTCGACCATTTTGTTATTTTGTTCGATTTTAGCCCAATGCCGCCCATTTGTCAACTTTCAAGGGTCCGGAAAAGCTCTGACAGCGCCTCGGCTTAAGAATCCCGGCCTGGTCGTTTAGAAGCCTCTTTTAATTGCATCCCGCTCATTCCCCCTGTTTGATGACCTTATCTAAACATGTCTCTTTTCAAGCTTAAATTGGGTAGTTATATGCCCATACCCGAACAACTCGAAGTTCAGTCCGAAAATGAAACCCCTTTTGCTTAGTGCTCTGCCGAGAAACATCTTTTCGAGTGGCGAGTCTTGACCTTGCTACTGTATATTTTTAATTAGATAAAGTTTATTATGATTTCTGGAGGTAGAAAATGGTTTTTACGTGTCTCTTCTTAGCCCATACTCCTGATGCCGACCCAGAAAGGCATCAATTAGTCATTGAAACTTCAGTCTATAAACTCTTCGTTATTCTTGTGCGGAATCAAACGCAGGCGGTTGAAATAACTAAGAAAATGCTCGAAGCCGAAGGAATTCATTCTATCCTGCTTTGCCCCGGGTTTACCCATGCGGATGTAGCTGAAATTCAGGAAGCGGTTAAAGGGAAGGCCGGCGTTTTCGTCGCTCGCGGCGACGGCCCGAGCTCAAAAATTGTCCAGGGTATAATGGAAGAGGTTGGCTGGTTCAGACGATGACCAGAGCAGCTGTTTTCCTCGACCGCGACGGAACCATAATCGAAGACAAGGGGTTCATCGGCTCGCCGGCCGAAGTCAGTTTCCTCCCCGGTGTTTTTCCTGCTCTCCGAAAAATCCAAGATGACTTTCTTCTTTTTATCGTCACTAATCAACCCGGAGTAGGGCTGGGCCGGATAAAACTCGAAGAGGTGGAGGAAGTAAATCGATTTATCATATCCGCTTTGGCCAGCGAGGGAATCAGAGTCCAGAAGGTCTTCACCTGTCCTCACCGTCGGGAGGATAATTGCGAATGCATCAAGCCCAAACCCTACCTTCTCCTCCGGGCGGCGGAAGAGTTCAACCTTGACCTGGTTGCATCCTACGTCATCGGCGACCATCCGAGCGATATGGAACTCGCCCGAGCCTCGGGCGCAAGAGGGGTCTATCTTCTAACCGGGCATGGTCGGAAGCACCTTTCAGAGCTCGGTTTCCCGTTGCCGGTGGTAACCGACTTGGAGGCCGCGGTAGGTTTAATCCTGGGAGAAAAAAAAGCCGTCGAGCAAGCGGCCCGGATAATCAGGAAGGGAGGAGTTGTCGCTTTCCCCACCGAGACGGTCTACGGTCTTGGAGCCGACGCTTTCAACCCTCTGGCGGTGGCTAGGGTTTTCGATATAAAAAAGCGACCCCGTTTCGACCCGCTTATCATCCACATCGCCGCCAGCGACGAGCTGGGAAAATTGGCCTCTAAGATACCCGCGGAAGCATGGCGACTGGCCGAACATTTCTGGCCTGGGCCGCTTACCCTCGTCCTGCCGAAGAAGAAAAACGTGCCCGAAATTGTGACTTCTGGTCTTCCAAGCGTAGCTATCAGGATGCCCCGGCATAATCTTACCTTGCGGGTTATTAAGGAAGCCGCCACGCCGGTTGTCGGACCGAGCGCGAATCCTTTTGGCTACTTGAGTCCGACCAGGCCAGAACATGTGAGGGAGCAGCTCGGAAGCTCGGTCGACTTTATCCTCGACGGCGGCCCCTGCGAAATTGGCGTCGAGTCGACGATCATTTCTTTCCTCGAGCAACCGCCCCGTCTTCTTCGTCCCGGAGGAATACCCGTTGAGGAAATAGAAAGCCTCATCGGGCGAGTTAACCCGCCTTCCGGCAAAAGCAACAAAATCCTTGCTCCCGGAATGCTACCCAGACACTATTCTCCTTTAACCCCGCTGGTTCTAACCTGGTCGGAGGAAACGGTCCTTAAGTGGAAAAAGGAAGGGAAAAGGGTCGGGTTGCTCTCTTTTAAGGGGCAGGCACCGCCTGTGCCGTTTGACCATCAAGAAACTCTTTCTGCCAGGGGTGATTTGCGCGAGGCAGCCGCTAATCTTTTTGCCGCCCTCCATCGGTTAGATAAAGCGAGGCTGGATTTGATCGTCGTTGACCGAATTCCTGAAGAGGGGTTGGGCGCGGCTATCATTGACCGGCTGCGACGTGGCAGCTCGGACGCCGAAAAGGAAAAAGACAATTTCTCCCAGGTTTTCTAAGTTTCGAAAGTCGTAAATCCTGGTCAGCCTTCAAGCTACCTCGACGGAGACACGGTCTCTATTTGCTAGAAAGCTCCACACCTTGAAACCATGGCGGCCAAAAAATTATTCCGCCGACGATAAAAGGCAGACGGCCCAGCAGGCGATAGCCTTCTGCTTGCCTACCTCTCCCAGGCCTTCATTCGTCTTGGCCTTAATCCCCAACAAATCTTCTGGTATCCCGAGGATGGGGGCCAACGCTTTTTTCATGCGGGGAATATGCGGGGCCATCTTGGGCTTCTCAGCCACGATGACTGAATCCACGGACACGACTTTTAGCTTCTTCTTCCTCAGAAGCTGGACCACTTTTTCTAACAAAAGCGTGCTTCTTATGCCTTTAATTTTTTTATCCGAAGGCGGGAAATGCTGGCCGATATCCCCCTCGGCCGCAGCCCCTAACAGGGCGTCGATGATGGCGTGCAGGAGACAATCTCCGTCGGAATGTCCGGCGAGCCCTTTCTCGAAGGGAATTTCAACTCCTCCCAGGTAGAGAGGCCCCTCTTTTTTCATCCGATGGAGGTCATAACCTATACCCACTCTCATCCAGCCAAACCTCCATTATCTTTATATCCTCGACGGTCGTGATTTTTAAGTTTTTTCTCTCCCCGGAGACAGTGACTACTTTATGGCCGAGCCTTTCGACCAGGCTGGCTTCGTCAGGCCCATAAAACCCGTCCTGCCGGGCTCGCTCGAGAGCCATGGCGAGAAGAGCTTTCCTGAAACCCTGGGGCGTCTGGACTCGTCGGAGGCTTTGCCGGTTAACGGTCTCCCGCACCTCTTCTCCCTCGACAATTTTTACTGTCTCCTCGAGGGGCAGTACCGGGATGGCCGCCCCCTCCTCTCTTGCTCGCTTAATAACTCGACTTATGAGGTCATGGGTTATCATCGGCCGAACTCCGTCATGGACGAGAACGATTTCCGCTTCTTCCGCCACCGCGGCGAATCCGTTGGCCACAGAATCCTGTCGCTCCTTGCCGCCTTGAACTATGGCTTTCACCTTGGTCCATTTTCGTTCGAGTCCGGCTGGTTGATTCTCGGCCGGCAAATCGACAACTATTTCCTCCACCTCCGGATGAGTCTCGAAGGCCTCGACGGACCACTCGAACACCGGCCGACCAGCAAGGGAAGCGAATTGCTTCGGCCCGCCGAACCTTTTGCCTTCGCCCGCGGCCACTATGATTGCCGCCACTCCGCCTGGTTTCTCCATCATGATTTACCTGAAATTAGTAATTCAACCCGGTTATATTAGCGCCCGCCGACAAAAACTTGGCTGTTTCCGGCTTGCTCAGGTAGGTCTTGCTCCCAACATTGTTAAATCTAAGCTCTAATTTAAGCAAGCCTAATGGCCTGAGGTTGGTTTCCGGACTCCTCAGAAGACAGCAGCACTTCCGCCTCCTTCTTCCGGCAGGCTTCAGCCGGCCCGCCAGCTGGGTCTCAGCGGGCGGCCTCAGAGGCACTCCGCCGCTTAATGAACATCTTCATTATATCGTCCGAAAATCATCTTGCCTACCGTTGTCTGGAGAACCGAGGTAACGGTAATGTCTACCGTCTGGCCGATCATCCGGCGAGAATTATCCACCACGACCATCGTCCCGTCATCAAGGTAGCCCACTCCCTGGTCTTTTTCTTTACCTTCTTTCAGGATGAACACTTTCATCGTCTCGCCGGGTAAAACCACCGGACGAAGCGCGTTGGCCAGCTCATTGATGTTAAGAACGGGGATACCCCTTAACTTGGCTACCTTGTTCAGGTTGATATCATTCGTGATGATTTTGGCATCCAGTTGCCGCGCTAATTCCATCAGCTTGGAATCGACGTCCTTAATTTCGGGAAAATCAAGGTCCGAGATTACCACCGACACCTGGCTTGACCGCTGCAAATGGTCGAGAATATCGAGCCCTCGCCGGCCCCGCTGTCTCTTTAGCTGGTCGGGTGAATCGGCAATCTGCTGGAGCTCTTTAAGGACAAATTGCGGGACAACCATCGTCCCTTCAATGAACCCGGTATCGCAAATATCGGCGATTCGGCCGTCGATGATCACGCTTGTGTCGAGGAGCTTATAGCTCCGGCCGACACTCTTTTCCTGGAAGAAACGGAAAAGATACGCCGGGTTAAGCCAGTCTGACTTAAGCGTCCCGACCAAAAACCCGATGTAGGGCATGATGATAAGAAAGAACGTCCGAAGGAAGGTCGTGGTCGCGGAATCATTGGCTATCGACCGGTAAATCGACCCCAGAATCCACCCCAAGAAAACGCCAGCAAAGGTGCCGAGGGTTGACCCCCAAATAACCTTGAACTGCGTTTTGCGAACTCTTGTCTCCAAATACATAATAATAAGGCCAAGAGCACAAGCAACCGCAGCCGCGGCCGGACGCGGCAGACCAAAAAACGGGAAGAAATAGCCTGCCAGCGTGATAAAGGCAATAATCACCGCCCGAAAAATTAAGAGTGCCATCCTGCACCAATCCCTAAAAAACAGAATTAATCGCCTCCCGGATGTTGGCCACACCGAGAAGGCGGATATTCCTTAGTCCTTCTTTTTCCAGGCCGGGTAAGTTGCCGCTGGGGAGAACGACCTGCTCAAACCCCAACGACTGGGCTTCTTTCACCCGGCTAAGAGCCTGGCCTACCGACCTGACCTCGCCGCTCAGCCCGACCTCACCGAAAACAGCCAGCGACCGGCCAACGGCTTTCCCCTTCAGGCAGGAAATAACCGCCAGGGCAATTCCCAGGTCAACGGCCGGTTCTTCTATCGACAGTCCACCTGCTACATTAACATAAATATCTTCGCCGGCAAAGCTCCGGCCGAGCTTTTTCTCCAGAACAGCCAGGACCATAGCTGCCCGGTAATGGTCTACGCCGACCGTCATTCGCCGGGGGTTAGAGGCAAAAAGAGTCGCTGAAACCAGCGCCTGGACCTCGGCTAACAGAGGACGGGTCCCCTTAATCGTGGCAACAACGACACTCCCCGGCTCGCCTACCGGCCTTTCTTTCAAGAAAAATTCCGACGGGTTGGGAATGGCTTCCAGACCCGAAGAAGTCATCTCAAAAATAGCCAGCTCGGCCACTGAACCGAACCGGTTCTTGAGCGCCCGGAGCACCCGATGGCTGTGGTCTCTTTCGCCCTCGAAAAGCAAGACAACGTCAACCATGTGCTCCAAGGACTTGGGACCGGCGAGGCTGCCTTCCTTGGTTATATGCCCGATAAGGAAAGAAGCTATCTGGTTCCGTTTGGCCAAACGGAAAATTTCGCTCGCCACTTCTCTGACCTGACTGACTGTCCCGGGGCTCGAGGTAAGCTTGGAGGAATAAATAGTCTGGACAGAATCGACAATCAGGATGCGGGGATGAAGCTTCTCGGCCAGGTCAACAACCCGTTCCAGGTTGGTTTCAGCCAGGAGAAAAAGCTCTCCATCTTTAATTCCAAGCCTGTCGCCTCTAATTTTAATCTGCTCGAGCGACTCCTCGCCAGAAACATATAAAACTCTCTCTCCCGCCAGGGCCAGGTCTCGCGATAATTGAAGCAGGAGCGTGGACTTGCCGACCCCTGGTTCGCCGCCGATTAGCACCAACGACCCGACGACCAGCCCGCCCCCGAGCACTTTGTTCAACTCCTCGACCGAAAGCTGCAGCCTCGGCTTCTGGGTTTCCTTGATATCCCGATAAAGCAGCGGTTCCTGGACCGGAAAAGACGCCTCAGCCGGCCGGACTTCTTTCTCTTCGACCTCTTCGAGAAAAGTATTCCATTCGCCACAGGACGGACAACGGCCGACCCATTTGGGCGAGCGGAACCCACAATTCTGACAGATGAAAACAGTTCTTTCTTTGGGGCTCATCAGCGACCAACACCAAAACCAAAGATAAGGCTTCGCCTTTTCGCCCAGCCTAAATCGTCCGCACCAAAAACAAGATAAAAATTGTCGGCCAGATGGAACCGAGCGAGAAGACGCCAGTTGGGTCCGGGGTCCCGGCTGAGGGCAAACGCTTCTATTCCTAAATAAACCCGCTCCCGAATGGCTTCAACTTCCACTCCGGCGCCGAATTCTGATTCGATGAACCCGGCCTTGCCCCACACTCTTCCGACCCGCAGCCCTCCTTCGAGAGAATAGAGGAAACCGCTCGAGCGTGGGTCGCGAACGACAGAAAAAGCTAAAAGAGTCCCGGATTCTTTGCCTTTAGGCCAAAGGGTAAAAGTCACTTGCCCCCTAATTTTATCTGCAGCGGGAAGATAATCAGCTCTTAACCCCGGCCCGGCTTCCAGCTCTCTCGCCTTGGCGCTCCAGGTTGAAACTTGTTCGACCGCTCTCTTCGCCTGCTCATAAAGCTCGGGGTCGCGGAGAATCCGGCCGGCGGTACCTTCTCCTTTCTCCAAACGCTCGAGGAGGTTATTAAGCCGGTCGAGGGTTTGCCCCAGCTTCTGGCTAAGGCCCTGAAAATTCTCGAGGGTCTCGCTAACCACCTGACTATTTTCTTCGAGCCATTGTTCGAGTTTTGCGGTCGCCTCCTGGAGCTGACGGACGAGCTCCCGTCCTTCCTTGCCGAGTTCCGAAGTCGCTTGCGAAAAATTGAGAACTCCGGATTGTATTTCGGGCCGGGAAGCTTCGAGAAATAGCTTCATCTCCTGGCTGACAGCAGCCAGGTTGCCGAGGGTCATACTGAGGTTTTCTCTTTCTTCTGGCCCAACCACACCCCGCAGCGAATGGCTTAATTCCTTGATCTCGTCCCCCAAGGAAACAAGCAGCAAACCAAGCTGGTCAAAGCTAACCGAGGGCAAAGAAGGAAGCTCTTCATTAGGGTTATAGGCGCCGGGTTCTCTTCCGGGAAAAATCTCGATGTATTTCTCTCCGAGTAACCCGAGGCTTGCCAGAGAGGCCTTAGAACCTCGAGGAACTTTAACCTCGGGAAAAATGCTCAACGTGATCAACGCCCGGTGTCCCACCAGCCGAATATTCTTGACATAACCAATCTTAACTCCAGCCAGCCGGACAACGGTGTGCGGTTCTACCCCCAGGGCGGATTCAAAAGAAGTCACCAGCGGATAGCCAGGCCGACGGAAAAGGCGCGATAAATCGCCGACCACAAAAATAAAAACAGCCAGGATTGCCAGGGTGACGCCGACAAAAACCCCGATCTTAGCCTCCCGACTTAAGCGAAACATCGTTCTGGTCAGCCCTTTATTATTTTATTTTTATCATCTTACCAGTTTTTCTTCTGTTGGCAACAGTTTCCCCTCAGAAGTTCTCTTCCCCGCCGGCCCGTATTCTAACCCATTTCCCCCCGGCCCAAGGCCGCTTTCGCTTTTAAGCCTCAACCGGCTCTGGGCATTTTTTACATTTTGTCTGGCTAATTAATCCATTCTACCAGCTTTCGACCGGGCCATGAGCCTCCCCGCGGATAAACTGCTGGATGATAGGATTCTGGCTTCGGCGGAACTCTTCGGGGGTTCCGACCTCGATTATTCGGCCGCCATAAAGCATGGCCATCCGGTCGGCCACCCGGTAAGCGCTTGCCATGTCATGAGTTATAACGACCGAGGTTACGCCCATTTCTTTTTTGAATTTATTAATCATTTCGTTGATCGCGTCGGCCCGGATGGGGTCAATCCCGGTTGAAGGCTCGTCATAAAGCATTATTTCTGGTCGGTAGGCGATGGCCCGCGCCAGCCCGACCCTTTTTTTCATCCCGCCGCTTAACTGATGAGGCATCAAGTTCTCGACACCTTTCAGCCCGACCATCTCCAGGGCTTCGCCGACAATTTTTTTTATCTTTTCTTTCTCCAGCCGGCAATGCCGTTCGAGCCCGAAGGCGACATTCTCCGCCACGGTCATGGAATCGAAAAGAGCGGCAGCCTGAAAAACCATCCCCACTTTGCGGTTGAGCCGCAGCCTTTCCTCGGCCGATAGCCGGGTGATCTCGTGACCATCAATAAAGATTTCCCCTCGGTCAGGGGTCATGATGCCAATAACCAGCTTAAGAAGAACGCTTTTGCCAGCTCCGCTCTGACCGATGACCACCATGGTCTCGCCTTTTCTGACTTCGAGGTCGACTCCGGCGAGGACAGGCTTGCCGCCAAGGGATTTATGGACATCCGCAACCTTAATCATTATCTCGTCCCTCATCCTTATTTTCCCCCAACGCGAACGCCCGTCGCCTCTTCTTTTCTTTGAACAACGGTCATCTTCCCGATAAACTCGCGGGCAATCCCTTGCTCAGGAAAAAGTTGATTATCAGGATGGAGATTGAACTGAAAACAACCGTCCTGGTGGTCGCCCGACCGACACCCTCAGCCCCTCCTTCAGCTTTGAGCCCTTGCCAGCATCCGATGGTAGCGATGACCACTCCGAAGACAGCCGCCTTAATCAGACCGCTGATAATATCCCAGAGTTCGAGAAAGGCCAGGGTCTGGTTGACGTAAATTGACCGGTTCACGCCCATCAGGACTACGTTGTAGAAAAACCCACAAAAGATTCCGATGATATCACCATAAAGAGTTAAACACGGAAGCGTAAGAAACGCCGCCAGAGTCCGGGGGACGACAAGGAAGCGAATCGGGTCAGCCCCCAGGCTGACCAGGGCGTCAATCTGTTCGGTAATCTTCATCGTCCCGATCTCGGCGGCCATGGCCGAGCCAACGCGGCCGGCGACCGTTAACCCCACAAGGGTGGGGATGAGTTCTTTGCAAAGGCCCAGGCCAATAGCCGGACCGGCATAGGCTTCCGTCCCCGGACCGATATAGCGATGAAAACCGATGTAAGTCTGCAACCCGAAAGCCAACCCGCTAAAAGCCGCGGTCAAAGACACCACAGGTAAAGAGCGCACGCCAACTTCTTCCAGCTGATGAAGGAAGTTACGTTTTTCCCACGGCCGCCGGAACAAGGCCCGGAGGGTGCGGCCAAAAATCAAGCTTACTTCACCCAGGTT